>DAOUBF010000001.1:0-53165 GCA_034432795.1 Anaerolineae bacterium
AAGGCTGTAGCCGCTCCCATTGTGCATCGGTTAGCTCATGCCTATGTTGTTTTGGACTCATACCTCCTATTCTACAGCATTTTGCAGACAGGGCCTAGCATCTAATATCTCAATTCCAATAAGTCGCCCCGCAACGTCAAAGTCTAGATTGATCTGTCCTACTTCCTCAACAGGGCCAAGAGGATAGGTTGCTGCGATGTCACCTGGACCGATGCTATTCTTTAGATAGATATAAACGGTATCCGCTGCTGGATCGTAAGTTACTTCATAGCACAAGCTTTTAAGATTTTCTATATACTGTGGATTCACTTTCGCAATGACAGTCGTAATAACACCCTCTACTTCTGCAACGAATATCTTGCTGACCGGATCATAATAGCCTGTCTTCCAAGCACCATCATGGAAATACCTGAATGATTGGGCTGTATTGACAATCTTCTGTACCTGCTCTATGCTGACCCCCCGCTCAGACATACGTTGTAGAGCATATTGGGATAACTGTAGCACTCTTGTGCCTACTGTTATGATTTGTTGTCCGGCGGGTGAACTGGCTGCCGCCCCGGCGGTAGTAGCCGCTGTCACGGCAGGGACAGCCGCTTCCGTCCTCAGCGCCCCAGCCACCCACTGGGCCCCCGCTCCAAAGCTCGCCCCAACCACCGCCCCACCCGCCGTCCATAACGCCGCCTGCCCCCAGTCAAAGTTGTCCTGGTGGGTGAGGGCATAGGCGCCAAAGCCCGCTATTCCGCCCACCACCCCGCCCACAATCCACCAGGCAATGTGGCCGGAACTGTCTATGTACGCCAGCGGGCTGTTGCGGGCGTAAGTATAGCGGTTCAGGCTTTGAGGGTCAACTGCAGGTGGGGGCTGGGATGCCTGTGTGCTGGGATAGAGGCGTGAGCGTTGGAGTTGATTCCACTGTTCCAGCAGGCGGGGCTCGGTGTAGGAGACGGTCAGGGGCAGGTAGGGCGTGGGGTTTCTGGGGCCCATCTGCACGAGCGTGTCGGGCTGGGTGAAGCGCATGAGGGCGGGGTCGTAGTAGCGCGCCCCGTAGTACAGCAGCCCTGTGTAGTCCAGCCGCTGCCCGGTGTAGTTGTACGTCGTGGGCAGGCTGCCCCAGGTGTAGCGCACCTGCCCGTAGGGGTAGTACCGCTCCCGCCCATACAGGCTGCCTGTGGCGGTGCTCACCTCGCTGGTGCTGCCCAGGTGGTCCCCATGCAGCCAATACACCAGCCCCGCCTGCCCCACCGCCCCCTGCCGCAGCGCCACCCGCTGCCCGCCCAGATAGTAGTAGTTGGTGCGCACCCGGCTCCTACTCACGCTCTGGCTCTCCTCGTACCACTGGCCGAGGTAGATTGTGCTCGTGCCGTCCGGGGCCACCTGCCTCACCCGATTACCCTCGGCATCATAGTA
Organism: Anaerolineae bacterium; assembly: GCA_034432795.1. Lineage (GTDB taxonomy): Bacteria > Chloroflexota > Anaerolineae > DSLN01 > DSLN01 > DAOUBF01. Next base: position 1,411 of record DAOUBF010000001.1, read on the forward strand.
GAAGCGGGTCACCTGCAGGCTCGTGCCCTGCGTGCGCGTCACCAGGATCAGCCGGTTCTCAGCGTCGTACTGCTGCTGGTAGGTCACACCCCCCTGGGTGCGCGTGGTCAGGTTGCCGTTGGCATCATACTGATAGCTGGCCTGCTGCCCCCCCTCACAACTCACCTCAATCACCGCGTGCGGTCGGCTACCATAGCGGTAATCGCAGCGCGTGCCGTCGCGGATGACATAGTCTATGTTGCCCAGGGCATCGTAGGCGTAGCTGTGGGCGTAGGGCTGGGCGCCGCCCTCGCTGGAGGTGCTGGCGACGGCGGTCGCCAGCCGGTTGAGGGCATCGTAGGAGAAGCTGTGCGTCTCCGCCGGGCTGAGGGCTGTATCCACCATCCCCACCACATTATCGCTCACATCGTAACTGTAGGTCAGGCGCTGCAGGCTCGCCCCTGTCTGCAGGCTGGCCAGGCGGAAGAGGGCATCGTAGGTGTAGCTGGTTTGCAGCCGGTTGCCCAGGGTCAGTCGCTCCAGCTTGGCGTAGAAGGTGTAGCTGGCGCTGTCCACGTAGGTGGCCAGGCTGCTGGTCAGGCGGGTGGGCAGGCCGCGCTGGTTGGAGTAGCTCTGGGTGACCACCTCGCCGTCGGGGTAGGTCACCGTGGCCACCCGGTCGGAGGGGGTGTAGGTGAAGTGCAGGGTGTACACGTTGCCCCACAACTGGTGTGTCTGGCTGACCACCCGCCCGCGCTCATCATAGTACCAATCGGTGCGGACGGGGTCGGTGTTGGGCTGGGTGCGGGTGAAGCTGTACAGGCTGGTGCGTTGGCCGATGGCGCCCGCGCCATGCCCGGCCTCGTCGTAGCCATACCAGGCGAAGAGGTTGCAACTGGTGGGCGTGCCCAGGCCCTTGGCGCTGAGGCGGTTGAGGGGGTCGTAGCGGAAGCACAGGTGTTGGCCGCGGGCATCGGTCTGGTGGGTGAGGTTGCCGTTGGGGTCGTATTCGTAGCTCCAGGTGCCCATGTCGGGGTCGGTGATGGCGGTCTTGCGCCCGGCCAGGTCGTAGGTGATGGTGGTGACGTGCCCCAACGTGTCGGTCACGGTCGTTAGGTTGTCCAGGACGTCATACCGATAATAGGTGGACTGGACATAGTTCGTGGGCGACCAGGGGCATAGAGTGTTGGGGTCAGGCAAGGTGATTTGGCACTCGTTGGTCTGTATCTGGCGTCCCAGCCCATCGCGCCAGGTGGCGTGCATCACTCCGCGCGCATCCAGCGTCTTCACTTTGAAGCCGCCCTCCTGGTACACAGTGCGCACAATGGGCACCCCCTCCCAGTTGGTCACCTGCGTCACCCGCCCCAGGGCGTCATAGGTGGTTATGGCAACAGGTTGGTTGGGGGGCGGGGGCGTGAACTGTCCGAAGCTATTGTTGTAAGGGGGATCAGTGGTCCGGTAGGGCTTGTAGGCGAGCGTGGCCCGGCCCAGGGCGTCATATCGCGTTGCCATGACTACCCCCACCCAGGGTGGCCCGCCTTCCCCGGTCCAGGTCTGGGTTTGCAGCTTCTGCCCCAGCCCATCGTAGAAATCCACGGACTTGTCATACTGATTAATGTCGGGAACCGCGTTGATGCGGGTCAGCGTCTCCACCGCCAGGGGCGCACCAAAGTACGGATGGTTGATATTGTAGTTGTACTGCTGCGTAGGAAGGTCCGGGGTATCGCCCGGTTTGATAACCTTCCACAACCGCGCCTGATTATCATACCTGTACTCTACCCGGTCGGCAATTCCTGGATTCGGTCCATCCACCGAGATGGGCACCCCCCAGCGTGTGCTGACGCCAGAATCGGGGTCGGAGTCGTAGGTGACGGTGGTGGTCTGGCCCAACGCGTTCGTCTCCGTCTTGGGCAAGGCGTGGAAAACGCTGTCATATGTCCAGATGATGGAGGGATTCGGGTCATTGGTGGCGGACTTGTTCGCATCCCAGGTCCTTATGACGTTGCCGTACGGATCGTAGTCCTGGCGGGTTTCTACAGACACCCCTGCTGCTATGTCCACCCGCGTCATGGTCAACGCCCCCCGGTCACCCACCTCACCGTAACCCAGGCCGTCGTAGTAGTAATAGGTGTTAGGGTCTCCTGCCTGGCACCAGCGCTGTGTGTCTCTAGGCCAGATGCCCGAAATGACGCACCGCTGTCTGACCTTATTGAGAATGTGCCAGGGCTCGCTATGGGCATAGTAGATAATCGTGGTGCGCTCATCGGGCGGATAGCCGCTGGGATTAGGGTCAAGGCCGTACTCCAATGTCCGTAGCAGTGCGCCATAATTGCCCGGGCTCTGATGGCCGGTTTGGGTGAAATCCCAGGCATATTCGTACGCAGTTCTTACAGTTCTTGTAACGGGCGAGCTACCATTCTCAAAAGTGAATGTGGTCGTGGTCGTGCTTACGAGCAGCGCATGCGGCTCTTTCACGAAATTGGGATTGGGTTGGTATGTATCTCGGTCTTTGCGCATTTGACATTTATCCCAATTGGTCGGGTTACTCGGGTCGGAGTTAGGTAACAAGCTGAAATGATACACATTATCGGTTTGAGATAATATCGGGCCGTTCTCATCCCCTTGTCGGATGATAAGCTGTTTAACCAAGCCCTGTCTCGGGTCGTCACGGACGCAATCAAGGTAAGGATTACCGCCTCCATCATAACCAATGACTTCTAACTCGAAATAGAAGCTCTTCTCCTCTGTCCTCAAAGCCTGGCCCCCAAAGTCAAAGGTTGTGATGCGTACATAGGGGAAACCGAGATACTTGAAGCCAGCCTCTATGTTACGCCCACCCTCAGTATAATCCACGAAGCCAAGACCGTTAAAGTAGGGGCTGTCCAGGTTATAGTCATATTCGACATCATAGTAGTTGCCCATTCCATCAAACACCCGTTTCCGCTTGATGAGGAAACGCCAGCGGCTAGCACGATCGTTAAGGTCGTTAAAGTGCCAACCCCTGTCGTTCTCATGTGCCCACCAGATATGGTAGGCGCCACAGCCATGGTTCCCCTGAGTATAGTAACCATTGTAATAAGTAAATTCTACTGCCCCCTGGTACCCATTGTCTGCCCGGATCAGAAAAATGTCATTCCCGGTAGGATCGGGGCTGGTCTCTTCAGGGCAGTTAGAATTTACATCCCTGCCCTCTCTGTACCGTAATTGCTGATAATAGAACCTATAAGGCGTGTTGGGGTCAGTGCAGGTCGGATTGTCAACAGAACCCTGACATATTAATTCGCGAATCTCTTTGAGAATAGAGTGATGACTTTGAATCGTAGCCGTAAAATATCCCTCCTGAGTAAACTCGTAATATCTATGCTTGGGTTCGATGGAATCGTCATGCCAACCTTGAGAGGTTGTGTAATAGCTGAAAGCATAACGTCGCACCATCGTTGAGCCAACGGAGATGTCAATCTGCTTGAGAAGGCCATCGGTCCATTGATCTTGATACTCTAATCCGTTGTTCGCCCGACCTCGGTCACATCGTCTCCAAGCGTTGTTGTAATAGCATAGCATCGCTTGATCAACCTCACCCTCAAAATAGACGAAATCTATCTTAACTGGATTAGCGGGATCGCCATAGGTGATATAGTCCGGACGAACATCCCGTGTGTAATATGTACTGCCATATTCTGCAACCCTCTGTTGAGTTTTGATGTAATGGAATTCGATCTCTTGCCCCCACACATGGCTAATACGTTCCACATACAGTGTTCCCCATACCTCGTTACACTCACCGTTGCTCCCAATCGTGTAACAACTGCTTGTGTGTGGGTCGTCTCCACCTGGAGGGTCAAAATCATAGTATGTTCCATTTTCATCCTTAACACTAATATGGGTTGTGCCGTACAACTGGTCACCCCCAGCGATTATGAAATTGCTTGCCGGGCTCTGATACCAGTCGTCAGACCAGCCGCTATTGCGGCGAAATTCGACAGAACCTGAGGGGCCGATGCCTGAGATATGGATCATTCTGGCTCGGCGGTCACCGCCCCGTACTTCCCAGTCAGAAATGCTTTGTGTGGGAATACCGGTGAGGCTCCATCCCAGGCCCAATATGCCGGATTGCCGGATATTGTCGCCCCGCTGATTCTCTCCCTGAATGTCATCCACCGCCGCGCTGCTATAGCTGATGGACAGGCGGGGCGCGAAGCCGCCCGGCCCAGGGGGCAGCGTCAACGGATAATCCAGGGTGGCGGCCCCGGTCTGTTCGGAGACATTGAAGCCGCGAACGCTGGGAAGCCGCAGGTCCGGCAGGGCCCCAATCGTTTCCAGGCCATTACCGGTTGATGTCATCGTCTCTGTGGCGGTCGGTGTGGGCAGGGGGGAGAACAGCGTGGCTGTCGGGGTCCCCTCCCCCTGGGCCAGGGACCGGGCGGCGGGGGCAGTGGCGATATACGCCCAGGCCGAAACCGCTATCGCCAGCGCCAACAGCAGGGTGAGGCACACCCCCAAACCTATCCGCAAGAGCATGGATCGCGACATGGCAATCTCCCAAGTATGCATCGTGATGAGAAGCTCTCCCCCCTATTGAGAGCCACTTTCAAACCAGTATATCACATCAGCGTCCCAAAAGCGTCCCAAAAGCGCCCCAAAATTCCGAGTAAATTGCATGAATGGCCTGTTATGTGCAACCTATATAGACTTCTCCCGATCCAGGCCCTGGCATTGGCACTGTACCGCGCTGTGCGCTAGAATATTTTTTCACGTAGTGCTGACAGCGCTGGTGCTGGCGCTGGGCGCGGGAATAGGTGCAATAGTGTTGGGAACCCTCCAGCCCCCGCAGGCCGTGATTATCCTGGTCATGCCCACCGCTGCGCCTGCCCGCACGCCCACGCCTACCCCAGTACTCCTAGTTCCACCGGTCACGCTTGGGGGTTATGGGTATAGTAGTGAGAGGTGTGGTGATGAGAATGGAGAGGTGAGGCCTTGGGTGGACGCGTCCGACGGCTGAGGGGGGTAGTATGGTTGCATATAACCTACACAGTAGGCTTAGCCCCCGCATGTTTCTACCTGGGTGTCTATAGCGAAGCGGGCGAACTTATGGGCAGCCCGGCCGACTGCCCCACCGATTACCTAGAGATCGGCGAGGATGGCAATGGCGCGAGATGTACCCGCTCCATGTGCCCCGCGATGGGGTGTATGTTCTGTCCGCGCAGTCCGACACAATATTGTCGCGATGGGAGATAGAGATCACTTTGACGAGGTAGGGCGCGAGCGGATAGCCCACGACAATCGGATACCGCGTGCCTGGCAGGGCGAGTTTCCATCCCCACCCGGCCACCAGGCCATGCCCACGCTTGACCGCTGCGCCAGTCCTGATGGGCCAAAACGATACACGTGAATCGTTCTCCAGCCGCCAGCCGCACAGAACATTTATTCTAACACCGTTCTGAGAAGCTCTCTGTATGCCCTGTGCTCTGTGTGCTATTTGGCGCGGGTGCAGCCGGGCTTCACCCCCCTGGAAAATTTCCAGGAGGTCTGTTCGCGTTCTCTGCCGCTTCCAGGCGGCCTCCCGCCGACAGATACCGTCACTTGCCCCGGCGGGGCGCGTGCGCTATACTGCCAGGAAAATGCCCCGGCGCCGTGCGAGCGGCCCAGGGCGTGGTCGCAACCTGCTATGGAGGTCACGACATGCACATTCTACCCGCTTCCCCTGAAAACGCCAAACCCGTCGCGCTGTACTGCCGCGTCTCCACAGAGGATCAGGCCGAACGCCAGACCGTTCAGGTGCAACTGGATTTCCTGCGTGGCTACGCCGCGCTCCACGCCCTGCCCATCGCCGGGGAGTATGTGGATGACGGCTACAGTGGCACCATCCCGCTGGACGAGCGGCCAGGGGGTGCGCAATTGCTGGAGGACGCCCGGCGCGGGCGCTTCGGCAGCGTGCTGGTGTATCGCCTGGACCGGCTGGGGCGCAAGCTCAGCGTGCTTCTGGCGGCCCACGACGCGCTGCTGGGGCTGGGCGTGGCCATCAAGAGCGCCACCGAGCCGTTTGACACCACCTCCCCCATCGGCACGTTCCTGTTCCAGCTGTTGGGGTCACTGGCCCAACTGGAGCGGGCCACGATCAGCGAGCGCATGACGCTGGGGCGCGACCGGCTGGCGAAGCAGGGGGTGTACACCGGCGGGACGCTGCCCCTGGGCTACGACCTGGACGCCGACCGGCGGCTGATCCCCTCGGAGCGCCCGGTCCCTGGGCTGGGGCTGAGCGAGGCCGGGTTGGTTCAGGAGATGTTCCGGCGCGTCTATGAGGGGGGGAGCGCGGCGGGCGTGGCCCGCTGGCTCAACGCCTGTGGTGTCCCCCGGCGGGCGCGCTACGGCACGGGCCGGGAGGTGCAGGGCAGCCAGGGGAAGTGGACGGTGGCGCGGGTGGCCGACATCCTGCACTGCACTGCCTATATGGGCGAGTGGGTGCTGCACAGCCGACATGGGACGACCCGGCGCCCGGTGCCGGCGCTGGTCAGCCGCGAGGTGTGGGAGGGCGTGCAGGCGCGGCTGGTGCGCAATCGGGCGCTGGCCCCCAAGAACGCCAGGGAGTATTACCTGCTGCGCGGGCTGGTCCGCTGCGGCAACTGCGGGTTGAGCTACGTTGGGCACAAGTCCAAAGGGAAGCGCCGCTATCACTGTGCGGGAAGCTGCATCCGCGTGCGGAACGATCCGCGCTACTGTCACGGGCGCATTTTGCCCGCCGACTGGCTGGAGGGCGTTGTCTGGGGGGACGTGCGCCACTTCCTGCGGCATCCCGGCCAGGCGCTGGAGGCGGCCCGCCAGGAGCTGGGGCGGCGTCAGGCGGGGCTGGAGGACGCCGAACGCGAGCGTCGCGGGCTGATGCAGCAGGTGGCGGCGAAGGAGGCCGAGCGCGAGCGGGTGCTCGTGCTGTACCGGCGGGGGCGGGTCACGCTGGAGGAGGCCGAGGGGCAGTTGGAGGAGATTGATCGGGAGGCGGCGAGCTTGCGCGAGATGGCGCGGGCGCTGGAGGCGCGGGGCGAACTGGTCAGGGCCACAGCGGAGTGGCTGGCGAGCACGGAGGCGATGCTGGCTGAACTGGGGCGGCGGGTGGAGGCGATTGAGGCGCTAGAGGACGCCAATGAGCGGCGGCGGGCCATGCGTCCGCTGGTGGAGCACCTGGTGCGGGAGGTGGTGGTGACGACCGACCTGAGTGCGCCGGGGGGACAGGGGCGGGCGCGGCCGGCGGTGGTGCGCGTGGTGTATGCCTTTGCGCCGGGGAATGCGGTAGAGTTTCCTATGGTCTAGAGCAGGAGAAAGGGGAACGCCTCCAGGTGATCCGGCTGAACATTATGGAGCCGGTAGGGCGGGAGATGGGTCGCCGCCTGGGCTTTCGGGTCACGCCCACGTTCATCGTCTTTGATGCTCAGGGCCACGAAGTTGGGAGAAGTATAGGCTCTCTTGATCGTGCCCTCGTGGACCGTGTGGCCCCATGATAGACTGGCGCTCAACTGGCAGGGGCAAGGCATACCTTGCCTCTACTCGTTGGGAGCTACTCCCGCTTGAGGATCAGCAGCGCCTGATCGTCAAACGGCGGCGCCTCGCCGCAGAAATCGCTGAGGGCCTGGGTCACGGCCTGGATGATGCCTGCTGCTGGTTGAGAGCGGGCGGCCAGGAGAGCCTGTTGCAGGCGCTGCAACCCAAATTCCTCCTGGGCGGTATTCAGGGCCTCGGTCAACCCGTCGGTATACAGGACGAGCACATCGCCCGGCTCTAGGCGCAGGCTGCGCTCATCCAGATGGATATGGGGGAGGACGCCCAGCGCCAGGCCGTGGACGCTTAGCAGCTTGACCTGGCCATTGGCGCGGATCAGCAGGGGCGGGTTGTGTCCGGCGTTGGCGTAGGTAATTGTGGCCTGGTCGGGGTTCCACTGGACGTAGACGACGGTGGCAAAGACATCCGAGCGGGCATCGGCCAGGAGGAGGTCATTGACGCGCTCCAGCACGCGGGCCGGGCTGCGCCGCCCTGGGATGGCTACGGCGCGGATCAGTGTACGCAACAGGGCCATGAACAGCGCGGCGGGCACACCCTTGTCGGCCACGTCTGCGATCGCCAGGCCACAGGGGCCGCCGAGGAGAAGCGGCTGGCCGGGGAGATCGCGGCCCAGGGGGATATAGTCATAGAAGTCGCCGCCCACCTGATGGGCCGCCTGCCAGTAGGCCGCCAGCTCCCAGCCGGGCACCTGAGGGAAGACATCGGGCAGGAAGCTCAATTGGATTTCGCGCCCGACCTCTAACTCGCGCTCCAGCCGCGCCCGCGCCGCCGACTCCTGGCGCGTGACGCTCACCAGGCGGGCGTTGCGCACCGCTACAGCGATGGCATCGCCCAGCGTCTGCAGCACGAAGCGGTCCTCCTCGCCGAAAGCCGCCACGCGGTTGCTCTGCACATCTAACACGCCCAGCGTTTGCCCGGCCATGCGCAGGGGCACGGCCAGTTCTGAGCGCGTATCTTCCTGCCCCGGCCCCACCACGTAGCGCGCATCCTGGGTGACATCGGCGACCAGGGCCGATTCACCGGTTCGCGCCACCCAGGGGATGATGCCGGGCGCCTCCAGGGGGTCGCTCAGGCCGGGCATTTGCAGGCCCGTGCTGGCCCGCCAGACCACCTGCGCGCCGCTCTCCCCTGGCCCAGGCTCAACCAGGTAGATGCCCACATGGGGGTAGCCGAAGGTCTCGCTGATCCGCCGCACCACCTGGTCCAGCAGCGTATCCAGGTCCAGGATGGAAGTGATGGCGCGGGTGACCTCGGCGATGGTGGCGAGTTGCCGCGCCCGCCGCCGCTCGGCCTGATAGACAGTGTGCTCGTGAATGGCAATGGCGATCTGGTCGGCCAGGGTGCGCAGGATGGCGACATCCTCATCGCTGAAGCCGGCCAGGCGGTCGCTCTGCACGTCCAACACGCCCAGCACCCGGTCCTCAATCTTGAGGGGGACGGCCACCTCGGAGCGCGTGTGGGGCAAGGCGGCATCGTAGATAAAACGGGGGTCGGCGCTAACATCATCCGCCCGCACCGGCTCACCGAGTTGTGCGGCGGTGCCGATGATGCCCTGCCCCAGTTGAAGGCAGGGGCCGCCACAGGGGGCCTCTGGGCTGGTGTGGGCCTGCAACACCAGGCTGCCATCCGGCTCCAAAGTGAACAGGGAGACGCCGTAATAGCCGAAGGTGGACTGCACCAGATGGACCACCTGGGCGAAGAGTTCGTCGCGATGGAGCAAGGCGGCGATCTGTCGCCCGACCTGGGCGACGAGTTCCAGCCCGGCGGCGCGGGCCTGGGCCTGCCGGTAGAGCCGGGCGTTCTGGATGGCGACGGCGATTTGATTGGCCAGGATGCTCAGGCGGCGCAGGTCGTCCTCGCTATAGGCGTTGGGCTGGTCGCTTTGCACGGCGATCAGGCCGATGGCCTGGTCTGCGGCCAGCAGGGGAACGAATAGCCCGGAGCGGGGCGGGGTCTCGCTCTGGTACGAGGGCCGCGCCGGGAGGATAGCGGCCTCGCGTTCAAAGTCGCGCACCAGGAGGGGCTGGTGGGTGCGCCGCACCCAATTCACCAGCCCGTCGCTGGGGCTGAGAGGGAAGGCAGCGGGCGCCCGCCGTTCGCCGCGCACCCGCCAGATCAGGATGCGGTAATGCGTCCCCTCAAACAGGCCAAGCTGGAAGGTGTCTGTCTCCACCACCCGCCTGACTTCGCGGTCAATCAGTTCGCAGAGCGCGTCTACGTCGCCCTGGGCCAGGGCGATCATGCGGCCAACAGTGGAGAGCGCCTCCAACTCCTGAAGATGGGGTGTGAGGAGAGCGACCTCTCCCCCTTCCCCAGGCTGACCGTCATCCGTCCTTCGCTTGCTCAGGCCCTGTCGTCTGTCGTCTGTCATGCTATTTACGGGCGGGGTCATGGGGCGGGGTGGGCGCAGGTTGGCCTGCGCTGAGGGCGGAGACCGCCTGTGGCGCGGTCTCGTGAATAGTGAACACGCGGTCAAAGCCGACCATCTCAAAGATTTCACGGACGCGCGGGGAAAGGCTCGCCAGGATGACATCGCCCCCTTGGGCCCGTGCGCGCCGCCAGGCCCCTACCAATACCCTGAGTGCACTGCTGGAGATATACGTCACCCTGGACAGGTCCAGTACTACGCGCGTATGGCCGGAACGGAGGGCGGCGTTCAATTCGCTTTCCAGCGCGGGCGCCGCCTCAGCGTCCAGGCGTCCCTCGGCCTGGATCACGTCAATGGGGGTGCCGTTGTTGCCACTGAGCACGTCACGGCGCAGGAACCTATAGGTGCTCTGGGCGCTCATTGAGCCTCCTGTGGCCCCGCGGAGTTCCTGCGAGTTCCTTTGGGTTTCGTTCGGCGCGGGGTGCGCTTGATCATGGTGAGGGTATTGCCTTCGCGGGGGTCAAACTCAAAGCGCACCTCGTCCATGAGCTTGCGCATCAGGTACAGGCCCAGGCCGCCTATGGCGACCTCCTCAATGGTCTCAGCCATTTTGGGCGGCGGCACCGCGTCCGGGTTAAAGGGCTTGCCGTGATCATGCAGCGTGACGATCACCTGATCGTTCTCAATACAGCAGGACAGCTCAATCTCGCCTGCGCCTTCGCCCTCGTAGGCGTGATGGATGATGTTGGTGCAGGCCTCGTCCACTGCCATCTCAATATGGAAGGCGGTGTCCTCGTCCAGCCCGGCGTTGCGGATCATGTCGGCGCAGGTCTGGCAGGCTTGAGCCACATTGGCGTAACGGCCAGGGATGATCAGTTTCAACCGGCGGGCTGCGGTGTCTTCATCGGGGAGGGGCTGAGGCGCAGAGCTTCCCGGCGTTCTCTTGCGTCGCTGCGCGTTCCTGTGAGTGCCTATAAGTGTGCCTGGAGCGGTTTTGTCCATAGCCATAGCGCCCTCAAAAGGAACCGACCGCTTCCACCTGGCTGGGGTATACCTCAAACAGCGAGGTCAGCCCGGCGAGCTGGAGCACCTCCGAGACGCGGTTGGAGGGGTTGGCCAGGCGCACATCACCGTTGTGGCGGCGGGCGGTTTTGAGGGCGGCGACCAGCGCCCGCAGCCCGGCGCTGCTCATATAGTCCACTTTCTCCAGGTCCAGGACGATCTGATGGCGTCCAGCCTCCAGGGTGTCCTTCAGCACCCGCTCAAATTCCGGCGCGGTGCTGCTATCCACCCGCCCGCTGACGGTGATGACCTCCACGCGCTTCAACGGCTTGGTGGCAATCTGCATGATCATACCTCCTCAAAGACAGTACATGAATTATACCATAATCTCAACAATAGGTAGGGCGGGTTCAGAACCCGCCCCTACGGGTCACAGGTGCACCTTTGCGGCGGCGAGTTGCGAAGCGGCTGCCGCCAGGCCGAACATCAGCCAGAACAGGGTGATGGCGTGATGGAAGTCCAGGTTGAAGAAATAGTGATCAAACAGCCCGCCCACGAGCGCGCCCACCAGGGCCGCGTGCACCCCCAGCCACAGGGGCTCCAGCCGGGCGTCGGCTAAGGCCGGGCGACGTACGCGCCAGGCCAGGGCGAACAGCATCCCCACCAGTCCCAGGAATGCCACCAACCCTACCAGGCCCATCTCCTCGGCGATGAGCAGATAGACGTTGGACACGCCCAGGTACAGGTCAATGTCGGGGGCGCTGGCGAAGCCCACGCCGAAAATGGGATAACGCCCGATGAGCGTGAGTGCGTCACGGTACTCGCCCAGGCGCATCTGGGTGGCCAGGTCCTGGGCCTGTAGCCCTTCAATGAAATGGGCCACGTAGTCTTGGGTGGCGGGCAGGAGGAGCAGCAGCAGGCCGCCCAGGAGCAGGAACGGCAACAGGCGGCGGTAGCGCACCAGCGCCAGCCCCACAGCGGCGCTGGCGAGGCCCACGAAGGCGCCGCGTGAGAACGTCAGGATCAGGCACACAACCATCAGGCCGATGGCCAGGAACGCGCCTAAGCCGGGGAGCAGGCGCTTGCGGGCAGTGATCTGGGGCAGGGCCAGTGCCGCCGCCATGATCAGCATCCCGCCGAACACGTTGGGGTCAACCGAGGTGCCGATAGCGCGCTCCGGCAGGTCAGGGTTATCTTCAATGTAACGCAGCACATCGCCGCCGGGGTAGCCGAGCGGGCGCAGCAGGTTGAGCAACCGATTGGCCGTCTCATCGGGCAGGGCGTACAGGAAAATCCCCAGGGCCGCTGCCAGCGCGCCCCCCAGGATGAGCGCCCGAACCACTCGTTCCAGCGTGGCGTGGTCGCGCACGCTTTCCACAACGACAAAGAAAAGCGCCATGCTCATGAGCAACTCCACGAAATGGCGCAAGACGTTGGCCGTGAGCGGGGCGTGACCCAGGCCGGCGATAAAGGCGAAGACCGTCAGCCCCATGAATGCGGCTACAGCCCATATCAGACGGGGGACGGGGGCCGGAGGCCGGAGGCGGATCTGTCTTCCGTCCTCCGCCCTCCATGCTTCATCCCTGTTGCTCATCGCCCGCAGCAGCCAGACGCCGATCAGCCCGACAAGCGCGGCGTCCAGAAAGGTGGGGCTGAAGACGATCTTGACCGGGAAGACAGCAAAAGGGAGCAGGGTGATGATGCCGATGACGACCCAGAAGCCGAAGATGAAATCGCGCAGGAACCAGACAGTCACCACCAGGCCAACGAACGCGGCGGCAGCCAGGATGACCCCGCCGAAGCTCAGCAAGGCACCGGCGAGCAGGGCAATCACAGCGCAGATCAGGCCCAGGAGGGCCGGGTCGCGCCATTGAAGGGAGGTCACCGTGCGCATGGCTGGGGGTGATTCAGTGTCCGTGCCAGATCATCACATACTTTGAGGGCCAGCGCAGCCCTATCCCCGGCTGGCCCGGCGCATCCTGGAGAGCATGATCACCATACTGCCTAGCGTGGTGAAAAAGGCCAGGGCGATTTTGGAGGCGTCCACAATGGGTTGAATCTGGACCCCCTCTGGGCCGACGCTGATCACCGCGACCGGACGGGCCATAGCGGCGCCCCCACCGCCCCCACCGCCGCCAAAGCCGCTGGGTTGCTCCTGGGTTTCCTGGGCTTCAGCTTCGCTCGTGGTGTCGCCTTCGCTGGGCTTCGGGCCTATCCCACCGCCTAAGCCGTAGCCGAACCCTATGCCTGCCGAGACCTCGGAGGCGGTGATGATGGTGTAGTCGCCGGAGGTGACGGGCGCGCTATAGACGGCGCTCGGCTGGGCGGTGGCGAGGAGTTTCTCCATCAGTGCCATACTCTGCTCCTGGCCCTTGACCGTCGTTATAGCAATGTGGTTGAACTTCTCGCTGATTTCGTTCATTTCACTCCTCTCTTCGTCTTTCGTCGCGTGGATAACACAAGAAAGATAGCGAAGGCTAAACTGAGGCCGAGCAGCCCAAGCTGAACAACGCGGGTGATGTCAATAATGGGCATGCGCCTGGTTTGCCCGCCGTGCTCCACCAGAACCGCCACGGGCCGATTCCACACCAGGCCGCCGAAGGGCAGGCGGATGATCAGCGCTTGCGACTGCGGCGTGATGGTGACATCGCCAACGGTGATCGGCTCGCCTGAGAGCGTTTGCCAGCGGATGATCCCTTTAGGTTGGGCCATATAACCTCTCTGGGCCAATCTTAGCACCTCTGGTAAACCAGCACAAGTGAGGTGCTTTACAGCGGGCGGCGCGTTGATGGAGGAGGCTGCCTCAGGGCACAACCAGCGTCGCCAGGATGAGGCGGTCTTCACCCAGACGGCCATCCGGCTGGCGCAGGCGCAACCGCTGCCCGCTGGCCGGATCATACAGCCCCACTTCCAGGATGTACTCGCCCGGAGGCGCGTCCGGGTCCAGCCTCAGGAGGTGCGGATCGCGGATCACCTCGCCAGGCTGCCAGGAGGTTGTAGGGCGCTCGCCGTTCCCTGGGGTCATGTCGTGCCCGGCCCAGACAGGTGTCCCGTCTCTGGGGTTGAGTCGGCTGCCTACGAGATGAGTAAAGACCGTGTAGGAGACCGCCGTAGGCCCATCCGCCCGCCAGTAGAGCGTTAGGTAGAGCGCCTCGCCCGGCCTGATCACCTGGACGGGCGGCGCCAGGGCGTAGCCCTGCAATTGGATGCCGTTCTCCCATAGGGCCTCCATGGGCTGAGCCGGGGAGGCGCCAGGCGGCGGCAGGGCATAGCGCGTCAGGCGCACGTGCCCGAACCAGGCTTCATCCACCTTGACGCCGAGGCGCGAGACCGCATCCTCAATCTGGTCCTCCAAAAGCGGCCCGCCAGGGTGACGCACGATGTCGCGCCACATCATCCACACCTGGCGGGGCTGCTGCTGGCGGATCAGGCCGGCGACATCGCCTGGGGTCAGCGCCACTGGCTGAGGGATGAGCTGCAGCCCCTGAAAGGCCGGGGAATGGCGCCCCCGCGTGTCCAGGACGTATTCAAACCAGAGGGGCGGGCCCTGGTAGTAGGCTTCAAAATAGCCCTCCTGCCAGCGGGCATGGTGGAGAACCAGGTCGCCCGGTTGGGCGTGCGCGGCGACCTGCGCGATCAGCGGGCGGTAGTCTTCATAGCCGTCGTAGCGGCTAAAGTTGACATAATAATCATGCAATCCCCAACTCCAGGCCAGCCCCACATAGGCCAGGGCGAGCACGAGGCCGGCCCGCCGCCAGTGCCAGAGCCTGACCAGCCCGCACGCGAGCAGCAGGTACAAAGCCGGGGCGAGAAAGGCGAAGACGCGCGGCTGCAGCCAGGGCAGCCGCACGTGAAGTGGGTAGAAGAGCACCAGCGGGATGATCAGCGCCCCGGCTAAAAACAGGCTTTGCTCCCCGGCGCTGAATCCCTTGTCGCTCGCTCCCAGGAGGCCGAGGGCCGCGATGACGCCCAGGCCCAGGGCCAGCGGGCTGGCGATGGGGGGCGCAAGCGTCACACCCATAGCCAGCCCGGTCCAGGTTTCGCCCAGCAAGGCCGGAAGCGTTCGGGCCTGGCCGAACTGGCTCTGGATGCGCAGGGTCTCCAGGATGGGCTGGATGAACACAAAGATGAAGGGGATGAGCACCAGTGCGACCGCGCCCTGAACCCCCAGCCAGGCGGGGAAGCGCCGCCGCGCCCGCCCAATCAGCAGCAGAATCAACCCCTGGAAGGCCACAAAGAATGCATAGGAATACAACGTAAGCAACCCCAGCAGCGTGACCAGGCCGTAGGCTGCCCATAGTCCTGGCATCCGCGCGGGAGAGCGGATCAGATGGAGCAGGAGATAGGTGGAGGTCAGGCCGAGCGCCATGATCAGGCTGTACATGCGGGCCTCCTGGCTGTAGTGGATGCTGAAGGGTGCCAGGGCGACCAGAAGCGCGCCCACCAGCCCCACCGCTCGCCCACTTAACTGCCTGCCTGCCTGATAGGTTAGGGGGATAGAGAGCACGCCGGCGAAGATGGAGAACAGCCGCAAGGCCAGCTCGCTCCGCCCGGCAAACAGGCTCCACAGGTAAGTCAGTTGGTGATACAGGGGCGGATGCTGGTCCAGAGCCGTCTCCAGGGTCAACTGCCAGAATCCCTGCCGGATCAGGTATAGCCCCCAGGCTTCATCGCCCCACAGCCAGAGATGGCCAGCACGGGTGATGCGCAGAAGGAAGCCCAGCAGGGTCAGGAGTGTGAGGCTGATGAGGGGGAGGCGACGGCCAATCATCAGCGAAGCCACTCGCAGGAACGCGGCGTTCCCCGGCGTTCCCAGAGGTCCTACGAGTTCCTGCGGCTACGACCCGGGCAGGATCGGTTGGAGCGTTTGAGCGACCCGGAAGAGCCATTCGGGCGCAATGCCCAGGATCAGCGTGCCTAACGCAGTCAACCCGATGGCCAGGGAGAGCGCGGGGCGCAGTTCGGCGGTGGCGCTGCCCTCGCGCATGAACATGATCACCACGACGCGCAGGTAAAAGTAGGCGGAGATCACGCTGGTGAGCACGCCGATGATCGCCAGTCCGAGCAGGCCCGCTTCCAGGGTGGCGCGGAAGACGTACAGCTTGGCGGTGAAGCCCGCCGTCGGCGGGACACCGGTCAACGAGAGCATGAAGAAGGCCATCGCCAGGGCCAGCCAGGGCCGTTGCGCCGCCAGCCCGGCGTAGTCGTTCAGGCCGACCCCTCGCCCGTACTCGCGTTCCACAGCGACGACGACAGCGAAAGCGCCCAGGTTGGTGAAGGTGTAGGCCAGCAGGTAGAACAGCGCCGCACTCGTAGCCCCCGCCGCCTGGGGGAAGCCGCCCGCCGCCACCGCCATCATGATGTAGCCCGCGTGGGCAATGCTGGAGTAGGCCAACATGCGCTTGATGTTGCTCTGCGCCAGCGCCACGAAATTGCCCAGGATCATCGTCAGCGCGGAGATGACGGCCACCGCCGGCACCCAGTCGGCGGCCAGCGCCGGAAATGCTGCCAGGAAGATGCGCAGCATGGCGGCGAAACCGCCCGCTTTCGCCCCCACCGACATGAAGCCCGTCACCGACGTGGGCGCGCCCTCATACACGTCCGGCGTCCACATATGGAAGGGCACTGCCGCGACCTTGAAGCTCAGGCCCACCAGGATCAGCCCGGCGCCGATCAGCAGATAGGCGTTCCCCATTGCGCCCGCATGGACCGCCGCCATGACACGGCTGAGCATAGTGCTGCCGGTCGCGCCGTAGACCAGCGCGATGCCGTAGATCAGGAAGGCCGAGGAGAAGGCGCCCAGCAAGAAATACTTCATCGCCGATTCCTCGGAATCGGGCCGGGGGCGGGCGAAGCCGGAGAGGATGTAAAGCGGGATGGAGAGCAACTCCAGCGCCAGGAAGACGACAATCAGGTCGGCGGCCATGGCCATGAGCATCATGCCGCTGATGGAGAACAGGAGGAGCGGGTAATACTCGCCGCGCACGATGTCGGCTTTATAGAGGTAATCTAGCGAGAACAGGATGCTGATGAGCGCCGCCACCAGGATAATGATGTTGAGCAGCGCGGCGAAAGGGTCCACGACCAGCATCTCGCCAAAGGCGCTCATCCCTTGCTCGGCGCGGACTGAATTCCATTGGGCGATAGCGATGCCAAGTGCCACCAGGACACCCAGCGCCGCCAGGACGCCGGTCCAGCGCGTGCGCTCGCGGGGGATGAGCAGGTCAATCAGGAGTAAGATCGTCGCCCAGCCGGCGACGATCAGCACCGGCAGGGTCGCACCCAGGTTAAGTGCAGGGGGTGTGAATGTGGGCATCAGGACTCCTCTGTGTCAATGATGCGCAGCAAGGACTCGCGCTGCACCGTTCGCCTCCATGATATAAAGTCGTGCATAGCCTTATCTGAGCGCGATCGTCCCCACCGTGCGTAGCACGGCGGCCACCGAAGAATCCATGACGGTGAAGAAGGGCGTAGCATACAGGCCGATCCAGAAGATAAGGATAATGATCGGCGCCAGCACCACGATCTCACGCAGCGAGAGATCGCGCAGTGCCTGGTTCTCCGGCTTGTCCAACGGCCCCAGGAACACGCGTTGGAACATCCACAGCAGGTAGATCGCCGCCAGGATAACGCCGCTGACGGCGAAAGCCGTGTACACCCAGGGGTTGGGCGTGAGCACTTTGGAGGATGCCGAGCCGAGCAGGATGGGGAACTCGCCCACGAAGCCGTTCAGCCCCGGCAGGCCCATAGAGGACAGCGTGACGATCAGGCTGAGCGCGGCATAGACGGGCATGACGTTCCACAGCCCGCCGAAGGCATCCAGGTCGCGCGTGTGCCGCCGTTCGTAGATCATGCCAACGATCAGGAACAATGCCCCTGTGCTCAGGCCGTGGTTGACCATTTGCAGGATGGCGCCTTGCACGCCCTGCGGTGTCATGGCGAACAGGCCAAGCATGACAAACCCCAGGTGGCTGACGCTGGAGAAGGCCACCAGTTTCTTCACATCCCGCTGGGCGAAGGAGACCATCGCGCCGTAGATGATGCCGATGATCGCCAGGACGGCGATGGTGGGCGCGGCCTGTTTGGCGGCCTCCGGGAACAGGGGCAGGTTGAAGCGCAGGAAGCCATACGTGCCCAGCTTCAGCAGGATGCCCGCCAGGATGACGCTGCCCGCTGTGGGCGCCTCTACATGCGCGTCGGGCAACCAGGAGTGGAGCGGCCAGAGGGGCACTTTGACGGCGAAGGCCGCGGCGAACCCCAGGAAGAGCAGCATCTGCACCGGCCCGGTCCAGCGGCTCGCCTGGCCGAGCAGGTCGGGGTAGGCGAACGTCCCGGTGGTGATGCCCAGGTAGAGGATCGCCAGCAACATCAGGATGCTCCCGGCCATGGTGTACAGGAAGAACTTGATGGCAGCGTATACCCGGCGCGGCCCGCCCCAGATGCCGATCAGGAAGTACATGGGCACGAGCGAGAATTCCCAGAAGATGAAGAACAGGAACAGGTCCAGCGCCAGGAACACGCCTACCATACTCGTCTCCAACAGGAGCATGAAGGCGTAGAATTCCTTGGTCCGCGTCTCAATCGCGTTCCAGGCCGAGAGGATGGCAATGGCTGTGAGCAGCGTGGTCAGCAGCACCAGCAGCAGGCTGATGCCGTCCACGCCCAGGATATAGCTGATGCCCCAGGCCGGGATCCAGGGGGCGCGCTCCACTAACTGGAAGCCGCTCTCCCCCCAGTTGAAGAACCGCAGGATGCCCAGCGACACGATGAAGGTCACCACCGAAGTGGCCACCGCGATGGTCTTGATGCGCTGCTCTTCCTGGCGCGGTGTGAGCAGGATGAGCAGGACGCCGACAAGGGGTAGGAATGTAACGATGCTTAGAATTGGCAGCATGAAACCTCCCATCAGGGTGTGCCTATGCGCGTTCGCAGCAAGAGATAGCCCACAATTAAGACAACGCCCAGCAGCAGCGACAGGGCGTAATTGCGCAGATAGCCGGATTGCACCCAGCGCAGCCGCGCACCAATGGCCTGGGTTAGCCGGGCGATGCCGTTGGCGATACCGTCAATGATACCCAGGTCCACTCCTTGGGCCAGGGTGCGTGTCACCCGCACGAACGTGCCGGTGAGGAGCACGTCGTGGATGAAGTCGTGGATGAAGCGTTCATCAAAGACGTTGGCGAGCCAGCCGGAGAGCCAGATGTAAGGGCGGACGAACAGGGCGCCGTAGATTTCGTCCACATACCATTTACGGTTGAGCCAGGTGAATGCGCCGTTAATCCAGTCCGTGAGCGGGTCGCGGTCGCGGGGGGTGACGGGCCTGGTGCGATAGACGCCATAAGCCAGGGCCAGCCCCAACACGGCTAGCCCCAGTGCAATGCTCGCCAGGAGCGGATTAAACCCAGCGGCCTCTTCATGGCCCAGCGTGTGCTCCAGAAAGCTCCCCAACGCCTGCACGCCCGGCAGGTTGAGGGCGCCGCCTAAAAAGGCCAGCACGGCCAGAACAATCAGCGGAATGAGCATGATCGGCCCGCTCTCCTCGGCGTGCGCGGCGGCTGCAGTGCGCGGCCTGCCGAAGAAGACGAGCATGAGTTGCCGCCCCACGTAGAAGGCGGTGAAGAAGGCGGCGCTGAGCAGCAGGGCGAAGACCAGCGGCTGGCGCTGCAGCGCTTCAGCCAGGATCTCGTCCTTGCTCCAGAAGCCGGACAGCGGGAAGATGCCTGCCAGCGCCAGGGCACCGATCAGATACACGATGAACGTGGTGCGCATGCGCCCCGCCAGGCCGCCCATGTTGCGCATGTCCTGGGGGTCCAACGGATCGCTGTGCTGGGCCGGATGGGCAGTAGCGTGCTCACCATGCTCCACCCCATGGATCACCGAACCGGCGCTGAGGAACAACAGCGCCTTGAAGAAGGCGTGCGTCACCAGGTGGAACATACCAGCAACATAGGCGCCAATGCCTACTGCCGCGATCATGAAGCCAAGCTGGCTGATAGTGGAGTAGGCCAGGACGCGCTTGATGTCAAACTGGCCGACGCCAATGGTGGCGGCCAGGAGCGCTGTGGCCGCGCCGATGAGGCCGACGACAAGCTGCGATGTGGGCGCCAGGCTATACAGCGCATGGGTGCGGGCGATCATATACACGCCGGCGGTGACCATCGTGGCGGCATGGATGAGCGCGGAGACGGGTGTCGGGCCGGCCATGGCGTCGGGCAACCACACGAACAGAGGGACCTGCGCGCTCTTGCCGGTCGCACCGATGAGCAGAAGCAAGGTGATCGCGGTAATGACGCCCGGCATGGCCGCGTTGACCGCCTCGGCTTGGGGAAAGACATCGGCGTATAGGACGCTGCCGAAGGTTGTCCAGATGAGGAAGATGCCCAAGATGAACCCGGCGTCGCCAATGCGGTTGACCACGAAGGCTTTCATCGCCGCCCGCGCGTTGGCGAGCTTTTCATACCAGAAACCGATGAGCAGGTACGAACATAGCCCCACCAGTTCCCAGCCCACGAACAGGACGACGAAATTATTGCCCAGCACCAGCACAAGCATGGAGGCCAGGAACAGGTTCATGTAGACGAAGAAGCGCTTGATACGGGGGTCGCCGCGCATGTAGCCGACGGCGTAGATGTGGATAAGCGTGCCCACGCCGGTGACGACCAGCGTCATCACCGAGGAGAGCGGGTCCACCAGCAGCGCCGCCGGGACCTCAAAGTTGCCCGCGCGGATCCAGGTGAATAACGAGACCTCAAAGCCCTCCGGGTGAATCTGCACTGCCAGGAAGGTCAGCAGGGCCACGACGAAAGACGCTGCCGCCGCTGTACAGGCGACGAAGCCGATGCCCCCTTCGCCCAACTCATCGCCGAACAGGATGTTGATGAGCAACCCCAGCAGGGGAAAGCCGATAATCAACGGTGCATAGGCGAAGCCCTGGACTTCCATCGGTTTAGCCCCTCATCATGTGGATTTCGTCCACGTCAATGCTGCGCTTGGTGCGGAAGATGGCCACGATCAGCGCCAGGCCCACAGCTACCTCTGCCGCAGCTACGGTGATCACAAAGAAGACGAAGAGTTGCCCATCCACGGCCCCCTGCTCACGGGCAAAGGCGATAAAGGCCAGATTGGCCGCGTTCAGCATGAGTTCAACGGCCATGAAGATAATGATAGCGTTGCGGCGGATGAGCACACCCAGCACGCCCAGCGTGAACAGCAGGCCGGAGAGCGCGATATAGTAGCCCGTAGGAACGTCTGTCGGGTTCATGGCTGCTCCTTGGTGACGACGGAGGATGGAGGGTGGAGGACGGAGGCGAGTTCTGCGGTCTGTGGCCGGTCTTCTGCCGTCCGGCGTCTGCCGTCCGTGGCCTGGCGTCTGTCCTCCCGCGTCAAGACCACGGCCCCGATCATGGCGACAAGCAGTAAGACCGAGGTCAACTCAAAGGGGAAGAGGTAGCGGCTGAAGAGCATGCTGCCGATCTGCAATGGCCCACCGAAGTCGCGGGGGAGGGGTGGCGGGGCTGCGGCCTGGCCGGGGTTGCCGGGTGCCGCCGGTGCCAGGGCGACAAACAGAAACGCGGCAACGAGGATCAGCGATAGGATCAGGGCCACAGGCCGCTGCCAGGGCAGGCGTTCGCTGAGCGGCAGGCGCTCAGCGCCCAGCATCATGATCACGAACAGGAAGAGCACCATAATGGCGCCGGCGTAGACGGTGATCTGGGCCATGGCGATGAAGGGCGCGTTCAGCAGCAGGTAGAGGATCGCCACTGCCGCGAAGTTGATCACCAGGAATAGGGCCGCGTGAACCGCGTTGGGGCTGCGCAACATAGCGATAGCCGCCGCCACGGCCACCGCCGCCAGAATGAAGAACAGGATAACCGTTGGGGTGATGCTCATGCGTTGCTCCCTCTTTAACCACCCAGGGCGGAGGGCGGACGACGGGCGAACCCCTCCCCCTCCACTAATTGTTTATCACCCCCTCCCCCGCCCTCCCCCAGCCAGGGGGAGGGAGTGGCCTGTCCCCCTCCCCCCTTGTGGGGGAGGGTTGGGATGGGGGGAAACGCACCTGAGGTTAAAACCGCTACGCCTGCCTCCACTAACAGGTTATGGTTTGGGCCAATCCGCCATCGCCGGGAGGGACCAGTCAAACTCGCCCTCCTGGGTCTTCTGCGGCGTGCCGGGCACACCCGGCGGTGGAGGCACCAGCAGCATGTCTTTAGTGAAGATCGCGCTCTGCCGATCGTAGAAGGACAGTTCATAATTCGGCCCCAGGACAATCGCCTCAGTGGGGCAGGCCTCCTCACAGAAGCCGCAGAAGATACAGCGCAGCATATTGATCTCGTACACTTTGGCGTAACGCTCCCCCGGCGAGTAGCGCTCTTCGTCGGTGTTCTCCGCCGGCTCAACGTAGATCGCATCCGCCGGGCAGGCTGCTGAGCATAGCGAGCAGCCGATGCAGCGTTCCAGCCCGTTCTCGTAACGCCGCAGCTCGTGCCGCCCGCGAAAGCGCTGGCGCACCGGGCGCTTGATCTCCGGATACTGGATCGTCACCGGTTTTTGGAAAATGTACTTGATCGTTGTCCCCAGACCCCTTAAGATTTCAGTAAACATGCTCTCCTCGTTTGGCGTTCAACGTATCCTTATCCCAGAAAGTATTTCCTCAATCCCTCCAGAAACTGCCGCACGCCGGGGTCCTGCGCCAGGACCATAGCAATCGCGGTGATCATCACGTTGGCGAGCGAGACCGGCAGGAGCGTCTTCCAGCCGAAGCCCATGAGTTTGTCGTAGCGGATGCGCGGCAGGGTAGCCCGTACCCAGATCATGATGACCAGGAACACAGCCGTCTTGCCGAAGAAGTAAACTGGCCCCAGGAACCAGAAGCGGTCCACACCCGGCCCCAACCAGCCGCCAAAGTATAGCGTGGTGGCGATGGCACTGACCGCGATCATCTTGATGTATTCGGCCATGAAGAACAGGGCGAACTTCATACCGCTGTACTCGGTGTGATAGCCCGCCGTCAACTCTTGCTCGGCTTCGGGCAGGTCAAAGGGGGCGCGGTTGACCTCGGCCAGCGAGGCGACCAGGAAGATCAGCGCGGCCAGCGGCTGCAGAAAGACGAACCACACGTTGCGCTGCGCTTCCACAATGTCCACCAGGCTCATGGAGCCGGCCAGCATCATCGGCGGGACGAACGACAGGCCCAGCGCCAACTCGTAGCTGATCATCTGCGCCGATGAGCGCAGGCCCCCCAGCATGGAATACTTGTTGTTGGAGGCCCAGCCCGCCAGGACAATGCCATAGACGCTGATAGAGGCCACCGCCAGGATGTACAGGACACCGACATTGAGGCCCTGCCAGCGCCCGTTCTCATACGCGCCCGGCGCGATGACCAGGGGGATGCCCCTGGGGTCGGTGATGATCCCGCCCGGCGGGATCGTGCCGCCGAAGGGCACGACCGCCAGGATGATCAGCGCCGGGACGACCGTGATCACGGGGGCCAGGAAATACACCACCTTATCGGCGGCCAGGGGCATGATGTCTTCCTTGAACATGAGCTTGATGCCATCGGCCACCGGCTGGAGCAGGCCGAACGGCCCGGCGCGGTTCGGCCCATAGCGCGTCTGGATGCGCGCCACGATCTTGCGCTCGGCCAGCGTCATGTAGGCGAAGCCGGTGACCAGCAGGCCGAGGATGAAGACGATCTTAAGCAGGGTGGCGATGATCGTGTCCATAGGCTCCTAGCCGACGGAGGACGAAGGACGGGAGACCGAAGCCTCCGTCTTTTGTCTTCCGTCTTCCGTCAGAATATCCACGCTGGTGATCCCCGGCACGTCGGGTACACCCTCCAGCCCCCGAGGCAGGAGCACAATGCCGGGGGCCGCCTGGCTGTTCACCCAGGCCTTCAGGTGAAGCTCTTGATCCCACAGGCGCACGATAACCCGGTCGCCGTCCGCCACGTTGAGCGCGGCGGCATCGCGCGGGTTCAGTTCCACGTGGGGTTCGGCGATGCGGGCGCGCCTGAGCAACTCCGCCGAGGCGGTCATGATACCGGCGTCAAACAGCCGGGTCACTGGCACCAACGTAAAGGGCCGGTCCTCATGGAAAGTGGGCAGCATGGGCGGGTCTATCCAGCCGAAGGCCAGGCGCGCTTCGGGCCGTTCCGCGACCACAGGCCATTGCACCCCCAGCCCGGCGGTGTTCTGATAGGCCGTCCCGCCGTAATACATGTCTTCGCCGCCCACATCCGGGTACTGCGGCTCCACCTGCGCCAGTGCGGCGTAGCTCATGCCGGCGTACAGCGGCACATCGCGGGTGATCTGGCGCATGATCTGGGAGGGGGCAACGAAGCGCCAGGCCTCGGCGTCGCCGGTGATACGGCGGCCCAGTTCGGCGATGATCCACCAGTCGGGTTTGCTCTGGCCGGGCGGGGGCACCGCCGGGTAAAAGCGCTGCACGCGGCGCTCGCCGCTGGTGAATGTGCCCTCGCGCTCGGCGAAGCTCTGCGCGGGCAGGATGACATCGGCCAGCTTGGCCGTTTCTGTAGGGAACAGTTCCTGCACAACCAGGAAGGGGACGCGGCGCAAGACTTCGGCGGCCGCCGGGTCCGCGCCCACCGGGTCGGCGCCCAGGATGAACAGGGCCTGCAGCTCACCGCTCAGGCTCGCGTTGAGCATGGCCTCATAGCCCAGGCCGGCGCCGCCCAGCGGCTGATAGCCGGGGCCGAGATTGGGCCGCAGCCCCATATCCCAGGCGCCCTGGGTGTTGTTGTGCGGCCAGACCAGGATCAGGCCGTTGTTGGGCTGCCCGACGTGGCCGGTAAGGAGCAGCAGGTTGGCGGCGGCCTGGGCGACGGCGGCGCTCGCCGTCTGGTTCAGCCCCTCGCTGCCGACGAGGATGACCAGGTTCTGTGCGCTTGCCAGGGCCTCCGCCGCCAATGTCAGGCCGGCCACAGGCACACCTGACACTTCGGCGCAGCGTTCCAGAGGGTACTCTTCCAGGCGGCGGCGCAGATCGTCAAAGCCGTCCACGCGTGCCTGAATGAAGTCGGTGGCCTGTGCCCCGCGGCGCAACAGTGCGCCCATCAGTCCCAGGAGCACGTAGGTCTCGCCGCCGTAGCGGTAGCGCAGCTTGTGCTCGGCGTACCGGTCCGTCTTGGTGGGGCGCCCGGCGGCCACCAGGAGCGTGGCGCCGCGGTCGGCGGCCTGCTTGACGCGCAACCACCAGATGGGGGCCTCTTCCTCCAGGTCGCTGGCGATGACGATGATCGCCGTGCCCTTGCCCATGTCGGAGAAGTTGGAGCCGGAGGCCAGGCCGACCTGGGCGACGAGTTCACCGCCCGCCATGCGCCCCGGCCACTGGTCCAGGTTCAGGCTGCCCAGGGCCTGGCGGAAGAGCTTCTGGAAGAGGTACAGGTCTTCGTTGGGCAGGTGATCGCCTGCCAGCCCGGCGGCGCGTGGCCCGGCCTCCCTGAGCTTGCGCGCTACCAGGTCCAGCGCCTCGTCCCAGGTGGCTGGGCGGAAATCGCCGCGGCCATCGGCGCGCTCCGCAGGGCGCGCCCCGGCGCCGACGCGAATGAGCGGCGTGCGCAGGCGGTCGGGGTGATCCACGAAGTGGTAGGCGAAGCGCCCCTTATCGCAGATCCAGATCTCGTTGACCCACTCATTCTGGCGCGGCATGACGCGCCTGATCTGGCCGGAGCGGGTGGAGAGGGCCATGTTACAGCCCACCGGGCAGTGCGGGCAGAGGGTAGCAACGTTGGTCAGTTCCCAGGGGCGGGAGCGGAAGCGAAAGTCCCGCGTGGTTAGCGCGCCCACCGGGCAGATGTCGGTGGTGTTGCCGGAGAATTTACTGTCAAAGCCCGGCTCGGAGAAGGTGATGATCTCCATGCCCCGACCCCGGTCGTAGAAGGCCAGCACGTGGTCGTCTACGATCTCGTCGCAGAAGCGCGTGCAGCGGGCGCACTGGATGCAGCGTTCGCGGTCCAGGACGATCAGTTCGCCCAGGGGCACGCGCTTGGCCAGGTGGTACTTGTCATCCACGATAAAGCGGCTCTTGCCCGGCCCATAGCGCATGGTCAGGTTTTGCAGTGGACATTCGCCCCCCTTGTCGCAGATGGGGCAGTCCAGCGGGTGGCTGGTGAGCAGGAACTCCAGGATGTCCTTCTGGGCGCGTTTGACCTGCTCGGTGTTCGTGCGCACAGCCATGCCTTCGCTGACGACTGTGGTGCAGGCGGTTTGCAGCTTGGGCATCCAGGCGATCACGGGGCGGCCCTGTTCATCAAGCTGCACCTGGCCATCCGGCCCACGCTTGGGCGTGCCGATCTCCACCAGGCACATGCGGCACATGCCCACAGGCTTCAGCTTGGGGTGGTAGCAGAAGACCGGGATGTCTATCCCGGCACGCTTGGCCGCATCCACGACCACGACGCCAGCGGGCGCTTCAATCTCCATGCCGTCAACGGTGATCTTGGGCATTCAGGCTACTCTCCCTCCTGCTTGGCCGCAGCCTTGGCGGCTTCGCGGGCGCGGCGGCGTTCCTCCTGTTCGGCCTTGCGCCGGGCGATCTCCTCCGGCGTGAGCCGCCTGACCGCACCAGCAGCCGGGGCTGCGGCGGGCGCGGCTGCCGGGGCGGGCGCAGGCGCGGCCGGCTGGGCCGGGCCGGCCGGGGCAGCCACAGGCTGGGGCCGGGGGCGCGGTTTGGCATCGGGCACATAAGCGTCGTAGTCCCAGCGGAAGTGCTTGATGCTGGACAGGACCGGGCTGGTGGCGAACTCGCCCAGCGGGCACAGACACTTGCCCACCATCTGGCTGGCGACCTCGTACATCAGGTCCACATCCGCGTCCCGCAGTTCCTTGCGCAAGAGGCGCAGGTACAGTTGGCGCAGCCAGTACGTCCCCTCGCGGCAGGGCGTGCATTTGCCGCAGGACTCATGCTGGAAGAAGCGGATCATCTTATAGGCGGCCCAGGCCATGTCCACCGAGTCGTCCATGACGATGATGGAGGCCGACCCCAGCATGGAGCCTGCCGCCGCCACCGACTCGTAATCCAGGGGCGTGTCCAGGGCCGAGGCGGGCAGGATGGGCGCTGACGCGCCAGCAGGCAGGATGCCTTTGACCTGGGCGCCCTCGCGCAGCAGGCCCTGGCCGTACGCCTCGCCGAAGATCAGGTCGCGGAAGGTGATCTTGCCCAGTTCGGCCTCGTAATTGCCAGGGCGCTTCACCTGCCCGCTCAGGCAGAAGATCTTCGGGCCGGGGCTTTTCTCTGTGCCCATTGTCCGGTACCACTCCGCCCCGTTCAGGATGATCGGGGGGACGTTGGAGAGCGTCTCGGTGTTGTTGATCACCGTCGGCTTGCCGTACAGGCCGACGGTCGCCGGGAAGGGCGGGCGGATGCGCGGCTGGCCCAGCTTGCCCTCCAGCGATTCCAGCAAAGCGCTCTCCTCGCCGCAGATGTAGGCGCCCGCGCCATAATGGACATACATGTCCACTGAATAATCTGTGCCGAACAGGTTCTTGCCCAGGAAGCCCGCCTGATACGCCTCAGCGATAGCCTTCTCAAACACCTTGCGGCCAAAGTCCATGAACTCGCCGCGCA
The DNA here is from genome assembly GCA_034432795.1 of Anaerolineae bacterium. Classification (GTDB taxonomy): domain Bacteria; phylum Chloroflexota; class Anaerolineae; order DSLN01; family DSLN01; genus DAOUBF01. Next base: position 28,895 of record DAOUBF010000001.1, read on the forward strand.
GGTAGTGATAGACGACGTTGGCCTGGACGGCGTAGGCAGCAATGGCGGCCCCTTCAATGACCTGATGGGGGTTCTTCTCCATCAGTTGCCGGTCTTTGAACGTGCCCGGCTCGCTCTCGTCGCCGTTGACGCAGACGTAGCGCGGGAAGACGTCTTTGGGAATGAAACTCCACTTCACGCCAGTGGGGAAGCCCGCGCCACCGCGACCGCGCAGGCCCGACGCCTTGACCACCTCAATCACTTCCTGAGGCGTCATGGTGGTCACGGCCTTACGCAGCGCCTCATAGCCGCCATGCTGCACGTACACACGGATGTCGGCGATGTTCGGAATATCCAGATCGCGCAAGAGGATGTGTGGTTTCATCATAACCGGGTTTCAACTTTCCGAATTGACGATATTGTGAATAGGCTCATAGATCATCACAGGATTATCACCCCCTCCCTGACTCTCCCCCTGAATGGGGGAGGGAAGTTGCCCCCTCCCCCCTTGTGGGGGAGGGGCGGGGTGGGGGGTAAACCATTGTCTATTGTCCGTCCTCCGTTTTCCGTCCCTCGTCACGAGCGCGTAGTTCGTCAATCAGCGCATCAAATTTCTCGTTCGTCATGTTCTCATGATATTCCAGGTTGACCTGCATCATGGGCGCGCGGTCGCAGGCTGCCAGGCACATCACCGTGTGCAGCGTGAACAGGCCGTCCGGTGTGGTCTCGCCCACCCGGATGCCCAGCTTTTGGCAGGCATGTTCCACGAATTGCTCTGCGCCGCGCAGTGCACAGGGCAGGTCATCGCAGATTTCAATCACATACCTGCCTACCGGCTCTTTGTAGAAGAGCGTATAGAAGCCAGCGACCGAGATGACCTCGGTGGGTTCCAGTTCCAGGATGTCGGCCACTTCGTGCAGTACGTCCTGGCTGAGCCAGCCGTACTCGCGCTGGGCCAGATATAGCATGGGCAGCATGGCCGAGCGCTTATCGGGATAGCGGGAGAAGATCGTGTCTATTTCGGGCTTATGCTTTGCCAGCAGCCGCCGTCCATTCGCTGCCTGTTCTGAGTTCATCTATCCACATCTCCCAACACGATGTCAATAGAGCCGATGATGGCCACCAGGTCGGCGACCAGATGGCCTTTGGCCAGCACCGGCAGGGCTTGCAGGTTGGCGAACGAGGGCGTGCGGAAATGGCAGCGGGCGGGCTTGTTGGAGCCATCGCTGCGGATGTAGCAACCGTATTCGCCTCGCGCCGACTCAATGGCGACGTACACCTCGCCCGCCGGGGGGTGAAAGCCCTCGGTCCACAGCTTGAAGTGGTGGATGAGCGCCTCCATGCTTTTGCTCAACTCCGAGCGCGGCGGCGGCACGATCTTGCGGTCGTCAATTACCACCGGGCCTTTGGGCAGGTTGTCCAACGCCTGGCGGATGATCTTCAGCGACTCGCGCATCTCCTGGATACGGCACAGGTAGCGGTCGTACACGTCGCCGTTTGTCCCCAGCGGGATGTTGAACTCAAAGTGGTCGTAGCTGGAGTAGGGCTGGGCCTTGCGCACATCGTAGTTGACGCCGGAGCCGCGCAGGCTCGGCCCGGTCAGGCTCCAGCGGATGGCATCTTCGGCAGAGATGACGCCAATACCCTTGGTGCGCTCCAGCCACAGCGGGTTGTTCGTCAGGATGGCCTCGTACTCGTCAATTTTAGGCGGGAAGTAGTCCAGGAAAGCGCGCACCGCCTCTTCAAACCCTTCGGGGACGTCGCGCCAGACGCCGCCGGGGCGGATGTAGCTGGTCATCATGCGGGCGCCGGAGACCATCTCCATGATGTCCAGGATGTGCTCGCGCTCGCGGAAGCAGTACAGGAACACGCTCATCGCCGCCAGGTCCAGCGCGTGCGTTCCCAGCCAGACCAGATGGCTGGCGATGCGATACAGTTCGCAGATGATCACGCGCAGGTATTGCGCCCGCAGGGGGATGCGGTCGGTGACGTCAAACAGCTTCTCAACCGCCAGAGAGTACGCCAGGTTGTTCATGGGCGGATTGAGATAGTCAATGCGGTCGGTTAGTGTCAGGCCCTTGATGTAGGTTTTGGCCTCAATGTTCTTCTCAATGCCGGTGTGCAGGAAGCCGATGTCCGGGATGCAGTTGACAATCGTCTCGCCCTCAAGCTCCAGGAGCAGGCGCAGGACGCCGTGCGTGCTGGGGTGCTGCGGCCCCAGGTTGAGCACCATGTGCTCCTCGGGCACCGGCCCGCCCAGGGCCTGGAGTGCCCGCAGTTCTTGAATGTCTATCTCGCGGAACTCGGTCTGAGGGGGTACCGCTCCTTCTTCCGTCACCGGCAGTGTTTCTGGCAGATTCTCTCTAGTCACCATAGCTGTTTCCTCGGCCCTCACTCACCGCTTTCTAGCGCACCGGCTTGGGCTTACGCTCTTCAATCTCACGCCAGTTATGCGTGAACTGGACCGGCTCGTAGCCCAGGGGATAATCGCGCCGCAAGGGATGGCCTTCCCAATCAGCAGGCATGAGGATGCGCCGCAGATCAGGGTGGCCCTCAAAGCGAATGCCGAACATGTCGTAGCACTCGCGCTCATACCAGTTCGCCGCGGGGTATACGCCCACGACGGAAGGCACCACCGGGTCCTCCCGGTTGACAAACACCTTCAGGCGGATGCGCTGGTTGTGCGGCAGCGAGAGCAAATGGTAATTGACGGCGAAGCGCATCTCCTCCGGCCAGTAATCTACGGCGGAGAGGTCGGCCAGGAAGTTAAACAGCAAGTCCTGGTCATCTCGCAGCAAGCGACAGACCTCCACGATGCGCTCTGGCCGGATGACGAGGGTGCGTTCGCCGCGAAAATCTACGATGGCCTCCATCGCGTCGGGGTAAGCGGCGCGGACCTTGTCGGCGGCGAGTTCATGCAGGTTGACCATGCCTACGCCACCCGGATCTTGTCTTCCTCAGGCTGGGCGTAATCGCGCAGCCGCTCGCCCTGGATCTTCTGTTGGAGCTTGATGATGCCCTCAATCAGCGCCTCCGGGCGCGGCGGGCAACCGGCCACATACACATCCACCGGCACCACCTCGTCCACGCCCTGGACCAGGGCATAGTTGTTGTAGACGCCGGTGCACGAGGCGCAGTCGCCCATCGCGATGACCCATTTCGGCTCCGGCATCTGGTCGTACAGGCGGCGGAGCACCGGAGCCATCTTGCGCGACACCCGCCCGGCGACGATCATCAGGTCCGATTGGCGTGGGCTGGCGCGCATCAGTTCGGCGCCGAAGCGCGACAGGTCATAGTGCGAGGCCTGGGCGGCCATCATCTCAATGGCGCAGCAGGCCAGCCCGAACAGCATGGGCCAGATGGCCCGGCTGCGCGCCCAGTTCACCGCCTGTTCCAGCGTGGTGGTGACCACGCCCATCTCCCCAAGTTTTTGTCCTATTGCCATTCCAGCGCCCCCTTCCTCCAGATATAAATGTATCCGATCACCAGAATAATGACGAACACGAGCATTTCCAGGACCAGGAAGCCACCGTAGCCCAGATTGAGGATGGGTTGAAAGACGACAGCCCAGGGTAGGAAGAAGACGATCTCAATGTCAAACAGGATGAAGAGGATGGCCGTAAGGTAGAAGCGGATGGGTAAACGCCGCTGGGCCTGTCCAATGGGCACCATACCCGACTCGTAAGGTTGCAGCTTACGCAGCGCCGGGCGGCGCGGGCCCATGAGGGTGGAGATCAGGGCGATCAATACCCCCAGTCCAACGGACAGAATCAATAGAATCCCAATGGGCACATAGTCAATCAGCATCGTGCTCCTTTGCGCAATGAGCGTTCAGTTGCCGGGCTAGGCCCCTACGGCTGGCTTTAGCCCCCGGCATGGCGACGCACCGGGGGCCGAATGTAAACTTTATCACAAAGGAAAGTCTAGCACAAATATACCCATGTGTCAACGCGAGTGCCGTGCAGAGACCCCCCACCCCGATCCTCCCCCGCAAGGGGGGAGGTGGACAGGCCACTCCCTCCCCCGCCCGGTGCCGGGTTCGGCCTAGTTGGGAGGAGGCAAGCGGCTCCAGAAACCCGATTTCTGGACATATCTGTGAAATGCACTCTTATCGCGCCCGGAATGGGCTTTCGGGCAAGGCGATCCACAGCACCGCCCAGAGGACGCCCAGGCAGATCGCCAAGAGGCCGAAAGCCACCCCGATGATCCCCATGATGAACCCGGCATCGGCCTGGTCACGCCCCCCGATGTTCCCACCGCTGGCCTCAATCTCCTGTCGCGCTGCGTTGCCTGTGAACAGCGCACCGCCCCCCAGCGCCAGCGTCCATAGGGATGGGCAGAGTTGAAGGAACGGCAGCCAGAATAGGGGGCAGAGGCAACTCAGGATGCCCAACATGGAGAGAACGCCCAGGATCAGGCTGGGTGTGGCGAAGCGATGGTTCGGTGGGGCGCTTATCTCCGGCGGAGGCGACACCGGCGATGGTTGGAGGGGAGGCGGAGGTGGCGGTGCCTCTGCCGCAGGCTCTATCGGCGTCCCTGAGGGAGGCATCTCGCCGGGCTGCGGCCCAGCCTCGTCAAAAGAAGCGGGTTCGTGGGGCTGCGCCGCTGGCGGCTCCTCTGGGCGTGGCAGTTCGCTATTCATCAAGTCTCCTGTTCAACTCTCCATAATTAGCCGCAGAGCACGCAGAGGGCGTAGAGATGAATAGGGTCCTCTGCGTGCTCTGCGGTGAAACATTATGCCAGATAGTCGCGCAACTGGCGGCTGCGCGTGGGGTGGCGCAATTTGCGCAGGGCCTTGGCCTCAATCTGGCGGATGCGCTCGCGGGTGACCCCGAAATATTGCCCCACCTCTTCCAGGGTGTGGTCCTGGCCGTCTTTCAAGCCGAAGCGCATCTCCAGCACGTCGCGCTCGCGCTCACTCAGGTAGCCCAGTACACTGCGGATCTGCTCCTTAAGTAGTTGCTTGGAGGCCGCGTCCACCGGCCCAGGGATGGTCTCGTCTTCAATGAAATCCCCCAGGCTGGAGGATTCCTCCTGGCCCACCGGCATCTCCAGCGACATAGGCTCCTGGGCGATGCGGATGATGCGACGCACCTTGGCGGCGGCGCGGTTCCACTTGCGCATGAGCGAGGGGTCCACCCGCTCCCCGCGGGCGCGTGCGCTGAGGATTTGCTGCACCTCCTCCGGCAGGAGCAGGTCCATCTCCAGGGCGATCTCCTCGGAGGTCGGCTCGCGCCCCAGTTCCTGCACCAGCCGTCGTTGGATGCGCATCAGGCGGTTGATGGTCTCAAACATATGTACCGGGATGCGGATGGTGCGGGCCTGGTCCGCGATGGCCCGGCTGATCGCCTGGCGGATCCACCAGGTGGCGTAGGTGGAGAACTTGTAGCCCTTGGTGTGGTCAAACTTCTCCACTGCGCGCAGCAGGCCGATGTTGCCCTCCTGGATCAGGTCCACGAAGGGGATGCCCCGGCCCATGTAGCGCTTGGCCACACTGACGACCAGGCGCAGGTTGGCACGGATCAGGGCTTTTTTGGCCTCTTCAGCGCGCTGGAATACGCCGGTAAGGCCCTGGGCGATCACATCTTCGTTAGGCAGGTGGGCCAGGAACTCCTCCAGGGAGGGCAACTGGCCGTCGGCGGCATAGCGCTCGTAGAGCCACTCCAGCGTGGGGTCTGGCAGGAGGTAGAGCACCATGTACACATCAAAGACGTGCACGGCCAGCGCGCTCCAATCGGCGTCCTGGCCGCGCCATTCGCCGCCCTGCTCAAAGTAATTGCGCAGGTAGGAAGTAGCTTTTTCGGCCCAGGGCCATTGGAGCGATTCAGCCTCGCGCAACATGCGCAGGAAATCGGGTGGGGTCAGCCTGAGCCGCTCGCAGGTGGTTTGGATCGCTGCCCAGGCGTTCACCAGCTCCGGATACAACCGCGCCATGATCTCGGCACCGGTCGGTGGTCGCTTCAGTTCCTGGGTGAGCTTTTCCTGGAGCGCCTTGAGATGGTTGGTGGCGGCCATCTGAGTGGAGAGCCAGATTTCCTCGTTGGGGTCCAACAGGCGCACCTGGCCGATCTCCTTCAGGTATTGGCGCACCGGGTCATCGGATAGCTCCGGCCCGGAGAACAGGTCCTCATAGTCCTCGCTTTCAATCTCGGCTTCAATTTCTTCCAGTTCATCCTCGCCCGGTTCCAATGCCTCACCAGAGTCTTCCGGCTCTTCCTCGCCCAGGGCGGTGAGGTCGTCCTCGCCTAGCTCCTCGCCCAGGTCCAGCGTGTCATCCAACAACTCCAACGTGTCATCATCGCCAGGCTCCAGGTCGGCGGCTGGCCGAGTCGGTTTAGACGGATGATGTTTGCGGCTGGTAGACTCCTTGCGTTTGGCTTTGCGCACTTCGCCACTCATCGCTTCACCCTCATCCAATTCCCCCCAGGCCCTGATTGAGGCCAGGGACCGGGGTGATCTGCCCCTCATTGATGCGAAGTCGCCTGGACTCAACCTGGGTCAGGCGCAACAGGGCAGCGACCGTTTGGGTCGCCGCGTGGTACTCGCGCAGCGCCTCGTCGTCGTTCTGGCTGGCGGCATCCTCTTGCAGGAAGCGCAATTCCTCCAGCCGTGTCTTCAAATGGAGTTCGCGCAGCCGGAGCGCGGTCTCAATCACGGCGCGCGTGGCCTTTTGTTCATCGTCAACCTGGGATGGCGGCTCGTCCTGGAGCTTTTCCAGGTGAGGATGCAAGATCGCGTCCAGGTGTTCTTGCAGGGCCTCTGGGGTGGTCGCGCCCGCCCGCAGTGCACGGAAAATCTCCCGATATGCCGGTGTAGCGAAATCGTCGGGCGCGAGCGGCGCTAACTGGGCGCGTTGGAACGCCTGATCCAGCGCGGCTAAGCGGGCCGGCATCTGCAAGAGCGCCGCCAGGCAGTAGGCTTCCAGGCGTTCTGTGGGGCGCGGGCGAGCGGGCGGCGGAGGTGAGGCCGCTGCCGCTGGCGCGGGCCGGGTGCGCCGTGGCGCAGGCGCCGGGGAGATGCTCTGGCGCAGGCTGCGCTCATCCACGCGCAACAGGCGCGCCAGGCGCAGCACGTAGGCATCCCGTTCCACCGGGTTGGCCACGTCACTGATGAGCGGCATGATCTGCTCCGCCACCTCGCGCTTGACCTTGGGGTCATTCAGGTCGCGTCCTGCTGTCACTGCCTCCATCACATAATCTATGATCGGTTTGGCCGCCTTGACCAGCGCGGCCCAGGCTGCTGGATCGGCGCGGATCAGGTCATCGGGGTCCTGGCCTTCGGGCAGGCGCAGCGCGCGGATGTCGGCCTGAAGGCGGCCCTCAAAGCGCACCAGGCCACGCGGGTCAAAGACGGGCTGCCAGGTGCGGTCCAGCGTCTCGCGGGCGACGGTGAGGCCGCGCAGGGTCGCGCTGATACCGGCGAGGTCGGGGTCAAGCGCCAGGACGAAGCGGCGGGTGTAGCGCTTGAGCAGGCGCAATTGGGCCTCGGTCAGGGCCGTGCCCATCTGGGCGACGACGTTGGTGAAGCCCGCCTGGTGGGCCTGCATCGCGTCCATGTAGCCTTCCACGATCACCGCCTCGTTGGCTTCACGGATGGCGCGCCGGGCCAGGTCCAGCGCGAACAGTGTGGCGCTTTTGTCAAACAGGCGCGTCTGGGGTGAATTCAGGTATTTGGGTTGGGCCTCGCCCAGCGCCCGCGCGCCAAAGCCGATGACCTGCCCCTGCACGTCCCGAATAGGGATGATCAGGCGCCCACGGAAGCGGTCCAGGACGCTCCCGTCCTCGTGCCGCGAGAGCAGGCCCGCTTCCACCAGTTCTTCTACTGAAAACCCTTTCTCCGTTAAATAGTTGCGCAGCGCGTCCCGCGCCTCCAGCCCGTAACCAAGCTGGAAGCGTTCAACCGTCTCGGTGTTCAGGCCGCGCCGGGCGATGTAGTCGCGGGCGTGGGCGGCTTCGGCGGCGCTGCGCAGCAAATGGTGGTAGTAGGTGGCGGCTGCCGCAAGCGCCTGGCGCAGGCGGTTGGTGCTTTCGGCCTGTGCCGCCTGCTCCGGGCTGGCGGGTTGGAGTTCCACCCCGGCACGGCGGGCCAGGTACTCCAGCGCCTCGCGGAATTCCCAGCCCTCACGCTTCATGACGAAGGTGAAGATGTCGCCGCCCGTGCTGCACGCGCCAAAACAATGCCAGCCTTGCGTTTCAGGGAAGACGACGAACGAGGGCGTGCGCGTATTGGGATGGAAGGGGCAAAAACCGATGAAGTTGCGCCCCGACTTGCGCAGCTTCACGGTCTCCCCCACCAGGTCCACAATATCAATACGGGCCTTGATCTCCTCAATGACGCTCATGGCCTTCCCCTATGCCTGGCCCAGGGATGATCCGCCTCTGGACACCAGGCATGTGCGATTATAACTGCTTGGTTCTAACCGTGCAACCGGCTTTTGACATTTGGCGCGAAATCCATCCTGTGCTATTATTAAGTTAGCTCGCCTGTTGGTTGTGGGGGGCAGGCGAGCGATGGAAGCGCATGCGCAGTAACGAAGCCTGGCTCATGGCTCTGCGGAGTGAAGGCGCTCTGCAACAGGAAGCGTTGGCTGAACTGCGCCAGTATCTGCTCCGGGCTGTGCTGGTGTACCTCCAACGACATCGCAGCGACGTGATCCACATGGACCCCGAGGAGATTGAGGGGCTGGCCGAGGAGAGCACACAAGAGGCGCTGATGCAGATCCTGGCCAAGCTGGACACCTTTCGGGGCGAGGGCAAGTTCACCACCTGGGCGTATAAATTTGTGATCCATATCGCGGCGAGCGAGTTGCGCCTGCGCCGCTGGACGACCCTGTCGCTGGATACGCTGCGGGGCGAGGAGGAGTTTCCCCTGCTGAAGGTCGTGGAGGACGTGCAGGTGGATGACCCGGAACGCGCCCTGGAACGCCGCCAGCTTTTAGAACTGGTCCAACGCATCATTGATGAAGACCTGACCGAGCGGCAGCGCACGGCGATTGTGGCGGTGCATTTTCACGGTGTGCCGGTTGAGGAGGTGGCGGCGCGCCTGGGGACCAACCGCAACAACCTATATAAACTCATGCACGATGCGCGCAAGCGGATCAAAGAACGCTTGATTGAGCACCACCTCAGCGAGGGCGATATCCTGGCGCTCTTCGGCCAGCTTGACTAAGCCCCCAGGTAAGAAATTGGCTGCTCAGCGCGTCCCATATGCGTGCCACAAGAAGGGAGAGCGAATGGAGGCCGAGATGTTCACCAAGTGGATCCATCAGGTCTATATGACCCAGGATCGGGAGATTGATTGCGGCCAAGTGTTTGAATTGCTATCGGGTTATGTGGATTTACAGGTCGCTGGGGTGGAGGCAGCGCCCTGGGCGCCGCAGATCCAGGCGCATCTGGCACAATGCGCCGAATGTGATGACCTGTATCAGGCCCTCCTGGAGGTCGCTCGCCTGGAGGCGGAGGGCACCTTGCCTGATAGCACACAGCTTCTGGAGGAACTGCGTCGGCTGGCTGCGCCTGCCCAGACGCGGCCTGAACCGATGGCGGTGGCAGCTAAATAGCCCGCCTGGGCCAGAAGGCCCGGTTGAGAGACCGGGCGGGGATTGAAACCACCTGGATGGTGCATCCGGGTTATTGTTCATCTTATGCATTCCGCCGGAGGACACGGCTCCGGCGGAATTGTTTTCAATGCTCTCCCATATGCAGCCAGCGGTATGCGACCATTGGGCCAAAAAATCCGACTAAAGTTCCTTGTATGCCCCGCTAACCTGTGCTAGGATCTGAGGGGATAAAATAGATACACGGGGCAGAAATTTGGCTGTTATCAGCCTGTCTGTTGAGGGCGTTCCTCTGGCCCAGGTCGCCGTTCTAAACATCCGATCGCGCTGAGCATATATTTATGGCGGAATCCAACTGCGATCACGCTGGTGGGGATTCGGCTCATGAGCACCTGTGTGAGGCCATCCTGAAGGTCGTGCTCTATGCCGACATCTTTGATTACCCCCTGGCTGCCGATGAGATCCATCGGTATCTGAATGTGCCCACGCGGCTGGAGCAGGTTCAGGAAGCGCTGGACGTGGCGGTGCGCCGGGGCGATATTGTCCAGACCGGCCCCTTCTACAGCCTGCCCCAGCGGGCCGAGTTGGCGGCGGTGCGTGTCCGTCGCGGCGAAATCTCCCGGCGCCTGTGGCGGCGCGCGCGCCAGTATGCCCGCCTGATGGCCTCATTGCCCTTTGTGGAGATGGTCGCCGTCACTGGCGCGCTCTCGGTGGATAACGTGGAGGCCGATGCCGACATGGACTTTATGCTCGTGTGCGCCCCTGGTCAGGTATGGCTCGTCCGCGCCCTGACCGGGATCATGCGGCGGATGGCGCGTGCGCTTGGCGACCGCCTCTGCCCCAATTACATCCTGGCCTCCAACGCGCTGGAGTTGGACCAGCGCAATCTCTACGCCGCCCGCGAGCTGTTCCAGATGGTGCCTTTATATGGCTTTGAGGTCTATCGGCGCCTGATCGCGGCCAACACCTGGGCCTTCAACTATCTGCCCAATGTGACGCTGTTGCCGCCTAACAATGGTCATCATCCGGTGCGCGGCCCGATCCACCCGCTGCGCCGTTCGCTGGAGTTCGGCCTGAAGGGCTGGTTGGGGCGCAAGCTCCACGAGGCCGAATGGCAACGTTGGCGGCGCATGGCGGCGCGCCACGAGCACGTCGGGCCGGAGGTGGTCTTGGCCCCGGATCGCTTTAAGATGCATGACCTGAGCCATGGTGAGCGCATCCTGGCGGCCTATGCCGAGCGGCTGGCCCGTTATGGCCTGTCATTTCCTGACGGGGGACGAAGGACGGAAGACGGAACCGGGCCGTCCTCCGCCTTCGGTCCGCCGTCGGCTCATGGAGTGAGCCTATGAGTGAGGTGCTCTTCGGTCAGTCCTATTATTTGCGCTTTGACCCCAAGCTGTGGGAGGCGATGCAGCCCTATCCGCCCCTGGGCACGCTCTACGCGGCCAGCGCCGCCCGCGAACACGGTTACGACGTGGCCTTGTTTGACGCCATGCTCGCCCAAAGTGAGGACGAGTGGGCACAGGCGCTGGACAGGCACAGGCCACGCTTCGCCGTGCTGTATGAGGACAACTTCAACTACCTGAGCAAGATGTGCCTGCTGCGCATGCGCGAGGCGGCCTTCAAGATGATGCCGATGGCCAGGGCGCGCGGCTGCACGGTCATTGTCTGCGGCTCCGATGCGACCGACCACCTGGAGCGCTATTTTGCGCATGGCGCGGACTTCATCCTGATCGGCGAGGCCGAGATCACGCTGGTAGAACTCCTGGACACGCTCAGCGGGCGCTCCTCTCGTCCGCTCCAGGATATTCTCGGCCTGGCCTACCCTGGCCCGAATGGGGAGGTCATCCGCACGCCTGCCCGGCCCTTTATCAAGAACCTGGATATTCTGCCCTTTCCGGCCTGGGACCTGGTGGACATCCCACGCTACCGCCAGATCTGGCTGAAGCGGCACGGCTATTACTCCATGAACCTGGTGACGACGCGCGGCTGTCCCTATCACTGCAACTGGTGCGCCAAGCCCATCTATGGCCAGCGTTACAACGTGCGCAGCCCGGAGAATGTTGTGGCCGAGATGAAATGGCTGAAGACCGAGTTCGGCGCGCAGCACATCTGGTTCGCCGATGACATTCTGGGCCTGAAGCCAGGCTGGATAGAGCGCTTCGCCGAGCTGGTGCACGCGCACGACGCAGTGATCCCTTTCAAGTGCCTGATGCGGGTGGATCTGATCAAGGAGAGCACGGTGGCCGCGCTGAAGAAGGCGGGCTGTCAGATCGTCTGGGTGGGCGCGGAAAGCGGCTCGCAGAAAGTCCTGGATGCGATGGAGAAGGGGACAAAGGTGGAGGAGATTTACGAGGCCACGCGCCGCCTGCACCAGGCCGGCATCCAGGTGGGCTTCTTCCTCCAGTTCGGCTACCCCGGCGAGACCCGCGAGGACATTGAGATGACGCTGCAGATGGTGCGGGACTGCCAGCCCGACGACATCGGTATTTCGGTCTCTTACCCGCTGCCTGGCACCAAGTTCTTTGAGAACGTGAAGGCGCAACTGGGCGAGAAGCAGAACTGGGTGGATTCCAACGACCTGGCGATGCTGTTCCGGGGCACTTACGTGCCGGAGTTTTACCGTGTCCTGCACGGCGTCGTCCATCAGGAGTTCCGGATGCGCAAGGCGCTGGCGGCGCTACGGCAGCCCACGCGGTTGCGCCCGGCCCACCTGCGCCAGCTTGCGCTCATTCCGTACCGATTGTGGCGGCTCCACCAGGGCCGGCGGCGGCTGAACGCCCTGGAGCGCCTGCCGTCCAGCCCGACGATCCCGCTCCCTACCGTGTCCTGAGATGCGCCCGAAAGTCGTCCTGTATAATCCGCAAGCCGTCTTTTATACCATGCCGCTGGCTCTGCTTGCAGTAGGCTCGGCTCTAGACCGCGAGCAGTATGAGGTCGTGATCGTGGATGGGCGGCTGGAGGCGGACCCGGTGGGGGCGGTGCTGGCGCACCTGGAGGGGGCGCTATGCCTGGGGGTAAGCGTCCTCACCGGCCGGCCCATTTACGATGCGCTGCGGGTCTCCCGCGCAGTGAAGGCAGTTCGGCCCGATCTGCCGGTGGTGTGGGGCGGCTGGCACCCTTCGCTGTTCCCGCGCGAGACATTGGCCGAGCCGAGCGTGGACATCACCGTGATCGCTCAGGGCGAGGAGACCTTCGGCGAGATCGTGGCCCGGTTGAGCCGGGGCGAGCGATCCATGCAGGGCGTCGCCGGGTGCGCCTTCCGCTGTGACGGCGAGATCGTGGTGAATCCGCCCCGGCGGCTGCGCGACGTGAACAACCTGCCGCCGCACGATTACACGCTCATTCCGGTTGAGCATTACTTTGCGCTCAAGCACGGCAAGCGGCAGCTTGACTACATCTCCTCGCAGGGCTGCCGCTTTCGCTGCACCTTCTGCGCCGACCCCTACGTCTATCATCGCGGCTGGGTGGGGCTGGCACCGGAGCGCATGGGTCGGGAGATTGAGGCGCTTGTCCGGCGCTACGGCGTCCACGAGGTTGCCTTCCAGGACGAGACCTTCTTCACCAGCCGGGCGCGGGTAGAAGCTATCGCCGATGAGTTCATCCGCCGCAGGCTGGAGATTGCCTGGACGGGCACGTTGCGTGCCGACCAGGGCCACCGACTGGACGATCACCTTCTGGCGAAGTGCGTCCGCAGCGGTCTGCGCCGGGTCATGGTGGGTGTGGAGAGCGGTTCGCAGGAGATGCTCAACCGGATCAAGAAGGACATTACTTTGGAGCAGGTGTGGGAGACAGCGGAGAAGTGTTTGCGACATAAGATCGGTGTGATCTACAATATCATTGTGGGATTCCCCGGCGAGTCGGATGAGAGCGTGGCGGCCAGCCTGGACGTGGCCAAGCGGCTGCGGGCAATGAGCCCGGATTTTGAGGTGGCTATCTTCTTTTACAAGCCCTATCCGGGCAACCCCATTGCCGATGACCTGCTGCGCCAGGGCTACCGCTTCCCGCAGACGCTGGAGGAATGGGCCGAGTTTGACTATATTGCCGGGCGCAGCGAGTGGGTCACGGAGGAGAAGTGGCGGCTGGTGGAGAACTTTAAGTTTTACCAGCGGCTGGCCTGGGGGCACAACCACAATCCGCTGCGCTGGCCCTTCAGCCTGGCGGCCCGCTGGCGCTGTCAACGCGACTTTTACCGCTTCCCGGTGGAGCGTGCGCTGGTTGAGCGGCTGCGCCCGGCGGCACGGTTGTCGTGAGGATGTCAGGGATGTATATTGATGATTTCATCTGGTTACCTGACATCCTTGAGAAGCTGGCTATTAAGCATCATGTTACGCAAGATGAGGTTGAAGAAGTGTTTTTCAACCGCCCGCAATACCGTTTTGTCGAGTCGGGCTATAGATCAGGTGAAGACGTCTACTCAGCTAGCGGGCAAACCGATGCAGGTCGGTATCTGATTGTGTTTTTCATTCACAAGCCAGATAACACAGCCCTCATCTTGACTGCGCGAGATATGGATAGGAAGGAGCGAAGGTTATATGAGCGGAAGCGATAAAACACAGATGACCAGTATCTCAAAAGCGCAGACGCTGGAGGAGATCGCCGAGTTCTGGGATACGCATAGCCTGGCTGATTATTGGGATCAGACTCACGAGGTTGAGTTTGAAGTCAGAGCCATCCGCAGGCGGCGTGTTACACTTGACCCTGATGTCTATGCCCAGATAGAGGCGCAGGCTCATGCACGCGGTGTTACGCCCGAAACACTGGTCAACCTATGGCTGGCCGAACGGCTGAAGGAGACAAAGTAGGCATCTGAGAGCACATTATCGGCGTGTCTTACGCCAGGGCTACCGCCTGCTGGCGCTGTCAACGCGACTTCTACCGTTTTCCGGTGGGGCGTAAGCAGTGACAGAAGTAGCAAGAAACAGAAGTAGCAAGAATAGGAGGTATTCGTCATGAGACGGGTGATTATTTATCCTGGCGAAGACGGTTATTGGGTGGCTGAATGTCCAAGCCTGCCCGCTTGTATCAGCCAGGGAAAGACTAAAGAAGAGGCAATTGCCAATATTAAGGAGGCAATTGAACTCTATATTGAGGTGCTTAAGAAAGAAGGCCGGCCTATCCCAGAGGATCGTCTTGAAACGGTCGTGGTGGATGTGTGAGCAAGCTTCCTCAAGTTTCTGGCCGCGAGTGTATTAGAGCACTTGAAAAAGCAGGGTTCTACATCGTGCGACAAAAGGGAAGCCATGTGATTCTGCGCCAAGACTTTCCATTTGCCGAGGTGATTGTCCCACTTCATAAGGCGTTAGACCGAGGTACATTACGGGCAATTATCCGGCAGGCTGGCCTGACCGTAGATGAGTTTGTGAACTTGCTATGAGGCGATCCTGAGGACATAGAATGGACATCCTGCTTGCCCACGGCTACTATCTCTACGAAGACCCGCACGAGTTGAAGGTGATGAAGCCCTACCCACCGCTCGGCATCCTGTATATTTCCTCACATCTCAAGGCGAAGGGCTTTGACGTAGGTGTGTTTGACTCCACCTTCCGCAGTCTGGCCGAGTTTGAGCGCATCCTGGAGACCGAGCGTCCCCCGGTCGTCGGGCTATATTGCAACCTGATGACTAAGATGAATGTGCTCAAGATGATCCAGATGTGCAAGCGCGTTGGCGCGACGGTCATCCTCGGCGGGCCGGAGCCGCCTTATTACGCTGAGAATTTCATCGCGCATGGCGCCGATATTGTTGTCACCGGCGAGGGCGAGATCACGCTGGAAGAGCTTCTGCCCCACCTGGCGCGCTATGGCCTGGCCGGCCTGGAACGCATCCTGGGCATCAGCTACCGCAACGCCGACGGCCAGGTGGTCACCAACCTGGCCCGGCCCTATATTAAAGACCTGGACGCACAACCCTTCCCCGACCGCGCTGCGATCAACATCCAGGAGTATCTGGACACCTGGAAGCGGCATCACGGCATGGGTTCGGTCTCGCTCATCTGCGCGCGTGGCTGCCCTTATCATTGCACCTGGTGCAGCCACTCGGTGTTCGGCGAGACGCACCGCCGCCGTTCGGTCACCAATGTCGCCGATGAAGTGCAGATGATTGTGGAGACCTACCACCCGGACATGCTCTGGTACGCCGATGACGTCTTTACCATCCATCACCGCTGGTTCTTCGCCTATGTGGAGGAGATGAAACGGCGCGGCCTGCGCATCCCCTTTGAGTGCATCTCACGCGCCGACCGGCTGAACGAGGAGGTCATCCAGGGGTTGGCCGAACTGGGCTGCTTCCGCCTGTGGATCGGCTCGGAGAGCGGGTCGCAGCGCGTGCTGGACGCCATGCGCCGTGAGGTCACGGTGGAGGAGGTGCAGTTCGCCACCAAGACGGCGCAGAAGTACGGCATTGAGGTGGGCATGTTCATCATGCTCGGCTACGAAGGCGAGGAGATAGAGGACATCGCTGCCACGGTGGAGCATCTCAAGCGCACCGGGCCGGACATCTTCCTAACGACGGTGGCCTATCCGATCAAGGGCACGCCCTATTACCGCGAGGTGGAGGCCCGGCTGATTGAGCGGTTGCCCTGGGAGAGCCGCACCGAGCGCGATCTGTCAGTTAAGGGGCGACGTTCCAGGCGCTTCTACAGCTTCGCCACGCGCTGGATGGTGAACGAGGTCGCCGTCCACCGTATGGTGCATAACGGGAACGGCGGGCGTAACTATCCGCGACTGGCGAAAGCCTTCGTCAACGCGCAGGTAGGGCGATTGGGGATGTGGCTGTATCGGAACGAGGTGGACCTATGAATGTGCCCCCGATCCCCTCCCCCCTTGTGGGGGAGGGGCAGGGTGGGGGGTTTGACGCGCTCGCGGCCACCTACGATGCGGCGTTTACCCAGACACCATTGGGGCGGCGGCTGCGGGCGCGTGTCTGGGCCTGCCTGGAGCGGCATTTCAGGCCCGGCCAGCACATCCTGGAGTTGGGCTGCGGCACAGGCGAGGACGCGGTCTGGCTGGCCCAACGCGGCATTCGCGTGACGGCGACGGATGCCTCGGTAGAGATGCTGGCGGTGGCCGAGCGCAAGGCGGCCCGCGCTGGCGTCGCCGGGCGGGTGGTCACGCGCCAGTTGGCGCTGGAGGCCCTGGCGGAGGCGGATTTTGAGCGGGTATTTGATGGTCTGCTCTCCGACTTCGGCGCGTTAAATTGCGTGGCACCAGAGGTAATAGCACGGACGTTGGGCCGGTGGGTGCGGCCTGGGGGGCGGGCAGTGCTCGTCGTGATGGGGCCATGCTGCCCTTGGGAGATCGCCTGGTTTCTGTTGCATGGCCATCCACGCACGGCGTTCCGCCGCCTGCGGCCTGGCGGCGTAACCGCCGAGGTGGGCGGGCAGAAGCTGCGTGTGTTCTATCCCTCGCCGGGGCGGCTGGCGCGCATGCTGGCGCCGGAGTTCCGTCTGCTGCGGCTGTGGGGGCTGGGCGTGGCCCTGCCCACGACCGATGCAGCCAGCCTGGTGAACCGGCGGCCAGGGCTGCTGGACCGGCTGGACCGGTTGGAGACGCGGCTGGCGGGTGTGTTCCCCTTCCGGCTCTTGGGCGATCATTATGTGTTGGAGCTGGAAAGGCTGTCAATGGATTCGGGGAACGGATTGAACGGATAGGGATGGCGGAGGGCTTGCGTCTCGCACATTCACGGCTGCTTCAGGTGTGGTTCCGGTTGTTCCAGCGCCACCGCTACGACCGGCTGGTGCTGGAGGAGGTGGCTGGGACGCCGATCCTGGTGTTGCCGCGGGTGTTCAACCCTAAGCTGTTCCGCAGCGGCGAGTTCCTGGTGCAGTGTCTGGGGCCGAAGGTCATCCCGCCGGGCGCGACGGTGCTGGACATGGGTACGGGGTCGGGTGTGGGCGCGGTGTTCGCGGCCCGCTGGGCCGGGCGCGTCGTCGCCGTGGACATCAACCCGGAGGCCGTGCGCTGCGCCCGCATCAACGTGCTGTTGCATCGGCTGGAGGGCAAGATTGAGGTGCGCCAAGGCGATCTGTTCGCACCGGTGGCGGGCGAGCGCTTTGATGTGGTCCTGTTCAACCCGCCCTACTTTCGTGGCGAGCCACAGGGCGCGCTTGACCGCGCCTGGCGCAGTAACGATGTGATTGAGCGCTTCGCGGCGGGGTTGCCCGACGTGCTGGCCCCCGGCGGTCGTGCCCTGGTTGTGCTGTCGTCACAAGGTGACGTGGCTGGCGCGCTGGCCGCGTTCCAGGCGCATGGCCTGCGCGTGGAGACGCTGGCCGAGCGCGATTTGATTAACGAGGTATTGACGGTGTATCACGTGATCCCTGACCTTCTGAAAGCGTAGGAACTCGTAGGGTCCCTCTGAGTTCCTATGAGTCCAAGAGAGGTCTGAGGCATGCCGCATCCAACGTTAGTTCTCTACAACCCGCGCAGTACCTCGCCCGGCAAGCGCGTCTTGCCGATGTCGCTGCTGGCGTTGGGGGCGCTTTTAGAGGGGCGGACCGAATATGTCATCGTGGATGGCAACCTGGAGCCGGACCCGGTGGCGCGTATCGCCGAGCTGGTGCGCGGCGGCGCGAAAACGCTGGGCGTCACTGTCATGCCCGGCCCGCAACTCTCCCAGGCCGTGCCCCACAGCCGCCAGCTCAAAGAAATGTTCCCCCATCTCACGATCATTTGGGGCGGCTATTTCCCTACGCAGCACTGGGATGTGGTGCTGCGTGCTCCCTACGTGGATTACGTCGTGCGTGGGCATGGCGAAGTCGTCTTCCGCGAACTCTTAGAGCGGCTGGAACGGGATGAGGATGTGCGCGATCTCCAGGGCCTGGCCTATCGTGACGCTGGGGGCCAGCCGGTGAGCAACCCGCTCGCACCCATCCCCCATCCACAACGCCTGCCCGATTTCCCCTACCATCGCGTGGATGTCGCCACTTATGTGCGCAAGTGCTATCTGGGCAATCGCACACTCTCGCACCACTCCAGCTACGGCTGCCCCTTCTTTTGTAACTTCTGCGCCGTCGTCACTATGGTGAACGGGCGCTGGCTGCCCCAGTCTGCCGAACGGGTGGCCCGCATCGTGCGCTGGCTGACACAGACCTATCGCCTGGATGCAGTGGAGTTCCACGACAACAACTTCTTCGTCAGCGAGGCGCGCACCGCCGAGTTCGCCGAGCGCATCATGGACCTGGGCATTGCCTGGTGGGGCGAATCGCGCATTGACACGCTGCTCAAGTACTCCCAGGACACCTGGCGCAAGATGCGCGACAGCGGGCTGAAGATGGTCTTCATGGGGGCGGAGTCCGGCTCGGATGAGACGCTTAAGCGTATGGACAAGGGCGGCACGATGTCCACGCAGAAGACATTGGAGATCGCCCGGCTGATGAAGCATTGGGGCATCGTGCCGGAGTTTTCCTTCGTCATGGGCAACCCACCCGACCCGGAGGCCGACATCCGTACCACGATTGAGTTCATCCGCAAGGTGAAGCAGGTCAATCCGGCCAGCGAGATCGTCATGTACATGTACACGCCGGTGCCGCTGCCGGGCGACCTATATGACGAGGCGCGGGCCGAAGGGTTTGAGTTCCCCAAGACGCTGGAGGAATGGATCAGCCCGGAGTGGAACCAGTTTGCGCTGCGACGCAGTACGCAGATGCCCTGGATGCAGCGGCGGCTGCGCCAGATGGCCCACGACTTTGAGCGGGTGCTGAACGCTTACTACCCGACGACAACGGACATTAAGCTGACCGGGCCGCGCCGCTGGCTGCTGCGGGCGGTGAGCGCCTGGCGCTATCACACGCGCTTTTACCGCTTCCCTATTGAGTTGCGGGCGCTGCACAAGGTGATGGCGTACCAGAGACCCGAAACTACAGGTTTTTGATGAAATTCATTCACCGCAGAGACGCAGAGAGCGCAGAGATTTTGCTAGGCTTTCTCTGTGCCCCCTGCGATGAGAATTGGGGCGTAGCAAACCGATGAACTCACCTGTCGAGACCCTTAAGCGCGCGCTGAGCCTGGCGACGGGACGGCTATACACCCTGCCTATCCTGACGCTCATGCCGCACAGCCGCTGCAACTGCCGCTGCCTGATGTGCGACATCTGGCGCGACAACGCCAACAAGCGCGAAATCTCGCCGGAGGCGGTGGCCCGCTGGATGGCAGTGCTTCAGCGGCTGGGGACGCGCTGGGTGGTGCTCTCCGGCGGCGAACCCCTGATGCACTCCGATCTGTTTGGCCTGTGTCAGGTGCTGCGCCAGGCCCCGGTGCGCCTCACGCTCCTCTCCACCGGCCTGCTCCTGGCGAAATATGCCGCCGAAGTCGTCACCTTTGTGGATGATGTGATCGTATCGCTGGACGGCAGCCCAGCGGTGCACAACCGCATTCGCAACGTGCCCCGCGCCTATGAGCGGCTGGCCGAGGGCGTGGCGGCGCTTAAGGCGCTCCGCCCCGATTTCCGCGTCACCGCCCGCTGCACGCTGCAAAAGGCTAATTACGCCGACCTGCCCAACATCATTGAGACGGCGCACACGCTGGGGCTGGACCAGATTTCGTTTTTGGCCGTAGATGTGTCCACGACGGCCTTCGGGCGGCCGGAGGGCTGGGGGCCGGAGCGTGTGGCCTCGGTGGCGCTGGATGCGGAGGACGTGGCCCGCTTTCGGGCCATCCTGGATGAGGTGATCGCCCGCTATAGCGCCGACTTTCAAAGCGGCTTCATCGCCGAATCCCCGGCCAAGCTGCGCCGCCTGCCCGCCTACTTCGCGGCGCTCATGGGCCAGGGCCGCTTTCCCGAAGTGGCCTGCACCGCGCCCTGGGTGTCAGCGGTGATTGAGGCCGATGGCACGGTGCGTCCCTGCTTTTTCCATCGCGGCTTCGGCAATGCCCTGGAGCAGCCGCTGGATGCCATCCTCAACTCGGACGAGGCTATTGCCTTCCGGCGCAACCTCAACGTCCGGACCGACCCCATCTGCCGTAAGTGCGTGTGTTCGCTCAACCTGCGCCCCCATCACGGGGTCAACGGGGCAGGCTGAACGCTGGCCCAGGCCAGCGCCGCAAGCTCGCGCACCTCGCGCACCCAACGCTCCAGGGGGAACATCGCCCCGGCGGTCACCTGGGCCGGGCTGGGATAAACGGTGACCCCGGTGCGCTGGAAAAGCAGGGCCGCCCGATATAGATGGAAGCCATCGCTCACCAGGATGGCGGTATGCCAGCCGTGGCGCTGCATCTCCGCTGCCGAGTACAGCGCATTTTCGTTGGTGGTGGTGGCCCTCTCCTCCAGGAAGGTGGCCTCAGGCGGCACGCCCAGTGCCGCGGCGTACCCGCATGCCGCGGCCGCTTCACTTACTGGCCCGGTAGTGACCCCGCCCGTGCACAGGATCGCCGGGGCTAATCCCCGGTGATAGAGTGCAGCCGCATGAGCGGCGCGTCGCGCTAACGAGGGTGATGGCTGGCCGTCGGCCTCTACCCGCGATCCCAGGACAATGATCACGTCCGCCGGTTGTGCCTGGTCCACCAGGCCATAGCGGTCAATTACGGCAACCCCGGCAGCGAGCGTCAGCAGCCCGATCAGGGCGATGATCAGCGCCAGATACCGGATGTAAACTGCCAGGCGTGGGGAAAGCCTGTTCATCCCCGGCTAGGCGGTGGTGGGGGCGGCATGGGGCCTGCCTCCCGCATTTACAGCAATTCCCAGGGTGGACGGCGCGTAGCGCCGCCGAGACTTTCAAGGATAAAGGAGGCGGCCTGGGGCAGCAGGTCGGCGCAGGCGCGCAGCAGGCCAAAGCAGCCGGCCAGCATCATATCGCCGTAAGGGACAGCGAAATAGGGCCGGTGGCGCGAGCCGCGCATCAGCCCGCGCCGCGGGCCGACGACGGCCAGGGTGTCCACTGGTGCGGGCCGCGTGTTGAACACCAGGGCGCCGTGCCCCTGATCGTTGAACACCTCCTCATGCTGGAGCGTACCCTCGGCCAGGCGCTCAATGAGCGTATCCAGCCTGTCGCGGGTGATCAGGCCGGTGTGGTGCTCAAACACGCCCTCAATGCCCCCCGGCCCCAGACGAAAGACCAGGGTATGGAAGTTGCCCACATTGGCGACGAAAGCGTGCTCGTTGCTGGCGACGTGTGGGTCAAGCAGCGCCCCCAGGACCGCTGCCGGCGCCGTATCCATGATGACCACGGGGCCATCAAAGCGGGCCGTGTGGGCCACAGCCTGCATGCGCGTCATGATCGGCGGCACATCCGGGGCCAGGTAGGCGAAGGCCGAAAGGCGGTTTTGGGCGCGGATGCGCTCCAGCAGGTAGTCAAAGCGGAACTGGCGGTCGCTGACGCCGGGTGGGGCGTTGCCGTGATCAAAGACGGCCACGGCCAACGCGTCAGGGGCCAGGGCCAGGCCAAAGGCAGCGAAGGCGGCGCGGATGGCGTCGTAGTCAAAATCCTTCAATTCCAGGGTGATCAGGGCCTGGCCGTGACGGCGCTGGTATTCCTGGGCTTCGTCCTCGCTTATGACGCGGATACCTATCTCGCGCTCCACGACTTCCAGGTCATCGTTGAACGAGCGGGCGGCTGTCGGTGTAGCGTAGACCGGCAGCCCTGTGCGCACATGGTCTTCAACGGCCCACTGGCTCGGCCCGCCCCCCATGGTCACGCCAGTGAGGAGGATTGGCCTGCGTTCGCGTGTCGCTGCCTTCACCCGCCGGGCGATAAGCATCGTCGGCGCGGGCATAACCAGCTTCAGACAGTTCTCCAACTCAAGGTCGCTGTCGTAGAGCAGGATGTCCTGTGTACCTGTACCGACGTCCACTGCCAGGATGCGCATAACCTCCAGTATATCCAATAAACCCCAAAGGGTGCAAAGGGGACCATCTGAACGTCAGATATATGCCCCCTTCCCTACAAGGGAAGGGGGTCAGGGGGTAGGTTCTCCCCCTCCAGGTTGACGCTGGCCTTTTTAGAGAACAGTACTATTGTGTTCTACCCCTTGATCAGCTATTATTGCCTGAGAGGACCATTAAGAGAGGGTTTATCATGCCCACCACCCTGATCACCTTCACTCTCTTCCTGCCGCTCATGCTCGGCGCTCCTGCGCCTGCCGGCCCGGTCATCCACGTCCCCTACTTCCCAGCCACCATCCCCTTC
The DNA here is from genome assembly GCA_034432795.1 of Anaerolineae bacterium. GTDB lineage: Bacteria > Chloroflexota > Anaerolineae > DSLN01 > DSLN01 > DAOUBF01. The sequence goes on from DAOUBF010000001.1 coordinate 51,551, forward strand.
CGCGAAACCGCCATTGTCTGGTTCGGCCAGGTTACACCCTCCCAGAACTATACCGATATGCGTGTGGGCTACTCCAACAGCGAACTCTATGTCAATACGATGACCTTTGACCGCCTGCTCTGGTACGATCCCAACGCCAGCCCCAACAACCTGCTCAATGGGGACACGTCCATCCTATACCTGGAGACAGCAGGCCCCAATCCGCGCCGGCTGCGGTTCACGGCCCAGCTCAACTGGTGGGAGCCTCGCACGAACTATCAGGCGGCGGCGGAATGGAATGGTGCCGCCTGGCAGCCGGTTAACATTCCTTTTACCACCCAGAGCGGCTGGCGCGGCAACGCCCCCAACGACTATACCAATGACGACGGCTGGACGATGACGTTCCACATCCCCTTTGCCAGCCTGGGGATACCGCCCCCCGCTCAGGGGACCGGATGGCGCATCGCTGCCACGATCGTGGACCTGGACGCGGGCGGCGGGAGCACCACCAGCCTGACGTGGCCGCCCAACGCCATCATCACCAACCCGGCCACCTGGGCGAGGCTGTCCTTTGGCCTGCCGCAATTCGCCCCGCCGCCGGTTCGCAACCCCCAACGGGTCGTGATCCGCCACAACCTGAACGGCGCCGTCGTGAGCGACGCCTCGGTGGGCGGCGATACCACCTGCGGCGCAGGGCTGGACCGCTGGAGCCAGTGGGGATTCGCCAACTACGCCGGGCTGAACCGCTTCAACATTCAGAACCAGGCCGATGTATCCGATTTCCCCTGCTTTAACAAGGCCTACATTGTCTTTCCCCTGACGAGCATCCCCCCCAACAAGGAGATCGTCAGCGCCACGCTTACGCTTCACCTGTTCGGCAACGCCGGCAATCCGGGCGAGTCCACTGCCTCCCTGATCCAGATTTCCACCGTTTCCAGGGGGTGGAACGAAAGCACGATCACCTGGAATAACGCGCCGCTGCCAGAGGAAAACGTAAGCTATGCCTGGGTGCAGCCGGTGGATGACTTCCCCGGCTGGCCCGGCATCCCCTACTCGTGGGATGTCTCCCGCGCTGTGCGCCTGGCCTATCAGCGGCAAACGCCGTTCCGCATCGTGATCTACTCACCCGACGACCAATACAGCAGCGGGAAATATTTCGTTTCCTCCGACACGGAGGAGTGGAATAGTGCCGCCCGCCCCCAACTCGTGGTGACATACGGCGATCCGGCCATGCCCCGCGGTGAACCGGCGCCCACCTTGGCCGCCAGGAGCCTGCCCGAATAGGCCCTTTCGCCCCGCATCTCCTCGCTTGCTCCCCCTGGGCGGGGGAGGGCAACCGCTTGAACAGCAGAAGCCATTGGATTTATCCGATGGCGCGCTGCCCCTCGCTTCCCTACTTGCGACTTGAGCCTTCTTCATATAGAATAATTATGTTATACCGGCTTGCTCTGAATTGTGGGTTCATCTGAAGGAGTATCACGATGGCAATTGAAGGGCGTCAGAAGGCGCTGGAAACGACACTGGCCAGCCTGACAAAGCGCTTTGGGGATGGGGCCATCATGCGGTTAGGGGAAGCCACCCACCTGCAGGTGGAGGTTATCCCCACCGGCTCCCTGGCCCTGGACCTGGCCCTGGG
>DAOUBF010000002.1:0-97525 GCA_034432795.1 Anaerolineae bacterium
GCCCCGGCGCCCAACTACGCCCAGATGACCCAGCCGGGGCGGGTGACCATTATTGACCTGAGCGACACGGATTCGCCCCAGGTCAACAACCTGGTGATCGCCCAAATCCTGCGTGGGCTACACCTGCAACAGGACAGGAACTATCAGGAGAGCGAGCGCACGGGCCAGCCGCCCCGGCGCACGGTGATCGTCATTGAGGAAGCGCACGAATTTCTATCGGCGCACCGGCGGCAACAAATGCCTGTGCTGTTTGAGCAGGTGGCGCGCATGGCCCGGCGCGGGCGCAAGCGCTGGCTGGGGCTGGTGTTCGTCACTCAACTGCCGCAGCACTTGCCCGATGAGGTGCTGGGGTTGATCAACAACTACATCCTGCACAAGATCGCCGATGAGAACGTGATTGGCCGCTTGAAGCGCTCCATCGGCGGCATTGACGAGGCCCTGTGGGCCCGCCTGCCCAACCTGGCGCCCGGCCAGGCGATCGTCAGCGCCGGCAGCATGGCCCGCCCGCTCCTGGTGGCGATTGACCCGGCGCCGTGTAAGCTGCGCATGGTGGCCTAGACCCTATATGCCATGCACCTGCCGCACGCGGGCGAGTATATCGTCCGCCGGACGCTCCGGGCGCGGCGGCGGGCCGAGTGGGTCCTCCACCTGTGCGTCGCCCAGCAGGACGTTCAGGCTGGCGCATACCCCGGCGGCCAGGGCGTCAAGGTTATAGCCCCCTTCCAGGCACAGCACCAGCCGCCCGGCGCAGTGCTCCTCGGCCAGCGCGGCCAGCCGCCGCACCACAGCGGCCAGGCCGCTCACCGTGGCCATCAGGCTGCCCAGCGGATCGGCCCAGTGGGCATCGTACCCTGCCGAGGCCAGGATCAGATCGGGGCGGAAGCGGCGGGCCAGCGGCGTGAGCACCATATCATAGGCGGCGGCCAACGCAGCATCGCCTGCGCCCGCCGGTAGAGGCACATTAACCGTTGCGCCTGCCCCGGCGCCGCGCCCGGTCTCGCTGATCCAGCCGCTGCCGGGGTAGATACCCCATTGGTGCGTGGAGAAGTACAGCACGTTGGGATCGTCGTAGAAGATCGCCTGCGTGCCGTTCCCGTGATGCAGGTCAAAATCGGCGATGAGGACGCGCTCCAGCCCGGCGGCCAGCGCGGCGCGGGCGGCGATGGCTACATTGTTGAACAGGCAGAAGCCCTCTCCGGAATCGGGAAAGGCGTGGTGGCCCGGCGGGCGTACCAGCGCAAAGGCGTTGTCGGCTTCACCCGCCAGGACCGCCTCCACTGCGCGGATGGCCGCACCTGCGGCCAGCACCGCAGCCTCGTAAGAGGCCCGGACCACGTAGGTCTCGCCTCCATCCCAGGCGTCGCCGCCCATCTCCGCCCGACGGCGGATCCATTCTATGTACCTGCGCGTGTGGACGCGCTCCAGTTCCTCTAAAGTCGCCGGGCGCGGCGGGATAGCGAGCAGGCGTTCGCGCAGGCCGCGCTGGTCAATGGCCGCATGGATGCGTTCCAGCCGGGTGTGGTTCTCCGGGTGGCCGGGGAGCGTATGGGCCAGAAAGAGAGGGTCGTAGAGGAGCGCGGTCGTCATCTGCCGAGGTGCGAACGGCTCTCTTGAGCTTCAGGGCGCTGTTGGCGGCGCTCTTCTTCCATCAGCCGGGTGGAGATCACGGCGACTGCGATGAAAAACAGGCCGCCGAAGAGCAGGAAATGGCCGATCTCGCCGACCTGGCTGACCAGGAAGATAAAGTCATCGGGCGCCAGGCCCCAAGAGACGGCCAGGCTGGCGAGCGTGGATTGGGGCAGCAGGTGGTAAGGGACATCCAATAGGGCGCCGGTCGTCACCAGAGAGGCCCCCACCCAGCCTGCCGCCGGGACAGCGCGCAGGCGCCGCCTGACTTCTTCCATGCGTGCGTTCATACCAGCCCCATTATAACACAATTGGAGAACTGCCCCACACCCCCGCGTCGCACTGCCAGTGCTCAACAGGTGTTGAGTGGGCTTACGGCTCTCGTCACAGGCTGAAGATAGTCGGGATTTTGACTCGTTCCACACGAGCCACGATCTGGGCATCCACGAGAGAGGAGAGGACTGACTTTATTAATCCCCGTATCCGTGTTAAAATCTGCGTTGTGCGGATTGAACATCTCAGCCTGACCAACTTTCGCAACTACGCCCGGCTGGAGCTGGACCTGCCGCCGCGCACGGTCCTGCTTTATGGCGCTAACGCTCAGGGCAAGACCAGCCTGCTGGAGGCCATCTACTATCTGGCGACCTCGCGGTCACCACACACCTCGGTGGACCGCCAGCTCATTAACTGGCTGGCCGAACAAGAGCCTCTGCCTTTCGCCCGCCTGGTCGCCGACGTCGTCACCCGTCAGGGCAACCGCCGCATTGAGATCACCCTCATTAAAGAGGCGCTCACCGGCGTGGAAACCCGCTTCCGCAAGCAGGTGCGCGTCAACGGCGTGCCCCGCCGCACAATTGACCTGCTCGGCCAGCTTAACGTCGTCCTCTTCCTCCCGCAAGATATCGCCCTAGTCGCTGGCCCACCAGGCGAGCGCCGCCGCTACCTGGACATCACGCTCTGCCAGGTAGACCCCACCTACTGCCGGGCGCTGAGCCTCTATAACCGCGTGGTCACGCAGCGCAACGCCTTGCTCAAAGCCCTTCAGGAGCGCCGGGGCAGCACCGACGAACTCCCCTTCTGGGACCAGCAATTGATTGAGGCCGGTGGGCTGCTCATGGCTCGCCGTGCCCAGGCTATCGCCGAACTGGAACGCGAGGCCCGTAACATCCATCGCGACCTCAGCGGTGGCCACGAACACCTGGCCCTCCGCTACGACCCCAGCGTTGTCCCCACCCGCACTTCGGCGCGGCCCAGCCTCAAGCCCGACGTGCCCCTGGTGGCCTCCGCCGACGAGTTCCGCGCCGCCCTCCGCCAGCAGGTGGAGCAGGGCCGTCGTGAGGAGATCATCCGGGGCATGACGCTTTGGGGGCCGCACCGCGACGAGTTCCGCTTCCTGGTCAATGGCGTGGACCTGGGGATCTATGGCTCACGCGGCCAGCAGCGCACCGCCGTACTTGCGCTCAAACTGGGCGAGGTCGCCTGGATCCACCACGCCGCCGGGGAGTGGCCGGTCCTCCTGCTGGACGAGGTCCTGGCCGAACTGGATTTGGCGCGCCGGGGCTATTTACTTGAGCGCGTGGATAGCGTCCAGCAGGCGCTCCTCACCAGCACCGACCCCAGTCTGTTCAGCCCCGCTTTCTTACAAAAAGCCAAAATCTTCCGCGTGGAAGCCGGGCGCATTATTGAATAGGCCGCTTATGGGGGATGCCGGGCCGCCGGGGATAGGCGCTGGGCGTCAGTCTGATCTTTTCAATCACCAGCACCTGGCGGCGCAAATCCCTCAGGGCAGAGAGGCGCACCGGGATAGCCTGTGCCAGCCGCCCGCCCAATACTTCAATTGCTTTTGCGGCAGCTTCAATTTCATCTGAAATCTCGCCCCCTTTCAGCGCCAGACAGGCCCCGCCAGGGCGACAAAACGGCAACATATACTCCACCAGTTCCGCCAGATCGGCGACGGCCCGCGCCACAACCCAATCATACGCCTCCCGATGTTCAGGATCGCGCCCGGCATCCTCGGCGCGGGCATTGACTATACGAAGTTTGGCCAACCCAAGCCGCCTGCTGATATAGCCAAGAAAATCGGCCTTCTTCCGGGTTGCTTCCAATAGCGTGACCTCCAGTTCCGGGCAGACGATCTGGAGCACCAGCCCCGGAAAGCCCGCGCCGCTGCCCACATCCAGCAGGCGCTGGCCAGGCGCCCTGGCCTCCATCGCCAGGAGACACGTCAGCGAATCCAGGAAATGTTTCACCTGCACTTCGTCATAATCCGTGATCGCTGTCAAGTTCATGCGTGCGTTCCAGGCCACAAGCTCCTGATAGTACAACTCAAAGCGCGCCACCTGCTCCGGGGACAGGGTGACCCCCAGTTCCTGCGCTCCAGCGATCAGATGCTCCATCATGGCGACTGTCTCCTCTCTTCCCTAAACGTACCATCCTCTACCATAGCCGATAGGCCCTGTGGTGGCAAGTCTGATAGAAACGCCCTTCCCTAGAGGCCCATTTGACAGATGGGACCGGGTGATCTATGCTTAAGTCAATCTAGCTACAGGGTATCTAATTATCATGAGCGTCAAATACGCCCTCCTCAGCCTACTCTACCGTCGGCCCTGTCACGGCTACGAACTGCGCGAACGCTTTGAGATCAGCCTGGGGCAGCACTGGGACCTCAACCCCGGCCAGATTTACCTGACCCTGGAGCGCCTGGAGCGCGAGGGCCTGGTCAACCACGAAGTGGTCGCCCAGGACACCGGCCCAGATAAGAAAGTGTATCGGCTCACCCCCCAGGGGGAACAAGAACTCCAGCGCTGGTTCACCCACCCTATAGACCGGGGGGAGCGGCTGCGCGATGAACTTTATGTCAAGTTGCTTATGGGTCTCCTGACAGGCGCCATGCCCGCAGAGGAGATTATCGCCGCCCAACGCCAGGGCCTGCTGCGCGAACTCCATCGGGCGACCCTCCAGCGTGCTCAATGCGACTGGGGACGGGATACGCCCACCCTCCTCCTGCTGGACTCTGCCATCCTGCATCTGGAGGCCGACCTGCACTGGCTCTCACTATACGAAACCCGACTCAACGCGCTTAAGGCGCACACCTGGCCGGAGCCACATCCCCGCCCACGTGGGCGCCCACCGCGCAGCGCCAACATCAAACAAGGAGAGGGTTAACTCTATGGACAGCGCAAGCTCCGCTACCCCTCGCCTGCGCGCTGAGCGCCTCAGCCGGATTTTCGGCCAGGGTGCGGCTGCTGTGCGCGCGCTCACCGGGGTCAACCTGGACATCCAGGACGGCGAGTTTGTGGCCGTGCTGGGGCCAAGTGGCGCCGGTAAGACGACCTTGGTCCGCCTGCTGGCCGGGCTGGACACGCCCAGCGAAGGCCGTGTGCTGCTGGATGGCTCCGACCTGGGTCGCCTGAGCGAGGCCCGCCGCGCACGCTTTCGCCGCCTGCGCATCGGCCTGCTCTGGCCCGCACCACATCTGCTCTCGGTCCTCTCTGTGGAGGAGAACGTGGCCCTCCCCCTGCTCCTGGATGGCAGATTGAAAACAGAGGCGCTTCAAGCAGCAAGAGAGGCATTGGAGCGCGTCGGCCTGAGCGCACATCGCGCCGATGACCCGGCCCACCTCATGCCCGCCGAAGCCCAACTCGTTGCCCTCGCCCGCGCCCTGGCTGCATCCCCGGCGATCATCCTGGCGGATGAGCCTACAGGGAGGCTGGATACAGTTGCCGGAGATAAGCTGCTGCGGCTGCTGCGGCGAGCACGGGATGAATGGGGGCAATCTATCCTGCTGACCACCCAGAACATCCGCGCTGCCGCCTACGCCGACCGCATCGTCCACTTACGCGACGGCGTTATCTTTGATGTCACTCCATTTGACGAGGCCCTATGAGACTGACGCTGACCCTGGCCTTGCGCTACCTAAGGCAACAACGCCCACTCTCGGCCCTCGTGCTGTCAGCCATCACACCAGCCCTGCTGATGCTGACCATCTCCCTGGCCTCTCGCCCCGGTGACCTCCCCACCCTCATACAACTGTGGGCAGGTATGGCGATGTCAGCCCTGGCTACGTGGCTGGGGCTGACGAAAGCGCTGATGAACACCTTCCAGGCTCACGCCACCGAGCTTACCAGCCTCCGCGAGGTTGGCGCTACACCCGCTCAGATACGTGGGCTGATCCTGACCGAGGCGATCTTACTGACCGTGCCCGGCACTCTGATCGGCCTGCTTATCGGCCTGGGACTGGTGGCCCTGACCGGTGGACGGCCTGTCCCTTCCTTGCCAATGGAGGCAGCAGGTGTGGCAGGCGTCGGGCTGGCCTCAGGTGGGGTCGCTGGCCTGGTGGCCGCACGGGCCTTCATAACATTTGTAGCAAGCCCACCCATCTGAGGGTGCCTGAGCTACTGACCATACCGCCGCTGCCACTCATACAGCTTCATGAGCGCCTCCAGCGGCGTGAGCGCGGTCACATCCAGCGCCTTCAACTCCTCAATCAGCGGGCTGGTTTCGGGGAACAGGGCCAACTGCTGCGCCAGGCCCAGGTGGCTAGGCCGTTGCGTCGCCTGCGGCGCGTGCCGCTCTAGATGCGTCAGGATTTCTGTCGCCCGGTGGATGACCGGCCGGGGCAGGCCCGCCAGTTGCGCCACGTGGATGCCGTAGCTACGGTCGGCCCCGCCGGGGACGATCTGATGCAGGAACACCACTCGATCGCCCTCCTCAGCGACGGCGACGTTATAGTTGCGCACATGGGGCAGAACCTCGGCCAACTCGGTCAATTCGTGATAGTGCGTGGCGAAGAGGGTCTTCGCCCGCAGCCTGGGATGGTTGTGGATGTACTCCACGATGGCCCAGGCAATGGACACGCCATCGTAGGTGCTCGTCCCGCGCCCAACCTCGTCAAAGATAATCAGGCTGCGGTTGGTGGCATGATGCAGGATATTGGCCGTCTCCACCATCTCCACCATAAAGGTAGACTGGCCTGCCGCGATCTCGTCCTGCGCCCCGATGCGCGTGAAGATGCGGTCCACCAGGCCAATGCGGGCGAACTCTGCCGGGACAAACGAACCGATCTGCGCCATCAGGACGATCAGCGCCACCTGCCGCAGGAACGTGCTCTTCCCGGACATGTTTGGCCCGGTGATGATCAGGATACGCTCCTCTGGCGTAAAGCGCACGTCGTTGGGCACGAAGCGCTCCTCCTGCAGCGCCAACTCCACCACCGGATGCCGCCCGGCACGGATCTCCAGGACATCCTCCTCGGTCAACTCAGGCCGGACGTAGTTGTGAGCAACCGCCACCTCCGCCAGCGAGACGATCACATCCAGTTCGGCCAGCGCCTGGGCCGTCTTCCGCAGCCGCCCCGCCTCTGCCGCGATCCGCTGGCACAGTTCGCGGAACAGCCGCGTCTCAATCTCCTGGATGCGCTCGTCCGCGTTCAGGATCAGCGCCTCATACTCCTTCAGTTCCGGCGTGATGAAGCGCTCGGCGCCGGTCAACGTCTGCTTGCGGATATAGTTCGGGGGGACCAGGTTCAGGTTGGCCTGGGTGACCTCAATATAGTAGCCGAAGACCTTGTTGTAGCCGACCTTGAGCGACTTGATCCCCGTGCGCTCGCGTTCCACCCGCTCCAGGTTAGCCACCCATTGGCGGGCATCCCGCGAGGCTGCAATGATGCCATCCAGTTCAGCGGAGTACCCTGGCCGGATGATCCCCGTCCCGTTCAACGTCGCAGGCGCGTCCTCAGCAATCGCCTGGCGAATCAGCGTGGCGACCTCCGGGCAGGGGTCAAGCCGGGCAAACAGGGGGTGCAGGGGGGATCCCCTCTCTATTGCTGGGCCAACTTGCTCCCCCACCTCCTTCAGCCGCACCACCGCCTCCAACGCCCGCGCCAACCCCAACAACTCGCGTGGCCCCGCCGAACCCGCCACCACACGGTTGGTCAGGCGTTCCAGGTCGCCCAGGCCCTTAAGGAGATCGGCCAGTTCAGTGCGCAGGGGGGTATCGGCGACGAGCGCCTCCACCCGGTCCAGGCGCTCCTCCAGCGGCGCGCGCTGCGTCAACGGCTGATGGATCCACTGGCGCAGCAACCGCCCGCCCATCGGCGTGCGCGTCCTGTCCAGCACGCCCAGGAGTGAGCCGCGCGTGCTCTGCCCCCGGATGGTCTCAGTCAACTCCAGGTTGCGCCGTGTAGAGGCATCCAGCGCCATGAACGCTGCCGTACTATACGTGTGCAGGCCGGTTAATTGCCCCGGCGCCAGCGCCTGCGTCTGGCCGAGGTACTGGATGATCGCCCCCGCCGCCTGCGTCGCCAGCGGCAGCCCTTCGCAGCCGTAGGCCGCCAGCGAGGCCACGCCGAAATAGTCCAGGAGCGCGCGGCGGGCGGTGCCCAATTCAAAGCGCCACCGGGGAAGGCGGGTGATCGGAAGCGAATTTCCTATGAGTTCCTCTGAGTTCCCCTGAGGTTCTCCGGCTGGCTCCTCCGGCAGGATGACCTCGGCAGGTTGCAGGCGGGCCAGTTCCCGCTGGAGCGCCTGCGCCCAGCCCTCGCCATCCAGTTGCGTCGTGGCGAACTCGCCGGTAGTGATGTCCACATAGGCCAGCCCCGCTCGTTCCTCTTCGGTGACGACGGCAGCCAGATAGTTGTTGCGCTTCTCGCTCAACAATTGCGGCTCAATCACTGTTCCCGGCGTGACCACGCGAGTGACCTTGCGCGGCATCAGGCCCTTGACCGGCTCATCGCCGATCTGCTCACAGATGGCCACGTGGTAGCCTTTGGCGATCAGCCGGGCGATGTACCCCTCAGCGGCATGGTGGGGTATCCCGGCCATCGGCACGCGCTGGTTGCGCGCTACCGGGCGCGAGGTCAGCACCAGGTCAAGCTCGCGGGCAGCGATCTCCGCGTCTTCGTCAAACGTCTCATAGAAATCGCCCAGGCGGAAGAAGACAATCGCCTGAGGATACTGCCGCTTGATCTGCAAATACTGCCGGCGGATCGGGGAAACGTCGCTCATGAGAGCACTATGACCCACTTTAAAGCTTAAGGATGCCTGACTGCACACTATTATAGCACAGATGTGCTTTTCCTTTCGGGGAAACCAGGGTTCACTATACGCTTAATATTCCACTTCGCGGCTGACGACGGTGAGGGCCAGTACAGCCGTCTGCCCTAACTTGCGCAGCTTTTCGGGGTCAATCGTCTCAACGGTGTCGCCAGCGGTGTGCGCCGTGCGGTCGGAGCCATCCCAACTCAGATACAGGCTCAAGGCCGAGCGCCCGCCGAAGCCCGCCCTGGCCACGGGCAACCCATAGTGCGGGTCGCGTCCCCGCGTGGTCGTGGGGACACCTATCCGCCCTGCCGCCGCCTGAATAAGCTGGATCAGGCGGAAACTGCTGCCCTCACCGATAGCGACAGCCTCGCCACTCCCCGCACCCACACCGCTCAACTCAAACACGGCCTCCAGCGTCAACGCACTAAAGCCGATCTTGGCGTTCATGATGTCAAATGTGCTCAGCCCCTCGCCGCGCTCGCCGCCGCTCCAGGCCACAAAGATCACCGTTTTTTCAGGCGGATAAGGGCCTTCTTTCAACACACGGGCGATCTCCAGCATGGCCGCCACGCCACTGGCGTTGTCGTTCGCGCCGGGATAGACTGTCCCATCTGGGCCGGTGCCCAGGCCATCGTAGTAGGCGCTGACCATGATGGCGTGGCTATCCAGCCCCATCCCTGAGCCAGTACCGGGGATGTAGCCAATCACGTTGTAGTATTTTTCATCCAGCCCCTCAGCCAGCGTTCCGGTGATCGCCACACGCACTTTCGCCCCCTCACCGGTCAGCGCCGTCTCACCTCGCCCCAGGCGGCTGGCCAGGGCGTCAAGCTGCGCCAGGCTGCTCCCGGCTGTGGCCAGCAAGCGGTCAGCCACCTGCGGCGTGATCCACATCACAGGCGATGCAGTTTCAATCTGATGCGGCCTGAGAGCCGACGTCCGGCCAAAGAGATATTTCCGCTGGAGTTTATCAGCATCCGTTGTGACCACCAGCGTAGCCGCTACCGCATCCGCGTTGAGGCGCGAGATATGGTCTTCGCGGACGATAATGATATGATCGCGCAGACCTAAATCGGCAATACGGTAGGGATCGCGCCCGGAGGTCTCCGGATCAGGGCCAAGCGCCAGGCCAACGACTGCCCCTTCACCTTTGCCAAAGGTCGGGGTTGGGCCGATGTATTCCACAAAGTCTTGTCGGTAGCGTAGCGTCTCCACCACCTGGCCCTGATCGTCAAGGACCTCCAGGCGAGGCACATCGGTCAGGTGGAAGCGCGGCGAAGGAGCGGTTTGGAAGAAGGTGTTATCCCGGCCCGCCGGAAACAACCCGATGGCCTTCATGCGTTCTGCGATGTATTCCGCTGCCGCCTGCGCGCCCGGCGTGCCCGTCTCGCGCCCGGCCAGGCGCGGCGAAGCCAGTGCCTGGATGTCGGCCAGCGCCCGCCCGGCGTCAAATAGCTCGGCCTGCCGCCGGTACAGGCTGAGCGGCGTCGTGCTCTCAAGCACCCAGCCCAGGCCGAACACGAGCAATGCCAGGCTCGCCACCGTGTAGCGGTTGAACAGGCGGCTGATATTCACCCGGCTCTCATCCAAAAAGCGGCGCAGCCCCTCCCCCCACAGGTTGAACGCCAGGATCGCCAGGGAGAAGAACAGCGCCGGATACCACCCCATCCAGGGATACGTACGCCACCAGTTGCGGATATTCGCCAGGAGCGCGCCCCACTCCGGCACATCGGAGAAGACATACACCACCGGCTGCATGGCGCCGGTCTCACCAATGGTCATGCGAAAGCCGCCGCCCATGAAGATGTTCAGAAAGCCCAGTTCGGCCAGGAGCATCAGCACGCCGCCTATTTCCAGCACGGCCAGGGCAAGCAGGGAGGGCAACAGGTTGGGCATGACGTACCGTGAGATCAGCCGGTCCACACGCGCGCCTATGGCCTGAGCGGCTTCCATATACGGCTGCGGCTTGATCGCCATCACCTGCCCCCGCACGAACTGGGCGATCTCTCCCCAGCCGACCAGGCTCAACGCCACGACGAACACCCATGCCCCCTGCTGAATGCCTAACGCTAGGATCAGAATCATGGCGAACAGGGTCGCCGGGAAGGCCGCCCAGGTGGCGATGCCGCCGTTGACCAGCCGGTCAAACCAACTCCCCGGCCACCATCCGGCCAGTACCCCCAGCAACGTGCCAATGGCCATCCTGCCCAACGCGCCGAACAGAGCCAATGTCAGCGTCAGTTTGGCGCCGGAGAGCACCAGCGCCTGGATATCGCGCCCCACCGGGTCTGTCCCCCAGGGGAAAGTGCTGGAGGGCGGGTAAGGCGGCGCGCCCAGCTTGCCCTCAATGATCATGACGCCGTGCGTCTCATAGGGGTTAGCCTGGGTCATATATTCACCACGCAAACCTATCACCAGGAAGCCCGCCACCAACAGCGTCCCCACGATCAGCGCGGGGTTGGTGACCACACTGCGGATGATCCGGCGGCGCGACGAACGCGACGCCAGCGCCGCCCCTTCCACAGCGGCACGATCATCCACCGATATAGGCAAGGGTGGCAGCGCGGAGGGCTGGCCGCGCAAACCCACAAAGGGACGGCGCAGGCCAGCCCACCATGCGGCCAGCATCGCCTGCATATCCTTCCAGCGCTCCTGCCATGTGCGTTGCTCGCGCCGCTCAATGGCTTGACCTCCCCAGCGCAGCCTGGGGTCAATTAGCACATAGATCGCTTCCAGCGTCAGATGGGTGAGCAGGAAAAGCACCCCCAGAGCAGCGATCATATCCGTGACAAGAGAGAACATCCCCAACTCAATAGCCTGCAGGAGCGTTAAACCCACGCCCGGCCAGATAAAAAAGAACTCTACCACCGGCAGGCTTGCCAGCGAGAAGCGCAGCGAAGTGCCCAATGTGGTGATGATCGGAATGAGCGTGTTACGCAGGGCATGGCGCAACAGCACCACGCGCTGGCGCAGGCCCTTGCTCTGCGCCGTGCGGATATAGTCCTGTCCCAGGACAGCGGAGAGCGTAACGTACGTCACCTGGGCGATCTGCGCCAGTGGGCGGGCGGCCAGGACGAGCGCGGGCATGACCATGTGCTCATCCCAGCCGAAGCCTGTCACCGGTAATCTCGGCAGGCCCAGGCGATACAACTGAATATTCACCACCCAGAAGAGCATCCCCAGCATGAAGCTGGGGATGGACATGCCCAGGGTGGAAAGCACGACGATGAGGATGGCCCGGCGCCTGCGGCGGGCCAGGGCGGCAGACATACCTAAGGGTACACCGATAATGACGGCAATGCCCAGTGCAGCGATCAGCAGGCCGGCGCTATGGACGAAGGCCGCGCCGACGACATCGCCGACTGGCATGTCCTGCTTGTGCCAGTAGTAGGTTGTCGGGTGGTTCGTGAGATAGGCGCCGGTGCGCCCCAGCGCCTCGCCCAATGCATCCAGAGGTTGCGCGGGCAACCGCTCCCGCCCGCGCTCGGCCAGGATCAGGCCGAACAGTGTCAGGTAAATAATGACCAGGAGCGTGGCCAGGCTGGTGATCAGACGGCGCAGCACGGCCCGAAGGCCAGAGCCAGTCAGGAAGCCCAAACGGGAAATAGTCTATTCTCTCCTTAAGCTAATGTCGCATAACCTCAGTATGATACCAGCGAGCAGTGAGGTCGGGTTCAACTAAGCGGCAGTAAGCCGGGCACGATACCTTTGCAAGGAAGGACAACTATGCCTCATATTTATCCTTCCCTTCTTCATCATCTCTGCCTTCACGGATTCTTCCGGATGGAGTAGGGGGCTTGACGTCCAGTGATGGCCCTTTGGCTAGCCGACCCAAGCTAAGGGAAAGATGCACATCTTGTGTCATCTTTGTCCTGAGCTTCTGAAGAAACATATCAAGTGGTGGGATATTGGGATTGTTGCGAAATGCACCAAATAGCTGGTCTATGGATGCCGAGGTCTTACGAGTTGCCACAAGCTCAAACCTGTCCGGCCTTGGAACAAGATCATACAATGCAAATACAGTTGAGTGCTCGTCATGGAAGCCGATATCTTGAAGGTGATAACGCTTCTCAAAGTCACGGTATATCGGCTCCTGGACCACCCAATAGATCTTATGGCCCCAACTCTCCATAATCACGCCCTTATTGAGCACCTGTGTGAACGTACGCTTCCAGATGTCATAGGTGTTCAGATTGAAGCCATAAGATCTGTAGACGATATTCTGACCTGCCAGGAAGTCCTTCAGACCTTCCACAAGTTTGCCTGTCCCCGTAGTTTGCCCGGTTTGGAGTTCAATCACGGCAAAATCCTCTATCTCCAGAGACATCGGCTTGTGTTTTACCATAACGAAATCAAAACTGCCGATGTCTTTCAGTTGCACTTCGGGGAAGATGAGTAGGTCGTTGGTTGTTTGGAAATGGAATTGCGCGATGTCATAAAAGATACTATGATGATCCAGGAAACGACGAGGGCAAACGGCAATTTCCTCTCCACGAATATGGAGTGAGCAGATACCGAATGGATAGGGGATAAGCCGGCTTTGTTTATAGCATCTCTTATCAACGAATGGGCACCAATGTCTTGCCCGATCTGCTACTGCCTTCTCATCAGCGGCGTAATGTGGATGACCGAATATCTCCGACGGATATTTCGCCACAGTCAGGCTCCAAGCGCCCTCTGCCAGAGGTGAATGATCTCCTCCTCGTCAACGTCAGTATTGAGGCAATAGCCCAAGAGACCGGCACAACTGGAGCAGAATGTGAAACTATCACTTGTATCTATATGTTCAAGGCGTGGGTACTGCACTGGCTTGCCGTCCGGCCCCTTCGGTCGTAAGACCAAGATGGAATCGTGTTTCAGCGCCCTAAGCTGGCGGATATGTACAGAAATCGGGTTTTCCGAATAGATTGTATAATGATTAACCAAATGAAACCCAGCGCTCTTTAAGGATAACGTCAGATGGATCCATGCTTCCGGCCGCCAATGGTGAAAGGTAAAGACCAGGCGTCCTGATGGCTTCTTTAAAACGCGATGACACTCCTTCCAGATAGCAGAGAGAACTTTTTGATACTTCAACCCATCTTGTGATGTCTCGGCGACCGCACTATCTGTGACAGCATACTGCCAGTTCGCCTCTCCGGGTAACAGCCACCGAAGCCAGGCATGGAAGAAGTGGGCCAAGTCGCTGTACTGAACACTATCGTAGTAGGGTGGATCCGTAACAATATGATCAATTGAATCGTTGGGCAGTGGGAGGACAGAAGAATCCTGCTGCGCCACGAGAAAGCCTTGTCGGCTGATCTGAAGTTCAGCAAATGACTCGACCGGAGTTCCCCCATCTAATTCACCAAGCAAGGTGACCTTTTTCCACTGCCCATTGCTGAGCCTTCGCTCTATCGGCGCTTTCGCCCAAAGTGCTGCGTTACGGATGCGATCCTGGAACAGAAGCCCAATCGTTCCAGAGGTGTTACCGCTAAACACAGGATTATTCTCAAGGGCAGTGTAGGGAAAAGAATAGGCATGATGCGAAAAGACGTGACGTATTGCACCTGCTCGCCGTTTGTCTGAGCCTTTGTATCCGCATAGCAGGCAGTTGAATTCCAGTGAGGTGGATATCAACAGTCCAAGCCAAAGACGATGGCGCTCATCCACTGTATCGAGCAAATCCTTACATATTCTGATATAGATCTGCTGGCGCGGGGTGAACACATCAGCAAAGTTGACGATCCCCTTATTCAATAGATCGTCGGATTTCGGCCCACTAGGCACACCTAGGTCTTCAACCGGCAGATGAACGTTTGCGTGGGCGAATTGTCTGGCCTCATCAAGCCTCCGAAGGTCACGTGCGTCCGGCCGCTTGAAGAACTGCTTATGCGCTCTACAGGAACCAACGACTATAATGGGAACATAGCGATCGGTATAGCGTTCGCTGAGAAGTTCCTTAAAGGGAGACTCACAACTAGGGCAATACTTAACTGACTTCTCATAGATCAGGCGTCTGCCCCCACTTGGGCGGATCTCTTGCTTTCCACGATGAGGTATACCCGTGTACGGGTCTAACTCAATCGTGGCGCCATCCATCTCCTCACGTAACAGAAGCGAATCTATAAACAACGCCTCACCGCATTGACACTTCTTGCGCAACCCATAGAGGACAAACTGCGTCTCACTTTCAGCATTGCATATAGGGCATGATGTGGCAAAGAATGGCCTGAGACGTTCAGCCAACTGCTTATAGAACTGCTCAAAGATGTCAAGCTTTTCCCACAGGGGTATTTGAGTGAGTGATGCTTTGGCTTGAAGCACAGGAATAGGATCAATATCATAGCCTATGACCCGCGCCCCCAAACGGATAGCTTCGTGGATGATCGTCCCGCCACCCATCATCGGATCGAGAATGATCTTACCCTCCAGCCCACCTACAGCGTAATAATCACGCCTATCCGGATCGTCGCACAACTGCTTCAAGAGGTAACGAAATGTCGTTCCTGAGCGCCGCGCCCACCATTTGTGAAGGTAGGTATTGGGTCTAAAGAGATGCTTATTAAACGCCTCCAACCTCGCCAGTAGATCCGCTTCTTCTACCGGAAAATAGCTATCCAGTGCAACGGTTGAAGAAAGCTCAGAGGGGGTCTTTGGCTCAGGGCTTGTGAACTCAAACTGAAGCTGTCGAAGAGCCAGATCTCCGATATCTGTCATTCTCCACGCCCTTTGACTGATCTATTATAGTGCGTCAGAGGCCAAATGCCAGGCTCGCTACAGATAATGGTCCAATCCGGCGCAACCGAACCCCGGTCAAAAACGAGATGAACAAAAGTGATACTCAACGGATTACTTTACAACCCCCGCACGGCCTGCCGCCGGACACCGGATGCCTGTTCGCTGGGCCGCGCCCAGGCGGTCATCTCCAGTGTGACGCGCTCAAACACGCTCTGCGGCGGCAGATTCCCCTCGCGGTATTCCAGGTCCACCACGCGGGCGTGCAGCGTCAGCGAGGCCGTCTCTAACACTAACGTCTCCCCCACGCGGGCCAGCACTGCCTCCCCCTTCGGCGCCAGCTTCGCCCGGAAGGCATCATCATAATAGGCGTGTTCGCTCATCAGCACCTGCGTCACCGTGCGGATGTCGTTCTTATCAAACAGCCACACCTCCAGCGCCGTCACCTTGCGCGGCTCGCCCACGCCAATCGCCTCGGCAATGCTTACACCATATTCGCCCAGGAACTCCCCGTTCTCGCTTTCAATCGTGTTAGAGTCGTCGTAGCTATCGTTGCCAAACTCATAGGTCGTGGTGAATTGCCCCACCGGCGCAGCGCTACGGACGACGGGTCCTGAGCCTGCGAAGGACGGACGACGGGCAACAGATTCCCCCCTGCTCTCATCCCTCTCGCCTTGGAAGCCTGCCACAACGTCAGGCTCGCCGAAGGCCTCATCCTCCTCCATAAGCGCAGAGTGAGCACGCCCCAGGCGGCCCTGCACCAGCGTCCAAGCGCCGCCAATCAGCGCCACCGCCAGCAGGCCCGCCAGGCAGACCAGGCCAATGTTCCGCACCGCCCCAAACAGGTCCGCCGAGGCCGGCACCTCGCCCGCACCGCTGGCCAACGCCCGGCTCAATTGGTCAAGCTGACGCCGCTCTTCTTCTGTCGTCGTCGGCTGCCGTATCAGCGCCTGGATCGCTGCAGCGGCCTCTGGCCAGTCGGCCAGGGCCGCCTGCGCCGCCTGGACATCATTGTCCACCTGCAGGCGCATGGCCACATTTTTGAGATACTGTTCCTGCAAGTCGGCCCGCAGATGCTGAGGCCCGGCATCCGTCCACTGGACCGGCCAGACCACCCAGCCGATCAGCAACCCCAGGCCCAACCCCAGGAGCGCCGCGACCGTCAGGGCCAACGTGGGACGACGGCTGACAAAAGTGGACACCTTGTCCATCACAGACGACTCCCTTCACTCAGGAGATTGGAGATTAGAAATTAACTCTAATCTCCAATCTCAAATTCTCTTTATCCTACGCAGCAACCGCCTCGGCCTCCGGCAGTTCATCCAACGCGGTAACCTGCTGGCACTGGATACACTGCGCCTCCTGCTTATTGGCGATCACCAGCAGCCCACCGCAGTGCGGGCAGGGCTGGGGGATCGGGCGCTTCCACGAGGTGAAGTCGCAATTGGGGTAATTGGCGCAGCCGTAGAAGACGCGCCCTTTGCGCGTCTTGCGCTCCACCAACTCGCCTTTATCCTTGGGGCACAGCACGCCGATCTTCTCCAGGAACGGCTCGGTGTAGCGACACGCCGGAAAATTGCTGCAGCCGATGAACTTGCCGTAGCGCCCCCAACGCTGGAGTAGAGGCGCGCCGCATTCCGGGCAGGCGCGCCCAATGGGCTGGCCATCCATGCCCTCCATCTTGGGCATCTGCGCCTCGGCCCGCGCCAGTTGCCGCTCAAATGGCCCGTAAAACGCACGGATCACCGGCACCCAGGCCGTCTCCCCCCGTGCGATCCGATCCAGGTCTTCCTCCATACGTGCGGTGAAGTTCACATCCACAATGTCGGGGAAGTGCTGGACCAGGAGATCGTTGACGATCTTGCCGGTCTCAGTGGGCACAAGCCGCCTGTCCACCCGCTGGACGTAACCGCGCTCCTGGATGGTGGACAGGATGGGCGCATACGTGCTGGGCCGGCCGATGCCATACTCCTCCAGCGCCTTGACCAACGTGGCTTCGCTATAGCGCGGCGGCGGCTGGGTGAAGTGCTGCTCCGGCAACAGCCGCACCAACTCCAACACCTCGTCCACGCTCAACTCCGGGATGGCCTTGCCCTCTTCCTCCTCTTCCGGCACCGCCACGTCCTCATCTCGTGCCTCCTCATAGACGACCAGGAAGCCGGGGAACTTCAGTGTTGAGCCAGCCGCACGGAACAGGTAAGGGTACTCCCCCTTGCCGTCCGTCGTCCGTCGTCCGTCGTCCGTCCGGCGCCCAGCCAGGACATCAACGGAAACCGTATCATAGACCGCCGCGGCCATTTGCGAGGCCAGGAAGCGCTGCCAGATCAGCGTATACAGGCGGAACTGGTCGCGTGTGAGATAGGCCCTAATCGCCTCCGGCTCGCGCATCACGCTGGTCGGGCGGATGGCCTCGTGCGCCTCCTGCGCCCCCTTCGCCCGCGTCTTGTACTGGGGCGGCTGCGGCGGCAGGAACGAGGCACCGTAGCGCTTGCCCACATAGTCGCGAGCCTCCTGCTGCGCCTGTTCGGCCACGTTCGTGCTGTCCGTGCGCATATAGGTGATCAGGCCCACCGGCCCCTCTCCCTTCCCCAGGTCCACGCCCTCATAAAGCTGCTGCGCCACCGCCATGGTGCGTTTGGCGGTGAACCCCAGGCGGCGCGAGGCCTCCTGCTGCAGCGTGCTCGTCGTAAACGGCGGAGAGGGCTTGCGCCGCCGTTCGCCTTTCTTGACATCGGCGACGACGTAGTGAGCGCGTTCCAGCTCGCTCACCACCGCCATCGCCTCGGCCTCGGACCTCAGGTCCACGTCCTGGCCACGGATTTTATGCAGCCGGGCGATGAAAGACTGGCGCGCCTGTCGCCCGTTGTCCGTCGTCTGCTTGGCCAGCTCCGCCGCAATCGTCCAATACTCCTGGGGGACGAAGTTTTCAATCTCACGCTCGCGCTCCACAACCAGCCGCAGAGCCACCGATTGGACGCGCCCGGCGGACAGGCGGCTGCGCACCTTCTCCCACAACAGCGGGCTGAGCTTATAGCCCACCAGCCGGTCCAGAACGCGCCGGGCCTGCTGCGCATCAATCAGGTTCATGTTCAGTGGGCGCGGGTGGGCGAAGGCGTGTTCTATCGCCGGACGAGTGATCTCGTGGAACTCCACCCGGCGGGCCTGCTCCGGCGCGATCCCCGTCGCCTCCATCAGATGCCAGGCGATGGCCTCGCCCTCGCGGTCGGGGTCAGTCGCCAGGTACACCTCCTTGGCCTTCTTGACCTCCTCCTTTAACTCCTTCACCACCTGGGCCTTCTCTTTGGGCACGCGATAGGTGGGCTGAAAATCGTTCTCCACATCCACCGAAAGCTGGCTCTTCAGCAGATCGCGGACGTGGCCGAGCGACGCCTTCACGCGGTAGGCGCTTCCCAGGAAGCGCCCCACCGTCCGCGCCTTCGCCGGCGACTCCACGATCACCAACCGGTTTTCGCCGCGCGGCTGCCAGGTCTGTCCTCCCTGCGCGTTCCCCTGCTTTGAAGTCGCCTTCTTACGCACCGCTTTATCCATCCTTCGTTCTCCGTCCTTCGTCTGTTGTCCTCCATCATCCATCATAGATACCCCTCCCCCAACTCCTGGAGCTTATCTACAAGCTTCTTCACGTCCTGCGCCCGGTCCACCGGGCAGACCAGGACGGCATCTTCGGTATCCACCACGATCATATGCCGCAGGCCGATGGTCGCCACCAGCCGGTCCGTGCCGAAGATCAGCGTATCCCGTGTATCAATCCCGATATGCCGCCCCCGGATCACGTTCCCGGCCTCATCCTCCGACAAAATATCCAGGAGCGCGGCCCAACTGCCCACATCATTCCAGCCAATGTCCGCCGGGATCACCGCGACGTCCTTCGCTCCCTCCATGATCCCATAGTCAATCGTCTGGCTGGCGACGCGCGGCCAGACACGGGCCAGGACCTCCTGAGCCTGGGGCTTGTCCAGCGCCGCATTAACCTGCTGAAGCTGCTGGTAAAACTGCGGCATTTGAATCTCAAACTCCTGCAGGATGCGATCCACGCGCCAGATGAACATGCCGCTGTTCCACGAGGTGCGCCCGCTCTTCAGAAAGCCCTCGGCGGTAGCCTGGTCCGGCTTCTCCACAAAGCTCTCCACGCGGTACACGCGAAAGCCGCCGTATTCCCCCAGGAATGCCCCTTGCTGGATATAACCGAAGCCAGTGGCGGCATACGATGGCGTGATGCCCAGCGTCACCAGATGACCCTCCAGCGCCACCTGATAGGCTGCGGCCAGGATGGCGCGGAAGCGGGCCGTGTCATGAATATAGTGGTCGGCAGTGAGCACGGCCATGACCGCCTCCGGGTCACGGCGGCTCAGATGGAGCGCGGCCAGCCCCACCGCCGGCGCCGTCCCCCGCCCAACCGGCTCCAGGATGAAGTTCTCCGGCGGTAACTCCGGCACCTGCTCGCGCAGCACAGGCGCGTGATCCTGAGCCGTCACTACCATGATCCGTTCAGAGGGGAACAGGGGCTTGAGCCGGTCCACTGCCAACTGGAACATCGTGCGCTCGCTGACGAGCGACAACGCCTGTTTGGGCCGGCGTTGGCGGCTGAGCGGCCACAAGCGCGAGCCGACCCCACCGGCCATGATCAGGGCATAATAATGGCTGAAGTCCCCCTCCGCCTCCACCATACCTAATCCACCATATAGGCTGCACGCCGCTCACGCGCCAGCACGTAGTTCATGCCGCCCACCTGCCGCACCAGCCCCTTGAGTTCCATCAGAGCCAGCGTGGCCGAAACCTCGGTGATGGGCAGGCCCGCGTTGGCGGCCACCTCGTCCATGTGCATCGGCTCGGCGGAGAGCAGGCTGAGCAAGCGTGCCTCCACCGGGTTATCCGGGATGACCTGGCGCGCTTCGGCCTGCTCGGCCACCAGCGTCAGATTCAACTCTTCCAGGAGGTCCTCGGGCTTAAGCACCATCTTGGCGCCATCCTGGATCAGGCGGTTCGTGCCTTCGCTGCCGCGCATGAAAATGCTGCCAGGCACGGCGAATACATCGCGCCCCTGCTCGGCAGCGAAATCCGCAGTGATCAGCGCCCCGCTGTGCGCCCCGGCCTCCACCACCAGCACACCCAATGACAATCCACTGATAATGCGGTTACGCGGTGGGAAGTTCGCAGCTTCCGGGGGCGTGCCCAGCGGGCATTCGGTGACAAGGGCGCCCTGCGCCACAATCGCCTCGGCCAGGCGACGGTGCTCCGGCGGGTACACCTGGTCAATGCCACAGCCCATCACGGCGATCGTCCGGCCTCCGGCGTCCAACGCCGCCTGGTGCGCCTCGGCATCAATCCCCCGCGCCAGCCCGCTCACCACAGTCACATGGCTGCGGGCCAGCGAGGCCGCCAGTTCGCGTGTGACCTGGCGGCCATAATTTGTCGCCCGGCGCGTGCCCACAACGGCTACCGCCCAATGGTCCGCCTCGCTTAACTCGCCCTTGACATAGAGCACCGGCGGCGGATTGGGGATCTGGCGTAATCGCGCCGGATAGCCCGGGTCCGCCCAGGTGAGCACATGGGCGCCGACCCGCGCGATCCTCTTAAGCTCAACATCCAGGTCAAGCTGGGTGCGCGCCGCGAAGAGCGCCTCAATCGCCCGCTGGTCAATGCCAATGGCGCGCAACGTGGCAGCGTTGGCGTTCCAGGCCGCGCCCAGATCGCCAAAGTGGTCCAGCAATGCCTGGAGCTTCGCCGGGCCGACGCCCTTCACCCGGTTGAAGCCCACCCAGTATTTCAGGTCATCCCGCCGGGCAAGCATATTCGCATGATACTATCCGCTGGGAAGGCTGTCAAGCGTACAGAACCAGGCATAACCTTAAATTAATGAAGGTTAAAACAACCCTTCCAGGGGGCGGATGGTCATCCGCCCGCCAGGGAGATCGATCTCCATCACGACATCCCGGATAGCGGGGATCAGGACCTCCCCGCCTGGGCCATGCACCACATACACGTCGTTGGCGCCGGTCTCCAGAACCTCTACCACCTGCCCCAAATGCCTGCCCCCCTCGGTCCACACCTCCAGGCCGATGATCTGGTGAACATAGTATTCGCCTGGCTGGAGAGGCGCCGCTTCCTCGGCGAGGATGGCCACCTCCAGGCCACGCAGAGCTTCGGCCTCTGTGCGGCTATCCACCCCCTCCAGCTTCAGCAGCATCTCGCCCCGGTCAAAGCGCACGCCCGCGATGGTGTAGGCAATACGCATCGGGCCGAAATAGAGGGTCAAGGGGGGCTGTAAGCGTTCCGGATGGTCGGTCTCCAGGGCGATACGCACCTCACCGCGGATCCCATGCGGGCGAAGCACCCGCCCCACCACAAAGAAATCAGGCTCAGACCCCGCCGGGGCGGAGGCTGAGCCTCTCACACGGCGCGCTCGCTTGGGCATCAGACAATCTCAACGCTGGCCCGCCTCCCCTGTCGGGCAGCGGCCACGCGCACCAACACCCGCATGGCGTTGGCTACACGTCCATTGCGCCCGATCACCCGGCCCATGTCCTCCGGCGCCACATGCAACTCCAGGATCACCTCGTGCCCATGATCCACTTCCTTAACCTGGACCTGGACCGGGTCATTTACCAGAGAACGGGCAATGTACTCAACCAGCTCTTTCATGAGGCAGCTTCTTCAGAAGTAGGCAGGACAGCCTCAGCAGATTCGGCCACCGCGTCCGCCTGCTTCATCTTCTGGCGCTGGCGATACTCCGCCAGGCGGGCGAACAGGCCGCGCTTCTCCAACATCCACCGCACCGGGTCGCTGGGCTGCGCCCCCACACTGAGCCAGTACAGCGCTCGGTCTTCTTTGATCTCAATCGTCGGCGGGTCCGTGCGCGGGTTATAGTAGCCGATCAGTTCAATAAAGCGCCCATCGCGCGGGCTTTCCGAGTTGGCCACCACAATCCGGTAGCTCGGCTGGTGTTTCGCGCCAACGCGTCGCAATCGTATACGTACCATGCTCTTCTTTGTCTCCTCATCCCCTAGAATCTATCTTCCGAACAGCCCCAGCAGGCCACCACGCCCCCGACCGCTGCTCAGTTGCTTCATCATCCGCTGCATCTGGCGGAATTCATGCAGGAGCATGTTCACATCCTGCACGCTGGTGCCGCTGCCGCGCGCAATGCGCCGCTTGCGCGAGGCGTTGATGATCTCCGGGTGGCGACGCTCCGCCGGGGTCATAGAGCTGATGATCGCCTCAATCTGGCGCATCCGCCCATCGGTCATCTCCGGCGTGATCTCCGCCGCCAGGCGGTTCATGCCGGGGATCATCTCCAGAAGCTGGCTCAACGGCCCCATCTTTTTCACCTGGCGCAACTGGGCGAGGAAGTCCTCCAGGTCAAAGCTGGCCTCGCGCAGCTTCTTCTCAAACCGACGAGCCTGCTCCTCATCAAACTCCACCGCCTCCTGGGCGCGTTCAATCAGGCTGAGGATGTCCCCCATGCCCAGAATGCGGCCAGCCAGGCGGTCGGGCTGGAATGGCTCAATCGCGTCCACCTTCTCACCTGTGCCCAGGAACTTGATGGGCACGCCCGTCACCGAGCGAATAGAGATCGCCGCGCCGCCACGCGCATCGCCATCTATCTTGGTCAGGATCAACCCGGTCAGGCCGAGCCGCTGGTGGAACTCCGTGGCCACGCGCACGGCGTCCTGGCCGGTCATCGCATCGGCAACCAGGAGCACCTCGGCGGGCTTCGTGCGCGCCTTGATTGCTGCCACCTCGTTCATCATCTCATCGTCAATATGCAGGCGGCCAGCCGTATCCAGGATCACCGGCGAGTAGCCGCGCTCCCTGGCCAGCGCGACGGCGCGCGTACAGATGTCGGGTGGGTCCGGCTCAATGCCCTCCGCGTGGACCGGGATGTCAATCTGGCGCCCCAAAATCTGGAGTTGCTCCACCGCCGCAGGCCGGTAGGTATCGGCGGCGACGAGCAACGGGCGCGCCCCGCCCTTCCGCAGGCGCAGCGCCAGCTTGGCCGCCATCGTCGTTTTCCCCGACCCCTGCAAGCCGACGAGCATGATCACAACGGGCTGGGGGCCATTCAGGTTCAACGTCCCTGGCTCGCCCAGCGTGGCGATCAGTTCCTCGTGAACGATCTTGACGACCTGCTGCGCCGGCGATAGACTGCGCATCACCTCTGCGCCTACCGCGCGCGCCCGCACACGGGCGATAAAGTCCTTAACGACGGTGTAGTGGACATCGGCCTCCAGCAGCGCCAAGCGCACTTCGCGCAACGCCGCGTCCACGTCCGCCTCGGTCAGCTTCCCCCGCCGACCCAGCCGGTCAAAGACGTTCTGAAGTTTCGTGGTGAGGCTTTCAAACATTTCAAGGGGGTATTTTACCCGCTCTGCCCTACCCCGTCAAGTATGCTTGCCAGCACGGCAGGAGTATCGGTTTTAACCTCAGGTGCGTTTCCCCCCACCCCAACCCTCCCCCACCCAGCACGGATGTATTTGGGGGCGACCTGGGGCTGGCGAGTGAAGGCGCGCTTGCCACCGCCAGGTTATTACGGCGCTCCAATGGGCTGTTGATCGTCAGCCGACTCCTCCGCTGCCAGAGGCGGCAGGTCCTGGAGCGAAGTCAGACCGAAGTGTTGCAGGAAGGCGAAGGTGGTGCCGTATTGAATAGGGCGGCCGGGGCCTTCGGCGCGGGCGACTTCCTCAATCAGCCCTTTACTTAACAGGGTACGGATCACCCCATCGCTGCTGACGCCGCGAATGGCCTCAATCTCAGGCCGCGTGATCGGCTGGCGATAGGCGATGATCGCCAGGGTCTCCAGTGCGGCGAGCGATAGCCGGCTTTTGCTTCCCTGGCCCAGGAAGCGTTCAATATACGGCGCGGCCTGGGGCGCGGTGGTCAACTGCACACGGTCGCGGGCGCGTTGCAGCCGCAGCCCGCGACTGTGATAACCGCGCTCCAACTCTGCCAGGGCCGTTTCTATGTCGGAAATGCTCACCTCCAGCGCCGCTGCTAGTTGTCGGAGTTCAACCGGCCCTTCGGCCACGAACAGCAGGCTTTCCACCAACGCTGCCAGGCTCAAATGGTCGTTGTCCATTTCCCCGTATTTCCTTGCCCCTCTGAATTCCTGTCGTGTCATGGATTCTCGGCGATTTGGGCGATCAGCCCTTCCAACCCCAGCACATAGCTGCGCCAGCCGAACCCCAGGACCTGGCCAAGGCATACCGCTGCCAACACCGAATGATGACGGAACGCTTCGCGCTTATGCACATTGGACAGGTGGACCTCAACTGTCGGCAACGCGCACGCCGCAATCGCATCTCGCAGCGCAAAGCTGTAATGTGCCAATGCGCCGGGGTTGATCACCACGCCGCTAAATCCTTCTCTATGCGCCTTGTGCAGCTCGTCAATCAGCACACCCTCATGGTTGGATTGCACAATGCGCAGTTCAACGCCGCGCTTCGCTGCCAATTCGCCTAGCCGGGCATTGATGTCATCAAGCGTCTCGCGTCCGTAGACGTCTGGCTCGCGTGTGCCCAGCAGATTCAAGTTAGGGCCATGCAGGATCAGGATTTTCACTCTTTCGCCCTCCTCGTTGCTTCAAGGACTGCCACGACATCCTCTGGCGTGACATCGTCTACAATAACGACATCACCCAGGCCCCGCGGCAGAACAAACCGCAGGCGCCCCTCCAGGCGCTTCTTATCCGTCATCATCGCCTCCAGAATGGCGGCAGGAGGCCATTCGTCTGGGATGCGTGTCGGCAAACCGATGCGGCGTAACGTATGCTCCAGGCGCGGGATCAGACGTGGCTCACAACTCTGACGATTCACTGCCAGGCGCGTGGCGCACATCAGCCCAATTGCGACCGCATCCCCATGTCTCATACGGTAGCCAGAGATCCTTTCCAACGCATGGGCGAACGTGTGCCCCAGGTTCAGCTTGGCGCGCTCGCCCCGCTCATAGGGGTCACGCATCACGATCTCCACCTTCACCCGCATGGCCCGCTCAAGCCAGCCCCCCACCCGGTACCGGGATTCATCCCGATTGGGAGTCTGTGCTCCCCACTCCCCACTTTCCACCCGCTCAAACAATTCTGCGTCGCCGATCATCCCATGCTTGACCACTTCGGCCATCCCTGCACGCCACTCCTCATCAGGCAGGGTCGTCAGCGTGGCGGTATCGGCGATGATAGCCAGCGGCTGCTTGAACGCACCGATCAGATTCTTCCCACGCGGATGGTCTACACCGACCTTGCCACCGATGCTGGCGTCCACCATAGCCAGGAGCGTCGTTGGCAGGTACACCAAGGGCACGCCACGCAGGAATGTGGCCGCGACAAACCCCGCCACATCGCCGACCACACCACCACCGAGCGCGAATAGGGCCGACCGCCGCTCCAGGCCCGCCGCGATCAACTGATCGTAAAGTGTCCGCACGGTATCCAGCGTTTTATACTGCTCTCCATCCGGTATCTCAATCTGAACCGGCTTGAAGCCACACTCCACCAGGGCCGCCGCCACGCGCTGCGCGTATAACGCTCCCACACGGGGATTCGTGATGATGGCGCAGCGCGAGGATAAGGCCACATCCCCCATTGAGACAAGCGATGAGAGGATCGCCCCGATTTGGGAGTGCAGCCCTGATCCGACGAAGACCGGATACGCCCCCTCCGGTGTCGTCACGCAGAATGACGGTTCGGCAGTCGTCTTGTGCCCGGCCTGGAAGAGCGCGATCACCTCGTCGGCCACCTGCTCAATTGTCTTGCCGGTTGTATCTACGTGCATTTGAATCTGTGCATAGGCCTCGTGCCGCGCCTGCAACAGTGCTACCACGCGCTCGTGCATTTCGCCCTGGGCCAGCAGAGGCCGGTCGCTCATACCCGCCAGCCGCCGGACGATTTCCTCTGCGCTGGCGTCCAGGCATACCACAAAGGCATCGGCGAACGCCGCCCGGTTGCCAGGCGCGATGAGGGTGCCGCCGCCTGTGGCGATCACCAGGCCGTCCCGGCCGGCCAACTCGGCGACCAGGGCGGCTTCTCGCGCACGAAAGTAGGCTTCGCCGCGCGTTTGGAAGATCGCGCTGATCGTTTGGCCCTCGCGTGCCTGGATGACGGCATCTATGTCCACAAACTCGCGGGCCAGTCTGGCCGCCACGATGCGCCCGACGGAGGTCTTGCCCGTGCCCATGAAGCCGGTGAGCACAAGGCTGCGCTGCTTCACCTCGCCCTCCGCAGGCCAAACGTCGCCTCCCAATGGGCGCGCATCTCTTCCAGCGAGTCGCCGCCGATCTTCTCCATGAGCGCGTCGGCGAGCACCCAGGCGACCATGGCTTCGCCGATGACGCAGGCGCGAGGTACATGGCAGAAGTCTGACCGCTGATATTGGGTCAGGGCAGGCTCACCCGTCGCCAGGTCCACCGAGCGGAGGGGGGTGGCTGTCGTTGATAGCGGTTTGAGCGCTACACGCACGACCACGGGCATCCCGTTGGTGACGCCGCCTTCCAGCCCACCGGCCCGGTTGGTGCGCCGGGTGGTGGCAGGGAAGCGCGCGTGGGAAGGCGAGTTGACCGGCTGATCGGCGGGGAAGACCTCGTCGTGTACCTCGGTGCCCAGCCGCCTTGCGTTCTCAAACGCCGTGCCGATCTCCACCCCCTTGGCCGATGGGATGCTCATCACCGCCTGAGCCAGGCGTCCGTCCAGCTTGCGATCCCAATGTACGTGCGACCCCAGCCCGGCGGGCACATGAAGGGCAACAACTTCAATGACCCCACCGACCGTGTCCTTCGCCCGCATGGCCTCGTGAATGCGTTGTGCTATCCTGGCCGCGCTGGCAGGGTCGGCCACGCCCACATCAGATGCCGCCGCCTGGGCAAACAGTTCGGGATAGGGCACATCGGGGACCTCCGCCCGCACACCGCCGATCTCCAGCACATGGCTGCCGACGACGATGCCGAACTCCGCCAGAAGCAGCCGGGCCAGCCCGCCGCAGGCGACGCGCATGGCCGTCTCACGGGCGCTGGCGCGTTCAGCCACCAGCCGCAGGTCGTCCAGATTGTATTTGAGCGCCCCAGCCAGGTCAGCGTGTCCGGGGCGGGGGATCGTCTGCGGTGGGACGACTTTATCCTTCCAGTTGGTATAGTCCAGGTTTTCAATGCGAAGCGCCACCGGCGCACCTGTTGTCTTTCCGGCGATCACACCGCCCAGGATGTGAACGCGGTCGTGCTCAATACGCATCCGGGCAGACCGTCCCAAGCCGACCTGCCGCCGCGCCAGGTCGCGGTTGATCGCCTCCACGTCAACGCGCAGCCCGGCGGGCAACCCTTCCACAATGCCGATCAGCCCTGGCCCATGCGATTCGCCTGCAGTGAGGAAGCGTAACATTTATCCTCCCCCCTCCTCCCCCAACGCACGCTGGGCGGCCTGGAACATGACCTGGACGGGCGGCGCGTAACCGGTCCACAGCGCAAAGGCCAAAGCTCCCTGATAGACTAACATACTCAGGCCGCCCAGTGTCTGCGCGCCGCAGCGGGCCGCCTCCCGCAGAAAGCGCGTCTCACCTGGATAATACACCAGGTCAATGGCTACCGCCCCCCGCCGACAGACGCTCCCAGGCGGCATGGGCGACTCGCCCACGTTGGGCCACATCCCCACCGGCGTTGCGTTCACGATGATGTCAGCATCCTTGAGTGCATCGCTGGTGTTAATTGCCAGCGATAGCCTGGGGAAATGCCCCTGCAGCATGGCTGCAAGCCCTTGGGCGCGCGCCGGGCTACGATTCAAAATGACGATGCTGCTCACGCCTGCCTCAGCCAGCCCGAAGCTGACCGCTCGTGCCGCGCCACCTGCGCCGAAGAGGACGACGCGGGCATCGTGCAGGCTGATCCCGGCGTCATGCAGCGCTTGCATGAACCCGGCGACATCCGTGTTTTCGCCGATCAGCCTCCCATCGCGCTTTAAGACCGTATTCACTGCGCCTGTCTTGCGTGCCATATCACCCAGGTCATCCAGGAAGTCGATGATCGCCTCCTTATGTGGGGTGGTCACATTCGCCCCCGCGCAGTCGGCCCGGCGCAATCGCGCCACAGCCCCGGCCAGCTCACCAGCCGTCACCGGCAGCAACTCGTAGCGCCAATCCAGTCCCATCGCCTGGAACGCAGCATTGTGCATCGCTGGCGAGAGGGAGTATGTGATCGGATAGCCAAGCAGGAACACGCGCTTCATGCGGGCAGTCTCCGTTCTGACACTCGGCTCAAGATGCCATGAATCGGCTCAGTACCCGCTCAAATCCGGGGAATGAATCGTTCACACACTCCCATCCTGCGATGCGTGTCTCCCCGCGTGCGATCAGCCCGGCCACAGCCAACGACATCGCCAGCCGATGGTCGCCATGCGCAGAGACGTGCGCACCATGCAAGGGCGTTGGCCCGGCGACAGTATAGCCATCCCATTGCTCCTCAATCTGCGCCCCCATTTTACGCAATTCCCGCACGAGTGCTGCGATGCGGTCAGATTCCTTCAGGCGCAGCTCTTGCGCATTGCGCACCTGCGTCTCGCCCTGCGCCTGGGTGGCCGCGACGGCGAGAATGGGGAACTCGTCAATCATGCGCGGCACTACATCGCCGGCGATCTCCGCCTTGTGCAGGCCCGCTCCCCCCCGAACGACGACATCCCCGACCGGCTCCCCGTATTCTTCTCGCACATGTTCCAGTTTGATCCAGGCGCCCATGGCCAGCAAGACATCCAGCAGGCCCGTCCGTGTCGGATTCAGGCCCACATGCTCAATGCATATTTCCGATCCGGGCACAAGCAAGGCAGCGACGAGGAAAAACGCGGCGGAGGAAAAGTCGCCAGGGACAGATAGGGACATAGGCGAGCGAAGATGGCCGGGTGGGGTCACCTGAATGCCCGCTCCGCTCTCAACGTTCACCCCGAATGCCCGCAACAGCCGCTCGGTATGATCGCGGCTCGCAGCCGGTTCCCGAACCGTCGTCGGCCCGTCGGCAAACAGCCCCGCCAGCAACAGCGCACTCTTGACCTGGGCGCTGGCCACCTCCAGTTGGTGCTCCATGCCGTGTAAGCGCCCACCGTGGATGACCAGCGGCGGCAGGCGCCCGCCGTCCCGCGCTAATATGGTCGCGCCCATCGCCCGCAGTGGCTCAACCACGCGCGCCATCGGGCGGCGTTTGAGCGCCGCTGTCCCCTCCAGGATGGACAGAAATGGCTGCCCGGCGCATACGCCCGCCAGCAGGCGCATCGTCGTTCCCGATCCGGCGCAGAACAGGCCCTTACCAGGCTCATGCAGGCTGCCCCATCCCCGCCCATGGATGACCAGCGTATCCGCTGGCACTCCTTCAATGTCAGCGCCGAGGGCCTGCAGGCAACTCACCGTCGCCCGCGTCGCCCGGCTCACCAGAAAGTTCTCAATACGTGTTTCGCCTTCGGCAAGCGCGCCCAGGATCACAGCGCGATGGGAAATGGACTTATCCGCCGGGACGCGTATCCGCCCACGTAAAGGCCCCTTGGCAGGAGAAACGCGGAATTCAGTCATCGGGCCGTCCTTTGCGCCTGAGACAGGGCGCGTCTTTTAGAAGCTGCGCGTTCCAGCAGGTCGCGTAACCCCACCTCGTCGTTGGCAGCGATCCGATCGGCCAACTCAACGAGGTGCTGCGCGTAAACACGGAGGGCCTGGACAACAGGATCGCGGTTCGTCATCAAGATGTCCAGCATCATCGTCGTATCGCTTGCGGCCAGACGCGACGTTCCGAGGAAGCCGGTGGCAGCAAGAGGATAGACCATCTCGTCCACGCGGGCGAATTCATCGGCCATGATCATCAGGGCACAGGCTACTGTGAAAGGCAGATGGCTGATCAGGGCGACGATCCGGTCATGGCGCGCGGGGTCAAGGACAAGAGGACGTGCACCGACAGCCGTTGCCAGCGCTTCAGCGCAGGCCAGGGCTTCGGGTGATGTGCGGGCGAGCGGCGTCAGAACGAACACTGCCCCCCGGTAGAGATCGGCGTCCGCCGCATTAAACCCTGACTGCTCTTTACCGCACATGGGATGCGCCCCAATCGGCTCAACATGGGCCGGCAGGCTCTCCATGGCGTGGGTGATGGCAAGCTTGGTGGAACCCAAATCCATCACCACGGCCCCCTGGCGTGCCATGGCGCCGACCCAGGGGAGCTGTTCCAGGATCGTGCGCACCGGTGTCGCTAAAACGATGACATCCGCTTCAGCAACCAGAGCCAGGTCGTCGCTGGCCTTATCCACCGCGCCCTTAGACACCGCCTGAGCGCGTGTAGCCGGGTTACGGGTGATGCCCAGAATACGGCGGCAGGCACCTGTTTGGCGCAGGGCAAGCGCCAGCGAGCCTCCCATCAAGCCCAGGCCGACGATGGCGAGTGTTGCCTCACGCAACGAACGTGGCGAACTCAAAAAGGTGCTCATTGGATTATTTCACACTGTCCGTCCTATGGCCTGGGCGATGCGGCGCACGTCGGCCATCATCGCGGCAAACCTGTCTGGTTTGAGCGATTGAGCGCCGTCACTGAGCGCCTGAGCGGGGTTCGGATGCACCTCAACAATCAGGCCATCGGCCCCAGCCGCCACTGCTGCCCGTGCCACCGGCGTTACTAATTCCCACTTGCCCGTGCCGTGGCTGGGGTCGGCGATCACCGGCAAGTGAGTCAGCGACTTCAACACTGGGATGGCGTTGATGTCAAAGGTGTTGCGCGTGGAAGGCTCAAAGGTGCGGATACCTCGTTCGCACAGCATCACCTGCGAGTTGCCCTGCGACAGAATATACTCCGCCGCCATCAGCAGTTCCTCAATGGTGGACATCATGCCGCGCTTCAAGAGCACGGGCTTCTGCACCGTGCCGACTGCGCTGAGCAGCGCAAAGTTCTGCATATTGCGGGCGCCGACCTGGAGGATGTCGGCATAGTGCGCTATCAGTGGGACATCCTGTGGCGACATCACTTCGGTCACGACCGGCAGGTTGAATGCGTCGCGGGCCTCGCGCAGCAGTTCCAGGCCCTTCAACCCCAACCCTTGAAAGGAGTAAGGAGAGGTGCGCGGTTTGAATGCACCACCACGCAGGATATGGGCCCCTGCTGCTTTGACCGCCGCTGCCGTTTCCATCAACTGTTGGCGTGATTCAACAGCGCACGGCCCCGCCATGACAACCACCTTCTGCCCGCCGATGACGATGCCGTTGATCCTGACGACACTCCCATCGGGATGAAAGTCGCGCGAGGCCAGCTTAAAGGGGTGCAAAATGCGAACGGCCCGTTCTACGCCCGGCAGCACCTCAAAGTGTGCCGGGTCAATGGGCCGTTCGTCACCGATCACGCCAATGATCGTGCGTTCCTCGCCACGTGATACGTGCGCCCTGAAGCCGAGCGATTCAATATGCTGGATCACCCCCGCGATGTCCTCGGCTGTGGCCTGATGCCTCATGATGATCACCATAGGCCCTCCTCCTGAGCGGTGTCGTCTGCACGATCCGGCCTCAGCCTGCGCGCGTCACGCAGGTAAACATGGCGGACCTGGGGGTCCACCTGGTCGCTATTCCAATGGATCAGCACACGGATGCAACGCGGCACGTCGCCCGGTATAGGCGGTGCCTGGGCATCCAGCGCCGCCACGTGGTTCCAGCCCAAGGCGCGAACAGCCATAGCAGGGAAGGCGGCATCCAGGTCCGGCGTTATCGTAAAAAAGATGCTGGCTATGTCAGCCGCGCGCAGGCCATTAGCGGCTATAAGCGCAGCGAGCAACTCCTGCGTCGCTGCCAAGATCGCAGCGGGTGTATTGGCCTGCGCTGTCGTCGCGCCACGAATTCCGTGCACAGGCATGGTCTCCCTCCCCCTTCGCGTGATCCACCTCATGAAGATAAACAAAAAGGGCGTGGGGGTGAATCCCCACGCCCTTGAGCCTCCGGACCGCCTGATTTACTCATCTGGCGTGATGATCCGACCCCGCGCTCGTGCGTCGGCAGCATAATAGCCATAATAGGAATACGCGAAGGTCGGATACAATGCCCTCATGCTCACCTCAGGTGAGGCTACTATAGCATAATTCGCGCCAATTTGTCAAGTGTCGGACGCTTTGAGGGGTGTATTTCACATGAGGGGCTGCCCTGCGGTTGACTGCCAGCAGGCGCCCCATGAGGGGAACCGCGCCTGACAGGCCGGTGGCCGCCGACATGAGGCACTGCGCGTCGGTTGAGATCCTCTCATAAATGGCGGGATAAAATAGTAGGGCGGCTTTCCATAGCCGCCGAAGAGCGGCAGGTATAGAAACCCGCCCTACGCCGGGGAGGGAAACCCGGCCTACGACTCTACTAACAGTTGCCCCAAAATTGAAATGCACCCGCTGCGCGTCGGCCCTTGACAGCCCCGCATAGACCTGATATACTCCCTTACACAACCTGTTACTTTACAGGCGAGGATCAGGGCAAGTACGCGCCAAAGCGGCGTCCAGAGAGCCGGGGGCAGGTGGAAGCCCGGTACGTGCGCGGGCGCGGAATGGGCCTGGGAGCCGCAAACTGAACAGGTGCCGGGTGATCCCTGGCTACCTCAGTAGGGGCGCCGGAGATGCCACCGTTATCTGGGCAAGGGCCTCAGGCCGTCTGGCCTAGGCCCGCAACGAGTGAGGTTGACCGCTGCTTGCACGCCAGCGCAGGGGACAATCTCAGAACCAGGGTGGCACCACGAGAGCAGACCCTCTCGTCCCTAGAGGACGAGAGGGTTTTTTGTGATCCGACGATCAGCCCAAAGCTGAACGCCTTCGGGTGGAATAGAAAAGGGAGGTATGGATGATGGCAAAGAAAGGTAGGGTTTTGACAGGCGACCGGCCAACGGGTAAGGTCCACCTGGGCCACTACGTAGGCTCATTCGCCAACCGCATCCGCCTGCAGGATGAGTACGAACTCTTCCTGCTTGTCGCGGACTATCACGCGCTGACCACCCATCCCAGCCGAGAGGATGTGGCCCAGTTGCGGGAGAATACGCGCGAGATTGTGTTGGGCTACCTGGCATCGGGCATAGACCCGGAAAAGGTCACCATCTATCGCCAGTCCGACGTGCCCAGCGTGGCCGAACTGACGCTGTTATTCTCCATGCTTATCACCGTGGCCCGGCTGGAGCGCGTGCCCACGCTCAAAGAGAAGATGGCCGATACCGGCATTGAGAACCCCTCGCTGGGGCTGCTCAGCTACCCCGTGCTCCAGGCGGCGGACATCCTCCACGTGAAGGCCGACCTGGTGCCGGTGGGCAAGGACCAGGAATCGCATATTGAGGTGACCCGCGAGATCGCCCGCCGCTTCAACAGCACCTATGGCGAGGTCTTCCCGGAGCCGCAGGCGCTCATCGGCGAGGTGCCCACGCTCATGGGGATTGACGGCAGGGCCAAGATGAGCAAGAGCCTGGGCAACGCCATCTACCTGACCGACGACCCGGAGACGGTGCGCCAGAAGGTCATGAAGATGTACACCGACCCCAAGCGCATCCACGCGCACATCCCCGGCACGGTGGAGGGCAACCCTGTCTTCCAGTACCATGATGCCTTCAACCCGGACAAGGCAGAGGTGGAGGAATTGAAGGAGCGCTACCGGGCCGGGCGCGTCGGCGATGTGGAGGTCAAGAAGCGGCTGGTACGGGCGCTCAACGCCTTCCTGGACCCCATCCGCGAGCGCTACGCTTACTATAGCGCCCGCCCTGGCCTGGTGGACGAGATCCTGGCCGCAGGCGCGGCCAAAGTCCGCCCGATCTCGCAGGAGACGGTGAACCAGGCCCGCGAGGCGATGGGGCTGGGTGCCCTGCACGTATAGGCCGGGCGACAGAAGCCTGCCCAGTACCGGGCTTCAGCCCGGTTCGCGAAGACCAAATCTGTGTTAGAATTTGTGTTGTGCCAGTATGAGATGCCGGACAGAGAAACATGGGCGCGGACAGGCATGAGGTCATCGTTGTCGGAGCTGGCCCCGCCGGGAGCGTCGCGGCCAGCGTGCTGGCGCAGGCCGGCCGGGATGTCCTGCTCCTGGACCAGACGGGCTTTCCCCGCGACAAGGCCTGTGGCGACATGATCCCCTGGCAAGTCGTGCGCCTGATGCTGGACTTGGGTATGGGGGAGGCGGTGCGCGCCGCCCACTTCTACCCGATCAAAGCCACACGCATTGTCTCGCCCAGCGGCACAGTGTTTGAAACCCGCGTGTACGATCACGATGGGACGGATACCTGTATCGTCCCACGTGAGGTGTTTGACGCGATCCTGTGGGAGCACGCCTGCAAGCGCGGGGCGCAGTTTGAGGTCGTCCACGTGGATGCGCCTATTGTAGAGAAAGGGCGCGTCGTCGGCGTGTCTGGGCGCACAGGATCAAAGCATGGGGCCTGGCGCGAGATCCGGGCGGCGCTGGTCATCGCCGCCGACGGCGCCACCTCGGCCATTGCTCGCGCGCTGCGCAGGCACAAACCGCCCGATGCGCATCGGGCGGTGGCCCTGCGGGCCTATGTGGACGACTTTGACGTGGTGGACCACATGGCCGAATCGTACTTCACCCGCGACCTGGTCCCCGGCTATGGTTGGGTCTTCCCTACAGGGGAAGGCTGCGCCAATGTGGGTGTAGGCATGCGGCTGGACCTCTTCCGGCAACGGGGGCGCACCCTCAAGGAGATGCTGGACGATTTCCTGCGCCTCCCCATGATCGCCCGGCGCCGGGGCGCGCACAGCCGCGTGGACAAAGTGCTGGTCTGGCAACTCCATTTCGGCTCCGATGACTTCCCCAGGACATACGATGGTGCGCTGCTTGTCGGCGATGCCGGGGGGTTCACCGATCCGCTGACAGGGGGCGGCATCTACGGCGCGATGGTGTCGGGGAAGCTGGCCGCCGAGGCCGCCTTGCAGGCCCTGGCCGAGGGCGAGACGCGCCGGGAGGCGCTGGCTTCGTTTGAAACCGGCTGGCGCAAGCAGCTCTGGCCAGCCTTTCGGCTCAGCACCTGGCTGCAGCGCTGGCTGGCCAGTTCTCCGCGGCTGGTGGATTTTGTGGTGAACCTCCTGGTGCGTCATCCCCGGCTCGGCCAGGCGATCGCCGAGCGGGTTCAGGGATAAGCCGGATAGCGAGGGACGGAGAACGGGCGATGCGGGCCAGTTGTCGCCTGCGCACCCGCGCATACAGCGCGTAGAGGCGCGGCCAGGGGGCATAGTCGTAGGCGCCGATATGGCGCACCACCTGGCCACCGAAGCCCTCCTTGAAGCGGTACACACCCCACATACGGTCGCGCTCGTCAAACACATCGGGCGCGCCCCACAGGTCGTAGACCGTGCAGCCCTGCGCCCGCGCCCAACGGATGGCCTCCCATTGCAGCAGATAGTTGGGCATCTTCTCACGGTGGCGCGCTGTAGAGGCGCCATACATGTAGAGGGCCTTCTGGCCGAAACGAAACAGGATGACGGCGGCCACAGGCTCCAGGTGGGGCGGGTCGCCCTCCTCCGGCACTTCGGCGATCAGCGGGCAGGCCAGCCCGGCCTGCATAAACGCGCCCCAGGCGTCGCGGTAATAGGCCAGCGGGCGAATGAGAAAGGCATCGCGTTCGGCGGTCTCGGCGTACATCCGGTAGAGCAGTTCCAGGTCGTCCAGGCGGCCCTGCCGCACCTTCACCCCCTTACGTTCAGCCAACCGGATGTTATAGCGCGTCTTGGGCTTCATCGCCGCCAGCAGCGCATCGTCGCTCTGGCGCAGGTCAATCGTGATCGTGTTCTGGAACTGCACCTGGTCCAGCGAATAGCACCAGCCGCGCGCCCGCAGCTCGGCCACAACCGCCTGGCCGAGGGGATCGGGCCGGTCCGCCTCCGTCCCCGGCAGGCCGGTGCCCAGGGGCACATCCGGATCAATCTTCAGGAACACCGCCCGCTCGCGCCGTGCCAGGGCCTCCAGCACCGACCAGACCTGAGCGCGCAGCCCGGCGTCCTCGTAGGCCAGGGCCGGGCCTTTGGGCACATAGAGCATCGCCAACGGCAGGGGTGACAGTCGCCGCCGGAGCACGCTGGCCATAGCTACCATCCGCCTGCCGTCTTCCAAGGCCAGCCGCCGCGCCCTCCACCCGTAGCGCTCCTTAAAGGCGCCCCACTCCCAGCTTTGCAGCACGTGGTGATAGGGCAGAGTAGCCAGGGTCGCGTTCCACCAGGTCGGGTCGGTGATCTCACGGATGTTCATGCATTCCTCTGCGCCCCCTCTGCGTCCCCTGTGCCTCTGCGATTTATATATTGCGTGTATATCCAGTACAAAGGCGCATTGTAAACGCGGTCCCAGGCGCCGACGCTGCGAACCAGGCGCCCCCCGAAGCCGCGCTTGAAGCGATACACACCCCACAGCCCATCCTGGCGCTGGGTGAACTGGGCTTCCAACGTCTCTTCGTCCTCATCGGGCACGCCCCACAGATCGTACAGGATGCAGCCGCGCGCCTTCGCCCAACGGATCGCCTCCCATTGGAGCAGATAGGTGGGCATCCGGTTGCGGTGGCGGTCAGAGGAAGCGCCGTAGAAGTACCAGGCCCGTCGGCCCAGGGCGAAGACCATGAGCGCGGCCAGAGGTTCGCCCTGATACTCGGCGATAAGCAGCGCCGCCCGTCCGGCGGGGACGAACAGGCGATAGGCCAGCGCATAGTAATCCGGGCTGTGGACGGCGAAGCGATCGCGCTGCGCGGTCTCGGCCATAAGCTGGTGGAAGACAGGCAGGTCGGCCTCGCTTCCCTGGCGCACGCTCACGCCTTTGCGCTGGGCCAGGCCGATATTGTAGCGCGTCTTGGGTTTCATCGTCGCCAGGATGGTCTCCTCGTTCGGCGCGATGTCTACCTCAATCGTGCGCGGTGGCTGAAGGGTCTGCGGGCTGGGGCGGAAGCCCAGCCACGCCAGTCGCTCCCGCCAGGCCGGGCTATCCTCTATGTCCGGCTCAATCTTGAGGAAGGCCGCCCGCTGGGCACGTGCCGCCGCGTCAATCGCCCGCCATAGCGCCGCAACCTCAGCGTGATCGTCCCAGTCCACCAACGGGCCTTTGGGGATATAGGCGACCGAGGCCAGGCGCAGCGGCAGCGCCCGAATGAGGAGTTGCGCACCGGCGACGATGCGGCCCTGATCCGCCAGGGCCACGCGGGCGCACGTCCAGCCGAAGGCGGCCTTCAGCCGCCCCCAGGCTGAGGTTTGCAGGATATGGCCGGCGGGGTGGGCTGCCACAAATGCATCCCAGGCATCCTCTGGGGGTACGATGATCTCAGGCACAGGCGCATTATAACCTGATCCGACGGGTGGCGCATAGACAGCAGGAGCATCAGTTTTTGAAGGAGAACAAGTGGTCCCCGGCCTGTCATGCGGAGCGCAGTGAAGCACCTCTGTCGCGCAGATAAGAGACCCTTTGCCGCGCTCAGAGCTACCCTGGCACAACGACGCGGGGGTGTCAGGGTGTCAGATGCTGACAACCGAGCCGGATATGAAGACGCTTATTCAGCGCGCCTTGAATACTTCTCCGGCAGCAAATCCTGAACAGATACGACCCTATCCTCTGCGAGAATCACACGGCAATCCGCTGAGTAGTCTGAGATGAGTTCGCGGCACATGCCGCAGGGCGGTACAATATGGCCATGGCGGTCTACGGCAACGATGGTGTCTATGTCCGTATCGCCTGCGGCTGCGGCCATGCCGATAGCAACGGCCTCCGCGCAGACAGCAATGCGCCCCACGGTGGCCTCTAAATGGACGGCGGAGAAGACCTGGCCGGAGCGCGTGCACAACGCGGCGGCGATATGATGGTGATCCTGCTTAAACCGCCTGGCGATCAGGGCATGCGCCTCTTGAACAAGGGTTTGATCGTCAGGGTTGAGCATATGCATATGATCCTTCAGGCGATTTATCCTGATTGTAAACCCGTTTCTGGCCCTGTCAATAACCTGCCCAACGCGGCAATAACAGGGATCCCCATCGCAAAAGGCGCGATCACGTGCACAGCCTCCGGCGCGCCACCGGAGAGGAGGTTGGAGAGCATCATGGCAGCGTAGGCGATGACCGGCAGGGCCGCGACGCTTGCGGGCAGCGGGCCAGCAGGCTGGCCACTCCGGCGGCGTTCATACAGGCGGTAGAGCATATACACTGTGAAGGTCGTGAGCATCCAGCCGACATAATTCTGGACCGGGATGCCGAAGTATGGGCCGCCTTCCTCCCACACCCACGCCCGCACCGCCGGGCCGGACAGGATCGGGTCAATCACCAGGTCCCAGGCGGTCATGACCATCGCCGAGAGGAGGGCCAGCCAGACGACGCGCCCCAGGCTGCCGCGACTGCCCACCGCTGGCCCGCCCGCGATCAGGTTGGCGATGACATAGCTGGGGTAGATCATCATGAACCAGGCGATGGGGATCAGCACCGGCACGTGGCCGATTTTGACGCCCAGGACATCCGTGTAGTGATAGCGGCCATAGATCAGGCCCGTCTCCACGCCGACCTGCTCATAGGCCCAGGAGATACCCGCCGTGAGCGCGAAGAAGACCAGCGCATGGCGCCAGCCCAGGGCATAGGCAGCATGGCACAGGCTGAAGAGCATCAGGAAAATAGTCAGGACGTCCAGGCCACCGGGGAAGCTGGGCAGGCGCACGAGCGGCGCCAGGATAGGGCGCAGGACGCCTTCGTAAACGAAGATGGCGAGGAAGAGCGTGGCCAGTGCCAGCGGGAGGCGTCGTCTCATCGTCGGTAGCGCCATTATACCCGATAATTTACCTGATTTACCCACCGTGCGATTTCCAATAGGTGGTCCAACCATAGAACCGGACCATCGCCAACGGAGGGATTTGCA
Source organism: Anaerolineae bacterium (assembly GCA_034432795.1). Lineage (GTDB taxonomy): Bacteria > Chloroflexota > Anaerolineae > DSLN01 > DSLN01 > DAOUBF01. The sequence continues at coordinate 39,212 of DAOUBF010000002.1, forward strand.
ATATCACCAGTATCTCCCCCAGGATATCGCCAGCAGAGAAAAGGGCATTCATTAGTGAGAGGGTGAATAAGTATGTGATCCACCCTTCACCAAGGAAGGGTGCTCCAAGCAGGGCAAACATACCAAGCGGAAGAAGTGATAAGGTGAGAAAGGGGATGATCCCTACGATGAGAAGGCGGGTGCGCGAGATAGGGGCATCGTGATAAGCGTAAGCCACAAATTTACCGGGCCAGAATCCGATGATGGTTTTATCAGAAAGACCCAGATCTGGATAACCTATAGCATGAAGCAATTCATGGGCGAGGATCACAAAGGGAACAATAAGGATATTGGCCCAGGTCCAGCGAATGGGAAAGATGACATCCACACCAGCCCATAGCCACAAGATGATCAATGCCAGCAGGACAACGGCGCCGATAAGGAGACCATAGAGAATCAAGGCTATGGGGGATGGCTCACGAAGCTTATGCCAACCTTCTGCTTCAGGGCGAAAATTTGGATCTGCCGGGATCGCCCCCCAGTGGAATCGCATCTACTCCCCCCTTAGCAATGTTATAGTTTGGGAACGCATTGGTCAGCCAGAGGTTCGCGCCTCGGGAAGCCCGGCCGTCCTGGTAAATGAGATATGCACGAACCGCCCCAGAGGGAAACCCGCTAGCTTCTCAGGAATTAGGATATCTGAACAGCAGAATTCAGTCAAGGTGTGGGCGCTACGCGCTTTTCTGGCATTTCACCAGGCGAGCAACCTGGTGATAGAGCGCAGCGAACTGGCGGGCTTCGGGGACGCTTTGCTTCGCCTGCTATAGCGCACCCCCTCCCCCGAAGCTTCGGGGGAGGGAGTTGGGGGGTGAGGGGACAATCCCCCTCCCCCTGGACGGGGGAGGGACAGGGAGGGGGTGCCTCAAAGTGGAAATGCTCCTATAGAGGAGGGGCGGGTTGTGCCATTGCGCGTCCAGTGCTATAGTTAGCCTGCTATGTCTATCTTTTCCCCCATCAAGCCCGTAGGGCCGGCGTTGGACGCTGAACAACTCCGTCGCGAAGTGCTGCACGGGTTACACCGCCCCCAGAAGCAACTGCCCTGCAAACTGTTCTATGACGAGCGCGGCTCCCAACTGTTTGAGGCCATCTGCGAACTGGAGGAGTACTATCTGACCCGAACCGAGATCGCGATTATGCAGGCCCATATCAGCGAGGTCGCCGCCCTGCTGGGCCGGGGGTGCGTGCTGATTGAGTATGGGAGCGGGAGCAGCCAGAAGACGCGCATACTCCTGGATGCGCTTCAGGACCTGGTCGCCTATATTCCAGTGGACATCTCCGAAACATACCTGCAGCGCTCGGCTGCGAACCTGGCGGCAGCATATCCTGGCCTGGCGGTCCTGCCGGTCTGGGCAGACTACACCTACCCCTTTCCGCTTCCCCCACTCAACCGGCCCGAGGCGCGTAAGGTGGCCTATTTTCCAGGGTCAACCATCGGGAATTTTTATCCGGATGAGGCCATCGCCTTTATACAACGCATCGCCCAAACCACCGGCCACAATGGCGCCCTCCTCATCGGCGTGGATCTGAAGAAAGACCCGGACGCGCTACACCGCGCCTACAATGACCGCGCCGGCGTCACTGCAGCGTTTAACCTGAACATCCTGGCCCGCCTCAATCGCGAGTTCGGCGCCGATTTTCAACTTGACCAGTTCGCGCATTATGCCTTTTATAACGAGCTTGAAGGTCGGATTGAGATGCATTTGATCAGCCAGCAGGCGCAAACAGTGCATGTAGGGGAGCAGACCATCCCTTTCAAAGCAGGGGAGACGATTTTGACCGAGGTCTCCTATAAATATACGCTGGGGGAGTTTCAGCATCTGGCTGCCCAGGCCGGGTTCGGCGTGGGCAGGGCCTGGACAGATGCAGGCTGCCAGTTCAGCGTTCAATACTTGATCGCTGGGGAGAAGGAACGCACATGAACCTGAGGATTCCAGAAGACTTAACCAGGGCAGGGAGGGAACTGGCCGGGCAACTATGCGATGCCCGCACGCGGGAGTTGGAGCTTTTCGCGGATTTGAACGATGCGCAACTCCTCGGCCCGCGCCTGCGCATCATTGAGCCACCCATTTGGGAGATCGGCCACGTGGGCTGGTTCCAGGAACGCTGGATCCTGCGTCGCCTGGACAACGCGGCCCCGCTCCGAGAAGACGCCGATGCCCTTTACGATTCATTCAACATCCCTAACACCCGGCGTTGGGACCTGCCCTTCCCCTCCCGCCAGGAGACCCTGGCGTATATTCAGGCCGTCCTGGAGCGGTCCCTGCGCCGGTTACAGGCCAGAGAACCTACCGAAGAAGAGATTTACTTCTACCGCCTGGCGACCTACCACGAGGACATGCACACAGAGACGCTCCATCACATCCGGCAGACGCTGGGCTACGCCTGCCCCAATCTCCCCAGTGCTCAGGCTCTCAGGCTTCCCTTCCCTATTGAGCCGGATTTTGAGCCGCACGATGTGAGCATCCCTGGCGGGACCTACTGCCTGGGGGCCACGCCGGACATTCCCTTTGTGTTTGATAATGAGAAATGGGCGTACCCGGTCCAGGTGCGCCCCTTCCGCATCTCGGCCACGCCGGTCACGAACGCCGAGTTCCAGGCCTTTGTCGCGGCGGGCGGGTATCACGACCGCAGCCTGTGGAGCGATGAGGGCTGGGCCTGGCGCGCGTCCGCCCGCGCCGAGCACCCTGTGTACTGGCAACGACAGGCGGATGGGACATGGCTGTGGCGGCGTTGGGACAGGCTGGCGCCTCTAGAGCCATACCATCCGATCATCCATGTCAACTGGTACGAGGCAAATGCGTATTGCGCCTGGGCAGGCCGGCGCCTGCCCACCGAGGCCGAATGGGAGTTGGCGGCGAGCGCTGAGCCAACGCCAGATGGCCGGGGCTTCACGGCGGCCAAGCGCCGCTACCCCTGGGGCGACGCACCGCCCTCTCCCGAAAAGGCCAACCTGGATTCCCGCGCCCTGGGCTGTGTGGACGTGCGCGCCCTGCCCGCGGGCGATAGCGCCTTCGGCTGCCGCCAGATGATCGGCAACGTGTGGGAATGGACGGCGGACACCTTCGCCCCCTATCCGGGGTTTGTCCTGGACCCCTATGCGGAGTACTCGGCGCCCTCTTTTGGGCAACAGAAGGTCCTGCGTGGGGGCTGTTGGGCCACCCGCTCGCGCCTGATCCGCAACACCTTCCGGAACTTCTATACGCCCGACCGGAACAACATCTTCGCCAGCTTCCGCACCTGCGCCCTATAGCAGCCTTGCGATTCAAATCGCGCCTGATGGGCCATTGGCAGGTCGTCCGCCCGCATGGACGCAGCCCCAGAAACCCGGTTTCTCGCAGAAACCGGGTTTCTCTAAGGTCACCAGCTTCCAGTCGCCAGTTCCAAGGAGTGTATATCAGATTTGGGGCAGATGACCCGATTGGTTACCCCCACCCTAGCCCTCCCCCGCCAGGGGGGAGGGGGGTGAGTTTCCTCCCCCCGGATGGGGGAGGGGCAGGGAGGGGGTGACGGCTGACAGGTGCCCCAAAATTGAGATGCACCTAGTTCCAGGCAGCGGATTGACATGGCCGCTCCCTCTATGCTATAATGAAACCAAACTGAATAGTAGAACCTTCGGGGCAGGGTGAGGGGTCAGTGACCCCAATTCCCGATCGGTGGTATAGCCCACGAGCCATCCCTGGCACGATCCGGTGAAACTCCGGGGCCGACGGTATAGTCCGGATGAAAGAAGGTTAGGTAGAGCCTACAGGCGCGATCTGGTCGCGTGTCTGGGCTATCTCTGTGTACCCCGAAGGCCCTCTGTGTCTTCGGGGTTCGTGTTCCTGGGCACATCTGTTGTGCCTGCTTGTGTTTACCCTGGCCCCGAAAGGACTCCTTTCGGGGCTTTTCGTTACAGGGTGGGTGTGCTATGGGCTGGACGCAAACCGCGCGCTTGGAAAAAGCGCACAAGCCGAAGCCGGCGCCAGCCGTGAGGCGGCGCGGCGACCGCTGGGCGCGTCTTGCGCTGGCAGGGATCAGCCTGCTCGTCTTCCTCGGCGTGTGGGAGTTGGTCATCCGCCTGGGGAACTACCCGGCCTTTATCCTCCCCTCCCCCAGTCAGGTCCTGACCCGCGCCATGACGCTGATCCAGGATGGCACGTTATGGCGGCATACGCGGGCCACCCTGATTGAGGTCCTGGTTGGTCTGGCGTTGGGACTGATCGTAGCCAGCGTGCTTGGCTATGTCCTGGCCAAATCGCGCCTGGCCGAGCGCCTGCTCTCGCCTTACATCGTCGCCTCGCAGGCTATCCCCGTAGTCGCGCTGGCCCCCCTCCTGGTGATCTGGTTTGGGCCGGGGATGACCACCAAGATTTTGGTTGCCGCACTGATCGTCTTCTTCCCGGTGCTGATCAATGTGATGGTCGGTGTGCGTTCGGTGGAGCCAGACCTGCGCGATCTGATGCGCTCGCTGGAGGCCACGCGCTGGCAGACCTTCACCAAGTTGGAGGTCCCGGCGGCGCTGCCCGTGCTCCTGGGCGGCGTCAAGATCGGCGCAACCCTGTCGGTCATCGGCGCGGTCGTGGGCGAGTTCCTGGGCACCAGCGAGGGCCTGGGCTACCTGATCAACGAGGGGCGTGGGCTATACGACACGCCCAAGATGTTTGTCGGCCTGTTTGGGCTGGTCACACTCGCGCTCATCCTGTACAGCACAGCCTCCTGGCTGGAGCGGCGGGCGCTGCGCTGGCGCGAGATAGAGGGCGCGTAATTCATAAACACCACATATACAAGTAAGTAAAGGAGCCTGATGCGCACATTCAAGCTATTGCTCGTCATCATTGCGGTTGTCTTAAGCGGCTGTGGGCCAGCGGCGACGCCTGCCTCCCCCACGCCCTTGCCCCCTTCATCGTCACCGGCGGCCCTGACCAAGATCCGCCTGCCGATGGGCTACATCGCCAATGTGCAATACGCCCCCTTCTACGTCGCCGTTGAAAAGGGCTATTACGCTCAGGAGGGGATTGAGATTGAGTTTGATTACAGCTTTGAGACCGACGGCGTTAAGCTGGTGGGCGCGGGCGAACTGCCCTTCGCCGTTGTTAGCGGCGAGCAGGTGGTGCTGGCCCGCAGCCAGGGGTTGCCGGTCGTCTATGTGATGCAGTGGTTCCATAAATTTCCCATTGCTGTCATCGGCTGCGGCGATACCGTCCTCAACTCGCCAGAGGACCTGGTCGGCAAGACCGTTGGCCTACCGGGGTTCTTCGGCGCCAGCTTCGTCGGCTGGCGCGGCCTGCTGTACAAGGCCGGCATTGATCCCGCCCGCCTCACCGAGCAAGACATTGGCTTCAACCAGGTGGCGGTGTGCTCACAGAAGCGCGCCCAGGTGGTCGTCGGTTACGCCAACAATGAACCCATCCAGCTCCGCAACGCCGGCCTTCAGCCCAGCGTTTTGCTCGTCTCCGATTATGTCAATATGGTCGCCAACGGCCTGATGACGAACGAGAAAACCATTCAGGAACAGCCCCAACTGGTGCAGGGGATGGTGCGGGCCACGCTGCGCGGGCTGAGGGACACCATTGAGAAGCCCGATGAAGCCTTTGAGATCGCCAAGAAGTTCGTCCCCGGCCTGGGCCATGAGAACGTGCAGGTGCAGCGCCAGGTCCTGGACGAATCCATCAAGATGTGGCGGTCGGACAAACTGGGGGTGTCCGACCCGACGGCCTGGGAGACGACAGCGGACGTGCTGATGCAGATGGGCCAGATCACGACCAGGCCCGATGTGAACAAGCTGTTCACGAACGCTTTTGTGGAGAATGCCGGCGTTGACTGATCCTTCCCCCGCCCCCCGGCCCGTCCTCGTCGCCGAGGGCATTGGCCTGGTCTATCCTAACCACGACGGCGGGCTGGAGGCCTTGCGCGATGTCACCTTCACCGTTGCGCCGCAGGAGTTCGTCTGCCTGGTCGGGCCATCGGGCGCGGGCAAGTCGTCGTTGTTGCACATCCTGGCCGGGCTGGAGCGGCCCACGACCGGGCGGGTGCTCCTGGAGGGCCGGCCTCTGACTGCGCCCCAGCGTCGCATTGGCTTTGTGTTTCAGAAGGCCAACCTGATGCCCTGGCGCACCGTGCTGGAGAACGTCATGCTGCCGCTGGAACTGGCCGGTGTGCCCGAACACGAGCGACGGGCCAGGGCGCTGGAGTTGATCGCGCTCGTCGGGTTGAGCGGCTTTGAAAACGCCTATCCGGGAAGCCTCTCCGGGGGCATGGAGCAGCGCGCGGCGATTGCCAGGGCCTTGGTCCACGACCCGCCTATCCTGCTCCTGGACGAACCGTTTGGCTCGCTGGATGCGCTCACCCGCGAATATATGGCACTGGAGCTGCTGCGCATCTGGGAGGCGCGGCGCAAGACCGTTATCATGGTCACGCACAGCATCCCGGAGGCGCTCTTCCTGGCCGATCGCGTGCTGGTACTCAGCCCACGCCCCGGCCACATCGCCGCCCACATCCCCATCCCCCTGCCGCGCCCGCGCACGCTGGACATGCTCTATGACGAGCGCTTCGGCGAGCTTTCGGCACGGGTGCGGGAAGCGATCAGCCTGTAAGAGGACATCCAAAGACCTTGCGGGTTTCCAAGACCCGCAAGGTCTGCCCCCCATAACTTTCCCCCTTATCGCGTGTTTTTTAACATTAAGGGAGATTATGCCCGGCGAGCGGCTCCGTATAAGGAGGCTCTGCACAAGGAGGAGGTGAACACATGGGCAAGCCGTTATTGCAATGGGGCGGGTATTTTGCGCTTATTCAGGGCGCCCTGGCGCTGGTACTGGGTTTGCTGACCTATATTGAGCCTGGCCTGATGCGCTGGGCCTGGCCTTCGCAGCCCGAACTGGTGGAGCGCTACAGTGCGGTGGTTCGCGTCATCGGCGCTGTGGCGATTGCTGCCGGGCTGGCCGGGCTGGCGGTCTGGCGCACCAAAGATTGGGAGAAGAGCAGGCTGGTCGCCCTCTTCTTCATCGTCTTCTATCTCCTGGCCGGTATTGCCCTGATCCTCACGCAGGCTTTAGGGGCAGCGCAATTTACCCCCGCCCAGACCCCCACGATCTGGCTCTATGGGGTGCTCAGCTTGCTGTTAGGCATCGGCTGGCTGTACCTCTGGCGGGCGGAGGAGGGCGGCTTCCGCCTGAGCCTGTGAACAAGAGCTATCAGCGGTCAGCTTTATAGACGACGGACAACTGCAAAGCCGAGCGCTATACAAATCATGAGGCCGGGGGCGGGGGCAAAGGCTCCAGGTGATCGGCCACCGCGCCAGCCTCAGCCCGCACCTGGATCGGCCCATGCGCGGCCTCCCAGCGGCGCAAGAGTTCACGTCGCAACACCTTGCCCACAAACGAACGGGGGAAGTCGGGGACAAATAAGACCAGCCGGGGGACGAGTTCCGGCGGCAGGCGGCGCCTGCAGTAGGCGATCAACTCAGCGGCGGTCACCGGCTCCTCTTTGGGGATGACGAAGGCCACCGGCAACCCCTCAATCCCCATGACCACTGCCTCTTTGACCTTGGGATACTCAAACAGCACCTCTTCCACATCGCGGGGGAAGGCGGGGCGTCCCCGCTGGCGGGCGCGCTCCGGGTACCAGATGTCCTGGCGGCGGCTGATGATCTGGAAATAGCCGTCCTCGTCCATGCGAGCCACATCGCCTGTGTACAGCCAGCCGTCCACCAGCGCTCGCTCGGATTCGCCGCTCTGCCCCCAATAGCCCACCATGACCTGCGGCCCACGCACGAGCAGTTCGCCGATTTCGCCCGGCCTCACCGGGCGGCGCCTGATCAGGTCCACGATGCGTGCCTCGGTGGAGGGCAGAGGGATGCCGATAGAGCCGGGCTTGCGCCGGCCATGGATGGGATTCACATGCGTGACCGGCGATGCCTCGGTCAGGCCGTAGCCTTCCACCAGGCGCGCCCCCGTCAGACGCTCAAACGCCTCTTGCACTTCCACAGGCAAAGGCGCCGCGCCGGAGATGCAGTAGCGGATGGAGGCCAGGCCGAACCTGCGCACGTTGGGCACGTTGGTGATCGCCAGGTACATCATGGGCACGCCGGGGAAGAGCGTGGGGCGATAGCGTTTGATGGCCCTGAGCACCTCCATGACCTCAAACTGGGGCAGGATCACCATGGCCGCCCCCAGCGCCACCGGTACGTTCATGGCCGCCGTCGTGCCGTAGATGTGCGAGAAGGGCAATACCGACAGCACCACCTCGCGCCCCTCGCGCAGGTCGGGGAACCAGTGCCGCGTTTGCAGTGCGTTGGCCACCAGGTTGCGGTGGCTGAGCATGACGCCTTTGGGCGTGGCCGTCGTGCCGCCCGTGTACTGGATCACGGCCAGGTCATCTGGCGCAACCTCCACCTCCGGGCGCAGCGGCGGGTAGCGGCGCAAGAGGTCCTGGAACAGGTGCACCCCCGCTTCCAGGCCATCACGGGACAGACGATGGCCTTCTTTCTGCTCACGGGTTAATGTGAACACCAGGCGCTTGAGCCAGGGCAGGTACTCTTTGGCGTGCGTGAGCACGATGTGGCGCAGCCCGGTCTGCTCCCGGACGCGACGGGCCAGGTCGCTGAAGCGCGTCAGCGTGATCAACACCTCTGCGCCAGAATCGCGCACCTGGCGGACGATCTCGGCCTCTTCGGCCACCGGGCTGGTGAACACCACCACCGCGCCCGCCTTCAAAGCCCCATAATAGGCGATCACCGCCTGCGGCAGGTTGGGCAAAAGCAGCATCACGCGGTCGCCCTTGTCCACGCCGAGCGCGCGCAGCGCATTGGCGCAGCGGTTGGCCAGCCGGTTGAGCTGCGCGTAGCTCAGCCGCGTCCCGTAATAGTAAATCGCGGGGCGGTTAGGCAGGCGGCGAGCCGCGCCGGAGAGGAAACGGTGCAGCGCCCGCCTGGGGATGGCAATGGTCGGCGGCACGCCCTGGTCATAGTGCACCAGCCAGGGGCGCTCTTTCTTCAAACGGGGGACAGAGGACGGACGACCAGCCCCCTCCGCCCCGATGAAACGCGCAATCGCCCGATTGACCGCGTCGCGCCGTTCCAGCATGACCATGTGGCCGGACACGCCCACATCCACCTCCTCAGCGCCGGGGATCAGGCGGGCCACCTCTTCAAATTCGGCCTGCGCGAAGACGCGGTCGCCATGGCCGCGAATGACCAGCGTGGGCACGTTCAGGCGCGGGAACACGCTCAGGCCATCCCAGCGCTCAATAGCATGGGCGTGCATGGCCTTCAGGACATGGGGCGGCGCAGCCAGGGCGCGGCGGATCACTTTACTGAGGGGGCGCAGCACGGTCACCGGCAACCGCAACAGCCACCGCGCCCAGGGATAGATGCGGAAGCGTGCGGCGGTGGCGACCAGGATGAGCTTTTCCACGCGGTCGGGGTGGGCCAGGGCATACTCGGCGGCAATGGCCCCGCCGAAGGAGTGTCCGGCCAGGACAAAGCGCGGAGGGACATGCAGCGCCTCCAACGCGCTCTCCAGGTCGTGCAGTAACTCAGTCATGGTATAGGCTGAGGCAGGTTTGTCCGAGTGGCCGTGACCGCGCAGGTCAAGCGCGATACAGCGGTGGCTATCGGCGAAGGCGCGCATCTGGTGGCGCCACTGCGTGGCCTGGCCGCCGTAGCCGTGCAGGAAGACCAGCGTCATCGGTGGCTGCGGCGCAGCGTCAGATAAGGACTCCGGCTCCACGTCAATCGCGCTCAGCCGCAGATGGGGCCGCTCCGAGACCACTACATCCTCGCGGTAGAGTTCCAGGTCTATTTCCATCGCCAGCGCAACAGCGCAATCAGGCCGCCGGCCAGGGCCAACAGAGCCAGCGGCATCCAGACGAAAGCCCCCGAAGGGGCAGCCGTCGCCTCGGCGGAGAATCGCACCAACTCCACCGAGGATGGCTGGCAATTGCCCACCGGGACGGTGAGAAACTGGTTCGTGTTCAGGTACACGATGCTCTCATCATAGCCGCCCGCCGCCCAGATACGCCCGGCGAGGAACGCCGCCGCCGGGCCTCCTACCGCCACCGCGAGCGCATCCGTCATCCCCCACCTGTCGCTCACCGGATTGTAACACTCCGTCGTCTCCAGGGCCACCCCTGGCGGGGTGTGGAACGCCGACAGGCCGCCATACACGTAAATATAGACGCCATCGGTGGCAATGCCGGGCGATCCGCGCCCCTGGATCATGGCTGTCTTGCGTTCCCAGGTATCTGTGACCGGATCGTAAACCTCCAGTGTGGACAGAGCGGTCAGGTCCGGATTCCAGGCTTGTACACCCCCAACGACGTAGATTTTACCGTTGAGCGTGACCGCCACATTGTTCTCGCGTTGGGTGGGCATAGGCGCTTTGAGCGCCCAGGCGTTCGTGGCCGGATCGTACTCGTAGGTGGTGTCGTTGGAGTAAAAATCCCCGTCGTCCCCGCCGATCACATACACCTTCCCGTTGGCCGCCGCGACCGCCGCTGTAGCGATGCCCGCCGCCGAGGGCAGGGGCGCCAGTTCGGCCCAACTGTTCGTCAACACGTTATACCGCCACATCCGGTTGGTGATGCTGCCATCGGGCAGGTAGCCGCCCACCACGTAGATGTCCTCGCCGATGGTGGCCGCCTGAATGCCGAACACCTGGATAGGCAGCGGGGTCAGAGAGACCCACTGGTTGAGTGAGGGGAAGTAAGCTTCAACGTTATCCAAAGTGCTAAACCCGTTATTCCCGCCGATGGCATAAAAGGCGTTCTGGCCGGTGTGGGCTGCGCCCGCCAGCAGCCAGCGCGCCGTGGGCATACTGGCCGCTGTTCCCCAGACCAGGGGGGCCAGGCCTCCCTGACCGTAATCGGGCAGGCGCACCGGAGCTTGTCTTAAATGCAGCGAAGGGATCGGCGGGGGAAGGCGCGGCGGTTGAGGCCGGGCAGCCTCAACGGATGGAACGGGCGCCAGCAGCGCACACATGGCAAGCCACAGCCCTCCCAACCACCGCAGGGCAGGGAAGCGCAATTGTCGCCAGAGGCGTTTGCAGTTCATGGGGCGTGCCTGTCCACAGCCAGCCGGGATCACGAGCCGGTCGCCAGGCCACCTGACCCGCCAGCTTCCATAGCTGGATTATAGCACAGAATACGGGAGTGGATACCTCCTCCCTTCCCTGGCCCGCACCCCCTGCCCCCTCCCCTGGATAGGGGAGGGCTAGGGAGGGGGTGACTCTGCCCCCCATCCCAACTCTCCCCCGTAAAGGGGGAAAGGCCGCCCTACGGTTAAAACCGCGTCCGCGGGGCCGTTGGCCGGGCGCCGGCCTTTCGCTGTGCTTGGCCAGGCTCTGCCGCCAGTCCCTGAAATACACCTGCTCCTCAGCACGCCATTTTTCGTTTTAAACCATACCGTGTTATAATCTCATCACCACAGGGAAACACCCGCAACGAGGATAGACGATGGCAAACCCGGAGGGTCACGTTCTCGTCGTCGGCGCCACCAGCCTGGACATCAAAGTCCGGCCTAAAGGCACCGCCATTCCCGGCACATCCAACCCCGCCGACATCCGCGTCAGTCCCGGTGGCGCTGCCCGCAACATCGCCGAGAACCTGGCCCGGCTGGGGCAGCCCACCATCCTGCTGAGCGCCGTCGGCGCCGATGAATGGGGGCAACGCCTGGTTGACCAGGCTGCCCAGGCCGGGATTGATACGCAACACATCGCCATCCGACCCGGCTATCGCACGGGCACGTACCTGGCGGTCCTGGACGAATTCGGTAGCCCGGCACTGGCCTTTGACGATATGAGCGTCATCGCCACACTGACACCGCGCTACCTTATCCAGCGACGACACCTGTTCGCACAGGCCGCTATGGTGGTGATTGACGCCAACCTCTCGCCTGGCACACTTCGCAGCCTGTTCCGCCTCGCCCGCGAATACGACGTGCCCGTCAGCGCCGATCCTACCTCGGCGGTGTTGGCCCCACGGCTCAGACCCTATCTGAACGCCCTCTGGCTGGTCACGCCCAATGTAGCCGAGGCCGAGGCCCTCCTGGGGGATGGGACGCAGATTGAGGGGATTGAGGCAGCACAATATGCCGCCCGACGCCTGGTGCAGATGGGCGTGGGCCTGGCCGTGATCACCCAGGCCGCTCTGGGCCTGACCTACGCCACCGCAGATGCAGTAGGCCATATCCCGGCGATCCAGACCGAGATTGTGGACGCCACAGGCGCGGGAGATGCCCTCACCGCCGCCACCATCTTCGCCCTGCTCAACGACATCCCTGTGGACGAAGCCCTGCGCCTGGGCGTCTCCGCCGCCACCCTGACCCTGCGCTCCACCGAGACCGTTGTGCCCGAACTCAGCCTGGAGTTGCTCTATAATGAGCTTGTCATCTAAATTTCATTTGTCCAGCTTGAGCACTCTATGGTATAATCGCTATAAAGCACCACAGCCCTGACCCTGAGCAACACGAAAAGAGAGGGGCAGCGAAGGAGAGTGGACGGGAGGAACATATGGTTGAGGTCACCATTGACAGTATCCGAGTCAGCTTGATGTCGCAACACCGTGTCGTCATCCTCAAAGATGTGGACAGCGAACGCTACCTGCCCATCTGGATCGGGCCTTGCGAGGCCGACGCGATCACGGTTGAGCTCCAGGAAGTTGAAGTCGCCCGTCCACTGACACACGACCTGCTCAAGACGTTCATCCATGAGATGGGCGCATCTGTGTCGCATATCCTCGTCAATGACCTGCGCGATGACGTGTTCTATGCGCGCATCGTTATTGACGTGAACGGGCGACGCCTGGAAATTGACGCTCGCCCCAGTGACGCGATCGCCCTGGCCGTGCGGGTGCGCGTGCCCATCTTCGTTGAAGACGAGGTCATGGAGCGGGCCGCGATTACCCCGGAGGAGGAGGTAGAGGCCGAAAGCACCTCTGCCAGCGACGAACGCCTGGATGCCTTCAAAGACTTCGTAGATTCGCTCAACCTGGACGACCTTGAAGGGGGCGAGGAATAAACCCAACAGACGGTAGGCCCCCGCCTGCCAGGGCGGGGAGCGCGGGCCGGAGCGCGCTCCAGTAAACCAACAAACCGATCCAGTCTGTCTGGCATCGGTTCAGGAGGGAACGATGAGCGACGGGCCAGCCGATAGTGCCCGACCGGACCGCAGTGTGCCACACTCCATTGAAGCTGAGGAAGCTGTCCTCGGCTCCATCCTGATTAACCCGGAAGCGCTCTTTGACGTCGTCCCTTTCCTGCGCAGCGAGGACTTTTATCTTGTCCGCCACCAGCGCATCTGGGACGCCATCCTGGCGCTGCACGACCGCCGTGAGCCAGTGGATTTCCTCACCGTCGTGGAAGAACTGGAGCGGCGCGGCCAGCTTGAAGAGATCGGCGGGAGTGCCTATATCACCTCACTCATCAACGCTGTCCCCACCGCCATCCACGCCGAAGCCTATGGGCGCATCGTAGAGCGCACCGCCCTGCGCCGCCGCCTGATTGAAGCCGCCAGCGAGATCGCCAAGATCGCCTATGAGGACGCCAGCGAAGTGGACGAGGTGGTGGATCGCGCCGAGTCGGCCCTCTTCAATGTCACCCAACGTCGCCTGGCAAAAGAACTCGTCCCCATCAAACAGGTCATCAGCGAGTACTACGACCGCATTCAATATCTGTACGATCATCGCGGCGAGATGATCGGCGTCCCTACCGGCTTCATTGATCTGGACCGGCTATTGGGCGGCCTGCAAAAATCCGATCTGATCATCGTCGCCGGGCGCCCCGGCACGGGCAAGACCTCCTTCCTGCTGACCATCGCCCTGAATGCCGCCCGCAAGTTCGGCCAGCGCATCGCCATCTTCAGCCTGGAGATGTCTGCTGAGCAACTGGTACAGCGCCTGATCTCAGCCGAGACGGGCATTGACAGCCAGCGGTTGCGCCTGGGCGACCTGAAAGAGGAGGAGTGGCCCCTGTTCGTCCAGGCAACCAGCCGCCTGGCCGATACCCGCATCTTCATTGACGACACGCCTTCTATCTCGGCACTGCAACTGCGCACCAAATGCCGCCGCCTCTACGCGGAATACGGGCTGGACCTGATCATCGTGGACTATCTGCAACTGATGACCGGCGATGTCCGCGCCGAAAACCGCGTCCAGGAAATCTCCTACATCTCGCGCAACCTGAAGGCGCTGGCCCGCGAACTGGATGTGCCCATCCTGGCGGCGGCCCAACTCTCGCGGGCCGTAGAGCAGCGCCAGGACAAACGCCCTATGCTCTCGGATTTGAGAGAGAGCGGATCCATTGAGCAGGACTCAGACGTGGTCATGTTCATCTACCGCGAGGACCTGTACAATCCCGACACCGAACGGAAGAACATCGCCGAAATCCATGTCGCCAAGCACCGCAATGGCCCAACCGGCTCGGTGGACCTATATTTCCGCAGCCACCTTACCCAGTTCGCCAACCTGATGACACGGGAGGTCAGCCTGTAGTGAAAGGGTTCAGCGGGTTTCCATCCGGCAAGTTGCGCTCCACGCCCTTGCCCAGCCTGTTCTTCAGCGACCTCCTGCCGCTGATTGACGACCTGGCCGAGCTAAAGGTGACGCTCTACGTATTCTGGGCCTTGCACCGCCGGGGTGGACAGCCGCTGTACCTGCGACGCGTGGATTTTCTTGACGATGAGCTGTTTATGAGCGGCCTGGGGCCTACGCGCCGGGCCGCCGAAGAGGCCCTCAACGCCGGGCTGGAACGGGCGGTCACACGCGGCACGCTGATCAAAGCCACAGCGAAAACCAGCACAGGTATTGAAGAACTGTACTTCCTCAACACCGAACGCGGGCGCGCCGCCGCCGAGACCATCGCCCGCGAGGGCTGGCAGCCCCCAGACACAGAGGAGCCCGCCATCCACCTGACCATTGAGCGGCCGAATATCTTCACACTCTATGAGCAAAATATCGGGATGCTAACCCCGATCATCGCCGATGAACTGCGCGATGCCGAACGGACCTATCCTCCTGGCTGGATTGAAGAGGCCATCGCGCTGGCCGTGAAAAACAACGTGCGCAAGTGGCGCTACGTGTTGAGCATCCTGGAACGCTGGCGAAGCGAGGGCAAAGACGATGGAACCGGTAGAGGAGATACTCTCAAGGACCGTCGCCGATACATTGAAGGCGAATTCGGCGAATTCATTGAACACTGATCCGTCCTCCGCCCCTCGTCCTCCGTCCTCCCAGGGGGCAGGTCCCTGTCCCATCTGCGGGGGGACAGGCTATGTGCGCGAGGACGTGCCGGTAGGCCACCCCAATTTTGGCAAAGCGCTTCCCTGCCCCCATCGCCTGGCCGAGATTGAAGCCGAACGTATCCGCGCCCTGCGCGCCATGTCCAACCTGGAGGCGCTGGCGTGGATGACCTTTGACACCTTTATCCCCGAACGGGATGGCCTGAGCCTGGAGAAGCGTCGCAACCTGCGCCTGGCTTACGAACAGGTGAAAGAGTTTGCCGAGAACCCCCAGGGCTGGCTGTTGATTCGCGGCAGCTATGGCTGCGGCAAGACCCATCTGGCAGCAGCGGTGGCGAACTACCGCATTGAGCGCGGACAGCCTGCCCTCTTCGTCGCCGTCCCCGATCTGCTGGACTATTTGCGCGCCACCTTCGCGCCTACCTCAGAGGTGACCTACAGCGAGCGTTTTGAGATGATCCGCACCACGCCGCTGTTGATCCTGGACGACCTGGGGACGGAGAACACCACCGAGTGGGTTCAAGAAAAGCTGTTCCAGATCTTCAACCATCGCTACAACGCGCGACTGCCCACCGTAATCACCACCAACCGCGACCTGGAGGAGATCGATCTGCGGCTGCGCAGCCGGATGCTGGATGCCAGCCTGACGCGCATTGTAGTGATCACGGCGCCGGACTTTCGCTATATCTCGCTGGACCCAAGTCAGTCGGAGCTTTCCAGCCTCAGCCTGCACGATAACCAGACGTTCGCTACGTTCAGCCTGCGCCAGCACGAGCTGTTGCGCGAAGAGGCGGACAACCTGAGACGGGCGTTGGACCTGGCCAAACGCTTCGCCCAGGACCCGCTGCGGGGCCTGGCGGAAGACCCTAACGATCCCCAGCCGCCCGTCTGGCTGGTGCTCACGGGGACGTATGGCTGCGGCAAGACCCACCTGGCTGCCGCCATTGCCAACTACCGCCAGCAGCAGGGGCACCCCGTCCTGTTCATCACCGTCCCCGACCTGCTGGACCACCTGCGCCGGGCGTACAGCCCGCAAAGCCTGGTGCCCTACGACAAACGCTTTGAGGAGGTCCGCACCGCCCCGCTGCTGATCCTGGACGATTTGGGGACGGAGAGCGCCACCCCCTGGGCGCGGGAGAAGCTCTACCAGATCATCAATTACCGCTATGCGGCTCGGCTGCCCACCGTGATCACCACCGCCGTGCCCGTTGAGGAACTTGACCCGCGCCTGTCCACGCGCATTTTGGATGATACGCGCTGCCGCGTGTTCGGCATCCTGGCGCCCGCCTATCGTGGTAGGGCGGCCGCCCGGCGCCAGCAACCTGGCACACGTCCGCGAAATCTTGGCCGCTAAAGGAGGCCCCATGTCTGCGTTTCGCGCTGGCTCTATGTCCCCCGTTCGCGCCGGGCTTCTGGCCGGTGCTATCGGTGCCGTCATCCTCACGCTGATCAGCCTGTGCGGTCTGGTAACGCCGAGGATCAGCCAGGCCATCGCTTGCCTGGTGACTTTGTTTGATCTGGCACTCTATGTGGCGATGGGAGCACTGGCGGCCCACTGGCTTCAGACGCCTCGCACCGCAGGCCGGGGCCTGGGCGCCGGCGCTCTCGCCGGTCTCGTAATGGGCCTGATCACCATCGTCTTGACGGTGATCCGTGTCCTGAGCCTGGGAGCCACGGCTCTCGCGGCCCAGCTTCCACCCGAAGTGTTGCGCCAGCTTCGCGAGAGCGGCATAGCTCCACGGTCACTTGTCGTTGCACTATTAGCCCTCACCGTGATCTGTGTTCCGCTGCTGACGATTGGGCTATCCGCTATCGGCGGGCTGCTCTATGCGGTCATTAACCCAGGGCAGGCTACCACACCTGCGGCATCGGCTGGCCCCAGCGCGTGAAACTCGGGGGGAGGACGATTGATCCCCCTGCCCCTTGTCGCACTGACCGCAGCCTGGCTTGGGGGACTGGCCCTGGCCTCCTCGTTCCCCCTGCCCCATACCCTGCTGGCAGCTTCGGCCTTACTCCCTGGGCTGGGCCTGCTCCTCTGGCGGCGTGAACCCGGCCCACGCCTGGCGTTTGCCTGCGCCCTGGTTGCCCTACTCGGTGCACTGCGCTATCCCCCGCCCCCCGATCGCTCTCCGCTCGCGCCTTATATCGGCCTGGCCAACGTCCGGGTTGAAGGTGTGGTTGTGGCCGAGCCACTGGCGGATGATGACTATACGAAATTTCGCTTCCGCGCTGACCAGATCACTATCGCCAACGCCCCACCCGCCTCTATAGACAGCGACCTCCTGGCTCAGCTCCCACCCTTTTCGCCGGTCGCCTATGGTGACCGCCTGATCATCACCGGCACCCTGGCCGCCGCGCCGGTCTTCGCCGATTTTGACTATCGCGAGTATCTGGCCCGGCGCAGCATCCTTGCCCTGCTCCAGGCCCGCCAGTTCAGGTCTGTCGCCCAGGGACAGGGAGACCCGCTCCTTAGCGCCCTCCTCACACTCAAGGCACATGTACGCGCGGCGCAAGCCCTTAGCCTGCCCGAACCCCACGCCAGCGTGCTCCAGGGCATCCTCCTCGGCGACCGCTCCGACATCCCCCCTGATCTGGAAGACGCCTTCAAGCGCACCGGGACCAATCATATCCTGGTGATCTCCGGCTATAACCTGACCATCGTGGCCGCGCTTTTCGGCGCCATGCGGCCGGGGAGGCGCTGGCCCTGGCGGCGGACGGTGAGCGTCCTGACCGGCATCACTGCTTACACCCTCTTCGTCGGCGCTGAGCCTGCCGTAGTCCGGGCGGCGCTTATGGCGGGCGTCATCATTCTCGGTCGCGCCCTCGCCCGCCAGGCCCATCCGCTTAACAGCCTGGCCCTGGCCACGTTCCTGATGACCCTCCACGATCCCTCTGCGCTTTCTGACCGGGGCTTCCTGCTGAGTGTGACCTCTACCTTGGGGTTAATCCTCTATGCCACACCGATTCAGCGCCGCATCACGGGCTGGCTGGAACGGCACCTTACCCATCGCCTTGCCCGTTCCATAGCCGACATGGTCATCAGCGTGCTCGCGCCCACCATCGCCGCCCAGATCATGTCCCTGCCACTCCTGCTCCTCTGGTCCCAGCAACTCTCGCTGGTCAGCCTCCCCGCGAACGCCCTCATCCTGCCTGTCCAGCCCCTGCTCATGAGCACAGGCGGCCTGGCCGCCGCGCTCGCCGCCATCTGGCTGCCCGCCGGGCGCGCCCTGATGAGCATCCCTTGGGTGCTCCTATCGTGGACGATTGGCGCCGTGGAGGGATTGGCTGCCTTGCCGTTCGCCGCCGTGCCGCTGCCCCTCCCCGCCTGGGCTGTCTGGCTCTACTACCCCCTCATCCTGGCGGCCACCTGGTGGTTCAATCAGGAAGCGGATATGCGCGCCAGGCTGCGGGCGCGGCTGGCTGCGCCACCTGCCCGGCTCTGGGTGCCTCCTATGGGCCTGGCCGCGATCGCCCTGTGGAGCGCCATTGCCACCCAACCCGACGGTCGCCTGCATGTCGCCTTCCTTGACGTGGGCCAGGGTGATGCCATCCTGATCACCACACCGCGTGGACATCAGGTGCTCATAGATGGCGGGCCAGAGCCTGCTCTTTTGTTGCGCCAGCTTGGTCGCCACATGCCCTTCTGGGATCACTGGCTAGACCTGGTGATCGTGACATCGCCGCACGCCGACCATCTCACCGGCCTGATCGCGCTCCCGCAGCGATACGGGATCGGCGCCGTCCTGGACAATGGCACAAATGCGCCCGGCCAACTGGGCAACGCCTGGGCCGAGGCGCTCCGCTCAGGCAATGTAGCCCATATCCTCCACGCCCAGGCCGGAATGCGCATTCAGCTTGAGCCAGACATCGCCCTGGACGTGCTCAACCCCGGCCCCCTGCCCTCCGATGATGCCGACGACAACGCCATTGTCCTTCGCCTCACCTGGAGGAATGCCAGCTTCCTGTTTACATCTGACATCACAGAAGCCGCGGAACGCACCCTGCTCACCTCCGACCACTCCCTGCTCAGCACTGTGCTTCAAGTCCCGCATCACGGCAGTGCATCCTCTACTTCGTCGGCCTTCCTGGCGGCGGTGAATCCCCAATTCGTCTTGATCTCCGTGGGCGCCTGGAACCGCTTCGGCCAGCCCGCGCCTGAGGTGCTTGATCGTCTGGCCGGGCGGCGCCTCTTGCGCACCGATGAGCACGGCACAGTGGAACTGATCACCGACGGCCAGGTCATGTGGGTGCGCACCGACCGCTGAAAACAGGCCCCAATTTCCTTAGGCCCCTATAATAACTGAGTTGTGGTCATAAATTGAAGGCTGCGCTCAGGCTTGAGCTAAACGCGGTCACCACCGTTTGCACCCCCGCAATGCATCCTGGAGAAGCTGGGTATTCACAGCCGGGCCGGGGCGGTGCGGCGGGCACGGCAGCGAGGGTGGGTATAGGAGTCCAGGAGCAGCCCCTGTGCCACGGCCAGGTCAAAGCGCAAGCTGGGTGCTCAGGGTATGCACCGGTATGGGGAGGAGCGGTTGGAGGGCCTCCTGAAGAGACCAAGCGACCACCGGCGCATCCCCAATGAACAGGCGTTTTACAGACATCTCCGGCGCTCCTCCAGGCGTATCCACGTCCATTATACGGGTGACAGGGAATCCGGCGAATCCTTGAGGTGTGGTTTGTCTGGAGGGGGCAGGGTTTGGTGTGCTGGCCGGGGGTCTGCAGGGGCATATGTGTGCGAGAAATCACAAAGTTCCTAAAATAGGAACTGACAAGTTCAACTTTTAGCCTTGACATGCCATACAAAAGTATGATAAGATATTGATGCAGATACAGGTCTCAACGAAGTGTGCAGGAGGGCACCATGCACCGCTATCTCCTGTTTGACTCCGGCTGTTCACAGTGCACGGAAATCGCCCAGGCAGTTGAGCAGGCAGCAGCAGGCGGGCTGGAGGCACGCAGTTTGCGCGACCCGGCGATGCAGCGCCTGCTGGCTCAGGCACGACCCCACTGGCGTTGGGAGCCGACACTGCTGGAGGTAGAGGGGGAACGGGTGCGGGCCTTCACCAGCCTGGCATTGGGTCTCCGCCTGGCGATGACGCTT
The DNA here is from genome assembly GCA_034432795.1 of Anaerolineae bacterium. Classification (GTDB taxonomy): domain Bacteria; phylum Chloroflexota; class Anaerolineae; order DSLN01; family DSLN01; genus DAOUBF01. The sequence continues at coordinate 59,561 of DAOUBF010000002.1, forward strand.
GGACCTTGCCGAACACTGCGACTAGTAAGGCTAACAAGGCGCTTCGGCGCTCCCCTGAAGAGTAAGGGTACCGTCGATCTTGGGCGTCGCCGCTTCCTTGAACAATTGGCTGCAGCAGCACTTATCCTCGGTTGGTCTAGATCCTTGGGATCCGGCAGGGATAAACCAGGCGTGTACTCACGAGGATACGAAGGCGAGATTTATGAGGGTTTCCTGTTGCTGCCTGATGGTGCTCCACTACCAAGCTTTGTTCAATGCGCCCCAGCGCCTATACTTTGTGAGACAGATAGTCAACATGATCCCACCCTTATAGGCAAGAGCATAAGATTTACAAGCATTGAGGAGTTGAGAAACTACGTCCCCTTTCCTCTGTACATACCTGCGGTCCTGCCTACCAATGTGCAACTTATCGGGATAAATGTTATTCAATTTGTACGGTCTGGAGACATATTTGCGGTGACGATCAATTTTGGCGCAACTGACATCAACCAGTCACGGATTACTGTGCGGGCACGCCCTATTTATCCACGACCATATCCCATATGGCCCGTCCATTCGCCTATCTTTCACGAGAAGGAGTTGGTTCACCCCGACAAAGTAAATTTTTTGCCAACACCAGGTATCATGCGACCAAGTGTCGCAGGCTACGTACTGGACTGGATAAAACAAGACGTCCTGTATACACTGGTTGCTGAACATAGCTTGGATCATGAGGCAGCAGTGACATTAGCCAAGTCGCTTGTTCAAATATAACGGTAAGATACCGGCGATCAGGCAAATATTCATAGTAGGAGGGTTAGATGCCAACGGCTTATGTGTACTCACCAGTTGATGGAATTATTACCGGGCGGGATAATTACTGTGGTTTTCCCTGTGATCCTTACCCATGTACCGGAGATCACGGTTCTCATGGAAGATGTAACGCTTGGGCTTCGCCAGTTGACATTGATGCCCAGGATAACGAAGAGGTCATCCTATACGTCAATTTAGCAGTGAAAAGCATCCGCACCTTCATTCAATACAAGTGTTGTTGTAGCCATCAGAACGATTATGGCCGTGTGATCATAGTGGAGTTATATGGGGAGCGTGATGCCCAATGTTATATCGGGTCTGTCTTATATGGGCACGTGGCTAATCCGCAAGTCACAGATGGGCAGGTATATAACTTGTCTGGTACAAGTACACCACTTGGCTATGCGCCAGCAGGTAGCCACTCTTGTGGTGGCTCCACTTGCTATTCAGGATCACACTCACACATGGAGCGTTCCGGGGGAACGACTCTTGCTCCCTGCTGTTGCACAGATACTGTCAAAGGCTCTACCGCCATCTACAAGTGGGACTTTACTATCCCCTGCCCAGGGGCTCCCATGCCGTAGATGTTATGTTTATGTATGTTATGTCAAGGAACTTTCTTGGCAGTCCACATCTATACCTTAGACCTCAGGTCGTTGAAGGGGTATAACCGTGCCTTCCCTCAATAGCAGGCTCCTACCTTTGTCCATAATATTATCCATGTTGACAGCGTGTAGTTCCCTAATCCCAGAGGTGCACCAACCCTATACTGCGAAAGCGACCCTGCAACCCGCTACCGTCCCACCTGAACCAACCCATACAGCGACACGAATAGTCGCTTCAATTAACACGCCCACCTCGCTCATCCCCCCCCCTCTGCCTACCTCCAAACCCACCTCCACAATTTGTGCACAACCACGATCAGATCCTAATAACCTGATCCTACCTGACCTGTCCACCTTACGTTGGGAAAGCTTAAAGGTTGATGGGCAGCGCGTACGCCAACTGACCGGGCTGGACTATCCCATTATCCCCTTCGATCCTTCGCCAAATGGCCGGTGGCTGATTATCGCGCTTGAACTTGTCCCCAGCACAGGCCGTGCGGCAACGGCGGTGATAGATATAAAGGGGGATACCCATTGGTGGATGAACACGACGACCTATTTTTTCGCCGATTATTTCGTTGACTACCCTCATTACCTGAGTACCCACTGGCTCCCCGATGGGCGTCTGCTATGGGTCAACGAGTCACATAAGGTCCTGCTGGGAGGGCAGCAGTACCGCCGTGATCTGGGAGCGCCGGAACTGATATATTGGATAGAGTATATGTCCGATGGCATCGCGTTTGCCCAAGATGAGGATGGGGACTTATGGCGTGTTGAACTGGCAACGGCAAGATGGGAGCAGGTGACACCCCCCAGGCCACGTGAAGAGGGTCAATTGGGTCATTACTTTATCGTCGCTCAGGATCGCTCTTACGCACTTTCGTTCACAGCCAACCAGAAACTCTGGCGTGTGCCTCTCCGAATGGGGGCAGCGCCGGAAGCGCTTACTATAGTCCGCGCCGAAATTCCCGGTATGGGTGGTCCGTCAGGGCCACCATCAGTGCAACTGGCCGACAGTCTCCATTGGTTACTGAGCCTGCCTGTCTTGGAAGGGAACGGAGTGGGATCATGGGGCATGATCGTCAATGAGCGTGATGGGAACTTTCTTACCGCCAAAGACTTACAATTACCTGAAGGGTATTATGGCACGGGCTTTTACGCCTCGCCAGAGGGTCGCTGGCTAGCTGTCTCCCTGACCGATGACCCCCGGCGCCCATGGCAGCAGGCTGGCGTGTACATTGCTCCTGCGACTGACCTAACTGCTGGGCGTGTCATAAAAGGCGTTTCCATAGCGGGTTGGCATACAACCTGGCCTGCTGTTATCCTGCGCAGTCTCACGACAGGAGCATTGTCCATAGCCCACCTTCCGCTCACTGATGCTACACCAGGTGCGGTATTGGCTAATGCGGCTCCACCTTTGATTACACTCCCAACCGCGATCATCGCGGTGGACGCACGTTCGCCTGCCCGCGTACTGCAGTTTGACATAGAGGGCCACTTACTGAAGACCCTTGATCTCTCCACCCGGTATGACAAGATTCGCGCAGGGGTAAGCACACCAGGTCGGGTGTTTCTTAGCGCGATCGACGCCCACTCCAAGAAGAACGGCATGTGTACATATGCACTGATTGAGTGGACAGTTGGGCCGTAGAATTCAGATGAGGGGAGATACGGTTGCGCCTGGATTCTTCATCCCCCACCCAGGCACAGCGTCACCAGCCCACGCTCCTGGCCGTGATTTTGGGAGCGTAAATTGGAAGTGGTGCAATATGAACGGGTATCCCTGCGCGTGTCGCGGCGGGACTAACACTACCTGTCCAAACTCGGGGTGCAACTGGGGCGGAACTGCGTGGACGGGCTGTTGCTTGAACTATAATGATGGCTGCTACTACACAGTCACTTATTGGGATTGTTGTGGTACTTGTACTACAACCGGAGACTGTAGATGTTGTTCTAGCGACCCCTATGCGGACGACAACTGGTGCAATGGCTGGCCGCAGAGCTACTATAAGTGTACTCTGGCTGTTAAGGGGCCGCGCTGTGGAGGCTGTCTTCCACCCGTTCGTCCAACCGCGTGAGGGCTAAGGGAGAGTGTGAAATGCTAACTGAAAGACCCCACTCCGGCCATTCTTCACTACTTTTGCGAGCGCTTTTGATTGCTCTCTCAGCAACTCTGGGTGCCGCATTAGGTATCATATCGTTAGGAACCTTGCACACAGCCGGCTTGCCTGTGCTCCCAGTTCTTGCGTTTCTTGCAGGCATATCGAGCACCTGTTCCGCCTGAGGACTGTCAATGGTGGGGACTATCCGCCCTGTCGTGTACAGGGATCATCACATGTGCAACTGGATAATGGCTGTATCACTGCATCTACTTGGAAGCACCATTGCTGCGCTGGTTGTTGGTGGTATATTTGGCGTTGTGGGGCAGTGGCTTGTACTACGAATTAGCTGGTCAAGTCTGTGGATTCCTGGTCTGGTAGCTCCTATTGCCCTGCTTTATTCGCTTGGTGAAGCCGAATTGATCGATTTACCGCATCCACAGTTGGATCGCCAGGTCCCACAAAGTTGGTATCGCAAGTTTCATCCTCATCTAGCTGCACTGCTCTATGGTTTAGGATTAGGCACGGGGCTTAGTACCAGGATCATTACTAAGACGCTCTACATCGTCATTCTGGGAATCATTGCCACTGGGAATGCAACAAATGCTACACTGACGTTTGGCCTATTTGGGTTAGGACGCGGTCTACCAGTGGGGATAATCGGCTGGCGATTACGTTTGGTGCATAGCGGTGAGCAGCTACAACCGGTCCTAGAGCAGATTATGGCACGGCGGGACCTCGTCCACCTCATGAATGCCTTTCTGCTGGCACTCGTGGGTGGCTATTGGCTGGCCGGGCTCTTAGCGTTCATTCGCTAATCGAACTGTAAGCACAAAGGAGGCTTTGAAATGACTAGGTCAAATACGGGCAACTTGACTTCGCCGGATACAGGCCGAAGACCGGTCCTTCGATCTGCATTTCTTCCTCTGATTGCCGCGCTCTGTGTAATGACGCTCGCGCTCGTCGTGAGCGGCTTAGCTGCAGAGGTGATTGATAACATACACTTGATAGTAACTAGCGGAGCTGGGCTGTCTGAGCGAGCCAATCCCATAGTCGAATCTTCTGAGACCTTGTACCTCGTCAGCTGGGTCGACCCGGATGCGCCTCAGATCACCGGTAAGGTGCGGATCGTCAACCGCGCTACAGGAAAACTCATCCAAGCCATAGATACCGGCTATGCGCCCGACATCGCTATCTCCCCTGATGGGCAGCGTTTGTACCTGGCTGCTCTTGAGTATATTGAGCTCACGCCTGAGGGACAGGAGGTATTGAAAGACTACCTCACGGCGTTTGATACGGCGACGTGGAAAGCAGTCTGGAAGACAGAGATCAAGCGCCCGCCTGACGCCAATGCCCGGTTCCGGACCAACTTTGGCGATGGGCCATCTGCGCTCGCTATCTCATCAGATGGCAGCCGGTTGTTTGTTCAATTACAGGGCGGTTGGGATGCCTGGTTGATCAGGATAGACACGGCTACAGGTAGGGCAATTGCGCAATCGCCCCGTGTATCCAATTGCATTGGCGCTGATGTGACCGTTTCTTCGAACAGCAATGAGCTTCATCTGTCCTGCTATGCCGGCAAAGCCCTCCACTTCATGAATGCCACGACTCTGCAGGTCGAGAAGACCCTATCCATACCCGGAGGTCCGATTAGGAGTGCTCTATCGCCGGATGGCCGGTGGTTATACGTGGTGACATATGCATCAAAGGTTGCGCTCATTGACCTCGAAAAGCGAAGTATTGAAGGGTGGGTGGACCTGGGCAACGATAGCTCCCCCGTTGTTTGGGGTTCGGTTACCTTTTCAGGTAACGGAAGCAAGTTGTTCGTGGGAGTGCGCGCTGCTGGGTCTGATACCCCTGTGGATGCCGTTCGTGTATTCGACACCCAGTCATGGCAGCAGATCGGCCTTGTGCAACTCAATCCCCTGCACCTGGATGGGGGCTTGTCCCAGTTGGGCGTGAGCCGGGATCAAAACCGCCTATTGCTCCTGCTTCAAAACGAGCATGTGGAAAACAACGCTTTACACAACCGCACAAGTTTCTCAACGGTGGATCTCACACGCCCAGATGTCGCGTCCCCATTAAAACTGGATCTGGCGGACAACGAGCAGCTTGTACGGTTTGTTGTTGGGCCATAGCCACGGGTGAGAACTCACGAAATACACATAACCTTAAGAAGTAATCATGGCACAGTGGTATTACGGTAATGCTTCGTAATGGCCAGGCGATACGCCTCATTGAGAAGCGGGGCGGCTGAGGTTACATCCAGCCGTAACCCCTGAAACGCATCCAGAATCGCTTGTGCATGGGCAGCCGCCAACCCATGAAAACGCTGCTTTTTCCAGAGGATATTGCCGATCTCGGCATAAATCAGGTCCGGCGCAAGGAGAGTGAGATCCCCATTCTATAGCCATACAACACACGTTGCAATTCAGCCGTGTATGGCTCAACGAGAAACCACTTGATCACAACGCTGCTATCTACGACGACCTTGTCCACAGGCTAGCGCTCTCGATCCTCACGGATCAACTCCACACTGTCAGGCATCTCGCCATAGATGGCAAATAAACGCTCGCGCAGCGCCTCAATCTTGCATACGACCGCCTCCCGTTGGCGCAACTCCTCCTCCTGAGCCTGCCATACCTCTAAAAGCTGCTCAATACTGCTCAAGCCGTGCCTCTCGGCTGAGGCTTCCAGCCGTGTGTAAAGCGAGTCCGAGATCGTGAGTGTTCTCCCCATGATCTGTGCTCCTATAACGTAATATTATAGCGGTGGTAGCCCTTCCTGGGTAGATGCCGCATTGACAAAAGAGGCCGCGTGGGTGAGGGCACCCCATGCGGCCTCGTGTTCTCAAGCCGGAGCTATTCCCTTTCCACAATCATCGCCACGGCCTCGCCCCCGCCCAGGCACAGCGTCACCAGCCCACGCTCCTGGCCCCGGTCGCGCAGCGCGTACAGCAGCGTCGTCAGCGTCCGGGCGCCGGACGCGCCCAACGGGTGGCCGAGCGCAATCGCGCCCCCGTGTACGTTCACTTTGTCCCAGTCCCAACGATAGCCCATCTGCTCCATACCGCGCGCATCGGCCAACACCTGCGCGGCGAAAGCCTCGTTGATCTCAATCAGGTCCACGTCGTCCAGGGTCATATCGGTGCGCTCCAACAGGCGCGCTATCGCCTTGACCGGCGCGTAGAACAGCCACACCGGCTCCACCGCCGCGTGCGTGTAGGCCACGATCCGCGCCATCGGCCGGAGGCCCAACGCTTCGGCCCTCTCGCGGCTCATGATCACCAGTGCCGCCGCGCCATCATTCAGCCCCGGCGCATTCCCCGCCGTCACCCGGCCATCGGGCTTGAAGGCCGGTGGCAAGGCCGCCAGCGCCTCCAGGCTGGTATCCCGGCGCGGCCCCTCATCCGTATCCACGACCTTCGTCCCTTTCTTATCCGTGACCTCCACCGGGACGATCTCAGCCTTGAACTTGCCTGCATCGGTCGCAGCGATTGCCTTGCGATGGCTCTCCAGCGCGAAGGCGTCCATCTCCTCACGGGTGACCTCAAACTTATCGGCGATGAACTCGGCGGCATGGCCCATCATCTGCTGCTCAAATGAGCACCACAGGCCATCGTTGACCAGCGCGTCCACCAGCGTGTCGTTGCCGTAGCGATAGCCCCGGCGGGCGTTGGGCAAGAGGTAGGGAGCATTGCTCATGCTCTCCATGCCCCCTGCTACGTACACATCGCCGTCGCCGGCGCGGATGGCCTGGGCCGCCAGCATCACCGCCTTCAGGCCCGACCCACATACCTTGTTCACGGTCACCGCACCGACCTCCGCTGGCAGGCCGCCGCGAATAGCCGCCTGGCGCGCCGGCGCCTGGCCCGCGCCCGCCTGCACCACCTGACCCATGATCACCTCATCCACCAGGCTGCCCTCAATCCCGGCGCGCTCCACCGCCGCACGCACGGCAATTGCCCCAAGCTGCGTCGCCGGAATAGACGAAAGCACGCCGTTGATCTTACCCACCGGCGTGCGGACTGCGCTGATAATCACGGGTTCTCTGGCACGATCTCCATCTGTCCTCATGGCTCACCTCTCATAGATCAGGGGGTAGAGGCCGATTCCCGATCATCTGTCCCTACCCCCTGATCCCAAACGGCTTTAAGACGCCGATAGGTCTCATCCAATAGTTCGGGGATGACACGTGTCTGGCCGATGATCGGCATGTAGTTGGTATCGCCGCTCCAACGCGGCACAATGTGCAGGTGCACATGATCGGCCACCCCGGCGCCGGCCACCTGGCCGATGTTGGCACCCATGTTGAAGCCGTCGGGGGCATAGGCCGCCCGCAGCGCCCTCAGGCTACGCACCACCATCTCCATCAACTCCGCCCGCGTCTCGCTATCCAGGTCCTCTAACGAGGGGACGTGGGCATAGGGCACCACCATCAGGTGGCCGTTATTGTAGGGATAGCGGTTTAAGACGACAAAGACGTGCCTGCCCCGCGCCAGGACATGCTCCGCCGCGTCATCCTGCGCCGTGATCTTCTCACAAAAGATGCACCCTTCAGGAGAGGGGTGCTCGCCGCGCAAGTACGCCATCCGCCAGGGTGTCCATAGATGCTCCATCACAGGGCTATTCTAGCAGAAATCGGCGCGGGCCGCAATTCTTGCGCCAATGTTCACAATCAGGTGCTCAACGGATTCTCTACAGGAATCAAAGGGTTCAGGCCGGTTTTGCCTGATGGCGGTTTGTGCTACAATTGAGCAGTGCCATCGGGCATGCAGGCGGCCAGCATGGAAGCAGCGGACATCCTCAACGGTCTGAACACCCAGGTATTGGGCAGGACCATTTTCGCCTATTCGTCCATCGGCTCCACCAATGACGAAGCCAAACGCCTGGCAGCCGAAGGCGCCCCCGAAGGAACGCTGGTCATCGCCGAGGAGCAGACCGCCGGGCGCGGGCGCCTGGGTCGGCGCTGGCTGGCCCCACCCGGCACCGCGCTGCTCTTCTCACTGGTGCTGCGGCCCTCGCTCCCCCTGGAGCAGACCGCACAACTCAGTATGGCCGTTGCCCTGGGCGCAGCGGAAGCGATTGAAGCGGAAACCGGCCTGCCCATCCAGCTCAAATGGCCCAACGACCTGCTCATCCGCGGGCGCAAAGCCGGTGGCCTCCTCACAGAGACCTCCGTCACAGGCGACCGGCTGGAATGGGCGGTCATTGGCCTGGGGCTGAATGTCAACCTGGACTTCACCGCCCCCGGCCTGGAGGCCCTGGCTGACCAGGCCACCAGCCTGAGTCTGGAGCTGGGCCATCCGGTGGACCGGGTGCGCCTGTTGCAAAGGCTACTCTTGCACACGGAGGCCCATCTGGCCCTGATCTACCAGGGCCAGTCTTTACATCACGCTATCCACGACAGACTGGCCTACCTGGGCGAGCCTGTGGTCGTGGAAGCGCCTGTGGGCCGCCTCGTTGGAACAGTCCTGGGAGTGGATGCGCAGGGTCGGCTGCGCCTGCGTCAGGCAGATGGCAGCGTGACCGAGGTCGCGGTTGGTGATATGGTCCATGTCAGAAGAGGCTAAGGAAAATGGGCGTTGATTTGGAATGGGAGATAGGAGATGAAGAGGCCCCGCCCGCTACAGAATGGACGAACCCCTTCCCCTCCCCTATTATGGGAAGGGAACGAGGGGAGGGATTTGTCCCTCGCCCATCGCTCATGTTCAGGCTCCGCCCGGAACGCCGCCGCTGGCGAGCCTGGATCCTCACCGCGCTTATCTTTGGGGCTGTGGCCCTGGCCGCGCTCTGGCTCATCCAGGAGCAATGGCGACGCCAGCTTGAAGGAGAACTGCGCTCCACTATCCTGCTGGAGGCACAGGCGCTGGCGCGTGGTGACCGCGAGATCTTCCTGGGGCTGCAAGACCCCCAAGACGAGAAATGGCGGAGAGCGCAAAGCGATCTGCTGGATATAGCTCGCCAGGCCGACATCCCTGCCGACCAGGTGGAGATCACCGCCCTCGGCGTGGAGGGCGATTGGGCCTGGGCGGAGGTGCGCGCACCGCGCCTGGCTGAAGGCATCTTCCGCATGGGCGACGCGCCTAACGCCGGAGAAGAGATCCAGTTGGAGCAGGTGCAGTTCTATCGCCGCGTGGAGAATCGCTGGGTGCACGTTGCGCCCAGCCCGGACTTCCTGGCCTATTGGGGCGAAACGGCTACCTTGGAAGCGCCCTACCTGCAGGTGGAATTCCCCGAACGCGACCGCCCCCAGGTGGAGGCCTGGCTGGCCGCGCTGGGGCCTTATGCCCAGGGGGTCTGTCTGGACCTGGGCTGCCCGCCTGAAATGAAACTCACCGTCGTGCTCAGCCCAACGATCAGCCTGGAGGAGTCGTTTCAGATGCTGAACCCAGATATGATCAGGCTGATCTTGCCCTCCCCACACGCCATCGGTATCCGCCAGGACCATCTTCACTCGGAGGAGCCTATGCTCATCGCGCTGAGCTTTAGCCTAATGGCTGTGGCTCAGAGCAGCGGCTCCACCATGGCGGCCTACGAATTTGAGGGGCGCGGCCTTCCGGCGCGTGTCACCCTGGCACGGGCCATCTTTTATCATGAGTTTGACCGGGCGGTGGCGCTCCTGGCGACCCCGGAACTCCAGGCAGAGTGGGCCAACTTCAAGGATACGCTGATGAACCCGCTGTCGCAGGGGGAATGGCTCTCGCTGGCCCAGATGGATCTGGCCCCCTCCTCAGAAGGCCAGGCCTGGACGCTGGTGGAATATGTCGCCGAAACCTATGGGCGTAAGTATATCGGCGAACTGCTCCGGGCCGCGCAATCTGCCCCCTCTCTGTCTGAGGCGTTGCGCACCGGGTTGGCAGTCCAGGATGTAGACGCCTTTGAGCACAACTGGCGCAGTTTCGTGGCAGCCCGCTTGGGCCAGGCCCGACGAGATGTTCCCTTGCGGCCATGAACATTGAGATTGAGTGGAGTATCAGTGACGATGAGACCGAATTCCCGCCGCTGCCGGAAGAGGCCGTATCGATTGGGCCTTCGCCAGGCTTAAAATGGCGCCGCCTGGGGCTGATCCTGACGGCGCTGATCTTTCTGATCGCAGCGGGCGCCCTGATCGTCCGTGGTGTGATTGAGGGCGGCGAGCGGCGGTTGGAGGCCAGCCTGCGCGACGCGGTGGCCCTGGAGATCGCCGCCATCCGCTCGGCGGACCGCGAACTGTTCCTCTCGCTTCAGGACCCGACAGAGAGCACCTGGGTGGCCGCCCAAGAGAACATCTTCTCCGCCTTCCACCGGTTCGGCATCATCCCCCAGGAGGTCATCCGCGTGGAGATGGGGGGCGACCACGCCTGGGCGGAGGTGCGCCTGACGTGGCCCGGCTGGGGCGAACTGCAACAGACCTGGGCTTACCGCCGGGTAGGGGAGGCCTGGCGACATACCCGCCTGGACGAAAGCTGGTGGGGGTCGCGCACGATCCTGGTCTCCGGCCCGGTGCGGGTCATGTATTTCGCCCGCGACGAAGCCGCCGCTCACGACCTCATGGGCCAGGCGCTCAACTGGCTTTACCGGGCCTGCAACGACTTCGGTTGTAACGGCCTGCCTGCTCTCACCATAGACATCACCAACTCGCTCTCGCTCTTGCCAGACACCGTGACCTGGATCAGGCCCGACTTGCTTAGCTTCCCCTCGCCACATGCGGGCTGGGGGTGGCCCAATGATGAGGTGCCGGAGGGTCTGATTGGGGGGCTGGCACGGCAGCTTGCCCGCAAGGCGATTTACAGCCGGCCTGGGCTGGACCAGTTCGGTCCGGTGCTGCAGCCAGGGCAGGCCCACCCCCATGTGGCCCTGGCCGAACAGGCCGCCGACTGGGCGCTCAGCCAATGGGGCCTCGACCCTGCCCTGCCACCGTCCAACTACGTTGCCGCGCTCGCCGCCCAATACGGCCCCAAGGTCGTGCGCAATCTGATCGCTGCGTTGGGTCAGAGCGATAGCATTGAAGGAGCGCTGACGCAGGCGTTAGGCACCTCGCTGGCTGCGCTGGACCATTCGCCGGATTTCTTTATCTTCCTGCTCAACGCTGAAGCCGAGGCCATTACCCGCCGCGACAGAGACACGTTCCAGGCCCTGCAAGACCCCAATATCCCCGGCTGGGGGCGGCTGCAACTCAACCGCTACGAACGCGCCGAGGTCTGGGCAGCCATGCAAGGCGAGATCATCAGCCGCGTCCGCCGCCGCGCCACCCGCGACCGCATCCTGGTCATGCGCGTTCAGTTCATGGGGCCAGGGGGGACGATACAGCGTATAGAGTCATTCCGTTGGGCGGGCAACCGCTGGCTACATACCTGGCCCGCGTTGGAGGCCTGGGGCGAGCCGATCAGCCAGACGGATGGCATCTTCCGCATCGTCTATCATGAGCGCGACGCCGATCTGGTTCGGCCGTTCATCCCGCGCCTGAATGGCCTCGTCGCACAGATCGCCAGCGACCTGGGGCAGCCTGTCCCCTCGCGCCCGCTGACGGTCACCATAGACCCGGTGGCACTGGGCTATCAAGGGCTGCCAGACCTGATCGTGCCCTCACCCTGGGCTACCGGGCTGCCGCCAGGAGACCCCCCCGACGCGGGCAGCGCTTTCTTGCTGCGCCAGGTCGTCGCACTCATGGTGCACTCGCTGGCCTGGAGAGATATGCCAGCGGAACTGACGCCGGGGCAGGCGGCGGCGCTCTCTGCACTGGTGGAATGGGAGGTGCGCTCCGTGCTGGGGGAGGTGCTCCTGGATGCTGAAGCGCGGGCCGGGTTGGAGCAGGCCCTGGCCGCTGGCCAGCTCCTGCCGCCCGACCTCCTCTGGGCGACGCCAGTGATCGTGCGCCCATCGTTCGGCCAGCCGGAAACCCTGGCCTGGCCCCTGGCGCGGGCCGAGTGGCTCACGCTTATAGACACCCTCATCCAGGGCGAGAGGCAGCGTTTGCCCGTATTACGGGCGCACCTCCCGACCGCACGCTCCATGGAGGATTGGCTGCAGCGCAGCCTGGGCCTGAGCCTAGCCGAGGTGGAAGCGAATTGGCGGGCAACGCTAAGCCGCTATTGATCCGCCTACGGCCTCAGCGTCAGCACTCCCTCAGCGTTCCTTTCAATCTCTGCCCGCTCCCAGAACTGCGGATGATACTGTCCGTTCAGCCACAGCGGGATAAAGTCGTCGTAGTGACGGTGATAGGGATGGCCGGACTGGCCGGTCGTGTGAATAACGCGCGAGTTGCTCAGGTTCGCCAGATCGTAGATGGCCCGCATGGAGGGCACGCTGCGTACAACGAAAGGCGCCTCTATGCTCCAGCCATTGGCGTTGACGATGGAACTGCCCCCATCAGCGGGGAACGGCCCCCGATTAAATATCTGCTCAATGACGCTGATACCTGACCGCCCCAGGGACTGGTTGACGAACGTGGCCGTATGCAACCTGCCCCAGGTCCAGGTGCTCATGTCCTCACCCAGGCGCTGCGTCAGGTCGGCCACCGCGTCCAGCACACTACGCTTGAGAATATCGTCGCGGGTTTCCTGCTGATCGGGCGTAGTCACATCATCCCACCACTTCGCTGCGGGGTTCGCCAGCAGCCGCGCGACGACTGTGCGCGAGAGCGCGCCACTGTTGGGGTAGTCTTTGATCAGATCGGGGCCGAGTTCGTCCTGGAACAGGTTGCGCCCCAGATGGATGTAAATCGTCTCAAACAAGGTTGCCCCCACCCTATCACGCTTCTCCTGCAAGTCCCAGGTGCGCAGCCGATCCAGGGCGGCATCGGCGCGGGCGTCGCCGGTGCGCAGGTCTTGGAGGTAGGGCATGACCTCTTCGGCGTAGAGGGCATAGGCATCAAGCTGAATCGCGGCCATATCCTCCACCGTCAGCCTATCTTTGGCGGTGAGCAACTGGATAATGCGGGCGGCGCGATAGCCGAAATCGTAATCGCTGCCAATCAGATAAGGGTAGTCCGGGCCGGTGATGGCGTTATTGGCCGTGACAATCCAGCCCTGGGGCGGGTTGAAGACGCGGGGCAACTGGTCATAGGGAATGGTGCCACTCCATTCGTACTCCCCTGTCCAGCCGGGGACAGGCATCAGGCCATCGCCTTTGGCACGGATGGGAATCTGGCCGGGGAGCAGGTAGCCGATGTTGCCGTCCACGTCGGCATACACGATATTCTGCGAGGGGGCGGCGAAGGTCTCACCGGCACGGACGAAGTCGTCCCAGTTGCCCGCCCGGTTTAAGCCGAGCAGCGTTCTAAACACATGGCCCGGCTCCAGCGCCGTCCAGCGCAGCGCCAGCGGCTGCTTCATGCTCTCGTCCACATCGGAGAGGAGCGGCCCATGACGGCTGATGCGCACGTTGAGGACGACCGGTTCGGCCCGACCGCGCACGCGGATAGTCTCCGGCACCACCTCAAAATCAACCCACCGCCCCTCAAACTCGTACTGGTTGGGATTGTCCGGGTTGATCTTCTCAATATACAGGTCCTGCACATCGGGGCCGGCGTTGGTGAAGCCCCAGGCGATGCGGGCATTGTGGCCCAGGATCACGCCAGGCACACCCGCGAAGGAGAAGCCCACCACGTCAAAGCCGCCGCCGTGTAGCCCGACCTCATACCAGATGGAAGGCATCTGGATGCCCAGGTGAGGGTCGTTGGCCAGGAGGGGCTTGCCGCTGGCCGTGCGTGACCCGGCGACAACCCAGTTATTGCTCCCCATATCAGACGCCCTAAGGCTCAGTCCCCCCGCGTCCAGGAGCGCCCGCAGTTGGGCTATGGCGTCCAAAGGTGACGTGTCCACATCACGCCAGTTGACACGCCCGTCGTCCGTCGTCTGTCGTCCCTGGAGCCCCACCCCGCCGGGCACAATCACGGGCCGGTCGGCAGGGTAGGGCGGCAGGAGTTCGTTCACCGCCTCTGGGCCGAGCTTTTCGGCCAGGCGGGCGCGCCATAACTCCATGTCCATATTCCCGCCCAGGTCCCAGGCCATGAGCTTGAGCCAGGTGAGGGAGTTGAGCGGCGTCCAGGGTTCTGGCGTGAAATTGGCGCCGACAAGGGGCGAGTTAAGCAGGGTAAATTCAAGCCCCAATTGACCCGTATGGCTGGCGAGATAGGCGTTGACGCCACTGGCGTAGGCATTCAGGATCGTCCGCTCTTCCTCGTTAAGCAGTTCCAGTTCTTTGGCGGCGGTGCGGTGCATCCCCAGCGTGCGCAGGAACTTATCCGTCTCCAGCGTGGCGCTGCCCAGGACCTCAGACAGGCGGCCCTGGCCGATGCGCCGCCAGAACTCCATCTGCCAGAAGCGGTCCTGGGCATGGACGTAGCCCTGGGCGAAGAACAGGTCTTCCACGTTCTGGGCGTAAATGTGGGGCACGCCCCAGGTATCACGGATGATGGTGACGGGCGCTTTCAGCCCCGGCGCTTGCAGCGTCCCGCTGATCTGGGGAAAGGGCTGGCGGATCAGGACGAAGCCGCCCCCCACGACAACGAGGGCCAAAATGACAATGAGAGCAACCAGAATGGTGAGAACGCGCCGCAGGACACGCATGGCATGGCCTCCTTAACTGGGTTGCCCTGGTTATACCACGAAGTGACTCCAGTGTAAACAGCGTCCTCCCTCCCTCACCCTCCCCCCTTGTGGGGGAGGGTTGGGGTGGGGGGGACAGGGGCGCAATGCATCGCGCTCCCTACGCCGCCGTCCTCCGTCTTCCGTCCTTAACGAGCGCGCTCAACTGCCGACCACGCCAGCGCGATCAGCGCGTCATGAGACGGCGAAGGGGGGAGAACCCCCAACGCGGCCACAGCGCGGTCAGCGAACTTATGTGCCTGGTCAAGCGCTTCTTCAATGGCACCGGCATGGATCAGGCCCTCGGCCAGGACGGAAACCGTTTCACGCATTGCAGGAGGCAGGTTGAGCAGGGGCAGGCTGAACTTGCCCTGGGTGAGGTCCGCACGCACCGGCTTGCCTAGCACCTGGGGATCGCCGATCAGGTCCAGGACATCGTCCACGATCTGGAACGCCAGGCCGATATTGTGGCCATAGGTGCCCAAAGCAGCGACAATCGCCTCATCCGCACCCGCCTGAAGCGCCCCCAGCCGGGCCGCCGCCGCGAACAGCGAGGCCGTCTTTTTGGAGATAATGCGGAAGTAGGTCTCGCGGTCCAACGTGCCCTGCCGGGCCGTCTCCACCTGCAGCGTCTCGCCTTCCACCAGAGCCACACAGGCCTCCGCCAGTGTAGCGTTGACCTCAGGCCGGTAAGGCACCATGAGATGATAGGCTTTGGTGAACAGGAAATCGCCCGTCAACAGCGCCGCCGTCGTGCCCCACAAGGCATTGACCGTCGGACGGTTACGGCGCATGTCGCTATGGTCATTGATGTCATCGTGGATGAGGGTGGCCGTATGAATGATCTCAATCGCCGTCGCCAGGGGGATGGCCTGGTCCAGGTCGCGGCCACCGGCGGCGTCGTAAGCCAGAAGGAGCAAGCGGGGGCGCAGGCGCTTGCCTCCCGCGCTAAACATATGGCGGCTGGCCTCAGTCAATAGCGGGACATCGCTAACCACCAGGGCATTTAATTGGGCCTCCACTGAAGCCAGGGCCTGTTCCAGATTCATGGCGCACCTCGTTTGTTACATTTATTACTTTCTGAATATTTCAAACGAATTGTATCCCCACCCACTCTCCGTGTCAAGGGCCTGACGGCGGCTTGATTTCCAGGCGGGTGAGTTCCCTTAAGCTATGGAGGTCGCGGCTGAGGACGGCCTCCAGGGCCTGTTGAGCGAAGCGGAAGAAGGCATGCAGGCTACCAATGCGTTCTAGATACAGGTCGGCTAAGGCGCGCTCCTCCTCGGTCATCTCCGACTTGGCCTGTTCCAGCTTGGCAATGCTCTCCCCAATAACCCGTAGAGCCTGCTCAACCTCGCGCCGTTCGCGTCCCTCCAGCACTGTAGCGATGATCTTCCACAAATCCGTCTCGGCCTCATAATATTTACGCCGGTCGCCGCGCACCCAGACTTCCTTCACCGTGCCCCAGCGTTCCAGCGCCTGCATATTCATGCTCACGCTGCCCTTGCTGATGTCCAGCCGCTCGGCCAGTTCGTCCAGGGAGAGCGGCCTGGGGCTGAGCAGAAGCACGCCATAAAGCTGGCCCATGACCTTGTTAAAGCCGAAGAACTGCGCCAGCCGCCCCAGCCCCTCAATCGTGCTCGTGCTGACCGCTTCCAGGTCTTTTTGCATCTCTATTCACTCACATCGTTCAAAAAGTTCTAAACTGTACAAACCCAGCATACCCTGAAACAGCGTCCCTGTCAAATCAATGGAAACGGTCCCAAAACAGCGTATCATACAACGCCTTGCCGATCAGAGCAACCGTCAGAAACACAGTTACAGGCCACTGGGCCGCGATCACCCAGGCCGGGACAGTGGCTGGGAGAGGCACAAGCGCCAGGATGAGGGCCAACACCAGGGCCAGGAGGGCGCGCCAGGCAAAATGCCACCACCGCCCTCTTCCTGTCCATTTGTCTTGTGATTTATCTTGTGGTATCATTTGTAACAATCAAGTCCACAGTTTCACAATCGGCCCTTTGCGGGCCAGGGAGCGTCGGAAGTATGCTGGGGCCAAACACTGTACCAGACATTGTCGTCGGGCGCCTACCCATTTATCTGCGAGCCTTATCACAACTGGCCCGGGAAGGGCGCGAGATCACCTCGTCACATGAACTGGGCGAGCGCCTGGGCATCAGCTCGGCCCAAATCCGTAAAGACCTTTCGCACTTTGGCACGTTCGGCAAGCAAGGAACCGGCTACCGCATCGCCGAACTGGAAAGCCGCCTGCGGCAGATCCTCCACATTGACCGTGAGTGGGAGGTGGCCCTGGTCGGCGCCGGCGACCTCGGCCACGCCCTGGGCCGCTATAACGGCTTCCGCGACCGCGGCTTCCGCATCACGGCCATCTTTGACCGCGACCCGGCCAAGATCGGGGAGAAGATCGGTGAACTGGAGGTGCAGGATGTGGCCCACCTGCACGAGGTCATCCAGGCACGCCATATCCGCGTGGCCATGATCGCCGTCCCTGCCAGCGAGGCCCAGAAGGTCGCCGACGCGCTCGTGGAGGCCGGCGTCAAAGCCATCCTGAACTACGCCCCCATCACCATCACCGTCCCCCCCGGTGTGTACGTCCAATATATTGACCCGGTCGTCCACCTGCAACGGATGACTTATTACCTTGAATAACGTTCAGCCCGCAGCTTAAATCTGCGGGCCTGCTCTGTTGCCCAAACAGCCGTAACGAGCGAGTATTCGGCTGCCGTGAAGCCCCACCGTAAACGGTGGGGGGGTTCCTTCTTCATAACGGTGCGGTGTAGGGGGATACCGCCGTGTGCCCTTACGCAGGCTTAAAACCCCGGCACCGTCCTTCGCATAATGTCCAGGTCTTCCAGGGCGCGCCCTGTGCCCAAGACGGTGCAGGCAATCGGGTTATCGGCGACGTAGGCGGGGACGCCGGTCTCGCGGCTGAGCAGCCGGTCCATATGGCGCAGCAGCGCGCCCCCGCCGCACAACACCATCCCCCGGTCAATAATATCCGCGGCCAGTTCTGGCGGCGTCTTCTCCAACACCGTGCGCACCACGTTGACAATCGCCATCAGGTGCTCGGAGATCGCCTCGGTGACCTCGCCGGAGCCGATGGTGATCGTCTTGGGCATACCGGTGACCTGATCACGCCCCTGCACCTCCATATGGAGCTCGTCCTCCAGGGGTAAGGCGCTCCCGATCTGGAACTTGATCTGCTCGGCGGTGGCTTCGCCAATGGCAAGGTTGTACTTCTTACGCACGTAAGAGACGATGGCTTCGTCCAGGCGCACGCCCCCCACGCGGGCCGACTCGGCGCAGACAATGCCGTTCATCGCCACCACCGCTGCCTCACTCGCTCCACCCCCCAGGTCCACGATCATGTTCCCGGTGGGCGTGCCCACCGGCAGGCCAGCGCCCATCGCGGCAGCCAGCGGCTCGGGCAACAGGTGCGCCTCCCGCGCCCCTGCCTGGATCGCCGCCTCGTGCACTGCGCGGCTCTCCACACTGGTCACCCCATAGGGCACGCTGATGACGACGGTGGGGCGGAACAGCATAAAGTTGCCGCACACCTTCTTGATGAAGTACTCCAACATGCGCTCGGTGACCTCGTAATCGGCGATCACCCCATCGCGCAGCGGGCGCAACACTTCCAGTGTATCTGGGGTGCGGCCATACATCTCCCGCGCCTCCTGGCCAATCGCCACGATCTTGTTCTCGTGAACCGAGATGGCCACAACGGAGGGTTCGTGCAGGACGATGCCCTTCCCGCGCAGGTAGACAAGCACGTTGACCGTGCCCAGATCAATACCGAGCTGTTTCGCGAACAAGTGGGCTCCTAATTTCCTTGGTCTCTGTCACCGAAGGTGACATTGTGGAATAATCCGTTAAGTGCCTTTGCGGGCGGTGGACGACAGACGACGGCCGGCAGACGATAGCGGTCTGTCGTCTATTCCTCGCCGAACATTTCGCCGGGGCCGGCGCGGGGGCGCCGCTTGCGGGCGACTTTGAGGCGGACGAGAGAACGCCGTAGCGCCGCATCCACACGCGCCGCCTCGCCAGGGTCGGGGATGCCCTGCGCCAGCAGCGCCTCTGCCCGCCGACGCGCTGCCTCGGCACGGGCGATGTCAATCTCCAGGGCATGTTCCGCCGTGTCCGCCAGGACGGTCACCTTATCCGGGCGCACCTCCATAAAGCCGCCGCCGATAGCGAACGATTCTTCCAGGCCGCCCCGCTTGACGCGCAACTCGCCCGTGCTCAACGCGGTCAGGAGCGGTGCGTGATGCGGCAGGATGCCCATCTCGCCCTCCACTCCCGGCGCGATGACCATATCCACATCCTCGCTATACACCAGGCGCTCTTGCGTCACAATTTCCAGGCGAATCGGACTCATGTCCCTATCCTCTCTCAGACCCAGTAGATCACCGAACTGTCACCCCCTCCCAACCGGGCTGAAGCCCGATGCTGGGTAGGGGAGGATTGGGGTGGGGGGTAAATCTACGATCTACGAAGACTGGGCCTTCTTATACGCCTCCACCACGTCGTCAATTGTCCCCTTCATGTAGAAGAAGCTCTCCGGGATGTCATCATGCTTGCCATCCAGGATCTCGCGGAAGCCGCGCACCGTCTCCTTCAGTGGGACGTACACCCCCTTGATACCGGTGAACTGCTCGGCCACAACCATCGGCTGGCTGAAGAAGCGCTCAATTTTGCGGGCACGGGCCACAACCAGCTTGTCCTCCTCGCTCAACTCATCAATACCCAGGATGGCGATGATGTCTTGCAGGTCCTTGTAACGCTGCAGCACGCGCTGGACCTCGCGGGCCGTGGTGTAGTGCTCCTCGCCCACGATGCGCGGGTCCAGGATGCGGCTGGTGGAGGCCAGCGGGTCCACCGCCGGGTAAATGCCCTTCTCGGCAATGGAGCGCTCCAGCGCGATGGTGGCATCCAGGTGGGCGAAGGTCGCCACCGGCGCCGGGTCAGAGTAGTCGTCGGCAGGCACATATACCGCCTGCATGGAGGTGATGGAGCCGCGCTTGGTGGAGGTGATGCGCTCCTGCAACTCGCCCATCTCCGTGCCCAGCGTGGGCTGATACCCGACCGCTGAGGGCATCCGCCCCAGGAGCGCGGAGACCTCCGACCCCGACATGACAAAACGGAAGATATTATCAATGAACAGGAGCACATCGTAGCCCTGATCGCGGAAGTACTCGGCCATGGTCAGGCCGGTCAGGCCGACGCGCAGGCGCACGCCGGGCGGCTCGTTCATCTGGCCGAAGACCATCACGGTCTTGTCCATGACGCCCGCCTCAATCATCTCGCGGTAGAGCTGGGTGCCTTCGCGCGTGCGCTCCCCCACACCGGCGAAGACCGAATAACCGGCGTGTTGCGTGGCCACCGATTGGATCAACTCCATGATGATCACGGTTTTGCCTACGCCCGCGCCGCCGAAGACGCCCGTCTTGCCGCCCTTGGTGAAGGGGGCAATCAGGTCAATGACTTTCAAGCCGGTCTCAAACACCTCCACGCGGGTGGACTGCTCCTCAAACGAGGGCGCCGGGCGATGGATGGGATAGTAGGTGTCCGCCTTGACCGGCCCCTTGCCATCTATCGGCTGCCCCAACACATTGAAGACACGCCCCAGCGTCACCGGGCCGACGGGCACCATGATCGGCCCGCCGGTGTCGTACGCCTCCATGCCACGCCGCAGGCCGTCGGTGGAGTCCATCGCCACGCAGCGCACCCAGTTATTGCCCAGATGCTGCTGCACTTCCAGGACGAGGGGCTTACTATCGCGGGGCACCTCAATCGCATAATAAATGTCAGGCAGGTCGCCGTTGGGGAACTCCACATCCACCACCGCGCCCTGCACCTGCACAATGCGTCCAACGTTCCCTTTTGCCATCTTCTCTCCTTAACGTCCTTGGTCCCTGTCACCGAAGGTGACGTTGTGGAATCATCCGTTGAGTCCCTTACGTTATTAGAGGCGAGAGTACTCCGCCAACATCTCTTCCAGCGAGCGCTCGGGCCGGGTTTCGCGCCGCCCCACCGCCTTCTGGCGGCGGGCGCGCGCCAGGGCCTCGGCACCACCGGCGATGTCCAACAGTTCGCTGGTGATCGCCTGCTGGCGAGCCTTGTTCAGCCGTAGCGTCAGGTCTTCCACCAGCGCCTCGGCGTTCTCGGTGGCATTGCGCATGGCCACCATGCGCGCACTGTGCTCGCTGGCCAACGATTCCAGGATAGCCTGGTACACCTGGATCTCGGTCAGGCGCGGCAGAAGCACATTCAGGATGGCCTCCGGACTCGGCTCATAGATGTACTCCATCAGCGGCCCGCCCCGCCGGCCATCCGAGCGCAGGTACTCGCTCATGGCCTGCTCCTCTACCTCATCGGGCAGGATGGGGAGCAGGCGCTTGATCCGCGGGCGCTGCGTCAGAGTGCTGATGAAGTCGGTATAGGCCAGGACGACCTCATCCACTGCGCCGCTCAGAAACTCGTCCATAGCTGCGCGGGCAATCGGGGTCACATCCAGGATAGAGGGGGCGGCAGGCAACTTGGAGAACTCCGCCACGATACGCTGGCCACGCCGATGCATCAGGTCGCGCCCCTTGCGCCCCACCGTGATCATGCGCACCGGCAGCCCCCGCCGCTGGATGTAGTCCAGCGTCGCCCGCACCATATTAGAGGTGAACGCCCCGGCCAGGCCCCGGTCGCCGGTGATCAGCACCAGGCCCACCGTGCGGATCTCGGGCCGCACTTGAAGCAAGGGGTGCAACAGCGCGCCTGGGGTCGGCTGGCGGGAGAGGTGCGTCAACACCTCCCAGGCCTTTTGGGAGTAGGGCCGGGTGGCGAGCACGGCCTGCTGCGCCCGGCGCACCCGCGCCGCCGAGACCGCTTCCAGGGCACGAGTGACCTGAGCGATGTTCTTTACACCACGGATGCGCCGCCGAATTTCGCGGATTGTAGCCATGCCTGGACTCCTCTAACGTAAGATGCGCCTATAAACTTCGTGTTTGCCGATCCAGAACCATACCATTGTGTCCCCCTGCAAGACACCGAGCGCCCGATAATTCCGCCCGATCCTCACTGAGTAAATGGGCTCCTCCGGATCTACTCGTTTGAACTGCAACCCTGGACTGCTCGGATCGGTTTGCCACAATTCGTAAGCCTTATTTGCCCGCTCCTGGACCTCCGGGGGCAATGCCTTGTAAAGCTCCCAGAACCGCTTTGTCGCCCGAGAGATCATCGTGTGACGATCTTGCCGTTCTCAATGAGCATCTCCAGAGTATCACCTGCCTCCAGGTCACGGAGTGCCTGTCGGGCCATCTCACGAAAGTCATCGCGATGGGCCAGGTAAGCCTCTTCCCAGGCCGCTTCTTCTTGCTCCAGTTCGGCCTGGGTGATTTCCTTTTCTACCGGCTCATCCAGTGCGGGCTGTGTCTGCAGCCACCGCGCAAAGTCCAAGACTTGTGCCGCCCGGCGCGGGGGCAGGGTTCGGATGATCTTGAGCAGATCCTCTTCTAAAGCAGAAACTGGGTTCTTACGGGGTGTCGCCATTCCGTACTCCTTCGGAACGGAGGCTAAGGGGCAGGAGATGGATAGGGCTTCTCCATCCTCCGCCTCCTTAGCTCCACGCCAGGTTGTACTCCTCAATCGCCGCCCGCAACGCCTTCTCGGTCTCCTCGGTGATGCGCAGGTCGCGCATGATCGCCTGGCCGACCTCTGGGTGCTGGGTCGCCATAAAGCGGTGGAAGCCGGTCTCCCACTCCCGCACGCGCTCCACCGGCACCTTATCCAGGTAGCCATTCACGCCAGCGAAGATGATCATGACCTGTTGGTCCAGGGGCATCGGCGAGTACTGGGGCTGCTTCAGGATCTCGGTCAGCCGCTGGCCGCGCAGGAGTTGATCCTGGGTGGCCTTATCCAGGTCGCTGGCGAACAGGGCGAAGGCCGCCAGTTCGCGGTACTGGGCCATATCCAGGCGCAGGCGACCCGCCACCTGGCGCATGGCCCGCCGTTGGGCCGCCCCGCCCACCCGCGACACCGAGATGCCCACGTTCACTGCCGGGCGAATGCCCGCGTAGAACAGGTCGCTCTCCAGGTAAATCTGGCCGTCGGTGATGGAGATCACGTTCGTGGGGATGTAGGCCGAGACATCGCCCAGGAGCGTCTCAATGATCGGCAGCGCCGTCAGCGAGCCGCCGGAGGTGGGGATTTTAACGACCTCATACTGGTTGGCGTCGGGCATGGCTTTCAGCGCCTGCTCGGCCTCATGCCGCCCCAACGGGCCACCGTAGACCTTGCCGTCCACCCCCTTATAGCCGTCCGGGTTCAGCCCCTGCGCCGCGCCCTTGGGCATAATGACATACTTGTTGGCCAGACGGGCAGCGCGCTCCAGCAGGCGCGAGTGCAGATAGAACACATCGCCCGGATAGGCCTCGCGACCCGGCGGTCGGCGCAGGAGCAGCGAGACCTGGCGGTAGGCCCAGGCGTGCTTGGAGAGGTCGTCATAGACGATAAGCGCATCGTTGACGAACTCGCCGTCAATGATCACGCCGTTTTCCATGATCTCCTCGCCCATGGCGCAACCGGCGTAGGGCGCAATATATTGCAGCGCCGCCGGCTCTGAGGCCGAGGCCACCACTACGGTGGTATAGTCCATCGCGCCGTAGCGCTCCAGCGTAGCCACGATCTGGGCGATCTGGGCCTTCTTCTGGCCGATGGCGACGTAGATGCAGGCCAGCTTCTGCCCCTTCTGATTGATGATCGTGTCCAGGCAGATGGCCGTCTTACCCGTCTGCCGGTCGCCGATGATCAGTTCGCGCTGGCCGCGGCCAATAGGGATCATGGAGTCAATCGCTTTGAGGCCGGTCTGAACGGGTGTGTCCACGTCCTGGCGCTCTACCACGCCGGGCGCGATGCGCTCAATCGGGCGATAGCGATCGGCCTGGATCGGCCCCTTGCCGTCAATCGGCTGGCCCAGGGCGTTGACCACGCGCCCGATCAGTGCCTGGCCGACCGGCACGGAGATGATCCGCCCGGTGCCGCGCACCTGGTCGCCCTCCTCTATGTCGCTGTAATCGCCCATGATGATCACACCGACATTGTCCTTCTCCAGGTTGAAGGCGACGCCATACACACCGTTCTCAAACTGGACCATCTCGCTGGCCTGCACGCCGCTCAGGCCGGAAACGCGGGCAATACCATCGCCAACCTCCACCACCGTGCCCACGTCCACCGCCTCTATCGTCGGGGTGAACGCCTCAATCTGAGCGCGCAGCGCCGCGGTGATGTCCTGCAGGTCAATCATGCGTTCAGCCATCCATCCTCCTTGTTAAGCTGCCAACAGCTATTGGGTTAACGCCGCGACCGTCTCCCGGTCCAGCTTCTGGACGAGCGCAGCCAGCAGTTTCAACGCATTGTCATAATCATCCCGATGGATGATCGCGCCGTGGCTGTGAATATGGCGGCTGGGCACCCCCAGGACGACGGTGGGCACACCGATGCCATGCAGGTGAATCAGTGCGCCGTCGGTCGCGCCGCCCTCAATCGCCGAGAGTTGCAGCGGAATGCCCAACGCCTGAGCCGTCTCAATGACCAGGTCGCGCAACCGCAGGTTGGGGATCATGCGGGCATCGTACAAGAGCACAGCCGGCCCCTGGCCGATCTTCAGCGGCGATTCCTCCGGCTTAATGCCGGGCACATCGCCAGCGATGTCCACCTCCAGGATCAGGGCCACATCCGGGTCAATCATCTCGGCGGCGGTGCGTGCCCCGCGTGGCCCCACTTCTTCCATGACTGTGGCGACGCCATAGAGGGTGTTGGGGTGAGGGGTGTTGGCTGCCGCCATCATCGTCTCCACCATTAAGGCACAGCCTACACGGTCATCAAACGCTTTGGCCAGGTAGGTCTTGGGGTTCACCAGGATACGGAAGTCGGCCAGGGGCACCACCGGATCACCGACGCGCACCCCGGCGGCCTCCACCTCCTCGGCTGAGGACGCGCCGATGTCAATGTACATCTCCTTCTTTTCCACGACCTTCTTACGATCGTCCGGAGAGAGGAGGTGGGGTGGCCTGGCGCCGAAGACGCCCACCACATCGCCCTTATAGGTCTTGATCACCACGCGCTGACCCAACAGTACCTGATCCCACCAGCCCCCCAGCGGGATAAACTTGATGAAGCCCTCTGGCAGGATATGGCGCACCATAAAGCCGATCTCATCCATGTGGGCGGCCAGCATGACCTTTGGCCGCTCCGCCTGGCCCGGCTGGACACAAATCAGGCTGCCGATTTTATCCCGCTCCAGCGTGCCCACCGGCTCCAAATAACGCTGAAGCACCTCCCGCACCTCGGCCTCATAACCGGGCACGCCAGCGGCCTCGGTCAGCTCCTTAAGCAACTGTTCACTGCTATCCAATTGTCTCCCTCCTCAGAGTGGGCCGGGGACAGATTCGCCCCGCCCCCCCCAATATACACAACTTTGTCCGATTTGTCCAGTTCTTCACAAACTTCCCAGGCGCAACGGTTTGAGCACATTCTGCCCTCCCCGACCCTCCCCCTGGATGGGAGAGGGACCTAACCCCCTGCCCCATTCCCTTGCAGGGAAGAGGAAGTTGCCCCCTCCCCCACAAAGGGGGAGGGTCGGGGTGGAGGATCACCCAGCATTGGGCCACCGGGCTTCTTACCCCGCCCCAGCGCCACCGAGTATAGACCAGCCTTATTTTACAACAGAAACGCGGAGAGGCGAAGTTTAGACTCGGGGCTGGCGACCGGTAGGGGCGAGGCGCCGCCTCGCCCTACCCCGGGCGTGATTCCAATTGCCTGGCTACCCCTTCTAACGCCAAGCCCACCGAAACAGTGCAATTATAACCGAATTGGACAATAGGCTGAAATCTACCGGCGCATCTTGTACGTATTTCTAGAGGGATGTAGCGGCAATCCCTATTCGCTCGCTACCCCACGCGAACCCTACGCCATAAGGAGGCTACGACCATGAGGAAGTTCCGCGTATTCCTGTTCCCCGTGCTGGCTGTTCTCATGCTGGCACTCGCTATCAGCCCGGCAGGCGCCGCCGGCCGCCCCTTTGTGACCATGCTCTCAGGGGCAAACGAGGTGCCCGGGCCGGGCGACCCCGATGGCACGGGTCGGGCGCTTATCACCGTCCATCTCGGTCTGGGCCGGGTGTGCTGGTGGATCAGCGTGTCCAACATCACCCTCCCTGCTACAGGCGCCCACATCCATAACGCACCGGCAGGCGTGGCCGGCCCCATCGTTGTCCCCCTCTCGCCTCCCGATGCCAGCGGGACCTCCAGAGGCTGCGCGGAGGACGTGGACCGCCAACTGCTCCTGAACATCTTGATCCATCCGTCGGATTATTATGTCAATGTACATACAACGGACTTCCCGGCAGGGGCCGTGCGCGGCCAGCTTGATCACAGAGCAGGGAACTGATTCTTACCTCGCCCCCTCCTCTCTCATCCCCCCTTCCGAGGGGAGGGGGCACCCTCTCACGCTGCCAGCGACAGCCGCCGCAGAAATTGCGCGTTGATCGCCACGATCACCGTGCTCAGCGACATGAACAACGCGCCGATGGCCGGTGATAACACAATGCCGAGGGGCGCCAGGACGCCGGCAGCCAGCGGCAGCGCCACGACATTATAGCCGGTGGCCCAGACCAGGTTCTGGATCATCTTGCGGTAGCTGGCGCGGCTCAATTCAATCACCTTCACCGCATCCAGCGGGTTATCCTTGACCAGGATGATACCCGCCGATTCTATGGCTACGTCTGTACCGCTGCCGATGGCGATGCCCACATCGGCCCGCGCCAGGGCCGGAGCGTCATTCACGCCGTCGCCCACCATGGCGACAACCTTGCCCTGCGCCTGGAGTTCGGCCACTTTCTGGCTCTTGTGTTCCGGCAGCACCTCGGCGAAGTAGATGTCAATCCCCAACTCCTCCGCGACGGCCTGAGCTACCGCCCGGCTATCGCCAGTGAGCATGGCCACTTCAATGCCCATGGCGTGCAGCCGCTGCACTGCCGCCCGGCTCTCCGGGCGGATGGCATCCGCCAGGGCGAACCCAGCCACAACCTGACCGTCTTGGACCAGATAGACAACCGTCTGGCCCTTTGCGCTGGCCCGCTCTGTGAAGTGGGTGATAGGCTCCGGCGGCTGAAGCTTGAGCATCTCCAGCAGGCGTGGCCCGCCCACATAGACAGTGTGCCCATCGTTGCGCGCCCGCACACCACGCCCCTTAAGCGCCTCAAAGTCGGTGACGTCCGGCAGAGCCAGCCCTTTTTCTTGAGCGGTCCGGCGGATGGCACGTGCTATGGTATGCTCGGAATCGCCTTCAATGGCAGCAGCCAGGGCCAGGGCCTCATCCTGATCCCGGTTGTCCACAGTCACCCTATCCACCACGCCGAACTCGCCTTTTGTCAGCGTGCCGGTCTTATCAAAGACGACCACATTGACATGGCGTGCCGCCTCCAACGCCAGCCGGTCGCGTACCAGGATGCCGTTCTGCGCACCCAGAGAGGTAGTGATAGCCACGACCAGGGGGATGGCCAGCCCCAACGCATGGGGGCAGGCGATGACCAGAACTGTCGCCACCCGCGCCACGGTGTCCACATTAAAGCCTACGGCGGCGGTCCAGGCCACCGCTGTGATCGCCGCCACAGCCAAGGCGGTGTAAAACAGCCAGCCGGCGGCCTTGTCCGCCAGCACCTGCGTGCGCGACTTGCTCTGCTGTGCCTCCTGCACCAGCCGCATGATACCGGCCAACGCCGTCTGTTGCCCGGTCGCTGTGACGCGCACGCGCAGGCTGCCATCCCCATTGACCGTGCCCGCGATCACCCTGGCGCCGGGTTGTTTGCGCACGGGCCGGGACTCACCCGTGATCATGGCTTCGTTCACCTCCGATTCGCCCTCCTCCACCAGGCCGTCCGCCGGGATACTGGCGCCGGGGCGCACGAGCACGAGATCGCCCACCGCCAGGCGGCTGACCGGGACCTCCTCGGTGCTCCCGTCGGGGCGGATGCGTTCAGCCGTATCCGGCATCAATCTGGCGAGTTCATCCAACGCCCGCGACGCCTGGCGCACGCTGCGCATCTCAATCCAGTGGCCCAGGAGCATGACGTCAATCAGCGTCACCAACTCCCAGAAAAAGCCCTCGCCCGAGGGCAGGATGAGCGCCGCCAGGCTATAGACGAAGGCGACGCTGATCGCCAGGGAGATCAGCGTCATCATGCCCGGCTGGCGGTTCTGTAGCTCCGGCACGGCCATGCGCAGGAAGGGCAGGCCGCCGTAGAAGAACACGATCACGGAAAAGATCGGCGTGATCCACTCGCTGCCCGGAAAGGCCGGCATCGTGAACCCCAGCCACCTCTGGATCATCGGGCTATAGAGCAACACCGGCATGGAGAGCGCCAGAGAGACCCAAAAGCGCCGGCGGAACATCTGCTCATGGCCGGTGTGGTCTACGTGGGCGCGATGCTCTGCGTGCTCCGCAGGGTGGGCGGTGTGCCCAATATCCCGGCGGTGGACGCCTTTAGCCATCGCTTCATGCCTGAGCGGCTCATCATGGCCCATTGCAGGCGCGCCGCCATGCGGGCCACCGTGACCGGCGTGAGGGTCATGATGTTCATGCCGATCGTGCATTGCATGGGAATCATGCTTCTCCATCTGAATCTCCTTCAGGTATCATGCGCTACCTCTGTGATAGCTCAAATAATTCCTCAAGCTCGCGGATCACTTCCTGCTCACGGCCTTCGCGCATGCCTGTGGGCACACACGAATTAAGGTGATTGTGTAGAAGAAGGCTCTCAAGCCTGTCAATCGCCCGCTTAACGGCGTAGGTCTGCTTCAGAATATCAACGCAATATTGATCCGCCTCAATCATCTTGCGGATGCCCTTGAGGTGCCCTTCAATATAAGCCAGCCGCCTGAGCGCTTCATCCTTATGCGTGTGCGCATCCATATGTGAATCCTCCCTTAAACCCCCACCCAGGGGGTGGGGGTTTAGCCCTCGCAGTCTATCACAGGACGGTTCCGTTGTCAAGCGCAGTTCTATTAGGGTGCATTTCAATTTTGAGGCAACTGTCAGCGGTCACCCCCTCCCTGCCCCTCCCCCTGGGTGGGGGAGGGGCAGGGGTGGGGGGCAATGTCACCCCCTCCCCCCTCTGTGGGGGAGGGTAGGGGTGGGGGGTAACCAATCGGGTCATCTGCCCCCAATCTGCTATACACCCTTGGCAAGGCATTGAGAGCCTCTCATAAATGGCGGGATGGGCGAAGCGGGATAAAATAGTAGGGCGGCTTTCCATAGCCGCCGCAGAGCGGCAGAAGAGCGGCAGGTATGGAAACCTGCCCTACGCCGGGGATGGGAACCCCGCCTGCCCCTCCCCCATCCAGGGGGAGGGAACTCACCCCCCCCCTTGCGGGGGAGGGTTGGGGTGGGGGAGTAGGGGCGAGGCGCCGCCTCGGCCCTGCACCGTTTACGTGTGGTCCCCGAATGTCCAATGGGGGAGAAGGAGGCCGGAGCAGATCGGGCGTTATCGCCTTTACTATGGTCATTGAGGATCACTTTGAAGGCCAGAGCCTGCCGCGTTGGGTACGCTACGCGGTGGGGGCAGCGGCAATAGAGCAGGGCGCATCGTCATTGCGCTTCGTGGTGGAGGGCGCCACGCCAGAGGTCTATGCCGACGCGCAGATTGACGACTATCATGGCCTGAGCCGCAAACACCTGCCCTGGCGCCCACCGTTGCGGTTGACGGTGCGCGCCCGCGCCTCCCATGCGGCGGGCGCATTGCTGGGCACGGCGGGCTTCGGCTTTTGGAACGACCCCTTCACGCTGAGCGGAGGGATGCTGGCCGCGCCCAACGCCATCTGGTTCTTCTACGCCTCGCCCCCCTCCAACATGGCCCTGGCGCCGCCGGTCCCCGGCTGGGGCTGGAAAGCGGCTGCGTTGAACAGCGGCACCCTGCCCGGCTGGCTGCTCGCCCCAGCGGCGTTGGCCGGAGCCGCCTTGCTAAAGCTCCCTGGCGTCAACCGCCTGCTGCGCCCCTGGGTCCGCGCAGCGGTCAAGGCAGGTGAGCGTCTCCTGGACGTGGACCTGCGCGAATGGCACACCTATGCCCTGGAATGGCGACGCGACGAGGCCACCTTCTGGGTGGATGAGGCCGAGGTGCTGCGTGTCTCCCATCCGCCCAGCGGCCCGCTGGGCTTTGTCGCCTGGCTGGACAACCAGTATGCGGTGGCCACGCTGGAAGGCGACTTCCGCTTCGGGTTATTGGCGGTGCCACAGCGGCAGTGGCTGGAGTTGGACTACGTGTGTATTGAGGGGATGGGCGGCTGAACGTTGACTGCGGAAAGCTACACCGTTTGCCGCCGGGCCTCAATCACGTTGGGCACGCGTTCAATCTTCGCCAGCACCCTGCTGAGCTGGTCAATGCCGGTGATCTCCATCGTGGTGTAGAAGGTGGCGATGTTGCGGCTGGTGGTCACATTCACCTGGCTCATATTGATGCCTTCGCCGGCCACGATGCCGGAAATCTCATGGAGCAGGCCACCGCGGTCAAAGGCCACGATCTTAACCATGACCGGGTAGGTGCGCTGGCTGCGGCCCCAGGCCACTTCAATCAGCCGCTCGTGCTCCCGGAGCGCCAGGATGTTGGGGCAATCGCGGCGATGGATGGTCACGCCGCGCCCGCGCGTAATATAGCCGATGATGTCATCCCCCGGCAACGGATGACAGCAGCGGGCGATATGCGTCAGCAGGCCGCCCGTGCCGCGCACCTGGACCCCGTCTACGGTCAGCGGTGGCGGTGTGGGGGTCTCCTCTGGCAACGCCGGCGCGATCGCCTCGGCAGCGCGCTGCTCCATCTCCAGATTGACGATTTGCGCGGCGATCTGCTGCGAATTGATGTCGCCGGTGCCCACCGCTGCCAGGAAGTCCTCCACCTTGTCGTAGCCGAACAGCTTGGCCAGGCGCTCATGCGCCACGCCATCCACACCCAGCCGCTTCAACTCCCGCTCCAGGAAGTCGCGCCCCTGGGCGATATTCTTCTCGCGGTCCTGGCGCTTGAACCATTGACGGATTTTGGCGCGGGCGCGCTGTGTCTTCACATAGCCCAGATGGGGGTTGAGCCAGTCACGGCTAGGCCCGCCCCGCTTCGCCGTGAGGATCTCCACCTGGTCGCCGGTCTTAAGCTGGTAATCCAGGCTCACCAGGCGGCCATTCACCTTGGCGCCCCGGCAGCGGTCGCCGATCTCGGTGTGCACGTGGTAAGCGAAGTCAATCGGTGTGGCCCCGGCAGGCAGATCAATAATATCGCCCTTGGGCGTAAACACATAGACGCGGTCCTGGAAGACATCGGTTTTGAGCGACTCCACGAAGTCGGTGGCGTCGGCGACATCGTAGCGCCAGTCCAGAAGCGAGCGCAACCAGGCGATCTTGTTCTCGTAGTCAATATCGCGCTTCCCGCCCTCCTCCTTGTAGCGCCAGTGGGCGGCGATGCCATACTCCGCCGTCCAGTGCATCTCCCAGGTGCGGATTTGCACCTCCAGCGGCTTGCCGTCGTCTGCGATCACGGCGGTATGCAGGCTGCGGTACATGTTGTCCTTGGGCGTGGCGATGTAGTCATCAAACTCGCCGGGGATCGGCCGCCACAGGTTATGCACAATGCCCAGGACGTAATAGCAGGTGGGGATGTCGTCCACGATGACACGGATGGCCCGCTCGTCGTAAATCTGGTCAAAGGTCACACCCTTGCGCAGCATCTTCTTATAGATGCTGTAGATGTGCTTGGGCCGCCCGCTGACATCGGCCTTGATCCCGGCCTCGGCCAGCTTCTTTTCCAGCATGGTCACAATACGCTGGATCTGCGCCTCGCGCTCGCTGCGCCGCTCGGCGATCAACCGGGCGATCTCCTTGTACTTCTGCGGCTCCAGATGGCGGAAGCCCAGGTCCTCCAGCTCCCACTTCATTTGCCAGATGCCCAGGCGGTTGGCCAGGGGGGCGAAGACCTCCAGCGTTTCGCGGGCGATGCGCTTGCGGCGCTCCTCCGGCAGGGCGCCCAGCGTGCGCATGTTGTGCAGGCGGTCGGCCAGCTTGATCAGCACCACGCGCACGTCGTCCACCATCGCCAGGAAGGTCTTGCGCAGCGACTCGGAATTCAAGTCCTTCAGAGGCCGCTGCTCCATCTGGCTGAGCTGGTCAATCTGCTGCAACTTGGTCACGCCATCCACCAGCCGGGCGACCTCATCGCCGAACTCACGCTGGATATCCTCAATGGTGAAGCCGGTGTCCTCCACCACATCGTGCAACAGCCCGGCAGCGATCACCACCGGGTCCAGGCGCAGATCGGCCAGGATTTTGGCCACCGCCAGGCTGTGCTGGATGTACGGCTCGCCGGAGGCGCGCGTCTGGCCCTCATGCGCCAGCGCGGCCAGTTGATAGGCGCGTTGAATCAGGTCCCGGTCCGCCGGGGCCAGATTCCCATCTAAATGCGCCAGCAGGGTTTCCAGCTTCATGTCGTGATCGGCAATGGACGAGACCATTTCAGATTAAAGTATACCAGAATTTGGGAAAGAGAGACAAAGGCAGGCACAGCACTACAACGGCGTCTGCTCCCCCACAAGCAGGGCGCGCCAGCGGGCCGGGATCGTCGTCACGCGCCCGTCCCGATCAATACAAACGTGTTTGCTCTGGCCGCTGGCCAGCAACCGGCCGGTGTCGGCCAGAAGGACCTCGTAAGCGAAGGTGAGGCCGCGGCTGCGGATGTCCTCCAGGCGGGTGCGGACGGTGACACGTTCACCGTAGTGTGCCGGGGCCAGGTAGCGGACATGCAACTCGGTCACGGCGAAGAAGTAGCCGCTGCGCTCAATCTCGGCGTAGTCGCTGCCCATAGCGCGCATGTAGGCCGAACGGCCCTCCTCCATCCACACAACGTAGGCGCTGTGATGCGCCACGCCCATCTGGTCAGTTTCAGCGTAGCGGACATGGAAGGTGGTCTCCACGCTCATGGCGCATCCTGCCCCCCTACGGCCATAGATGATTGCGACAAAAGCTTCAGAGCGTTCAGCGCGGCCTCCAGTTGCGGGTCGCGCCCGGCCTGAACATCCTCCGGGCTACGAGAGACCAGGATATCCGGCGTCAGGCCCGCCTCATGCACCCATCGCCCGTTGGGCGTAAGCCAGCGGGCGATGGTGATACGCACCCCGCCATTGCGCCCCTCATCAAGCGCACGCCAGTCCTGCACCGTGCCCTTGCCGAAGGTCTTTTCGCCAACCAGCCGACCGCGGCCCCGGTCCTGGATGGCCCCGGCCACGATCTCGGAGGCGCTGGCGCTGCCCTGGTCCACCAACACCGTGAGCGGAATCCCGGTCGCCAGCCCGCGCCCATCGGCGCTGAACGTCTTGCGGCGGCCATCCCCCCACTCCTCAATCATAATGGGGCCATCCTTAATGAACTGGCTGGCCACGTCCAGTGCGGTGTACAGATTACCGCCGGGGTTGCCGCGCAGGTCCAGGATCAACCCTTTGGGGTTCTGTGCCAGCAGCGTTTGCAACGCCTGGCGCAGTTCCTCGGTCGTACGGTCGCCGAAGGTGCTGATGCGCACATAGGCATAGCCGCCCTCCAGCAGGCGGCTGGTGACGCTGGCGATCTGAATGCGTGCCCGCACGATGTCAAACTGCAACAGCCTGTCCTGACCGGTGCGACGTACCTCCAGGTGGACAGTCGTTCCGGCAGGGCCGCGCACCAGCATAATCGCGTCCAGCAGGGGCATACCGGTCACTTCGCGTCCATCCACTGTGACAATGACATCGCCGGGCTGCAACCCGGCCTTCTCCGCAGGCGAATCGGGCAACGGCGCGACAATAGTGAGTTCGCCGTTGCGGGAGTCCACCTCCGCGCCGATGCCCTCCAGTTCCCCTTGAATATCGCTCGTGGCAATGTTAAACTGGCTGGGCGGCATGTAGCCGGTGTGGGCATCCCCCAGGCTCTGAAGCATCCCCTGGATCGCGCCCCGGACGAGCAGGGTATCGCTGACCGGCTGCCGGTAATATTCCTCGTGGACCAGGTTCCAGGTCTCCCAGAAGGGCGCGAAGGTTTGCGCCAGGCTGTCGGGCGTATTGGCCTGGCGAGCAGGGGCACTGGCCTGCCAGGTGGCCAGCGCATAGCCGGCCGCAAACATCATCGCACTGAGCAGGAACGCCGCGACCAGCCCGACGACGATTGGCCCGACCCGACCATTGAGAGTGCGCTTCATCTGCAATTCCATGCTTAACCCTGTATATTCCCTTCCTATTCAGAAAGCCGTCAGGCTGAAGCCATGCTTCAGCCCACCACACCGTAAACGGCGGGGCGTTTCCCCGCACATCTCCTGTAGAGGCAACCCTTGTGGTTGCCCACACTGCAAACGGTGCGCCCCTACAGATGAACAGCTTCCACCCAATTATAGCAGATCAGGTCACGGGCGATGAGGCCGAACTGAGGGCGAGTTTCTTCGCGGCCAGGCGGTCGGCCAGATCGGCCAGGTAGTCGCTTTTCTCAATGCGGGCGATCCAATCCGCAGGGATGGCCTCCACGCCCAGGCGCGCGCCCATGATCGCGCCGGTGATGCAAGCAACGGAATCGGAATCGCCGTCAAAGTTGGCCGCGCGCCAGATCGCCTTGCGGTAGTCATCCGAATAGCGCATCACACAGTAGAGCGCCAGACCGACAGCCTCATCCCCCGTCCAGCCCTCGCCGATATAGCGCATGGCCTCCTCTTCAGAGGCGAACCAGAGCGCATGTGCTGTGCGATGGAGAACCAGGTCAAATTCATCGGAGATGTCCGCAGTGACCTCCTCCAGGATAGGCAGGTAATCCTGGGGCGGGAGGCCATCCAGGGCCAGCTTGACAAGCATGGCTGCAGCCAGGCAGGCGGCCTCGGCAGCGCGATGCATATGCGTGACGCTGCCGGTGGCGATCGCCACACTGCGCAACCGGGCCAGGTCATGCTGATAGAAATAACCCACAGGCGCGACGCGCATGGCCGAGCCGCAGCCCTTGGAGTAAGGGAGGCCGCTTTCAAACCAGGGGACGCCCGCCTCCAACGCACCAATGGCGCGCATACAGGTGATACCGGGGCTGCGGTTGTTTTCGGGCGAGTTCTTCCAGGCGATAAAGTGGGCCACCACCGCCTCCATCAGGCTGTCCAGGTCTGCGTCGCCGCGTTCAACCAACGCCTCGGCGATCGCCAGACTCATCTGCGTATCGTCCGTATAGAGCGCGGGGGTGGGCAGATCGCACAGGCCCTGCACACCATAGCGCTGTTTGATCAGGGAGAGCGGTATAAACTCCAGCGGGCGGCCCAGCGCGTCGCCGATGGCCAGGCCGTAAAACACACCGCGCGCTTTGCTTTGCTCAGCCTTAATGTTCATAGCACTCAACGGATGATCTCACATTATCGCCTTCAGCGAGGGTGATCAAGGCAACTGAAAGCACCCCAGAGGCATCAAGACCTGGCGCAGGTCGGCGAGGGAGGCCACTGCGTAGTCCACCCCCTCCTGGGCCTCACCGTCCATTAACACAGTGGTCATGCCCAGGCGCTTGGCCGGGATCAGGTTACGCGGGCTGTCATCTACCAGGATACACTCCTGCGGCTCGGCGTGAAGCAACTCCAGGATACGCTGGTAAGCGCGGGGGTCGGGTTTGCAGTAGTAATTGAAGGAGCGGATGTCCAGAATAGTCTCAAAATGGTGGGCGATGCCCAGATGGGCCAGGACGCGGCGGGCATGTTCAGCGCTGCCATTGGTGACGATGACCTTTGTCAGCGTGATACCGCTGAGGAGGCAGTCCAGATCGGGGTCGGGATGCAGGTATTCGTCCAGAGGGATGTCATGGACGTAGGCCAGGTAAGCTTCCGGGTCAATCCCATACTCGGTTTGCAGGCCGCGCAGGGTCGTGCCGTAGAGCTGATAATAACGTTTTTGCAGGGCAGCGGCCTCCTCAGCATTGAGGGCCAGGGTATCCATGATGAACTGGCGGATACGGTTGCCCACCGTATCCATCAGGCCAGAGCTACGCGGGTAGAGCGTATCATCCAGGTCAAAGAGGATATATTTGAGTTTACAATCCTGGTGCATCATGTATTCTGGTCAGCGCGGCGATTATAGCACCGCATCAGACAGGGGACAAAACTCAGGGGAACGCGTAGGGTTCTCCGAACCCAGTCTTGGGAGATTGTATATATGGGCCAATGGGATATAATAGCTTGCCGATGGCTGTACCAGCGGAAGTGCTTGAACTCGTCCGGCGCTTTGACCTCCACCGCGAGGCGTACCGTTCGGGCCGCTACAACGAGGAGCAACTGCGCAAGGAGTTCCTTGACCCCTTCTTTGAGGCCCTCGGCTGGGACGTCGCCAACAAGCAGGGCTATGCCGAAGCCTACAAAGATGTCATTCACGAGGAATCCATCAAGGTCGGCGGCTTCACCAAAGCGCCGGACTACTGCTTCCGCATCGGCGGCGTGCGCAAGTTCTTCCTGGAGGCCAAGCGGCCCGGCGTCAACCTCAGGGACGACCCCAGCCCCGCCTTCCAGTTGCGCCGCTACGCCTGGAGCGCCAAGCTGCCCCTCTCCATCCTGACCGACTTTGAGGAGTTCGCCGTCTACGATTGCCGCGTCAAGCCCGACCAGGCGGATAAAGCCTCGGTCGCCCGCATCATGTACCTGACCTACAAGGACTACCCCGCACGCTGGGACGAGATCGCCGCCATCTTCTCCAAAGATGCCGTGCTCAAAGGCGCGTTTGACCGCTACGCCGAGTCCACCAAGGCCAAGAAGGGCACGGCGGAAGTGGACGCGGCCTTCCTCAAGGAGATTGAGACCTGGAGAGAAGCCCTGGCGCGCAACCTGGCCCTGCGCAACCCTGGCCTGAGCCAGCGCGATCTCAACTTCGCCGTCGGGCGCATCATTGACCGCATCATCTTCCTGCGCATCTGCGAGGACCGGGGGATTGAGACCTACGGCCAGCTTCAGGCGCTGTTGAACGGCGCGCACGTGTACGAGCGGCTGGGCTACCTGTTCC
Organism: Anaerolineae bacterium; assembly: GCA_034432795.1. GTDB lineage: Bacteria > Chloroflexota > Anaerolineae > DSLN01 > DSLN01 > DAOUBF01. Next base: position 96,699 of record DAOUBF010000002.1, read on the forward strand.
ACCAGGCCGACGCCCGCTACAACTCCGGCCTGTTCCACTTCCGCCATGAGAAGGGCCGCGCCGAGGCGCCCGACGAACTGACGCTGACCCTGACGCTTGACGATAAGCCGCTTAAAGAGATCATCAAGGGGCTATACTACCCCGATAGCCCCTATGAGTTCTCCGTCCTCCCCGCCGACATCCTGGGGCAGGTGTACGAGCAGTTCCTGGGCAAGGTCATCCGCCTGACGCCAGGCCACCGCGCGGTTGTGGAGGACAAGCCGGAGGTGAAGAAGGCGGGCGGCGTCTTCTACACACCGACCTACATCGTGGACTACATCGTGAAGCACACAGTGGGGAAGCTGCTGGAGGGGAAGACACCCCGGCAGGTGTCGGGCGAGGGCAAGGGTGCGCCACTGCGGGTGTTGGACCCGGCCTGCGGCTCCGGCTCGTTCCTCATCGGCGCGTACCAATATCTGCTGGACTGGTATCGTGACTGGTATATCGCGGATGGGGCGGAGAAGTGGGCGAAGGGCAGGTCGCCGAAGCTGTACCAGGGGATAGGCGGCGAGTGGCGGCTGACGACCGCCGAGCGCAAGCGCATCCTGTTGGCCCACATCTACGGCGTGGACATTGACCCGCAGGCAGTGGAGGTGACCAAGCTCTCGCTGTTGCTCAAAGTGCTGGAGGGGGAGAACGAGCAGACGCTGACGCCGCAACTCCAGTTATTCCGCGAGCGGGCGCTGCCCGACCTGGGGAACAACATCAAGTGCGGCAACTCGCTCATCGGGCCGGACTTCTACGAGAGCGCGCACGTCGGCCAGCAGATGCGCCTGTTTGATGAGGAG
>DAOUBF010000003.1:0-120183 GCA_034432795.1 Anaerolineae bacterium
TGGGCCTTGGGCTGGCGGCGGTCCAGCTTCTCCCTACCTGGGAACTGATGCAGCTTTCGCAGCGGTCGGATGGGCTGGACTATGCCTTCGCCATGACGTACTCGTTCTGGCCCTGGCGCCTGCTGACCCTGTGGGCGCCCAACTTCTTCGGCCAGCCCGCCAGCGGCAATTATTGGGGCTATGGCGCGTACTGGGAGGACGACGGCTATATGGGTGTTTTGCCGCTCCTGCTGGCGCTGGCGGCGGCTCTCGGCTGGCGGCGCAATCGGAACCCCCTAGTTGCCTTCTTTGGTGGGCTGGCGCTGGGGGCGCTGATGCTGGCGTTCGGCCAGAACACGCCGATCTACCCCTGGCTGTTCCGCCATGTGCCGGGGTTCGGGCTATTCCAGGCGCCGGCGCGCTTCTTGTCGCTGTACACGCTCGGCGTGGCTGTGCTGGCGGGGATAGGCGCAGAGGCCCTCTCCCATAAAGGGGGAGGAGGAAAGTGGTGGGTGCGCCTGGGGCTGATCATTGGTCCGGCGCTGGTGATCGCCGGGCTGGCCGGGCGGGTGTTCCTGCCCCCGACGCGGCTCTCGCTGGGTGATGGTGTGCTCTGGCTTGGTGCCGGGCTGAGCGGCAGCGCGCTCCTGGCCCGCTGGCGCCCCAGGCAGGCGCAGGGACCAGGTCGCTGGCAGGCGGCGGCCCTGGCCTTCATCGCGGCGGACCTCATCCTGGCCGATTTCGGGCTGAATCCGACGGTGGACGCCCGGCTCTACCGGCAGCCGACGCAGACGGCGGCGCTGCTCCAGGCTGAGGGCGGGCGAACCTTCATCTTCCAAGAGGATGAGTACGAGTTGAAGTTCAGGCGCTTCTTCCGCTTTGACAGCTTCACCCCGCCGGAGGGCGGCTGGCTGGCGGTGCGCCAGGCCCAGTTGCCCAACACGGGCCTGATTGCCGGGCTGATGAGCGCCAACAACTTTGACCCGCTGCTGGTAGGGCGCTACGCCGACCTTGTGGCGGCGCTGGAGGCCGCGCCGAACCCGACCTCGCTCCTGCGGCTGATGGGGGTGACGGCAGTCATCAGCCCCCGCGACCTGCCGGGCTACGAGCGCATCTATCAGGGCGACGGGTTCAATATCTACCGCGTGCCCGATCCCTTGCCGCGTGCCTACCTGGTCACCCATGTCCGCCGTGCGGCGGATGGCGCCGAGGCCCTGGCGCTGGTCACTCGCGCCGACTTTGACCCCCGGCGTGAGGCGGTGGTGGAGGGGCTGCCGGCGGGGCTGTCAACGGATTTGGGGAATGGATTGAACGGATTTCAAGCGGTACGCTCTGCGGATATTCAAGAGGGGTGGAACACAGTCGCAGTGCGGGTGGAGGCGCCGGGGCCGGCCCTGCTTGTCCTGAGCGACACCTACTACCCCGGCTGGCAGGCGGTCGTGGATGGCGTGCCCGCGCCGCTCCTGCGGGCTAACTATGCCTTCCGTGCGGTGGCCCTGTCGGGCGGGGCGCATGAGGTCGTCTTTCGCTATACGCCGGACTCGTTTACCTGGGGCGGGCGCATCAGCCTGATCAGCCTGGCCGTGCTCCTGGGGCTGGCCGCACTCTCCTGGCGTCATCAGATGGGGGGCCTGCGGTTGAGGTCCCCGTCTTCGTCCGCGTAGGCGGGCGACCGGCTTTCGCCTCCCAGACGCGACTTCAGTCGCCAGACTCAGATCGTCCCAAGGTCACCGGATTTGACGCGCCAGCCCCCCGGCGGTACAATAGGCCCCTGACTGATCTGATAAGGAGAGCACATGTCAGCGCTGATCGCCTGGGGGAAAAGGCATCCTTACCTGGCGGGCTGGATTGTCCTGGCCGTTGGCATGGTCGCCTTGCTCGTCTGGGAGGCGCGCGATGTGGGGCTTCAGCCTGGCCAGTGGGCGGCGTTGATCGTCGCCACCATCCTCGTGGCCGGAGCCTGTATCTGGATCATCAGTTGGGATTCGGATGAAGAGGGGTCGCCCGCCGGGACCGAGGCTGCCCCACCTCCAGCGGACGCCAGCGGCAAGGACGCGCCCTCCGGTTAGTCACCCGGCGCTATCTCAGCGCCTTCTCCAATTCCTCTTCTATCTCCGCACGCAAGCGCAGCAAGCTCTCATAGCGGGCCGGGTGGATCTGGCCGCGCGCCACCGCAGCGCGCACGGCGCACCCTGGTTCGTGGGTGTGCGTGCAGTCGCTGAATTCACACTCGGCGACGAAGGGGCGGATGTCGGGGAAATAGGCCTCTAGCTCGCCCGGCTCAATGTCCCAAAGGGCCATCGCCCGCAGCCCCGGCGTGTCGGCCACATAGCCACCTCCCTCAAGCGGCACCAGTTCCGGGACAACGGTGGTGTGGCGGCCTTTGGTGGTTGCCTGGCTGACCTCGCGCACCTGCAGGCCCAGGCCGGGTTGCATGGCGTTCAGCAGGCTGGTCTTGCCCACGCCCGATGGCCCGGAGAGCACCGAGAGCTTGCCGGTCAGCCGTTGGCGCAGCGCGTCCACACCTACACCGGTTTTAGCGCTGGTGTACAGCACCTCATAGCCGATGGTCGCATACAGGCCGAACAGCGCCTGGGCCTCTTCCAGTGTGACCAGGTCCACTTTGTTGGCACAAATGAGCGCGGGCAGGCTGGCCGCTTCGGCAGCCACGAGGAGGCGGTCTAACATGCGCAGGTGAGGCGCTGGCTGGGCACAAGCGAACACAAACACCGCCTGGTCGGGATTGGCCACAATGACCTGTTCCACCTGGCGGCGGTCGTCGGGGTGAGCTGGCGGGGCGCGGCGCGAGAGGACACGCGTGCGCGGCAGCACCTCCACGATCAGGCCGGTGCCATCGCCCGCCGGCTCCACAACGACCCGATCGCCTACAGCTACAATGTCGGTGTCCAGCCGCTCCTTGCGCAGCCGCCCTCTGAGGCGACAGACTATCGCTCCCGCAGGGGTCTGAACCGTGAAAAAGCCGCTCTGTGCTCTGAAAACTGTGCCGGTAAGTCTCTCCATCAGGTTAACGCCAGGGCTAACATACCCTAGATGGCGTGAACTGTCAAGGGGGCTGTAGAAAGGGGGCCGGGAAATCAGTTAATCCCGGTATATCTCTTTGCGATGCTTACAATGCAACAGGATGACAAGGGATTCCTGATCGCGGACTTCGTACCGAATCCGATAGTCGCCGATACGGATGCGGTACTCGTTCTCATAGCCGCGCAGCTTGACAGACCCGCGTGGGCGAGGGTTATCTTTGAGTGCTACGATCGCTTTAATAACCCTGTTGCGAACGTTCCGCGGCAGAGCATCAAGTTGCTTCTGCACAGGCCGTGGAATGATAACCTGATAGCTCATCAGGCTTCGTTTTGCCGTTGAGCTATATATTCATCCACCGTTACGTAGTCTCCTGCCTCATAAGCGGCACGTGCTTCGTTAATCTCGGCTTGAATTCTCGCATCTTGCTCCCATAGCTCTTCCTCTGCCTGGGCAATTTGCTCATCCAGCAATTCCCACAGCCGCAGCTTCTCTTCAAGGCTGAGTTGTCCAATAGAGTCAATGAGTGAGTCAAAAGGGATGACCAGTTTTACAGTAGGCTGTGTCATGCCACCTCCTCCTGCCGGACGGTTGTACGTGTGTTAACATATCCCAGATAGGGTGAACTGTCAAGGGGGCACAACGGTGTCTCAGGAGCAGCGGTTTAAGCGCATTTATCACCTCTGGCCCGTCGGACAGGCACAAGGTCTGCCTCCACGCCCATCCAGGAGAGGGTGGGGGCTGGGCTTGTCCCTGCCCCAGGGAGGGGAACGCGCCTCGGAATCGGGCCGATGTTCTTGCAATGGGGTATAATAGGCCCGATCCCAACCCGGACAGGAGAGAGCACATGACCGAAGCCCACCAGCTTGACATCGCCTACCACCCGGAGCAGATCGCGCCCTCCGCCTTTATCGCCCCTAACGCTACCATTCTCGGCGACGTGACCATAGGTGATGAAGCCAGCGTCTGGTACGGGGCCGTCCTGCGCGGCGACACCGCGCCCATCCGTATCGGCCCGCGCACCAACATCCAGGACAACTGCGTCCTGCATGCTGATCCCGGCCAGCCGTGCACGATTGGCGCGGGCGTGACCGTCGGCCACGGCGCGATTGTCCATGCCGCCACGGTGGAGGACAATGTGCTGATCGGGATGCGGGCGGTGGTCCTCAACCGCGCGCACATCGGACGGGATAGCGTGATCGGCGCGGCGGCGCTGGTCACCGAGGATACAGTCATCCCCCCTGGCTCACTCGTCTTGGGCATCCCCGCCCGCGTGGTGCGTGTGCTCCTGCCGGAGGAGATTGAGCGCGTGCGCCGTGCCGCCCAACACTATATCGCTTATAGCCGCCAGTATCTCGCCGGAGAAGGAGGCCATCTATGAAGCCGGGCTACGTCTTCCCACTGATCTTTGCCCTGGTGATCGCCGTAGGCCTGGGCGTAGCGCAGGACAATGGCGAGTCCTTCTTTGCTCCTGCCGACCTGATCTATGTGGAATCGTCCACCGGCCTGGGGGTCCCGGCGCTGGAGGCGGGCAGGACAGAGGTGGAGATGGGCGATGTCAATGGTGATGGGCATATTGACCTGGTCTCTATCGGCGATCACGGTTCGCCCTATGTCAACACCAATGAGCATGGCGTTATGGTCTGGTTCGGCAACGGCCAGGGGAGTTGGGTCGTGTTCCAGAACGGCAACTTCGGCTACGGCGGCGTTGCCCTGGGCGATGCCAATCACGATGGCTTGCTGGATGTGGGCTATGCCATGCACCACAACTATTCCTCCAATGACTTCGGCGACCAACTGATTGAGGTCGCCCTGGGCGATGGCACCGGGCGCAACTGGCAACCCTGGGACGACAGGCTGGCGACGAATGGCGAGACCTACGGCATGTTTGGCACCGACTTCGCCGATGTGGACAACGACGGCGACCTGGATATCGCCTCAAACTCCTTCGGCTGCTGCGCGGGTGTGCACGTTTACCGCAATCACGGCGACGGCACCTGGTCACAAAGCTTCGGCTTCCTGGGCGGCAACTCCACTGACGACATCACCTTTGGCGATGTGAACGGCGACGGCTTCGCCGACCTGGCGGCCGCCAACCAATTGGGCACGGTTTATCTCGGTGATGGCACGGGCGGCTTCCAACTGGCGGACGGCAACCTGCCGCCGGGCGGCATCCAGGGGCGTTATGGCATTGCCCTGGGTGACGTGAACAACGATGGACGTGACGAACTGGCTTTCTGCCTGCCTGATGCGGGACCGGCGGTGTGGGCCTGGGGGCCGGGGAACATCTGGCAGAATTTGTCCGGCGGCCTGCCCCAGCAGGTCGCCTGCCAGGGCACGCAACTCTACGATATGAACGGCGATGGCTACCGCGACCTGACCGTGTTTATTGAAGGCGGCAACGTCCGGGTCTTCACCGGAGATGGCCAGGGGAACTGGACACAGGCCGCTTCTTTTCTGGTGCCTGAACGCACCTATAGCGCCATGCGCGTGGGTGGGGATGCCGATCACAATGGCTTCCCCGACATTGCGCTTGTGGCCCAGGCGGGTGGGTTTAACGGGCGCAATCGCCTGCGCTTTTTCAAAGAGGCTTCAGTGCCCACCGCGCTCAGCATCCAACCGGTTGAGCCGAACGGCGGCGAGGTTTTCTACGCCGGATCGGTGCACTTCGTGGACTGGCTGAGCGCGGTGCCGGGCGGTGTGACGGGGACCGTCCAGATTGACTTCTCCACAACCGGCCCGGGCGGCCCCTGGACTTTAATCGCCTCTGGCTTACCGAACAACGGGCGCTATCAATGGCGTATCCCTACCGATACGCTGCCTTCCACTAACTGCTACCTGCGCTTCACTGTAACAAGCGCGCAAGGCAGCGCCCAGGCACAAACGACCGCGCCTTTCACCATTATCACCTCTCCAATTACACCCACACCTATACCCTCTACGACGCACACACCCGTATCAACGCCCACACCGACGGCGACCCATACCCCCACCCCGCCTGTCACCCAGACGCCGACACCACCGGGTACCAACCCGCTCTATCTCCCCCTGGTGATCAAATCCGGTCCCTGATCTTAAGTTTCCTACACAGAGGGGGGAGGGAGTAGATTCCCTCCCCCTGGATAGGGGAGGGTGAGGGAGGGGGTGGATAGAAGTGCGCCTTTGTATGCCCGCTCCCTGGCTTTCCCTGGAAGAGTCAGTTATAATCGGTGTATCCTGACCACGCAGGGAGCCTATGGACCTTCTTGATGGGTTGAACCCACAACAGCGCGAAGCGGTCACCGCCGGGCCGGGGCCGGTGCTCGTCCTGGCCGGGCCAGGCTCCGGCAAAACGCGTGTCCTCACTCACCGCGTCGCCTACCTGGTGCGTGAGGTGGGCGTCTCCCCCTACCACATCCTGGCGGTGACTTTCACCAACAAAGCTGCGCGGGAGATGCGCGAGCGCATTCAAAAGCTGCTCGCCGGCCAGGTGCACGGCCTAGCGATCGGCACGTTCCATGCCATGTGCGCCCGCCTGTTGCGCCGTGAGGCTGACCATCTGCCGTTTTCACGCGACTTCGTCATTTACGATGAAAGCGACCAGCAAGCGCTGGTGCGCCAGGCGTTGGCCGACCTGAACCTGGATGAGAAACGCTATCGCCCGGCCAGCATCCTGGCCGCGATCTCCAAGGCCAAGAATGAGCTGGTCGCGCCGGAGGACTATACGCCGGGGTCCTACTACGGCGAGGTGGTGCGGCGCGTGTATGAACGCTATCAGCGTCTCCTGCTGGAGAACAACGCGCTGGATTTTGACGACCTGTTGATGCACCTGGTGCACCTCTTCCAGAGCCACCCGGAGGTGCTGGCGAAGTACCAGGACCTGTACCAGCACATCCTGGTAGATGAGTTCCAGGACACCGACCCCAGCCAGTACACGCTCCTGCGGCAACTGGCGGAGAAGCAGCGCAACCTGTTCGTCGTCGGCGATGAGGATCAGTCCATTTATCGCTGGCGCGGCGCCGATTTCCGCAACCTGATGCGCTTCCGCCAGGATTTCCCCGAAGCCACGACGATCTTGTTGGAGCAGAACTACCGCTCCACACAGACGATCCTGGACGCTGCCAAAGGCGTGATTGCCCGTAACCCAGAGCGCACCCACAAGGCGCTGTTTACCGAGCGCGGCCAGGGGCTGAAGATCGTCGTCCACGAGGCCTACAACGAGGTGGAAGAGGCCCAGTTCATCGTAGAGACCATTGCTACGCTTGTGGCGCGAGGCGAGGCCCAACCCGGCGAATGCGCGGTTCTCTATCGCACCAACGCCCAATCGCGCGTGATTGAGGACGCCTTTATCCGCGCCGGCCTGCCTTACAAGCTCGTCGGCGCCACCCGCTTCTACGCCCGCAAGGAGATCAAGGACCTGATCGCCTATCTGCGCCTGGCCCACAACCCCCACGATTCGGTCAGCCTGTTGCGCGTGCTGAACGTGCCCCCGCGGGGCATCGGCCTGAGGACCGAGGAGCAGTTGCGCGAGTGGGCTGCCCAGGGGGGCATCTCGCTGTATCAGGCGCTGAAGGAGTTTAAGGACCGCGTGGAGCGGGGGACAGGAAGCGACCAGGATGCTTACCTCCTCTCTATCACCGTGACGCCCAGGGCGCGCAAAGCCCTCCTGGATGTCCTCACTTTGATTGAGACCTGGGTGGCTGCCCGCGAGTCGCTCAAGGTGGTGGAGCTGATTGACCTCATCCTGGCCGGGACGGGCTATGAGCGCTACATCCGCGATGGGACCGAGGAGGGCGAGGAGCGTTGGGGCAACGTCCTGGAGTTGCGCGGCGTGGCTGCCTCGTCCCCCGACGCCTCGTTAGCCGAGTTCCTGGAGGAAGTGACCCTGGTCTCGGAGGTGGACAACCTGGCGGAGGAGGGCACAGCGCCCTCGTTGCTCACGCTGCACGCCGCCAAGGGGCTGGAGTTTCGTGTCGTGTTCATCGCCGGGATGGAGGAGGGCCTGTTCCCTCATCAGCGTTCGCTAGAGGACCCCGAGGCATTGGCCGAGGAGCGGCGGCTGTGCTATGTGGGCATAACGCGGGCCAAAGACCGGCTCTATCTCCTGTACGCCTTCCGCCGCACGCTGTATGGCGAAAGCGGCGTGGGCATCCCCTCCCGCTTCCTGGCCGACATCCCCTCCCACCTGATTGAGGGCTATGCCCGGCCGGGTGAGCGCCAGCAGACGGCCAGCGAACGGGCCACCCGCTGGACGCGCCCGGCGCCCTCCCCCCTGGGGCGCTCGCCCCAGTTCCGCAGTGGCCAGCGCGTCCGGCACGCCCGCTTCGGCGAGGGCATCGTCGTGGAGAGCAAGATCGCGGGCGACGACGAGGAAGTGACCGTCGTGTTTGAGCAGGTGGGTGTGAAACGGCTGGCGGCCAGCCTGGCCAACCTGCGCCCGCTGGACGGCGAGTAAAGAGGTCTTCACACCAGCCCAGACACCGTTCCTTGCCGGGTGACTATTAGGCCATTGACATAGCTCTATTTACTATTTATGATGGCTGTGACTATCGTGGGTCCGCATAGCATAAGCGATTGCGGTGATGCATTGATGCCCCATAAGCGTATGAGTGGGATTCAGCTTCTAAATCTGACATGACGCTTTGCGCCGGGGCCTCGGATCAGGACGGGGAGCGAAAGGAGGACATGGCATTATGAAGACCATTGCGGTTGCCAACCAGAAAGGAGGGGTTGGGAAGACAACTACCGCTGTAAATCTGGCCCATGGCTTCGCGCTGCGGGGCTATGAGGTCTTGCTCATTGATCTGGACCCGCAGGGCCATTGCTCTACAGCCCTGGGGCGCGACCCGGAACCGGGTGTGTTCAGGCTGCTGATCGCCGACTATTCTCTGAAGGATGTCGTGCGCACGACGGGGCGTCCACATTTGACCTTGCTCCCTGGCGATAAGCGCACCAGCACCGCGCACATCGCCCTGGTGGCAGAGGGGCGGCTGTCCCGCGACCTGCTGCTCAATATCCTCAGCCCGGCGGCGCGCACCGGTCTGGATGTCTGTGTGATTGACGTGGCCCCCTCGGTGAGCGGGCTTCAGGAGGCCGCATTGTATGCCTCTGATCTGCTCATTATTCCCACCGGTTGCGATTATCTCTCTTTGCATGGTGTCAGTAGCATGATAGAGACCCTGCGGACGGTCAACAGCCAGGGCGGGTCCTGCCACATCGTGGGCATCCTCCCGACCTTTTATGACGATCAGACGCGAGAGAGCCGGGCCACGGTGGCCCGGCTTAAGGCCGATTTCGGCCTGGAGATGGTGCTCGCGCCCATTCACCGTACGACAGTGCTGAAGGAGTGTGCCTCACGGGGCAAGACCATCTTTGAGTATGCCCCGGAGGGCCGGGCCGTGCGCGAATATACCGGCCTGGTGGAGTGGGCCGAGGGCCAGTGTCGCCGGCTGACCACCAGCCGGGATGAGGCTGCGCTGCGCCAGCCCCTGGAGCCGATCGCTGCCCGGCCTCTCTCCCGCCTGAGCCGTCTGACAAATGCCTATTTGTCCGTAGCCAGCAGCCAATAGCCTGTTGTCCGAGGTCAGGCCGCAGACCGGTGAGGCGTGGGCGCCTCACCGGTCTTTTGCTGTTTGGGGGGCGGACAGGTGCCCATCGGGGCATGGGTAGCCCCATTAGCCCATTGACCCCGCCCCCAGGCCGTCGCATAATGGGATCTGAATTAGAAGCGGGCAACGCGCAGCACAAGGCAGCAGGAGGGGCGATCACTCGCCTGCCTGCCACCGGGCGAAGACGAGCAGCCCGTTTGTTTTGTAGAGTTCGTTAATAACCGGATCATCCCAGCGCTGCACCAGGTGATAGCTGGTCTGGAACGCCGGGTCGGCCAGGAGGGTCTTGCGGCCATAGACCTCCAGGATGACGACATAATCGGGGTGGGCGGCAGCGATGAGTGCAGGCGCGATGGCGAAATTACCGACATAAGCATCTGATGGCAGTGGGTAGTAGCGCGAGGCTTCGGGCGAGACCAGGCCGAGGGTATCTAGAATGCGCGCGCCGGTGGCATAGCCCAGCACGCCGATGTCGCCTGCGGCGATGGTCTGGCCGTCCAGGAGGTTGCCCTTTAGTGTGTGGGCAACATTGGCATAAAGCGCCTCCAGCCGGATGAAGGCCATGCGCGGCGCGGGGCGGTCCGGGCCGTGATCGGGGTGGAGCGCCCAGCCGTTCAGGCTCAGGCCAAAGAAGAGCGCGGTGATCACGGCGAACGCAGGGGCAGCCATCCGCTGCGTGCGTGGGCTGAAGGAGAGCATGTCCCGCAACAGCGCCCGGACACCGGCCAGGATGCCCAGGAAATAGAAGGGCAGGGGCGGCGCCCAGTACCAGCGGAAGATAAGCGGATTCGCCACGACATAGGCGCTGACGTACAGCGCCGGATAGAGGAAGAGCGGCAGGCTGCGCGGGCAGCGGCGCACCAGCTCAATGGCGCCGACCAGGTAAAGCGTCAGATAGACGATGAAGCCGATGAGCACCGGATAGCCGGGGATGGTCTCGTGTTCAAAGAAGGGCACGCTCAGCGTTTGCAGCCAGCTTGCCAGCGCCGCGGTAGGCGGCAGGCGATACGCGACCGATTTGGCGACGATGGACTGGCCCAGCGGGCTGCCGAAGTACACGGTAGCAAAGACCAGCCAGGGGGCGATGACGGCCAGGAAGAGCGCGGCTTCGGCCCAGGGCAGGCGGCGGAGAAGACGGAGAACAGAGGATAGAGGACGGAGGCTGGAGGACAGGGGGGGTTCATCCTTTCCCGGCCCCCGTAAGGTCATATCCAGCAAGGTAAGCGCGGGGGCGATCAGCGCATCGGGGCGGGTGAGGGTCGCCAGGCCGCCCAAAAAGGACGACAGCCGCGAGCGGTTAGCGATGTAAGCGTAGAAGGTGGCGATGAGCAGGAACGTGACCAGTGGCGTCTCCATGCCGCCGATGGCAAAAGTCACGCCCATCGGGGCGACAGCCCACAACAGGCCCAACACCATGCCGAAGAGGCGGCTGCCGCTCAGGGCCTGGCCCAGATGGTACAACAGGACGACCGATAGCCCCTCCAGCAGGGCATTGAGAATAAGCGCCAGAGAGGGGTAGTCGCCGCTGTTCAGCAGGCGGGACAGCCCGGCCAGGAGGAGCGTGTACAGTGGCGTGGTCGTGCCCAGGACGTGCTCACCGGGGTTGTAGACGAAGCCCAGGCCGACGACCAGGTTGCGGGCATAGCGGAAGGTGATGAAGGCATCGTCAATGGTGCGTGGCCCCGGCACAAGCCGCGCCACGACAGCGAAGAAGAAAAGAGACCAGGGCAGGACATGGGCTGCCACCCTGAGCCGTAGCCCTGAGCGTAGCGAAGGGAAAGTGAAGGGTCTCACCCCCTTGACGGGGATAGAGATTCCCCCCTTACCCCCTTCGCCCCCTCTCCCCCCAGTACCGGGCTTCAGCCCGGTTCGGGAGAGGGGGGTGGGGGTGAGGGCCATATCCCCCTCCTCCCTTGTGGGGGAGGGAACGTGCCCATTCCCCCCCTTGTGGGGGAGGGCCGGGGTGGGGGGAGATGCTTCGCCCGACTCAGCATGATGAGACATTGGATTGACCTGCGCTTTCACTGTTTGCATTATGGCGGGTGGGTATGGCCAGCGACAATAGCGTAATAGTCCTAAGGACAGCCATCCGCAGGCCCTGGGCGCTGGGCCGCCGGGCCTTCCTGCCCGCCACCCTGGTCGCCGCGCTGATCCTGCGCGGGCTGATCCTGGCCGCCGATGCCGTGCCCTTCAACGCGGACGAGGCGGTGGTGGCGCTCATGGCGAAGCACATCCTGGCCGGGGAGCGCCCGGTCTTCTTCTACGGCCAGGCGTACATGGGCAGCCTGGATGCCTGGCTGGTGGCCCTGGCCTTTGTGCTTATGGGGCCGTCGGTCATGGCCGTCCGGGCCGTGCAGACTGTGCTGTACATGGGGCTGATCGCCACGACGTATCTCCTGGGGCGGCGCTTGCTGCGGGAGGAGTGGGCGGCGCGGGCGGCGGCGCTGGTCATCGCCTGCCCGCCCGTCCTGCTCACATTGTACACGACGGCCTCGCTGGGCGGCTATGGCGAAACGCTGCTCCTGGGCACCATCCTGCTCCTGCTCGGCCACCGCCTGGCGCATGAAGACCGGGATCGACCGGGGCGCTGGCTGCTGTTCGGGCTTCTGGCCGGGCTGGGCTTCTGGACGTTTGGCCTGATCCTGGTTTACCTGGTGCCCCTGGCGGCCTTTCTGCTGGTGCGGGGGCTATGGCGGCAGTGGAAGGCTGCTTTGTTAGCCGGGATAGGCTTCCTGGTCGGGGGTAGCCCCTGGTGGGAGTATGTGCTGACGCATGGGGCGGTGGCTCTCCATGAGTTGGGCGGCTCGGCGATTGCGGGGGCGTCGTCCGCCGGGCCGCTGGAGAACGCCCTGGTGCACACGGTGAATCTGGTGCTCTTCGGCCTGCCCGCCCTGGCCGGGCTGCGACCGCCCTGGTCGGTAGAGGCCATCCTGCCGCTGCTGGCCGTCCCGGCGCTGGTCATCTGGCTGCGGGTGGGTGTATTCATGGTGGCACAGCTACGCTTACGGTCGGCCTGGGCGGAGGGCGCCTGGCCGCTGCTGGTGGGGGTATGCGCCACGCTTATCACCGCGTTCATCCTGACGCCCTTTGGCGCCGACCCCAGCGGGCGCTACTTCCTGCCGCTGTACGCGCCGCTGGCGCTAGGGCTGGGTGCGCTGCTCTCGCGGGTGCGCGCCACCCGGCCAGGGCTGGCCTGGGTTGGGCTGGTGGTGGTCCTGGGCTACAACCTGGCAGGCAACGTCTGGGCGGTAGCACATAACCCGCCTGGCCTGACGACGCAGTTTGACCCCATCAGCCAGCTTACGCCCAACCGCGAGCAGGAGTTGGTGGATTTCCTGCTGGCGCACGGCGGGGCGCGCGGCTATAGCAACTACTGGGTGACGTTCCCCATCGCCTTCCTGTCGGATGAGCGCGTCATCCTCTCGGCGGAACTACCCTACAAAGCCGATCTGCGCTATACGCCCCGCGACAACCGCTATGCACCCTACAGGGAGGCAGTCCAGGCCAGCCCGACAGCCGTCTATGTCACGACCAATCACCCGCCGTTGGATGCGCGCATCCGCGAACGGCTGCACGCGCTCGGCGTGACATTCAAAGAACACCAGATCGGCTCGTATCATATTTTCTACGATCTCTCGCGGAAGGTGTTGCCGGATGCACTTGGGATCTATCGTTAATCGGCCTGTAACCTCTCCCCCATCTCCGTCCCTCGCAGGGGAGGGGGGCCAGGGGGTCAGGGCCTTCGCCCTGAATACCCATCAGGTGCTGACCCTCGTGCTGTTCATCGCCTTGTTCACCATGGCGGTGCGCGTGCCGCTGGATACAGACACCTGGTGGCATCTGCGCAGCGGCCAGTATATTGTAGAGACACGCAGTATCCCGCGCACCGACCCGTTTTCGTTCACCAAGGCGGGTGCGCCCTGGATTGACCAGAGCTGGCTGGCGCAGGTGCTGCTGTATGGGGTCAGCCGCTGGGCCGGGGTGCCGGGGCTGGCCATTCTGGTGGCTGTGCTGGTGGTGCTGGCCTTCGCCTTCGTCTATTGGCAGTGCGAGGGCGACCGCTTCCTGCGGGCGTTCACGCTTATCCTGGCGGCGACGGTCTCCGGCGCAATCTGGGCGGCGCGGCCCCAGATGTTCTCGTTCGTGCTGACGGCGGTCGTCGGTTATGTGCTGTATCGCTATAAGCGGAGTGGCCTGACCTCTCCCCCTTCCCTACCAGGGAAGGGGGCCGGGGGGGTGGGGTTACTCTGGCTGCCGCCCATTTTCCTGCTGTGGGTCAACCTGCACGCGGGCTACGCGGCCGGGTTCATCCTCATCGGCTGCTATCTCGTGGGCGAGGTCGCCAACCGGCTGTTGGAGCAGCGCGATGTGCCCGCGCTCTCCTGGCGCGACATCGGCAGGCTGGCCGGGGTCGCTGCCTTGAGCGCGCTGGTCATCCCACTCAATCCGAACGGGGCACAGATGCTGCTGTATCCGTTCAAGACGGTGAACATCGGTGTGCTCCAGGATTTCATCCAGGAGTGGGCTTCGCCCAACTTCCACGAGCTTTTCCAGCAGCCGTTCATCTGGCTGCTCCTGGCCGTGGTCGTGGCGCTGGGGCTGTCGCGCCGCGCCGCCGACATTACCGATCTGCTCCTGGTGAGTGTGTTCGCCTATATGGGGCTGCTCGCCGGGCGCAATGTGGCCTTGTTCGCGCTCGTGGCCGCGCCGGTTGTGGTGCGCTATGGCGACGCGGCGCTGCGCGAACTCCGCCGTGAACGGCTGGCGCGGCTCGGTATCCTGCGCCCCCGGCCCATGCCGAGGCTGGCGCCCGCGCTGAAAGTGGTGAACTGGCTGATCGTCCTGCTCATCACTGCGGCGGCGGGGGCCAAGATATGGATGGCCTTGCAACCGGCGGTGGTTGATCAGGCCCTGGCCGCGACCGTGCCGCTGCGCGCCGCTGAATATCTGCACGAGCAGCGCCCGCCGGGGCCGATGTTCAACAGCTACAACTGGGGCGGCTTCCTGATCTGGGCGCTGTATCCCGATTACCGCGTCTTTGTGGATGGCCGCACCGACCTGTACGACGACGCCTTTCTGCGCGACTATCTAAAGGTGGTCATGGCCCGGCCCGGCTGGGAGGTGGTGCTGGCGCGCTATGGGGTCAACCTGATCGTGATTGAACGTGAGAGTGTGCTGGCAACGTTCCTGGAGAGCGGGGGGGCTGGCGGCTGGCGGCTGGCCTACAGCGACGACCAGGCGGCGGTCTTCGTGCGAGAGGGGCGATGAGCTATCGGGCGTTAGGGGAACTTAGCGGTGTAGGCCGGCTTTCCATAGCCGGCGCACACCTACGGCGACTATGGAAAGCCGCCCTACAAGGCAGGGGTTTCCTCCGCGCTCCCGGCGTCATCATTAGTCTGGGCATGATACTATGGGCCAGCCTGCCGTACCTGGTGGGCTATGCCCTCTCGTCACAGGAGTGGCGTTTTGGGGGATCGTTCATCTACCCACAGGATGGCTATTCGTATCTGGCCAAAATGCGCCAGGGGGCGGCAGGCGCCTGGCTGGCCCACCTGCCCTACACCAGCGAAGCCCACGCGCCTGCGCCGGTGTGGATGCTATATCCCCTGCTGGGGAAGCTGGCTGTCTTGACCGGCCTCTCCTTTGAGGGGATGTACCACCTGGCGCGGCTGGCCGGGGGGCTGGCGCTGCTGGCGGCGCTGGGGCTGTTTCTGCGGGCCTTTGTCCCCCATCGCGCCTGGCGGCAATTCGCTTTTATCCTCATTGTCGTGAGCGGCGGCCTGGGTTGGCTGCTGAGCGCCCTGTCCCCCAAGTATATCCCCCTGGAATTGCTCGCGCCGCATCTGTATATCTTCGCCATGCTCTACAGCCCGCCGCACATGAGTCTGGGCGTGGCGGTGCTGCTGCTGATGTTCGTGGGGCTGCGGGGGCTGGTTGAGGCCCTCACCCTCGGCCCATCTCCTGTAGCTACGGGAGAGGGGGGATCAGGTCGTGTTTCTTTCTCTCTCCCACAGCGTGGGAGAGGGGTGGCCGGAGGCTGGGGTAAGGGTTGGGTCGTCGGCCTGCTCGGCGTGGCGCTGGCCTTCATCCGCCCGGAGACTGTGCCCATCTTCTGGGGCGTGCTCACCATCTATCTGATTGCGCTTATGGGGGTGAGGCAGGTTGCGCCCCTCCGGTCTACTATCCGCCGCCTGCTGCCCATTGCCCTTGGCCTGCCTGTTTTGGGGGTTGTCTATGTAGTGGTGATGCTCAATCCGGCCTTCCGGGCGTGGATGGCGCAGAACCCGTTTCCGGCGCCACTGCCGCAGGACCTGGCGCTGGGGCTGGCGCCGCTATTGCTCTTTGGCTTGCTGGCGCTGCGTGGGCGGCGCTGGTGGCGCGGGGCAGGATTGCTGGTCACCGTCTGGGCGCTAGGGATGCCTGTGCTGGCCTACCTGCCGGTCGGCTCCCAATCGCGCCTACTCAGCGGCATCGTCATCCCCTGGGGCGTCCTGGCCAGCGAGGGCTGGCTGCGTGTTATCCGGCCAGCGTTACGGCGTCCCTGGCGGCGCCGGGCCACCGTGCTCTGGGTTGGGGTCTCGGCCCTCTCCGCTCTGTGGTTTATCCTGCTGGCCGGGCTGTATGTGGGCACGCGCCCGGCGGACCTGTTTTATGCACCTGCGGCGCAGGAGGTGGCCGCCTGGTTGACGGCGCACGCGCCCGATCAGCCCGTGCTCTCCGCCTGGCGGACGGGCAACCTGCTGGCGGCGCAGGGGACGGTGCGCGTGTTTCTCGGTCACCCCATTGAGACGCTGGACTATGCTGCCAAAGCCGCCGATGTGGAACGCTTCTTCCAGGCGACGACGCCCGCCGCGGAACGCCTGGCTCTGTTGCAGCGCTATGGGATCGGCTACGTTGTCTACGGGCCATGGGAGCGGGAACTGGGCGCGTTTGACCCGGCGAACGCACCGGAACTGCGGCGGGTGTTCGCTTTAGGGGAGTACGCACTATACAAGGTTGCGTCGCCGTGAAGAAGGAATTTACGTCCCAGATGGGTCTAAGCATTTTGGGCACACGAAAAGCTCAACTGTTTCTACGTTGGGCTGGGGACTTCTTGACTTCCATCCTCCCTGACCAGGCAGCGTTACAACATAGCCTCAAAACCCACGCTATGATCCTCCTGGGGGGCATCCTGTTAGCTCCACTTGTTGGCCAACTCCCGATGCTAGGTTGGGATTGGTTCTTCGTCTACTACGGTCATAATCCAGATGCGAGCAGGATGTACCCTCCATTTGCCAGGCTCTTCATTAAGCTATTTACCTGGATGGATTGGCGTCAGTCTCTTGGTCTGCTGAATGCACTTACTCTGATGACCCTCGCCGTCGCCACCTGGCAGCAGGGCAGACGGTATAGTTCGATCCTATTGGCGCTTCTCACCCCGCCGGTTGTGTTTCTCCTCTGGATTGGACATGCTGACGCACTGGTGCTGCTTGGCGCTTTGACCGGCATCATCCCTCTCGCGCTGATCAAGCCGAATATTACATTCTGGAGCTTATTAAGAAGCAGGGCTTACATTGCTTGGACAGCTATATTTATAGTGGCTACCCTCATCCTATGGCCGTCTTGGCCTGCCAGGATGCTCATGGCCAGTCTAACCCATGAAGCGGCATTTGGATGGATCGTCACGGGCTGGCCTGTGGCACTACTTGGGCTGGTGTTGCTACTTGGTGCGGGCAACGACCCTTACCGTCTCATGGCCTCCGGTGCTCTAGTAAGTCCCTATCTAATGCCTTACCATATGGCGGTACTGGTTCCTGTCATAGGAAAGGTGCATGGATATAGGCGGTTATTAATCTGGGGTTCAACTTGGTTGCTGGTGCTGGGTGTGGGGATAGGGGGATGGGCTAAGTATCTGAATCTTGTCTTTCCAAATTATGGCATATGCTTTAACGCACACGCTGGCTGACTACAAGGCTAACGTGAGGTATCTGGCTAACTTGGCCAACCGGCGCTTAGGTGCGATATTGCCTAAAGCCCTTGAGAGAGTTTAGGAGGATGGGTTGTGAAACAAATCACACTTTACTCCCGACGCACTTTGCGCCTCAGCAGCAAGGATACCGTTTCTCTCATTGCCATGATCTTATTGGTGGTGACACTTATAGCCATGAATATTAGCCTCGCCAATAGCCTGGCGGCCATCAGCAAACCGGTGGCTATTGATTTCTATTCGCGCTGGCTAGGCGCAAGGGCCTATTTTCTACAGGGGCTTAATCCCTATTCCGGTGAAGTGAGTGAGCAGATTCAGAGGGGCATCTATGGCCGCCCGGCACGGCCCGGCGAGGACCAGTTCCTATTCGCCTATCCTTTCTACACTGCCTTTGTCATTGTGCCGTTGGCTATTCTGCCTTACATCTGGGCGGTCACGGCCTGGTTGGCCATCCTGGAGTTTTGTCTATTAGGTGGATTCTGGCTGCTCCTTGATATTCATCGCTGGTGGCCTCCTCCTGGTCTGCTGGCCTTCATGGGCCTATGGACTGTGTTGTTCTATCCACACGGGCGCGGTCTCTTGCTGGGGCAGTTCGCCCTTCTGGTGTTCTTCCTGCTGGCATTGGCGGTCTGGGGGCTGGCGCGCAGGCGCGATGGGCTAGCGGGTGTGGCACTGGCGTTGGCGACAATCAAGCCGCAGGTAGTTATTCTCGTTATCCCATTCCTCCTGTGGTGGGGGGGGAGTCAGCGGCGGTGGCGCTTCATTGAGGGGTTCGGGTTGGCGCTGGCCGCCCTTGTCGGTGCATCGTTCCTGGCGCTGCCTGGCTGGCTGGACGATTTCGCCATGCAGGTCGTCGCCTATCCTGGCTACACTACCTATCCACCATATATTTTGACCTCGCTCCCCTGGGTGCTCACGCATCTGGCCTTACCCACGCTTGGCACGCTGGGCGAGACCGCGATCACACTCGTGCTTCTCATTGGGCTGGCCTGGGCATGGTGGCGCGAGGCGCGTTCTGGCTGGGCCACGTTCCATTGGACACTGGGCCTGACGCTGATCGTGACCAACCTGATCGCCTTGCGCACAACCACGACCAACTACATTGTCTTCCTTTTGGTGCTTGTCCCACTTTTCAGGCATGTCTATAGGCGGGCCGGCGCGGGGGCGCTTATAGGTATGCAATTGACACTGCTCCTCGGGCTATGGGTGCTCTTTTGGGCGAGGGGAACGGGTGTTCCGGCGGATCTCATCACGTTCGTTGCGATGCCGCTGCTCATGCTCCTGGCGCTCTTCTGGGGCCGCGAGGCGCTGGCGCGGCCCTTGCAGGGCATTGAGGGAAGGGAAACCGCATGACCTCTTTGCTTGTCACCCGCTTCACGCGCTGGCAAAATCCGGCACTTGTCCTGCTGGGTCTATTCGTCGCCTTCCGACTGATGCTGCTGACGGTGTATGGAGCGCAGGCGGTCACGCGCTTCGGCGACTTCCAGTATTACTACTACCTGGCGCGGCTGTCCGACCAGGGGCACTATCCGCTCCTGCACTACTGGTACGAGTTCCCGCCGCTGTTCCCCTATCTCTCCATCGGGGTGTACAAACTGATCGGCTCGCCAGCGGCCTTTGAGCCTTATGCCTATGCCCTGGCACTGGTCATGCTGGCGTTTGAGGCGGGCAACCTGGCACTATTGATGCGGCTGGCGCGGCGGTTGCATGGCGAGATCACGGCGGAGCGGCTGGGCTGGGTCTATGCGCTTTTGACTGTCCCGTTGGTGTTCTCCTGGTGGACGTTTGACGCCATGACGGCCTTCTGGATGCTCCTGGCGCTGGTCTGGCTGATGGAGGGGCGGGAGGGGCGCTCGGCAGTGGCGTTGGGGCTGGGCATTGTCACGAAGTACATGCCGGCGCTGCTCCTGGCGGCAGTATGGCGCTTCCTCGCGCCCCGGCGGGCGCTGCGCTACACTGCGATTGTACTGGCGGTCGTCGTGCTAATCATCGGCCCGTTCCTCATCGCCAGCCCGCGCTTCACCCTGGCCTCACTCCAGGCCCAGGCCAGCAAATCCTCGTGGGAGACGGTCTGGGCGTTGCTGGATGGCAACCTGATCACCGGCAACTTCGGCCCCATCGCCGACCACTTTGACCCGGCGCGGGCGACCGTGCCGCTGGGCAACCCGCCGCGCCTCCCGCCCTGGCTGACCCTGGCGGCGTTTGGCCTGCTCTACGCCTACCTCTTCTTTGGCGGAGGACGAAAGACTGACGACGGACGACCGATGGCTTCCGTCCTCCGTCCTCCGTCGTCCGTCATTGCTTTCACCGGCTTGACTTGGTGTCTCTTCTTCCTGTGGTCGCGGGGCTGGAGCCCCCAGTGGCAGATGCTCCTGCTGCCGTTCGTCCTGCTGGGGTTGCCGTTGGGGCGGGCGGCGCTGTTCAGCCTGGCGCTCGGCTTCGTCAACTTCCTGGAGTGGCCGGTGCTGCTCTCGCGGGGCTGGTTCTGGAGCCTGTGGCTGACCGTGCCCTTGCGCACGTTGTTGATCGGGCTATTAGCGGTGGCGTTCTACCGGGCGTGGCATGGGCTGTCAACGGATTGGGGGAACGGATTGAACGGATAGGCGATGACAGAAGCAACGTTGTCCTCTCCGCGCTCTCTACATCTGGGCAGCGATAAGCGCCTGGCCGTTGCGCTGGGGCTGGCTCTGGCTGCGCTGTTCGTACTGGATGTATGGGGCACCTACACCTTCCTGACGGCGCGGGTGCCAGGCGCCAATGACTTCTTTATCCCCTGGTCAGGCGCACGCGCGTACGTTCTGCATGGGCTGAACCCATATTCCGAGGAAGTGGGGCTACAGATTCAGATCGGGGTCTTTGGCCGGCCTGCGCAGCCGGGCGAAGACCTGAGTGTGTTCATCTATCCGTTTTATGCTATCTTTTTGCTTGCGCCGCTGACTGTGTTGCCCTATGCCTGGGCGGCGGCCATCTGGCAGGCGCTCCTGCAGTTCTCGCTCGTGGCGGCGTTGCTTCTCCTGCTGCATCTATACCGCTGGCGGCCTGCGCCTGGTGTGATGGCGCTGCTGACCATCTGGGCGATCCTGTTCTATCCACACGCGCGCGGCCTGCTCCTGGGGCAACTGGTGATTATGGTCTTCCTGTTTCTGGTGCTGGCGCTGTGGGCGCTCACACGCAGGCACGACCGGCTGGCGGGCGTCGCATTGGCGCTTACGACGATCAAGCCCCAGGTGATCTTCCTGGTGATCCCGCTGCTGCTCCTATGGGCCATGAGCCAGCGTCGCTGGCGCTTTGTGGGGGCCTTCAGCCTCACAGTGATGACCCTGCTGGGGGCCTCATTTCTGGCCTTGCCCACCTGGCTCAGCGATTTTATCCGGCGTGCCTCGGCTTATCCGGCGTACAATCCCCCCTCAGCACCTTGGGTGCTTGTCCATTTTACCTTCCCTACCCTGGGCCTGGCAGGCGAGATCGCCCTCACGATCATCTTGATAAGTGGGCTGGCCTGGGCCTGGTGGCGCGAGGCGCGTTCCGGTTGGGCGACCTTCCATTGGACGCTGGCGTTCACCTTCCTGGTGACGAATCTCATCGTGCCTCACACTGCGACCACGAACTACATCGTCTTTCTCGTGCCGCTCGTGCCGCTCTATCACCGCCTCTACCAGCGGAGCGGTATCCTGGGACTGGCGGCGGTCCAGGGCGCACTGTTCGTTGGCCTGTGGGGCTTGTTTCTGGCGACAGTGGATGGCCGCCAGGAAGACCCCATCATGTTCCTGCCACTGCCCCTGCTCATGCTGCTGGCGCTCGTCTGGGGGCGGCGGGCGCTGGCGCAGCCACTTGGGGATGGGCGATGAATTCATTCACCGCAGGGACGCAAAGGGCGCTAAGAGGAACTGTCAACGGATTCGGGGAACAGATTGAACGGATAGTTCGCATAGACATCCGTTCAATCCGTTCTCAGAAATCCATTGACAGCTTTTTCCCTTTGCGCTCTCTGCGCCTCTGCGGTGTGTTAGTCATACTGTCGCTGGTCGTGACCGGCCTGGCGGCGCTGCCGGTGCACGGGCCGACCTACATGGATGCGGATTACTATCTGCTCACCGCCCAACGGCTTTATCGGGGCTTCGGCTTCAGCGAAAACATCCTGTGGAACTATCTGGACAACCCCGCCGGGCTGCCCCATCCCAGCCACGTCTATTGGATGCCCCTGCCCTCTATCCTGGCCGCCATCGGGTTGTGGCTGTTCGGCGATTCGTTTCGCGCCGCCCAGCTTCCCTTCATCCTGTTGACGGCATTCCTGCCGCTGGTGAGTTACCGCCTGAGCCGGGCGATGGGCGGCGAGCAACGGCACGCCTGGGCAGCGGGGCTGTTCACGGTCTTCAGCGGTTTCTACCTGGTCTTCTGGGCCATGCCCGATGCCTTTGCTGCCTATGCCCTGGCGGGCAGCCTGAGCCTGATCGCCCTGGGGCAGGGATGGGCCAGGCGGGGACGGCGTTGGTTCTTCCTGGCCGGGCTGGGCGCCGGCTTCGGCCACCTGGCGCGGGCAGATGGGCTACTGCTGCTCCTGACCGCGTTGGGGATGATCGCCTGGAAATTCATTCACCGCGGAGACGCAGAGGGCGCTGAGAAACACGGAGATTTAGAGGATAATTCTTTCGCCGCCGGGCTGGTGCTGCTGCTCGGCTACCTCCTGGTCATGGCGCCCTGGTTCTACCGCAACTGGGTTGCCATCGGGGCGGTCTTGCCGGGCGCGGGGTTACAGACGTTGTTCCTGCGCGATTACGACGAACTGTTCAGCTACGGCTTACCGCTGACGCTGGAGCGTTACCTGGATTGGGGGCTGGGCAACATCCTGGCGTCCAAGCTGTGGGCGGCGCGGCTCAACCTGATGACCTTCGTCGGGCCGAATAATCTGATCTTCCTCACGCCGTTCACCCTGATCGGCCTGTGGCGGCTGCGTCGTGAGCCGTTGATGCGACCGGCGCTGATCTATGGCGTGCTGCTCTACGCAGCCATGACGCTGGCGTTCACCTTCCCTGGCGTGCGCGGCGGGCTGTTGCACTCCAGCGTGGCGTTGTTGCCCTTCTTCTTCGCCGCCGCGCCAATGGGGTTAGAGGCGGCAGTCCACTGGGTGGCGCGGCGACGCCGGGGGTGGCATGTGCAGCAGGCGACGCAGGTCTTTCTGGCGGGCTTCGTCGTCCTGGCAGCGGCACTCAGTCTGGCCTTGACCGTGCGGACGATGCAGGGCGAGCACTGGATCGGCGGCAGTGGCGAGGTGTACCGGCAGATCGGCGCCTGGCTGGGGGCACATAGTCTGGAAGGGGCGACGGTGATGGTGAACAACCCGCCGGGGTTTGCACTGCGCACCGGCCACCCGGCGATTGTCGTGCCCAACGGGGCTGTGGACACGCTGCTGGCGGTGGCCGACCGCTACGGCGCGACGGTGTTGGTGCTGGATGCCAACCGGCCTGGGCCGCTGGCGGGGCTGTACGCAGGGACAGAGGCGCATCCGCGCCTGATCCGGCTGGTGGAGTTGGACGGGGCGCAGGCATATCGGATCGTGTCGGAGGCGAGCAATGGAGGAGACTAGACCCACACAGGCGATAGGCTACCTGGCGCCATCTCTTCGCATAGTCACTGCTCATTCCCTGAACCGCCCTTCCCTCACCATAGCGGTTGCTCTGGCTGCGCTGGCGTGTCTGGCCTATCTTGCCGGTGCCAGGCTGGCCGGTGGGCTGGGCTTCCCCCTGGACGATGCCTGGATCCACCAGACCTATGCCCGCAATCTGGCGACGACGGGGCAGTGGGCTTATGATGCCGGACGCGTCAGCGCCGGGTCCACCTCGCCCTTGTGGACGATCCTGCTCAGCCTCGGCTACGTCCTGAAGCTGGATTTTCGCCTCTGGACTTATTTCCTGGGCTTCCTGGCGCTCGCCGCCACGCTTGGGGCAGTCTATCGCCTGGGTCTGCACCTGTTCCCGCAACGGCCCATTGTCGCGCCCCTGGCTGCGCTCCTCGCCGCCGGGGAATGGCATCTGGTCTGGGCTGCCGGGTCGGGGATGGAGACGCTGCTGTTCACAGCGCTGTCATTGCTCCTGCTGGACGCATTCCTGACCCCTCCCCTTTCGGAGGAGGGGGGTGTGCCTCCTCCTTCCCTTACAGCCAATCCAGGACTGTCCCTCCGTCCTATAGGGCTAGGTTCTCCTTTCGCCCTCGGTCTCCTGGGTGGGCTGTTGACCCTAACCCGGCCGGAGGGGATGGTCTTGCTGGCGCTGGTGGGCGGCGCCGGGCTGCTGCAACGGCGCAATTTCAGATGGCTCCTCGCGCTGGGGTTAGGCTTTGCCCTGCTTATGGTCCCTTACCTGCTCTTCAACCGGGCCTCCGGCGCCGGCTGGCTGCCCAACACCTTCTACGCCAAACAGCAGGAGTACGCCGTCTTGCTGACCACGCCCTATCCTCTGCGGCTGGCGCGGCTGATCGCCACCACCTGGGTGGGGCCACAGGTGCTGCTCGTGCCCGGCTTTGTGTGGGCCGTATGGCGCGGCCGCGCCTGGTTACCGCTCGTCTGGTGGCTGGCGTTTCTCGCGCTCTATGCCTGGCGCCTGCCGGTGACCTATCAGCACGGGCGCTACCTGATCCCCAGCATCCCCATCCTGCTGCTTTACGGTGTCGCCGGGACGGCGGCGCTTATTCGCCCGGCGTCGCCCCGGCTGTGGCCCCGGCTGATCGGGCGGACAGTGATCGCGGCGGCGGTCATCCTGGCGCTTGTCTTTCTGGCCCGGGGCGCGTGGGCTTACGTCGTGGATGTCCAGATCGTCAATAGCGAGATGGTGGCAGCGGCGAAGTGGCTGCGCGAGCACACACTGCCGGAGGCGCTTGTGGCCGCGCACGATATCGGCGCCATCGGGTACTATGCCGAGCGTCCGCTGATCGATCTGGCCGGGCTGGTGACGCCGGAGGTCATCCCTTTCATGCGCGATGAGGCCCGGCTTAAAGCCTTCATCCAGGCGCGAAAGGCGGCCTACCTGGTCACCTTCCCCGGCTGGTATCCGCAGTTGACCGCCGACCCCTGTTTCAGGCCTGTCTATCAGAGCACGGCGGGTTGGTCGCCGGGGGCGGGCGGCGAGCACATGGTCGTGTATCGCACGTGCTGGTGAGGCGGGTGAGCGCCCCTGGCCAACCCGCCATCACCGCACCGTTTACGGTGGGGTAGGCTTCCTCTATCCGGCGGCGTCACAATGCCCGCCTGGCATGATCATTGCAACCCCCTCTGCCATGCGGAGCATGGCAAAGCATCGTTGTGCAGCACCTTGGGTGCATGAACGAAAGCCCACTATGCTGCGCCCGTCTGGCGGCTGACCACTGGCGGCTGCTCGTTGACTAGATTCAGTGTCTCGTGACACCTGTTCAGTACTATAGCACTAGAGGACTATTGTTAGCGCTTCTATCCTATGGTAAAGTGCTGAAATGATGGTGAAGCCATTGGCGTTCAGTGTTCAGTACGCGATGGTCTGCACTGAGGCCGATGGTCACAGGGAGGGTGCAATGACAATTCGGGTTTTGATTGTGGACGATCATCCGTTCTTCCGCGAGGGCGTGCGCAATGTCTTGACGGCGGAGTCCGACATTGAGATCGTGGGCGAGGTCGCAGATGGTGAGGAGGCCCTGCGCCTGGCTCAGCAACTCGTGCCGGACGTGGTGGTCCTGGATATTAACCTGCCGTCCATGAACGGTTTGCAGGTCGCCCGCCAACTGAAGGCGATCCGCTCGCGCACCCGCGTGGTCACGCTCACCGGCTACGATGAGGTGGAGCAGATGCTTCACGCGGTCCGCGCCGGGGCGATGGCCTACTGCAATAAAGACATTGAGCCGGAGGAGTTGATCACCATCATCCGCCAGGTGATGATGGGCAAATACGTGATTGACGGGCGGGTGATGGACGAGAACCAGGTGATCAAGTGGCTGGACGATAAGCTGCGGCAGGTGGGCGGGGCGTACCTGGACGACGTGGAGGAGATCTTCGTGCCGCTCTCGCCCCGCGAGATGGAGATCCTGGACCTGGTCACACGCGGCATGAGCAATAAGCAGATCGCCTATGTGTTGGGCATCAGCCATCAGACGGTCAAGAACCACATGACCTCTATCCTGAACAAGCTGGATGTGGAGGACCGCACGCAGGCAGCGGTGTATGCGCTGAGCCGGGGTTGGGTGCGCTTGCGCCCCACGCCATCATCTACGCCCATCTCGCTGAGGCAAGCGTAGGCTAGGGGGCAGACGCTCCTCTCCTCTATCTCAAGAAACCTGGTTTCTACGAGAAACCAGGTTTCTCAAGTGGAGGGGAGCGGGTCTGCCGCTACAAATTGGAGCGATAGATGAGTGAGAACGGGGCTTCTAACGGGAATGCGAGTCTGTCATTAGTGGAAGATTGCCGCCAGGAACTGGAGCAAACCCAGCGCACCCTGCGTGAACTGGCTGTGCTGATCCAGCAGAGCGCCGGGGAGGTGGAGAAGCTGACCCAGCGTTACGCGCAGGCGAGCAACCGGGTGCGCCAGATTCAGGCGAATATTGACACCTGGCCACGCGACGACATCCGCGCCGCTTACGAGGCACTCCAGGATGCCCAGCAGCGCCTGTTCACCATGCGCGGCCAGTTGGAGAAGCAACAGAGCGACCGCAACCACCTGGAACGCTATGCGCAGCTCTTGCAACGGGTGCTGGACCTGCTGGAGGAGCGCCCCCAGATACCCAAAGTGCCCACAGCGCCCTTACCGGCGGCAGCGGCGGACACGGAAGGGTTGCCGGTGATTGTGCGCATCGTGGAGGCTCAGGAGATTGAGCGCCAACGCCTGACGCGGGCGATGCACGACGGCCCGGCCCAGTCCCTCACCAACTTCATCCTCCAGGCGGAGATCTGTCAGCGCCTGTTTGACTCCGATCCGGCACGGGCACGCAGCGAATTGCTCGGCCTGAAAAACGCCGCCATGACCACCTTCCAGAAGATCAAGAGCTTCATGTTTGAGTTACGCCCCATGATGCTGGATGACCTGGGGCTGGCGCCGACTGTGCGGCGGTATGTGGAAGCCTTTAGCGAAAAGAGCGGCATCCCCGTCACGGTCAATGTGACCGGGACGGAACGCCGCCTGGCGCCCTATAGCGAAGTGACCCTGTTTCGTGCCATCCAGGAACTCCTGACCAACGTGCGCCAACATGCCCAGGCGACGCATGCCCGTGTCCAGCTTGACCTGGACGAGGATGTTGTGCGCGCCATCGTGGAGGATGACGGCGTAGGCTTTGACCCCGGCCCGACGCTGGCGGCGGCGGCCCAGCGGCGTACCATTGGCCTGTCCACCATGAAGGAGCGCATTGAGATGCTCGGTGGGCGGCTGGAGGTGGAAAGCGCGCCCGGCAAGGGCACGCGTGTCACCGTTGAGCTTCCGGCGACCGAGGCGGAGGGGATCCGCGTCCTCTAGCTCCAGCCTGGCCGCAGCCTCATTAGAAACCTGGGTTCTCGCAGAAACCAGGTTTCCGGATGGTATTCTACCCAAACACTGCGCGGAACTCGCGCACGGCCTTCGGGCCGTTGCGCTCCAACCCCCGATAGAAGGCCTCCATGTCGCGCGTGCGGTAGTCCAACCGCTCCACGTGAAACGGGGCCAATCGCTCCCCCTGCTTACGCCGCTCCATCACGTCCAGAAAGTAGAGGATGGCGTTCTCAATGCTGCGTGCATCGGTCCAATCGGACTTGTAGATGGGGATGCCCGCCTGGTTAAAGATCCAGCTCATGTTGGGCATGCCGCCGTAGGCGCGGTGACAGGCACCGTCCAGCGCATCCACCAGGATCGGGCGGGTGACGCCTAAGATGTCGCGCAAGGCGCGCGCGTGCCGGAACTTCTGCTCCATAGAGGTCAGATGCGGGTAATACTCGCCAGGATGGGCTTCATGGGTGTACAGGAAGATGGAGCCAACGCCCTGCGAGGCGAAGCGGTCGGCAATGGCGTTCATGGATGGCGCCGCCATCCCACAATAGGGTCAGGTGAAGCTGCCGAACTCCACGATGGTGTACGTGTACTGCGACCAGATGGCGCTCAGGCGCGTTTCGCTGCCATCCAGATGCCAGAGGGGGAAGTCTGGCGCGGGCTGCCCCAACGGCGGGCTGGCAGCGAAGTTCATCCAAGGCTCAAACTTGGCGGGGACAAATTCATCGTAGTTATAGCGGGCGATCAGGTCCGCTTCGGCCATGTCTCCTCCTTATCCTTTGATCTGCGTGCGGGGCGGCTCAGCGCAGCAGGTAAACGATCCCCACGATCACCCCAATCGTGACCACGATCCAGCGCAGCGTGGCAGGCTTCACCCGGCCCGCCAGGCGGCCACCCAAGGCCCCACCGATCAACGCGCCCCCGGCCATGACCAGCGCCACTGGCCATACGACCTGCCCCGAAAATACGAAGAAGATCGCGGCGGCGATGTTGATGCTCAGGGCAATGGCCTGCTTCAGGGCATTCAATCGCGTTAGCGAGTCGTCCAGGGTGAGGCCTAGCACCGCCAGCACGATCACGCTCACGCCCGCGCCGAAATAGCCGCCGTAAATCGCCGCCAGGCCGACGGGCAGCGCTGCCCATCTTTCGGAGGCCGGTGCTGTGCCCCTTTGCGCAGCACGGCGGACGACCCAGGCGCGGACAGGCTCCTGGACTGCGATCAGGCCCGCCGCGAGCAGGATGAGAAACGGCACCAGGGTTCGGAATACGCGCTCCCCTGTGCTGAGCAGGATGACGCCGCCGAGGACTCCACCGATGGCGCCCGCCGGTAAAAACAGCCACAGCCGCTCCCGCTGCCCGCGCAGGTCGCTGGATTGGGCCAGCGTGGCGCCCAGATAGCCTGGGCACAGCGCGACTGTGTTGGTGACGTTGGCGGCTACTGCCGGGATACCCACGGCGATGAGCGTGGGGAACGAGATCAGCGTGCCACCTCCGGCGAGCGCATTCACTGCGCCTGCCGCGATAGCTGCCAGCCCCACCACGATAAACTCAACCCCGCTTAGCATCGCGTCGGTCGTGCGGTCGGGTGGGCGATGGCAATTCCATAATATTCGCAACGGTGGGGATAAGCACGAGGATACATATAGCACGAGGGGAGAGGGGTGTCAAATTCCCTAACGCATGTTATTCCCCAGGAGGGGCTGAAACACATAGTGGCCCTTGTTGACAATGACTAAAAAGGTTGGTAAGATGACTTTGCACACCCGCGAGTGGAAGAGAGACGATGATGATTACGCTGGAACTGCCGCCGGAAATAGAAGCTAAACTGCGCGAGGGGATAGCGCGTCGTGATGCCGAGAGTATACGCCAGTTGCTGACAGACGCCCTACCGCTCACTGTAGAAGCTCTGCTACGACAGGCGCCCCAGCCTCTGACTGAGGCTGAGTTTGAGACATTGGCAGACCAATTGGCCAATGAATTAGCGACTTATCTTGGGCCGAATGCGCCTGCACTCTCAGATTACGCGGTGAGTCGTGCCGGGATATATGAGGATCACCCCTAGCTGTGGTCTACCTCGTCGACACTAATGTTCTGCTGCGCTTGGCAGAGCGCACTCACCCATTGCATTCTACTGTACGAACAGCCCTGCGGACCCTGCGACGCAGTGGACATTGGTTACAGATTACGTCACAAAACTGCATTGAGTTTTGGAGCGTCGCTACACGGCCCATAGACAGAAATGGGTTCGGCTTGACGCCAGCTCACGCAGACCGGCTGCTCCAGCTTATTGAGGCCCTTTTCCCGCGATTGGCCGATACGCCAGCGATATACCCTGAGTGGCGACGGCTTGTCGTCACCTTCGGTGTGTCGGGTGTTCAAGTGCATGATGCGCGTCTGGTTGCAGCCATGAAAGTCTATGCTGTGACGCATATCCTCACCTTCAACGCAGATGACTTTACCCGCTACGCCAGTGAAGGGATTGTGGCAGTTGATCCAGCGACAGTGTGAACAAATTGTTACACGCTGAGCTTCTCCAGCACCTGCACCAGGCGCACCTGCCAGTCCGAGGCGGGCAGATCGCGAGGTAGCCAGATCTGGCGCTTGCCCACGCGCACGCCGTTGCCCAGCCGCCGCTGTAGCGCGTAGCGGTTGGCCTCGTCTAGCTCCGGTGCGCGCAGCACGAACTGGCCGTCCACTGCTGCAATAGATTCAACCCGCGCTCGCGCCGCCAGCACCTTCAACCGCAACTGGAACAGCAGGTTGTGCACCGGGTCGGGGATCGGGCCGAAGCGGTCGGCCAGCTCCTCGGCCATAGCGTCAATCTGCTCCAGCGTGCTCAACTCGGCCATGCGGCGATAAAGCTGTAATCGCAAATGCGCATCCGGCACGTAGTCCTCCGGGATATACACCGGTAGCGGCAGGTCAATGGTCACCAGGACCGGCGGCGGTGGGGGCGGCGGCTGGCCCTCCTGCTGCGCCTTGAGCTTCTGCACCGCCCGCGCCAGCAACCGCGTGTACAGGTCAAAGCCCACAGCGGCGATGTGCCCGTGCTGGCGCGTCCCCAGAAGCTCCCCCGCGCCGCGAAGCTCCAGGTCGCGCATGGCGATGCTGTACCCCGCGCCCAATTCCGTGGCTGCGGCAATCGTCTCCAGGCGTTGGCGGGCTTCCAGGGACAGATGGGCGTTCTTATCGTAGAGGAAATAGGCATACGCTCGCACCGCCCCGCGCCCCACGCGCCCACGCAACTGGTAAAGCTGTGCCAGCCCAAACCAGTCGGCGTGATTGACGATGATAGTGTTGGCGTTGGGGATGTCCAGCCCGTTCTCAATGATAGAGGTGGAGACCAGGACATCAATCTTCCCCGCCGTGTAGTCCGCCATCACCTGCTCCAGCCGGTCCTCGTTCATCTGGCCGTGAGCGATGGCGATGGTCGCCTCCGGGACGAGGGCTTCCAGGCGGCGCTTGACCCCCTCAATCCCCTGCACTCGGTTGTGGACGAAGAACACCTGCCCGCCCCGGTCCAGTTCGCGCAGGATGGCCTGGCGCACCAGCTTATCGCTATATTCGCCCACATAGGTGACCACCGGCAGGCGTTCCTCTGGCGCGGTCTCAATCAGCGAGACATCCCGCACGCCGGTGAGCGACATATACAGCGTGCGCGGGATAGGCGTGGCCGTCATGGTGAGCACGTCCACCTCGGTGCGCATCTGCTTCAGCCGCTCCTTGTGCACTACGCCGAAGCGTTGCTCCTCGTCTATGATCAGGAGGCCCAGGTCCTTAAAGACGACATCCTTCTGCAACAGGCGATGGGTGCCGATGACGATGTCAATCTGGCCATTCTTGAGCCGTTCTAAGATGTCGGCCTGCTCGGCGCGGGAGCGGAAGCGCGAGAGCATCTCCACCACGATGGGGAAGGGCTTAAGGCGTTCCTGGAAGGTGTTGAAGTGCTGCTGCGCCAGCACGGTCGTGGGCACCAGGATGGCCACCTGCTTGTTGTCCATCACCGCTTTAAATGCCGCCCGTAGCGCCACCTCGGTCTTGCCGTAGCCCACATCACCGCAGATCAGCCGGTCCATAGGCCGGGGCTTCTCCATGTCGCGCTTGACCTCCTGGATGGCGCGCATCTGGTCCTCGGTCTCCACATAGGGGAAGGCCGCTTCCAGTTCGTGCTGCCAGGGGTGGTCCGGGCTGAAGGCGAAGCCGGGCGAGGCTTCACGAGCGGCGTACAGGTCTAACAACTCCTGGGCCACCTCCTCGGCGGCCTGCTGCGCCCGGCGCTTGACCTGGGCCCACTCGGCCCCACCCAGCCGGTGCAGCATCGGCGGGCGGTCATCCGCGCCGATGTAGCGGCTCAGCCGGTCGGCCTGGTGCACGGGGACGTAGAGCGTGTCGTTGTTGGCGTAGATCACCTGGAGGTACTCGCGTTCCGTCCCCTCAACGACGCGCTTCACCAGGCCGGCGAAACGCCCGATACCGTGCTCCAGGTGGACGACGTAATCGCCGGGGCGCAGGTCGGCGAACAGGGATTCGGGCGCGATAGCCCGCGTCGGGCGACGGCGACGCGGTTCCGGTCTGGACCAGCCGAACAGTTCGGCGTCGGTCAACAGGTGCAGCGTGGGCAGGGCGAAGCCTTCACTCAGTGCGCCCTGCACGAAGATCAGGCTGCCGCGCGGCGGGACCTCGGTGATCGCTTCAACCGGGGGCAGCGGCGCATCGCGCTCGGCCCACAGCTCGGCCAGGCGCTCCGCCTGGCGCGTGACCACCACCGTGCGCTTCTTTGCTGCGCGCAACTGGCCCAAATGGTCCAGGAGCGGCTTGATCTGGCCGCCGAAGCGCGGGCCGGGCGCGAAAGCGTCGCGCAGTTGCAGCCCCTGATCCGCTTCGGGCCAGGCCGTGCCGTCCCCGCCCAGGATGAGCGGCCCGCGTGCCTCCAGCCGGCGGGCGATCTCCTCCCAGGTGAACAGTGGAGAGGGGTAGTCCGGGGGCAGGTCGCCGGCGGCGTCGTGTTCACTGGCGAGTTGATCGGCCTGCTCGCTCAGCTCGTGCACGACGTCGGCCAGTTCGGCCCAATCCTCCACGATGACCAGTCCCTCGCCAGGGAAGTAGTCCAGCAGGCTGCCCGCCCGTTCATACAGGTAGGGCAGGTAGAATTCCAGGGTGGGGAAGGCGGCGCCGGTCGCCAGGGCCTCCAGGTCCTCGCGCCAGCCGGCCTGAGCCAGGCGTTGGGCCAGTGGCGGCGTATCGCGGGCGATGGCCTCGCGGGCCGGGGGGATGGTCACAGCCTCCAGTGCCTGGCGTGAGCGTTGCGTGGCCGGGTCAAATGCCCGCAGGCTCTCAATCTCGTCGCCGAAAAGCTCAATGCGCACCGGGAAGGGGGAGGGCGGGGGATAAATGTCCAGGATGCCGCCGCGATGGCTGAATTGCCCCGGCGCTTCTACAACGGTCGTGGCTTCATAGCCCAGCCCGACCCAATCCGCCAGTGTGCGCTCCAGATGGATCACCTGGCCCCGGCGCAGCGTGCGTATCTCGGCGATGAAGCGTTCACGCGGCAGCGTCTTCTGCATCAGCGCCCGCGCCGAAGCCACGACAAGAGGGGGTGCGGACTTCTGTTGCCCGTCGTCTGTCCCTTCCCCCCCAAGTTCCACCAGTTGAGCCAGCACAGTGAGGCGCTGGCGGCGCGTGGCTTCGCCCCAGGGGGCGCGCTCATAGGGCAGGGGCACCGGCTCGGCGAACCGGGCCACCGCTGCCTCCGCGCCGAGCCAGGCCGCCAACTCGCTCGCCAGGGCCTGGGCCTGCTCCACCCGCGCCGTAATCAGGAGGACGGGCCGCTTCAGGTCGCGTTGGAGGGCGGCGGCCACAAACGCGCGTGGCCCACGCGGTAGACGCAGCACCCGCGGGGGCGGGGCGCTCTGCGCTGTGTGCTTCCTGCCCTGGAGCAGTTGCCGGTAGGCCGGAACCTGGTGGAGAAGGGGAAGCAGACCGGACAGGTTCATATCACGCTGGTGTTATGGCGGCTCATCGTCAGGACGATGCCCTCCGACAGGAAGGACTCAATGGCCTTCACCGCCCGGTCATAAAGCTCCGGGAGAACTTCCTGTTGCTCCCGATCAAAGTCCTGGAGGACGTACTCCACCGGGTCCATACGCCCCGGTGGGCGACCAATGCCGATGCGCAGGCGGGGGAAGTCCTGGCGGCCCAGCGCGGCGATAATAGATTCCATACCGTGATGGCCGCCCGCGCTCCCCTCCGGGCGCAAACGCAGCGTGCCAAAGGGCAGGTCCAGGTCGTCATAAACGACCAGCAGGTTGGGCATGTCAATCTGGTAAAAGCGGACAAGCGCGGCTACGGCCCGGCCGCTCTCATTCATGTAGGTTTGGGGCTTGGCCAGGATGACCGGGCGGTCCGCGATCTGGCCGGTGGCGATCAGGGCCTGGCCCTGGCTGCGGCTGAAGGCCAGCCCGTGCGCCGCCGCCAGCCGGTCCAGCACCTGAAATCCCACATTATGTCGGTTACCCGCATAGCGTCGGCCCGGATTCCCCAGGCCGACGATGAGCACTCTGTCAGACATTGTCGGCCATGACGTTGGACGCTTGGTACGTCAGGTTTCAGGTTTTACGCTCCAGGTTGGTGCGCCAGGTGCGGCTGCGCCGGGCGCGGCGCCAGGCGAGGCGAATGGTGTTCCGCGCGCCCACATAGGCGCCCACCAGGAAGATGGCGAGCAGGCCCAGTTGGGCTCCCCAGCACAGCGAGGCGCGCACTTCACTGAAGAAGGTAGCCACCTCCTCTTCACTGGGCAATTCAATCAGCCCGCCCCGGCCCTGGCTGCCGCCGCTTCCGCCGGTTGTGCCCGTCGTCCCGGCCACAGCGCGAGGCGTGGCGGTGGCGCGGGGCGTGGCAGTGGGCGGCTGCTCAATGATCACGGTCGGCGTCCCAGCGGGCAGTGTGGATACAGGCGTTTCCGGCGTGGGTGTCCCCAGCGTCTCGGTGGGCGTGGGCGTCTCGGTGGGTGGGCGTGTGTTGGCCACCACCAGGCCGCGCACAAAATAGGACTCATAGTTGCCGTCCCGCTTCACCACGCGCAACTGGATCTGGTAGATGCCGTCTGGGATGGTAGCCGTGTTCCACACACCCAACAGGCCGTTCTGGACCTGCTGGAACACCGCGTCGCCGATGCCGCACCACTCCACGCCCGAAACCGGACAGGGGCCGAAGAACAGCTCATAGCGCAGGAATTCAGGATGAACCGCCGTGCCGGTGATCTGGACCTGGCCCTGCAGGACGTCGCCATCTTTGGGCGAGGTGATGCCATTGGCCTGGGCAGCGACGCCAGGCAATCGCCCGGCCTGCTGGATCAGCAGCAGGCCCAGGGTAAGGACTATCAGCCGCCCCAGGCGCGATAAGCGCTTCGGTCTTCTTTGAGCCGCTCTCATGCGTTGTTCTCTCGTGTAAGCTGATCTACCGCGATGCTCAACCGTCAGCCAGAGGCTGCACACCGAATAGATAAGTTTAGCACAGAAGGGAGCAGGTGGCAAAGCCTGTGCCTGAAACCGGCGGCGCATCCCGCTTGACAATGCTGGCCCACATCGTTATAATGAGGCGATATTTTAGGCAAGCCTAAAACTTGTTTTAGAATGGGCGAATCATGCTATCTGGGTGGAAAACGATGGCCCGGCTGAGGAGATGGCCCGCCCTGGGGCTGATCCTCAGCGCCGCAATCGCCCTGGTCTTGACGGGCTGCGCCACGCCGGTGGCCCGGTCACAGGAGGACCTCTCCCGGCGTCCTATCCGCGCCGTGACCACCATCGGTATGATTAGCGACATCGTGCGCAACGTCGGCGGCCAGCGCGTGCAGGTCATCGGGCTGATGGGGCCGGGCGTGGACCCGCACCTGTACAAGGCTACAGAAGGAGATGTCATCCGTCTCCTGGAAGCCGACGTGGTCTTCTACAACGGCCTGCACCTGGAGGCCAAGATGGGCGACGTGCTGGAACGGATGCGCAGCCGCACGCGCACCGTGGCGGTCACCGACTGCATTGACCGCAGCCTGTTGCTGGCCCCACCGCAGTTTGAAGGCGCTTATGACCCTCACGTCTGGTTTGATGTCACCCTGTGGATGAAGGCGGTGGAGTGCGTCCGCGATACTCTGATGGATATGGACCCCGGCAGCGCCGACCTGTACCGCGCCAACGCTCAGGCGTACCTGGCCCAACTCGCCGACCTGCACGCCTACGTCCAGGCCCAGGCGGCGCGCCTCCTGCCTGAGCAGCGCGTGTTGATCACCGCGCACGACGCCTTCAACTATTTCGGGCGGGCCTATGGCTTTGAGGTGCGCGGCCTGCAAGGCATCAGCACCGCCACCGAAGCGGGCACCGCCGACGTGCAACACCTGGCCGACTTCATCGCTCAGCGCAAGATTCGCGCCATCTTTGTGGAGTCCTCGGTCTCGCCGCGCACGATTGAAGCGGTGCAGGCCGCAGTGCAGGCGCGCGGGTTCAACGTCCGCATCGGCGGCCAACTCTTCTCCGATGCCATGGGTAACCCTGGCACGCCGGAGGGCACGTACATCGGCATGGTGCGGCACAATATTGACACCATTGTGAGGGCCTTATTAGGTGAATGATAGCTATGGAAAATGAGGCGAATCCGTCCTCCGTCCTTCGTCCTTCGTCCTCTTTTGACAGGCCCAAGGCTATTGAAGTCACCGATCTGACCGTCGCCTACCGCGATCAGCCGGTGCTGTGGGATGTGGACCTGGAGGTGCCAGAGGGCGTACTTATGGCCATCGTCGGGCCGAACGGCGCGGGCAAGTCCACCCTGATCCAGGCCATCTTGGGCCTGGTCCAGCCGGCTGCCGGTCAGGTGCGCATCTATGGGCGGCCCTATGCCGAACAGCGCCATCTGGTGGGCTACGTGCCACAACGCAGCAGCGTGGATTGGGACTTCCCCACCAGCGCGCTGGACGTGGTGATGATGGGGCTGTACGGCAGGCTGGGCTGGGTGCGCCGGCCTGGGCGCCGCGAGCGCGAACTGGCCTTAGAAAGCCTGGAAAAGGTCGGCATGGCCGAGTTCGCCGACCGGCAGATCAGCCAGCTCTCCGGCGGGCAGCAGCAGCGCGTCTTCCTGGCGCGTGCTCTGGTGCAGGATGCCCGCATCTATCTCATGGATGAGCCTTTCGCCGGCGTGGACGCTACGACCGAGCGGGCCATCATCGCCCTGCTCCAGGAGTTGCGCGCTGCGGGTAAGACGGTGGTGGCCGTGCACCACGACCTGCAAACACTGGAGGAGTATTTTGATTGGGCCATGCTGCTCAACGTGCGGCGGATCGCCGCCGGGCCGGTCCAGGAGGTCCTCACCGATGAGAACCTGCGCAAGGCCTACGGCGGGCGCATTGCCTTCCTGCCGCGAGTAACGAATGGGCGCGAACCGGAGGCCATAGGCACACAGGGGCAGGCATGACCATCGCGCAGATACTCCACGATCTGCTGTTTGACTACACGCTGCGCACGGTGGCTTTGGGTGCGGCCACGCTGGGCCTGGTGAGCGGTATCCTGGGCGCGTTCGCCGTGCTGCGCAAGCAGAGCCTGCTCGGCGATGCCCTCTCCCATGCCGCCCTGCCCGGCGTTGTCCTGGCTTTCTTGCTCACCGGCTCCAAGGAACCGCTGGCTCTGATCCTGGGCGCGGCGGTGGCGGGATGGATCGGGACGCTATGGATGATGGCGATCATCCGCTATACCCGCGTGAAGCAGGATGCCGCGTTGGGGATCGTGCTCTCTGTCTTCTTCGGCCTGGGGCTGATGCTGTTGACCTTTGCCCAGAAGCTGCCCAACGCCAGCCAGGCGGGGCTGGACCGCTTCCTGTTCGGCCAGGCGGCGACGTTGCTGCAGCGCGATGTGGAAACGATGGCCGTTCTGGGCGCAGTGGCGATGGGCGTGGTCGTCCTGCTGTGGAAGGAGTTTAAGCTGCTCAGCTTTGACCCTGGCTTCGCCGCCACCCTGGGCTATCCGGTGCGGCGGCTAGATATCCTGCTCACCTCGCTTATCGTCATCGCCATCGTCGTCGGCCTGCAAACCGTAGGGGTGGTGTTGATGAGTGCCATGCTGGTGGCGCCCGCGGCAGCGGCCCGGCAATGGACCGAGCGGCTGAGCGTGATGGTTGTTCTCTCCGGCCTGTTCGGGGCGCTGGTGGGATTGGCCGGGGCAGTAACCAGCAGCCTGGTGGCGCACCTGCCCACCGGCCCAACGATCGTCCTGTATATGAGCGCGGTCGTCCTGCTTTCGCTGCTCCTGGCGCCGCAGCGGGGCGTGCTGGCGCGGGCGCGGCGCCAGGCACGGCAACGCTGGCAATTTGCGGTGGAGGCGCTGGCGGTGCACCTCCTCCATCATGAGGGGCGGCCTGAAGAGGCCATTGAGAGCGAGCTTTCCCATCTGGAAGCTGAGTTGCGCTGGGAACGGGAGTTTGCCCGGCGGGTGGTGCGCGAAGCTATAGCGGGAGGCATTGTCACCCGCAGCGGCAATCGCCTGATGCTGACCCCACTGGGACGGGAGATGGCGCGGCAGGTGATGGTGCGGTGAGGATGGAGGACGACGATCCGTCGTCTGTCGTCGGTTATTATATATTATAGAGGAAGCACGATATGGTCAGCCTGGTTCAGCTTGAGATCATCCTGATTGCCTCGGTAGTGGCGGCGGGGTGTGCGCTGGTGGGGACGTTCCTGGTGCTGCGGCGCATGGCGCTGATGAGCGACGCCATCAGCCACGCCATCCTGCTGGGCATTGTGCTCATGTTCTTCGTGACCGAGAGCCTGGCCTCGCTGCCCATGATCGTCGCGGCGACGTTGACGGGCGTGCTGACCGTGACCCTGGTGGAGGCGCTGGTGCACACGCGGTTGGTGAAGGAGGATGCCGCCATTGGCCTGGTCTTTCCGGCGCTGTTCTCGCTGGGCGTGATCCTGATCAGCCGCTATGCCAGCAACGTCCACCTGGACGTGGACGCTGTGCTTTTGGGCGAACTGGCCTTCGCGCCGTTTGATCGGTTTATAGTGGCGGGCCTGGACCTGGGGCCGAGGGCGCTGTGGCTGGCGGGGGCGATTGGGGTAGTGGACCTGGCCTTCATCCTGGTGTTCTATAAAGAGTTGAAGCTGGCGACGTTTGATGCCAGCCTGGCGGCGGCGCTGGGCTTCTCGCCCGCGCTGATCCACTACGCGCTCATGACCCTGGTCTCCGTGACTGCGGTAGGATCGTTTGAGGCGGTGGGGTCGGTTTTGGTGGTGGCCCTGATGATCGCGCCGCCTGCGGCGGCCTATCTGCTGACCGAGCGGCTATCGGCCATGCTGGGGATGAGCGTGGGCATCGGCGTGGCCTCGGCGGTGTCTGGCTATTTCCTGGCGCGGCAGCTTGATGCCTCTATTGCGGGGAGCATGGCGACCATGGCGGGGCTGTTTTTCCTGGCAACGCTGCTTCTGGCGCCGGAGCGGGGGCTGGTGGCGCGTTGGGCCAGGTTGCGCCGCCAGCGCTGGCAGTTCGCCGGGGAAATGTTGCTGGTGCACCTCTCGCAGCATGAGGGCGCCGCAGATGAGGCCGAGGAGACGGCCCTGGATCACCTGGAGCGGCACATGCGCTGGCCGCCGGCGTTTGCGGAGCAGGTGGCAGATTACGTGGTGCGTCATGGGCTGGCGCAGCGCGTGAATGGCGGCAGGCGGCTGGCGCTGACGGAGAGAGGGCGCGAGGTGGCGCGAACGACGATGCTGCGCTAGCCCGGCAGATATGCCCCCACCCCCTCCCTCCCCCGCAAGGGGGGAGGGGGATGAGAGGAGAGCCAGGGAGGGGGTGATAAACAGGCTAGAACCGATGCACCTGCCAGGCCGGTTGTCGCCTTGTCAGGTGAGGGGTTTTCAAGTATAATCGTGTTGACGCCGCAAGCTGGCTGCACATGCGGCCATTGCGCGGAGACGGGGCGTAGCGCAGCTCGGTTAGCGCGCACGGTTCGGGTCCGTGAGGTCCCCAGTTCAAATCTGGGCGCCCCGACTATGAACCTGGCCTGTCATCCATTGGATGACAGGCTATTGTTTTTCGCCGCCTCCCATAGCGCATCCAGGGCTTCCAGACTCATCTGGCGCAGGTCAACGCCCTGGGCACGCGCCTGGGCCTCCACCGCAGCGAAGCGGCGGGCAAAGCGGGCATTGGCCTGGCGCAAGGCGGTCTCGGCATCCACGTTCAGCCAGCGCGCCCAGTTGACGATGGCGAAGAGCAGGTCGCCCAACTCGGCGGCGCGCTCTTCGGGCGTCCTGGCTGCCTCCACCTCCGCGATCTCCTCGTGCACTTTCGCCACCACGCCGTGGACGTCTGGCCAATCAAAGCCGACGCGGGCGGCCTTACGCCCGTAAGCCTGGGCCTGAGCCAGCGCCGGCAGGGCGGGCGGCACACCGGCCAGGGCAGATACGCCTTCGCCGGGCGCCTCTTCCTCGGCTTTCTCGGCTTGCTTGATCTTCTCCCAATTCGCCAGGACCTCGGCCACGCCTGAGACCTCCACGCCAGCGAAGACATGGGGGTGGCGGCGGATGAGCTTGGCGTTCTCCTGCGCGATGACATCGGCCATGCGGAAGCTGCCCTCCTCGGTGGCCATCTGTGCCTGCATGACGATATGGAGCAGGAGGTCGCCTAACTCCTCGCGCAGCGCGTCCATATCCTCGGCGTCCAGCGCGGCCAGGACCTCATAGGTCTCCTCCAGCAGGCCGGGGCGCAGGCTCTGGTGCGTCTGCTGGCGGTCCCAGGGGCAGCCATCCGGGGCGCGCAGCCGGGCGACGGTGTTTTGGAAGGTCTCAAAGGCGCCGGGGAGGGGCAGCGGCGGGACGTAGAGCACGGTGAGGTCGCCCAGGGTCTCGCGCCGATCAAGCTCATACAGGGGCAAATGCTCCACACGCTCATCGCGCGTGCCCGCCGCATGGACAAGTGCCACCGGATGCGTGTCGGGGTAAGCGTTCATCAATGTCAGTTTGACCTCGGCGGCCAGAGCGCGGCTGTACAATTGGGCGATCAGCGCGGGCACATCGGGGTTCAACGGCGGATGCACGCGGGCGGCGATCTCCAGCGCGTCGGCGACTTGTAGCCCATCCAGCGCGTCCAGTTCCAGCGCCGCCAGCACCGGCTCAATAAAGCTGAGGCCAGCCACCAGGCGGACATTCAGCCCGATGGCTTTTGCCTCTTTCAGGATACGGGTGACGCTGGCTTCGCCCACAAGCGGGTGGCCGGGGACGGCGTAGATGACGCCCTCTGGCCGCTGGCCCAGCCGCAGCACCTCCGCCGCGATCCCCGCATAGACAGCCTCAAAGTCGCTCTCGCGCTCGTACAGGGGATCAAAGGAGACCAGCTTCAGCCCGGCCGGGAGACCGGCAATCGCAGGGTGGCGCGATGTGCGCACATAGACCTCGCTTGCCTGGGTGAGCACCTCCCAGGCTTCGCGTGTGATCTGCGCCGGGTCGCCCGGCCCCAGTCCGACGATGGTGATAGCAGGTATTGGTTGCATAACTGAGAGTATACGCTGTGCATCGCGGTGGGACAACTTTCCTAAAGACCTGGACGGCCCTGTTTTCTTATAATCCTCACAGGTGTGTCATGCAGAGCCGTAGGGGCACGTTGCAACGTGCCCCTACTCTGCCCAGGATGACGGTGGTACAAAGCAGGCACGTGATGGTCGCTTCCGCTTCCCGAACGCGGGTTAATGGACAGGCTATAGCGCTATGGGCACTTGGGCTGGTCATCGCCCTGTTCGCCCTGCTTCAAGCCGTCCCTGCGCTGGATGTCACCTTTCATCAGCCGATTTTCCATTTCTATATTGTGACCTTCATCGCCTTCACCGCGGCAGTCGTCGCCTGGCTGGTGGTCGCC
Source organism: Anaerolineae bacterium (assembly GCA_034432795.1). Taxonomy (GTDB): domain Bacteria; phylum Chloroflexota; class Anaerolineae; order DSLN01; family DSLN01; genus DAOUBF01. Next base: position 40,925 of record DAOUBF010000003.1, read on the forward strand.
AGCGTGGGCGAGAACGCCGCGCCATGCCATCGCCTGTTCGGGCTGGCTTTCGCCCTGATGGGCAGCCTGTTCTTCCTGCATGGCCTGACCACACCGGGCGCGCTGATCGCCGGTTTCAATCCTGGGGTGACCTGGTCGGCCTGGCTGACGCTGCTGGTGGGTGGGGCCATTTTCGCGCTCAGCGCTACCCTGGCGCCGGAAGCGCCCCCCAGGGGTTGGGAGCAGCAGTGGACGCACATCCTCCTGGCCGCCATCGGGGCTATGCTGGCCTATGCCGCCATTGTCTTCTTTGCCCCTGGCTGGCTCACGGCGATAGAACGCCTGACCCAACCCTGGACCACCAAGCTGCTATTCGCTGCTACGTTCGCGCTGTGGCTGGTAGCGGCCCTCCGGCTGTGGCGCACCTACCGGCGCGGCGGTGCCCGGTTGGATGGGCTGATGGCCCTGACCGCCGCGTTGCTGGCCTGCGCCAGCATCAGTATGCACTTCTTCCCCATCTGGCACCTGAGTTGGTGGGCTTACCACATCCTGTTGCTCATCGGCTTCACTCTGACCATGGTCGGGCTGTGGCGCACCTATGAGCGCCGCCGCACCTTCCGGCTGACCTCGTACTTCGCCGCAGCCAGCCTGATCGTCATTGCTGCGCTGGCGCTGGGCCTCAGCGAACTCTACGCTCGCCTGTCCAACGACGACTTCATCAGACACTTTGAAGCCGAGAACGCCACCTACGCCGCGAACCTGGCGCACAGCCTGGCGCTGGAGATACCGGCTTTTCGCTCGGCCCAGGCGGTCAGCCAGGTGGCCCAGGATGATGCGTTGCGCCTGTGGCTGAAGTACCTCGCCGATCTGGGCGTGATGGAGTTGACCGTATACGACCTGGAGGGCCAGGTTGTTTATCAGGTGGACGCGCGCTCGCTGGCGGAAGAGGCTCGCTCCTCAGATGACCCTTACGCTCTCCCCGAAACGAGCGGCCATCCCGCTGTGCACGAACAGGCATCCAGTGCCGGGCTGACCGATTCAGAAGAGTCCCAGGAGTGGCTGCAGCGGGTGGTCGCGGGGGAGACGGTCAGCGAAAAGGAGGAACACACCCCGCCGGGCGACGCCGAGCCTGTCACCGTGCTGGCCACCTATGTGCCGGTGTTCCCGGCGGCTGGCACGCCGGGGGAGACCCGCCCTGTGGCTGCGTTGGAGTTGGTGCGGTCGTTACCCGAATTGGAGAGCCGCGCCATCACTGTCCGCGCCCGTACGGTCACTACCACCGGTCTGGCGATGACCGTCCTGTTCCTGCTGCTCCTGGGGATCGTGCGCCGCGCCGATAAGCTCATCCAGATGCGCACCCAGGAATTGGAGCAGACCAACGCCGAACTGAAGCGCTCCGAGGCATTGCGCAACGATCTGACTCAAATGATCGTTCACGACCTGCGCAGCCCTCTCTCAGCCGCCTTTGCCAACCTTAGCCTGCTGGAGAAGGCGCTGGACCGGCCCGATCTGGCGGGGCAACGCACGCGCTTCCTGGCGAACGTGCGGCGCAGCAGCCAGGCGATGGCGACCCTGATTGATACGCTGCTGGACATCAACCGCATGGAAGCGGGGGAACTGCCCCTGAACCGCCAGCCGGTGGCGATTGCCGAGTTGCTCCAGGCTGGGGCAGAGCAGGCTGCTGGTGTGGCCGAGCAGCAGGGGAAGCACATCCGCGTGGAGACCCCGCCCGATCTGCCGCAGGCCCTGGTGGACCGCGACCTGATCGGGCGCGTCATCCACAACCTGGTGCAGAACGCGCTCAAGCACACCGCCCCCGGCGGTCACATCACCCTGACTGCCCGTGCCGAGAACGGCTATCTTGTAGTCAGCGTGCAGGACGATGGCGAGGGCATCCCCCCGGAATACCACGCCCATATTTTTGAGAAGTTTGTCCAGGTGAATAAGGCGGCGCGCAATGGCAGCGGGCTGGGGCTGGCCTTCTGCCGCCTGGCAGTGGAGGCGCACGGCGGGCGCATCTCGGTGGAGAGCCAGCCACACCAGGGCAGCACGTTCACGTTCACGTTGCCACTTCAGCCGAACGCCTGAGCCTCCTCCACGACTGGGAGGGGATGACATTCCCCCCACCCCAACCCTCCCCCACAATGGGGGGAGGGAGTATGTTCCCTCCCCCTGGACGGGGGGGTGAGGGAGGGGGCGGCGGCCAGAGCTTGCCCTGAGCGCAACGCAGGGGTAAAATCGCCGCCATGCGTCGCCAATCCCCCACTCGCTACCGGGCATTGCCCCGGTTTGCCCTGTTCGCTCTCAGCCTGGTGCTGGCCGCCTGCCAGAGTGCACCGCTCCCTGTGCCCACCAGGACACCTGTACAGACGCAGGAGGCCCTGATAACCGTGACAACTGTGCCTACACCGGAGGCAGCATTCACCGCCACATCACAACCGCTCTCCTCAAGCACGCCTCAGCCGACAGCCACACCCCCACCGACGGATACGCCTTCAGCGACAGCCACGCCCCAGCCGACGGATACCCCAGCGACAACGGCCACCCCCGACCTGTTGGCCACGCTCTCCATTGAGGCCCTGCGGGCGCGCAGCTACCCTGGCGGCCCTATCACCATTGTCCGCACCCTGGAGGTGACCCCGGCGTTCACCCGCACCCTGATCGCCTATCCCAGCGATGGGCTGCGCATCACCGGCATCATGAACATCCCCAGCGGGGCCGGGCCGTTCCCGGTGATCATCCTCAATCACGGCTACGTCACGCCGCCGTCGGTCAGCGGGACCTACCTGCGCGACTACGCCGATTATTACGCCAGCCGGGGCTATTTGACCATCAGCCCGGATTATCGCGGCTATGGCGGCTCGGACGAGGGCGATAACGCCTTCCGCATTGGCTATGCTATAGATGTGCTCAATCTGGTCAGCTCGGTTCAGACGCTGCCCCAGGCGGACGCCAGCCGGATCGGTATGTGGGGCCATAGTATGGGCGGGGGCATCAGCACCTATGTCATGGTGATTGACCCCAGGGTGAAGGCGTTTGTGCTCTACGCGGCGATGAGCGCGGATGCCGCCGAAAACTGGCGCCATATTCGCACGATGTGGGACCGTAGTGGGCCGGATGAGTGGGCGCAGCGCATCGGCGGTACGCCCGATGAGTTGCCTGAGGTCTATGCCCGCCTCTCGCCGATCCACTATCTGGAGTACGTCCGTGCGCCGGTGTCCATTCATCACGGCGAGGCCGATGACCAGGTGCCGCCAGCCTGGTCTGCTGACCTGGCCGGGCGCTTGCGGGACGTGGGGGCCATAGTAGAATATTACAGCTATCCTGGCGCGCCCCACTCGTTTCGCGGGGACGACTGGCGGCTGTTTATGGAGCGCACACTGGCGTTCTTTGATCGCTACGTGAAAAACGGCGGGTAGAAATTCAGCGGGACTCAATGGTGTCAGGGAGGGCAAGATGATGGATTCCACTGCAAGTGAACAGGAACGCGCCGAGGCGTTCACCGACCGGGCGCTGGAGTTGGCCCGCGCCATCTGGCCGGAGATCGTCTGGCGGCGCGCGGAGACGCTGCGCTTGATCGGCGAGCAGGGCGGGATGCCCTTCAGCATCGGCCTGCTCAACGCCTATCAGGCCGCCGCCACGGTTACGGACCCCGACGAAATAGATGCCCTGCTCACGGCCTTCCTGCGCGCCTTGCCGTTGGATGCCTCGGCGCTGGACACGTTGGAACTGGAGGCGGTGCGCGAGCGCATCTTCCCCATGCTCAAGCCAGCCGCCTCGCTGGAGGCGGTGAGCGCCAGTATGGCCGACCCGGACAGACGCCCTGTGTACCGGCCCTGGGAGGCCGGACTGGTCATCGCCCTGGTGCTGGATGCGCCGGACAACGTTACCTATCTGCGCCAGTGTGACCTGGCCCGCTGGGGAGTAGATTTTGACAGCCTGTTGGAGCTGGCCTTGGAGAATCTAGAAGCGGCCTCCGAAGGGCTGCCGCTCAAGATGAGCCAATCCCCGGACGAGGACACCCCCTCTGCCTTTATTGTGATTGACAGCGGCGATGGCTACGACGCCACGCGTATCCTGCTGCCGCGCCAGCGCGACTTCCTGGCCGAGTACCTGGGGCCAGAGTACCTGGTGGGCATCCCCAACCGCGATTTCCTGATCGCCTTTACCTTTGACCTGGCCCGGCAGTTCGCCCCCCTGATCCGCGACGACGCCCGCCAGCGCCAATACCCCCTCACCGGCCAGATTCTGCTCGTCACGCCGGATGGAGTGGAGGTCTGGCGCGGCTTCTAGACCAGCAACCTGATCAGCAGCTTGCCGGTAGCCCTCCACCGTGCCCTTCGGTGAGAGGACTGCGGCGATAGCTCCGCGTTCTTGAGCAACGATGCCCCCACAGGCGTGTAGCCGATTGTCCTTGTCCATGCTATAATCCGCGCCACGCGATCGCCATGTCAAGCCGTGCTGCTGCTCTCTACGCTCTGCAAGAGATAGACCTGGAGATGGCTGCCAGGCGTCGTCGCCTGGCCGAGATCCAGGCCGCGCTGGGCGAGAGCCTGGTCGTGCGCCAGGCGCAGGCCGAGGTGGCCGCAGCTCAGGCTGAACTGCACCGCTGGCAAACCCGGCAACGCGACCTGGAACTGGAGGTCGCCAGCCTGGCCGGTAAACTGGCCGAGACGGAGGCCCTGCTGTATAGCGGGCGCATCCGCAACCCCAAAGAACTCAGCGACCTCCAGGCGGAACTGGCGGCGTTGGGCCGCTACCGCCAGGCCCGTGAGGATGAACTGCTGGAGGCCATGCTCAACGTAGAGGAGCAGATGGAGGCCCTGGCTGCGGCCCGCCGCCGGCTGGCCGAGGTGGAGGCCACCGCCGCCACAGACCAGGCCAATCTCCGCGCTGAGGCCGCCCAGATAGAGGCCCGCCTGAAAACGCTGGCCGATGAACGCGAACTGCACCTGATGGGCATCAGCGCCGCTGACCTGGCGGTCTATGAAGCCCTGCGGGAGCGCAAGCACGGGCAGGCGGTGGCGCGCATTGAGGACGGCGCCTGCAGCGCTTGTGGCGACGCTCCCCCCTCCAGCCGCTTACAGCAGGCCCGCCAGTCGGAAGACCTGGTCACCTGCGCCAACTGCGAACGCATCTTGTACGCGCCGTAGCCTGGGCTTCCGGCGGTCAGCTTTCAGCCGTCCGTCGTCCCATTACTGCTCCGTCGCGGCGACGAGGGCCTCCAGGGCGCGCTGAGGCAGCGTAACGCGTTTCCTGCCCCAAATTCTGTCATCCAGCCAGAGCCAGCCAGCGTATAACTAAAATAGCGCAGGTCGCCAATCCCCTGGTATAGAGAGGAGCAAAACCGTATGGCCCGAGGGTTTGTTTCCCTATGGCTGGTGATCCTTATCCTGTTAGTCGGGGGTGGGTCTGGCCAGGCCCGCTCCAGGCCGACATCCCAGGCTGTTTCGCCCACCACTTCTGACCAGTCCCATATCCTTCAGGCGCGTCACAATGCTCCCCTGTTGTTTATTGAAAACGTGGGTCAGTTTGACCCCCGCGCCCGCTTCCAGGTGCGTGGGGACAGCGTGACATTGTGGCTGGCGGAGGAGGGGCTGTGGATCACGATGGTGAAGCCCCCCACCCCGCGCTCCTTCCCCACACTGGGGGGAGGGGGGCTGCCCGCCCCTTGGATGGGGGAGGGGGAGGGAGGGGGTGCAGGCGTGCACCTCAAGCTCTCCTTCCTCGGCGCCAACCCCCAGCCCCGCCTGGAGCCATTCCACCGCCTGCACACGCATGTCTCCTACTTTTCTGGCAACGATCCGACAAGGTGGCACGCCGATGTGCCGGTGTGGGGCGGGGTGCGCTATGTGGGGCTGTATCCGGGGATGGACCTGGAGGTGGGGGGTGACCTGCGAGGTCTGCGCCTGATCGCCCATCCCGGCGCGGCCCTGAGCGCGGTACGCCTGCGTGTGGAGGGCGCGGCTGCAGTTGCGGTGGATGGCGACCATATACGCTTGAGCACGGCCCTCGGCCCGATCGCCCTGCCGCCCTTCCTGACCGGCGATGGGGCGCTGCTCCAGCCGGTCCTGACAGATGGGCTGATTAGCCTGGTGGCCTCACCCTCGCCGGTATCCCCTCCGTCTGCTGCCCTTCGTCCTCTATTGTCCGGCCCGATGAACCTGCTCTACAGTACCTACCTGGGTGGGAGCAACGGCGAAGCCGGCCGGGGCATCGTCGTAGATGCCAGCGGCACGGCATACATCACCGGTTATACCTATTCGGCGGATTTCCCCACAACGCCGGGCGCGTTCCAGACGACCTGCGGCGGTGGCTGTCCCCCGTTTATCTCCGATGGCTTCGTCGCCAAGATCAATCCGGCGGGGAATGGACAGGCCGACCTGATCTACGCCACTTTTTTGGGCGGCAGCCAGATGGATCAGGGGCTGGGCATCGCCGTGGATAGCAGCGGTCAGGTGTACGTTACCGGCTTCACCCGGTCGCCCGACTTCCCCATCACCATGGGCACATGCAGTGGCGATATGTATGATGACGTTTTCGTGACCAAATTGAATGCCCAGGGCAGTGCACTGGTGTACTCCCGCTGTCTGACGGGCACCTACTATGAGGCTGGAAACGGGATCACCCTGGATGGCAGCGGCGCCGCCTACATCACCGGCTTCACCCAATCGCCCAATTTCCCTGTGACCCCCGGCGCGTTCCAGACAACCTATGCAGGCAACCAGGACGCCTTCGTGGCCAAGCTTGCATCCGACGGCACCCTGGTGTATGCCACCTTCCTAGGCGGCAATGCCCCGGATAATGGCCAGGCTATCGCCTTAGACACCACCGGCGCCGCGATGGTCACAGGCAACACCTGGTCGGCCAACTTCCCCACTACCTCCGGCGTCGTCCAGCCGACTTGCGCCAGTTGCAGCGTGGGGCAGCCGGATGCGTTCGTGGCCGGGCTGAATGCGCCTGGCAGCGGGCTGGTCTATTCCACCTTCCTGGGCGGGAACAGCGAGGATGTGGGCATGGGGATAGCGGTGAACCCAGACGGGGAAGTCCATGTGACCGGCTATAGCCTCTCTTCCAACTTCCCTACCACGCCAGGGGCATTCCAACCGACCTCAGGCGGCGGCTACGATGCCTTCGTGACCCGCTTAAACGCCAGCGGCAGCGCGCTCATTTATAGTACCTACCTGGGTGGGGATAACTCCGATGGGGGCTACGCGATTGCGCTTGACGCCAGCAACAACGCCTATGTGACCGGCTTTACCCGCTCCGCCGGATTTCCCATAACGCCTGGCGCATTTCAGACAACGCATGGCGGGGGCTTGTGCGCCGGCAGTCCCTGCAACGATGCCTTCCTCACCCGGCTGAATGCCAGCGGCACGGCGCCGCTCCTGTACAGCACCTATCTGGGCGGGGACAATGCGGACACGGGCTGGGGCGTGGCCCTTCAAGGGAGCGGCATCGCTTATCTCAGCGGCGAAGCCCGGTCGCTCAACTTCCCGGTCACTTCGGGGGCATATGATCCCAGCCACAACGGCGGCGCCGACGCCTTCATGAGCACGCTGGACACCGGGCCTTCTACCCCCACCGCCACGCCGACCTTCGGCCCGTCGCCCATGCCCAGCAACACCCCGACCCCCACGCCAACGCGCACGCCAACGGTTACGCCAACACCGACGAACACCGTCGGCCCGACGCCCACCTTTGTCCCAGGGCGCTGCGTTCTCCTGGTGGACGATGACAACGACGCGCCCGATCTGCGGGGCTTTTATCAGGCGGCCCTCAATGGCCTGGGCGTCAGCTTCAACCTGTTTGAAGTAGGCACAACCAACCAGAACGGCCCCACCGCAGCGCAAATGGCCGGCCATCGTATCGTCATCTGGTGGAGCGGCGACAAATTCGGCAGCCCAAGCGATCCCTGGGCCGGGCCGAATGCCACGGACGAGGCTGAACTGACAACCTATCTGAACAGCGGCGGCCACCTCTTCCTGGACAGCCAGGACTACCTGTTTGATATGGGGCTGACGACCTTCGGTATCACCCAGTTGGGCATCGCCAGTCACACCGACGATGACAACTCCTTCGCCAATGGTATCCTGGGTGAGCCGGGTGATCCCATCGGCGGGCCTTACCCTAACCTGCCGGTGAGCAGCCCGCCCGGCTTCTCTTCATTCTACGATATCGTGAACCCTGATGCGACAGCCCGCGTGGCCTTTCGTTCTGAGGGCGGGACGAACCCGGGCACGCCGACGAACATTCACAAGGTGGACGGCAGGGCGGTGTTCTTCACGACGGCGTGGACTTCGGTGTATCACGCCAGCCCGGCGAACGGCCAGGCGCTTCTGGGGACAATCCTCACCTTCCTGGGCGGCTGTGGCCCGACGCCCACGTCCACGCTGACAGCCACGTTCGCACCAACAGCCACGCCGACGCCCACAACGACACCGACGGCGGTCATTCGGGAGGTTTACCTGCCGCTCATCTTGAAATAGGATGGGGTAGGGGCGAGGCGGCGCCTCGCCCCTACTTTTCCGTTGCCGCGACGAGGGCCTCCAGGTCGCGTTGAAGGGCGGCCTGCTCCGCGCCGTAGCAGGCCCAGTCCCCAGCCCGCAGGCATTCCTGCGCCCGGTCGTAGTGCGCCTGGGCGGAGCGGGCCAGCGCAGCGATGTCGTTGGCTGCCGGGGTCGGGCCGGGTTCAGGCGTGGGGGGTGGGCCGGTGGCGATGCCGAAGATGCGCTCCAGCCCGGCCCGAAGTGAGGTCTCCATGACGATGTGATCGCGGTAGGCCACGATCACCCGCTGGAGTTCCGGCAGGCGGCTGGTCTCGGCCTGCAGGAAGATGGGCTTGACGTAGATCAGCGCATTATCAATGGGGATCACCAGCAGGTTGCCGCCAATGACCTGCGAGCCACGCTGGTCCCACAGGGTCAACTGCGCCGAGATCGTGGGGTCCTGGTTGATGCGCGATTCAATCTGCATCGGGCCATAGACCAACTCCTGCTTGGAGAACTTATACACGCCGAGCTGGCCGTAGTCTGGGCCGCCGCTGTGAGCATACAGCCAGGCAATCATGTTGTCGCGGTTCATGGGCGTATAGGGGACGATCAGCAGAAACTCCGGCGTGCTGCGGTCCGGCAGGCGCATGACGACATAATACGGCTCTATCTGCTGGCGCTGGCTGCCGTGCAGTTCATAGGCCAGCGTCCACAGGTCCTCCTTGTTATAGAACACCTGGGGATCACGCATATGGAACGTACCGAACATGTACGCCTGGATGCGGAACAGGCCCTCCGGGTAGCGGATGCGTTCGGCCAGGCTGCGCGGCATCTCCTCCAGCGGGCGGAACAGGTCAGGGAAGACGCGTGCCCAGGTGCGGATCAGCGGGTCGGTGGGATCGGCGATGTAGAAGCGCGTGGTCCCGTCGTAAGCGTCAATGGTGATCTTGACCGCGTTGCGGATGTAGTTTGTGTCCTCATCGTAGAATTCGGAGTAGGGATAGCGCGCCGTGAAGGTGTAGGCGTCGTAAATCCAGTACAGCTTGCCGTCGGCCACCGCCAGGTAAGGGTCGGGGTCGTAGCGCAGGAAGGGGGCCACCGTCTGGACGCGGTCAGTGATCTGGCGGTGGAACAGGATGCGGCTCTCAGGCGTGATGGAGGGGCTGAGGAGGATGGGGCTGGAGCCGAAGCGGATGAAGAAGGCCAGCCGCCGCCAGAAGCTGCTCAAGGGCACCCCGCTGCTCCCCTGGAAGCGGGTGTACACGTTCTCCTCCCCCATCGGGTAGTCAAACTCCTCCGTCTGGGTGTTGACGATGACATAGTTGGTCGTCTCCTCGCCGTAGTAAATCTCCGGTCGGGTGACGGCCAGTTCTGGGACGCTGCTCTGCGGGGGGATGTCCTTAACCAGGAAGACGGGCAGGCCCTCGGCGCCGACCTGGTTGACCGGATTGGCCACGTAGCCGTAGCCATGCGTGTACACCAGGTGCTGGTTGACCCAGGTGCGCGCCTCCTCGTTGAGTTGCTCTACGTTCATCTCCCGTGCCGAGAGCATCAGGCCGCGCAACTGCCCTTCAAGGGTATAGGCGGCCACATCTACATCGTAAAAGTCATAATAGGGGCGGATTTCCTGAAGCTGGGCGTACGTCGCCAGCAGCGGCCGGTAGTCCCATACGCGCACGTTGCTGAGCGTGGCCTGGTGTTCCTCCAGAGCGGCGGCGCTAAGTGTGCCCTGCCCGGAATATTGGAACTCCTGGATGGCGTCCAGGTTGTAGGCGGCGCGCGTCCCGGCGATAGCGCGTTCAATATAGGGCCGCTCCAGGACGAGTTCGTTAGGGCGGACCTGGAATTGCTGCACCAGCGGGGGGACCAGGTTGGCCAGGACCAGCGTGACCAGCCACAGCCCCAGCCCCGTCCATGCGAAGCCTGCGCGCCGCGACCAGCCAGCGGCCAGGAGGAGCACCGCCGCCGCCCCTACGACCACCGCCAGTATAGTCAGCGCCGGTAAGCGCACGGTGATGTCGGTGAAGCCGGGGCCGGCAGCAGCGGCGCGGGCGGTGTAGAGCAACTCGTAACGTTGCACCAGGTAGTCGGCGGACTTGACCAGCAGCCAGAGCGCGCCCAGGACGCTCAGGTGCATCAGCGCACGCGGACTGTACACGCGCAATTCCGCCCGAAGCTGGCCGCCGCCATACACCAGGGCCGCGCCGATGAGCGCCAGCCCCAACGTCCAGAGCAGCCCATTGATCAGGGTGCGGTACACCGGCAGCGCAAACACGTAGAAGCCCACATCCTGGCCGAAGACCGGGTCGCTCACGCCAAAGGGCACGGCACTGGCAAAGCGCAGGAACAGGCTCCAACGGGCCGCAGCGACCAGGCCAAACACCAGGCCGAGCAACCCGGCAGCCAGCCAGATGGCGAACGTGGTGGCGCGGTCGGCCAGTTCAATCACCTGGCGGCTGCGACCACTGCGCAGGTACACCGCGAAGGGGCTGCTCGTCAGCCGCCGCGCCAGCACCAGGTTCAGCCCGATGAGCGCGAATGTGACCAGGCCAGCGAGCAGGAACAGGCCGAACTGCGCTGTCAGGCGTGTGCGGAACACGCTCAGATAGCCCACGCTCTCAAACCACAGCCATTCGGTGTAAAACTCCGGCCAGGCCGCTACCAGGATCAGCAGGGCCGGCAGGGCCAGTGCGATGAGGACGCCACGACGTGCGCGCATGAGACCTCCTTAACCACAAGGCTAATCCGTTAGTACCATAATATTGCTCTGTTGCCTTCCAGTTTACCGCCATATTTGGGGATTGCCAAGACATTCCTCTGACAATAGGCTGACATCCGCTTCCCCTCTGAGCAGAGCAGTTGAGACGCCCCTTTCGGTCGCCGGGCTTGACAAACTGGGGATTCTCAGGCATAATCAGGCTGTCATAACATAAAGGCGATGACGGAGAGGAGTAAGCGGGTGGAGGCCGCCAGGGAGGCCGGGTCGCGGACTGGGAGCCCGGCTCGGAGGAAGCCCGCCGAAGTTCGCTCCTGAGCTGACAGGTGAAATCGGACGGACGACGGAAGACGAAGGGAGGGGTTTCCGTCCTTGAGAGTAGCCTGCTCCGGCAGCCCGCCGTTAACCGGGCAGCCAATCGCCGCGAGGCCGTTGGCAAATGAGAGGGTCGGCATCGCCGACCAAGAAGGGTGGTACCGCGGGAGCCTGCGCTCTCGTCCCTTGCAGGGCGAGAGCGCGTTTGTTTTAGCCACGCTGGAGGTGAACATGGTCAGTCAACTGGATCTCTTAGATCAAATTGAACAGGAGGCGCTGGCCCGCCTGGCCGAGGCCACCGACGCGGCGGCGCTGGAGGCCTGGCGCGTGGCCCACCTGGGCAAGAAGAGCCCGCTGATGACCATCCTGGGCGACCTGGGCAGGCTGCCCAAGGAGGAGCGCCCGGCAGTGGGGCGGCGCGGCAACGAGGTCAAGCAGAAGCTGGAGGCGGCCTATACTCAGCGCGCTGAAGCCATCCGCCAGGCCGAACTGGAACGCTCGCTGCGGGCCGCGCCCCTGGACGTCACCCTGCCTGGGCGTCCGGTCCCGATGGGGCGGTTGCACCCGGTGACGCAGACGCTGCGGGAGATTTACGCGGTCTGCGCTGAGATGGGCTTCCAGGTGTATCGCACCCGCGATGTGGAGACCGACGAGATGAACTTCCAACTGCTCAACATGCCGCCGTATCACCCGGCCCGCGACCTGTGGGACACGTTCTACACCACCACACCCGGCGTGATCCTGCGCACGCACACCTCGCCCGGCCAGATCCGCGTCATGCGCGAGTATTGCCCCCAGCCCATCCGCGTCATCCTGCCGGGGATGTGCTATCGTTATGAGCAGATCAGCGCCCGCTCCGAGATCCAGTTCTACCAGGTGGAAGGGTTGGCCGTAGGCAAGCACATCACCATGACCGACCTGAAGGGGACGCTGGTGGAGTTCGCCCGGCGCATGTTCGGCGCGGACCTGCGCTACCGCTTCCGTTGTAGCCACTTCCCCTTCACCGAACCAAGCGTGGAGATGGACATTGAGTGCGTGATTTGCGGCGGCAAGGGTTGCGCGGTGTGCAAGCGCAGCGGCTGGCTGGAAATCCTGGGCGCGGGCATGGTGCATCCGGTCGTGTTGCGCAATGGCGGCTACGACCCGGCTATCTACAGCGGCTACGCCTGGGGGATGGGCCCCCAGCGCATCACCATGCTCCGCCATCAGATCAGCGACATCCGCTACTTCTGGGAGAATGATTTGAGATTCCTGGAGCAGTTCTGACGACGAAAGACGGAGGGCTTTCTCCGTCCTCCGTCCTCCGTCCGTAAGAGGAGATGCGACGATGAAAGTGCCGATAAGCTGGCTGAAAGACTATGTGGACATCACGCTGCCGGTGGAGGAACTGGCCGAGCGTCTGACGCTGGCCGGGCTGGAGGTGGCCGGGATTGAGCGCATCGGCGTGGCGGGCGCAGAACTGCCCTGGGACCGCGAGAAGATCGTGGTCGGCCAGGTGCTGGAGGTCAAACCGCACCCCAACGCCGACCGGTTGACGCTGGCGGTGGTGGACTATGGGCGGGGAGCGCCCTACACGGTTGTCACGGGGGCGCCCAACCTGAAAGTGGGCGACCGCGGCCAGAAAGTCGCCTTCGCCCTGGAGGGCGCGGTCCTGTATGACGGCCACCAGCCGGGCCGCGTCCGCATGACACTCAAGGGGCGCACCATTCGCGGCATCTACAATGACGCGATGGTCCTCTCCGAGAAGGAACTGGGCCTGTCCGATGACCATGAGGGCGTGCTCATCCTGCCCGACGACGCGCCGGTGGGTGTGCCCCTGGCCGATTACCTGGGCGACGTGATCCTGGACCTGGATTTGACGCCCAACCTGGCCCGCTGCTTCTCGCTGATCGGCGTCGCCCGTGAGGTCGCGGCCTTGACCGGCGCGACGCTCCGCTATCCCCCCAGCGAGATGCTGGCCGAGGGCGCGCCCATCGCCGGGCAGGTGGACATCCTGATTGAGGACCCCACACTTTGCCCGCGTTACTCGGCCACGCTGATCCGGGACGTGCGCATCGGCCCGTCACCCGGCTGGATGCAGCAGCGCCTGCGCCGCGCCGGGATGCGGCCTATCAATAACATCGTGGACATCACCAACTATGTCATGCTGGAGTGGGGCCAGCCGCTGCACGCCTTTGATTATGACCGGCTGGTGGCGCGTGCCGGTGGGCAACGCCCCACCATCATTGTCCGTCGCGCCCGTCCCGGCGAGACGCTCCAGACCCTGGACGGTGTTATGCGTTCGTTGGCCCCGGACGACCTGGTTATCGCGGATACTGCCGGGCCTATCGCCATCGCGGGCGTCATGGGGGGCGCCGAGACCGAGGTGACCGAGGACACGCGCCACATCCTGCTGGAGTCGGCCAACTTCAATTTCATCAGCATTCGCCGCACCAGCGCCGCCCAGCGCATCCCCAGCGAAGCTGCTGCCCGCTTTGGGCGTGGCGTGCACCCCGCGCTGACCCACCCGGCGGTGCAACGGGCCAGCGAACTGATGCGCACGCTGGCCGGGGGCACGATCGCCCAGGGCGTGGCCGACGCCTATCCCGCGCCGCCACCGCCCGTGGTGATTGACCTGTGGCCCAGCGAGGTGGAACGCATCCTGGGGATGCATATCCCCCTGGAGGAGATCGTGCGCATCCTGCGCGCCCTGGAATTCGGTTGCCACGTGTTCAGCCAGGAAGAGGAGATCGGCCTGGACGAGCACGAGGCGCCACCGCTGCTACTACTGAATCCCCTGATCCGCGTCACCGTGCCGGAGCACCGGCTGGACGTCAGCGGGCCACACGATCTTATAGAGGAGATCGCCCGCATCTACGGCTACGACCGTATCCCGCTGACGCTGATGGCCGATGAGTTGCCGCCGCAGCGCACCAACTGGGCACTGGTGACCGAGGAGCGTACCCGCGACATCCTGGTCCAGGCTGGCCTGCAGGAAGTCATTACCTATGCGCTGACCACGCCCGAACGCGAGGCGCTGCTGATGGTGGCGGGGGACGAAGCGCGGACGACGGACTATCCGGTATTATCTATTGCCGGGCCGTATGTGCGCATCGCCAACCCCATCAGCGCCGAGCGCACCGTCATGCGCCACACGCTCCTGGTTGGCCTGCTGGATGTGCTCGCCAGAAACCTGCGCCATCATGAGCGGGTGGCCCTGTTTGAGATCGGCCCGGTCTTCCTGTATCCTGAGGGGATCACAGAGGGCACAGGGGACGCCGAAGCTGCCCTGCCCGCCGAACCGCGCCGCCTGGGAATTGTGCTCAGCGGGTTGGCCGGGCCGACCTCCTGGTCAGAAGGCGGTGTGCCGGGGCCGCAGCGGCGCGCCGACTTCTACGATTTGAAGGGCATCGTGGAGGCGCTTGTCGCCGGGCTGCACCTGCCAGAGGCGACCTATGCCCCAGCCGGGCATCCCACTTTCCATCCGGGCCGCGCTGCCACGCTCAGTGTGGCCGGGGAGGTGGTGGGCCTGCTGGGCGAACTACATCCTCTGGTACGGGAGGCGTTTGACCTGCCGGATCAGGCGGTGCTGGCCGCTGAACTGGACCTGGAGCGGCTGCTGGCGCACGTCCCAGAGCGCTACGCCGTCCGCGATGTGCCGCGCTACCCGCCGGTCACCGAGGACCTGGCCATTGTGGTGGACGAGGCCACCCCGGCGGCGCGGGTGCGCCAGGTCATCCTCAGCGCCGGCGGCGAGTTGTTGCGCCGGGCCGAACTATTTGACCTGTATCGGGGCGGTGCCGTCCCGCCGGGGAAGAAGAGCCTGGCCTACCGCCTGACCTATCAGGCCGAGGACCGCACGCTCACCGATGCGGAGGTAGCGGCCATCCGCGCCCGCATCGTGAAGCGGCTGGCGCAAGAACTCAACGCCAGCCTGCGCTGAGGTGTACGGCCGGGGGATCGTCAGCAATCAACTCTATCCAGGCGCCATGGCTGCGGGCCGGGTCCAGCCTGCCTGATCTGGCCGCATCACGGGTGTGCAGCCACAAGGCGAAAAGCCCTTCGCCACGCCGGGCCAGATGATTATGGAGAGGGCTTTCGCCTGAAGCCGGGGTGACCAGGGCAATGACGGCGGTGGAGAGCATAAAGTGTACGCCCTGGGCATCCGGCACGGGCAACGCCGGCCCGGGCCGGGGTTCAACGCCCAGCAGGCTGCGGTAGCCCTCCACATAGCGGCCCAGGTCGCTCACGGCGACCGCCAGACCCGCCACGCCGGTCACGCCGTTCGCATGGCGTCGGGCCTCGCCCTGCGGCACACGCAGTGCGCGCGGGGTGACATCGGCGCAGAGGAAGGGGAGGGCCGGCGCCTGGGGGATGCCGAGTTGCCAGGCCACTCGCTGCCCATCGGGCCGCACCCGGCTGCCGGGGAATGGCCCTTCCAGCGCCAGCCCGCGCCCGGCGGCGGTGGCTATTGCCCCCTGGATGTCCTCAGGCAGAAGCGCGAAGTCTATCAGCCCTTCGCCCGCCGCCTCGCGTTGGCGGAAGCGGCGCTCCAGCGGTGAGGGCTGCTCGGTGGGGAGCGGCGGGCGCTTGAAGGCCAGTAGCTCCAGATAGCTATCGTCGGCGAGGGCGATCAGCGCGTTATGCGATGCGCCCCCCTGATGCTCCCCGCCGGGGATGACAGTGAACCCCAGGGCGATATAGTCCTCTATAGCCCTGGCGAGATCGCGGACAAGGATGACGATATGATCCAGGGCGAACATCCTGCTTCAAAGGAGAAAGTTATGACTGGAGGAACCCGGCTTCTCTAAGAAACCGGGTTCCTCCTGATGAAGCTTGATTGTGCCGGGTGGCTGCTCTCGCAGCCGCGCTGCGGCGGCTATGGAAAGCCGCCCTACAGACTACAGACTGGTCACACTGTAGGCAGTGCGGCTTACTTCTGGACTTTGACCTCAATCCTGCGGCCACGCACCTCCTCGGCCTTGGGCAACCGCAGGCGCAGGACGCCATGCTCAAAGGTGGCCTCGGCTTTGTCCACCTGCACGGCATAGGGCAGGGTCACCGAGCGCTCAAAGCGGCCATAGCGGTGCTCGCGCAGGTGGTAGTTGGCCTCCTTGCGTTCCCGCTCCTCCTTCGTCTCGCCTGAGATTGTCAGGATGTTGTTCTGAATCTGGACATTCAGGTCTTCGGGCCTGACGCCGGGGACGGTGGCCTTGACGATCAGGTCATCCCCCTCCTCGTAGATGTCCAGGGGGACGCTCATGACCCGTTCGGCCTCCAGCCAGGCGCGGGGCCGGACAAAGCTCTCCTCAAACAGGCGATCGATCGCCTCACGCAGCGAGATCATCTCGCGGAAGGGATCCCAACGTATCAGCGACATGGTCTCACCTCCATTCTCCAAATGTCTATTTCGCCCGGCGATGGAGCCGGGTAGTGTGGTTCATTCTTCCCGGCACAGTGCAACGGACGGATGGCACTTCCGCCGTCCGCCGGACCACCAGCGGAGGCAGGTCAGTTGCAGGAATATTATACCTCATATGGCCTCAAACTGCAAGCTCTTTAGCACTTCCACCGGAGCGCGCTTGCTCAAACCTAGAATCTCAATACCAACTACGTTGTCATTTGCATCATAGTCAAGGATCACACCCGGCTTTACTTCCTCTGAATCAACAATAGCCGATTCATCAAGTCGTAAATATAAAGCATCACTCTTATAATCCACTTTTAGTCTCATGGTGACCTCCCTATTCTGCGGTCAAAGAAGACCGTAACCACAAGGCTAATCCGTTAGTACCTATACAATTCGCTGTGGCCTGACATTCGGATTCACCACAACCCGTAAAAATCGTCCCCTATATAGCTCGTATATAGGGTAGGACTATAGGGTAGGACAGGGGGCGATGTCGTGATGCTCTGGGCCTATGGGGTGCTGGCGGGGCGGCCCGCCGCCGTATAGCCGACTTTCTCAGCCTCTCGGGCTTCGCTGCGGGCTGGCGCGGGCGCGGAGGCTTCATTGGCGTTGCCGCCCTGCCCGGCGCGCAGGCGGGCGCGGTCCTGGGTCAACTTATCAATGCCGTTCTGCACGGTGGTCATCGTGCGCGCCAGTTGCTCCTTCAACTCCGCCAGGACGTTGATGATGTATTCATCGGCATCGTCCTTGATCTGCTCGGCCTCACGCTGCGCCCGCTCAATGATCGCCTGGGCGCGGGCCTCTGCTGCCTGGGCCACCGAGTCCTTCTGCACCAGCGTCATGGCCTCTTCGCGGGCCAGTTCCAGGATGCGCGCAGCCTCCTCGTGCGCCTGGGCGATAATGCGGTCCTTCTCCTGTTGGACGCGCTTGGCCTTCTTCACCTCGTCGGGGATGGCGATACGCATCTGGTCAATGATCTCCAGGATGCGGTCCTCATCTACGACGCGGTTAGCCGTCATGGGGATGCGGCGGCTCTCGTTAATCAACGCCTCCAGCTTGTCTACAAGGTGAAGGATATCCATAGTGTGCCTCCCTTAATCGCGTACCGAGATCATGCGCACCCGGCTGCCCCCATCATCGCCCAGGGCAGCGAACTTGGCCCGCAGGGCCGCCACGACGTGGGGCGGCACCAGATCATCTATATTGCCCCCCAGCAGGCCGATCTCTTTCACCACGCTGGAACTTAAGAACGAATACTCCTGGCTGGCCATCAGGCACACCGTGTCAATATCCGGCGCCAGCTTACGGTTGGTCAGCGCCAGTTGCAACTCCCACTCAAAATCCGAGAGCACCCGCAGGCCGCGCACGATCACCTTGGCCCCGTGCTTGCGGGCGAAGGCCACCGTGAGATCATCATACTGCTCCACCGTCACATTGGGCAGGTGGGCCAGCGCCTGCCGTACCATCTCCACCCGCTCCTCGGTGGAGAACAGCAGGGACTTGCTGGGCCGGGCATAGACGCCCACCACGACATGCTCAAAGATATGGGCCGCACGTGTGGCAATGTCAATATGGCCGTTGGTGATCGGGTCAAATGCCGCCGGATACACTGCGATTGTCATTTAGCTCATATCTCCCTGTGTATTCCAGAATGCCGCCAGGCGCTGCGCCAGGAGCGCGTGCTCAGGCCGTTCCAGCGCGGGGTCAGCCTGGAGCAGCGCCTGTGCTTCGCGTCGCGCCAGTTCAATCAGCGCCAGGTCGCTCAGCCGGGCCAGGCGCATCTCCGGCAGCCCGCTCTGGCGTGTCCCCAGGAACTCGCCCGGCCCGCGCAACTCCAAATCCTTCTCAGCCAGGAGGAAGCCGTCCTGTGTGCTCTCTATCACCTGCAAGCGCTGGTCGCCGTTCAGGCTGGCCTCATCCGAGATCAGCAGGCAGTAGGAGGGGTGCTCGCCGCGCCCGACGCGCCCGCGAAACTGGTGCAGTTGCGCCAGGCCAAAACGACTGGCCCCCTCAATGAGCATCACCGTGGCGTTGGGTACGTCAATCCCTACCTCCACCACCGGCGTGGAGACCAGGATGTCCAGTTCGCCGCGGTGGAAGGCCACCATCACGGCTTCCTTCTCCGGGCCTTTCATGCGGCCATGCAACAGGCCCAGCCGGAACTGGGGAAAGACCTCTTTTTGCAGCCGCTCATACTCCTGAATCGCCGCCGCTGCCTCAATCTTCTCGGAGTCCTCCACCAGCGGGCAAATAATAAACGCCTGACGCCCCTGCTCAATCTGGCGGCGGACGAAATTATAGGCCCGCTGGCGCTCCGCCGGAGAGATCACCTTCGTCTTGATCTCTGGCCGACCCGGTGGCATCTCATCAATGATGGACAGGTCCAGATCGCCGAACATGGTCAGCGCCAGCGTGCGCGGGATCGGCGTGGCCGTCATCACCAGGACATGGGGATTATACCCCTTTTGGCGCAAAGCTGCACGCTGGGCCACGCCGAAGCGGTGCTGCTCGTCAATCACCGCCAGCCCCAGCCGTGCAAACGTCACGCCCGGCTGGATCAGGGCGTGCGTCCCTACCACCAGGAGCACGCTCCCTTCGGCCAGCCCCCGGAGGATTTCGGCGCGACGCGCCTCTGGCGTGCTCCCCGTCAGGAGCGCCACGTCGCTTCCCAACAGGCGCACAAGCGTGCGATAATGCTGCTCGGCCAGGATCTCGGTGGGGGCCATCAGCGCCGCCTGGACGCCGTTGGCGTTGGCGATAGCGCAGGCAATGGCGGCGATGACCGTCTTGCCGCTGCCCACATCGCCCTGGAGCAGCCGGTTCATGGGGCGCCCGCTGGCCAGGTCGGTGCGGATGTCCCCCAGCGCCCGCTCCTGGGCGGCAGTGAGCCGGAAGGGCAGGCGGGCCAGGAGGCTCTCCAGCCAGGCATCGTCCACGCGCAGCACCAGGCCCGGCTCGGCCCGCCACTCGCGGCCCTGGCGCTGGATGCCCAATTGCAATAGCAAAAGCTCATCAAAGGCCAGCCGCCGCCGTGCCTGCTCCAGGTGCTCCCAGGTGTCCGGGAAGTGCATCTGGGTGAGTGCCGTGCCTATGTCCATCAGCCCCAGCCGCTGGCGCATCTCCGGCGGCAAGGGATCGGGCACGCGTCGCGCCCAGTAATCTATGGTGTGCTTGAGCAGGCGGCGCATCCAGTGCGCGTGCAACCCCTGGACGAGGGGATAGACGGGGACGATACGGGCAGTGTGCAACTGCTCGGCTTCCAGCGGCTCCCATTCCGGCGAGGAGAGCACCAGCCGCCCCAGGTACTCATCCACTTTGCCGGAGAGGACGATCTGCCGTCCGGCGCGGAGTTGCTCGGCCAGGTAAGGCTGATTGAACCAGGTGGCCTGGATCGTGCCGGAGCCATCGCCGATGATGGATTGGACAATGGGCGCGCCGCCGCGCGTCTGGCGCACGTGCGTCTCCCAGATCGTGCCGATGATGGTCACCTCTTCGCCGTACTCCAGCCGGTTGATGGGCTTTAGGCGGCTGTAATCATCGTAACGGCGCGGAAACAAGTATATCAGGTCGCCGATGGTGTGGACGCCCAGCCGCGCCAGCCGCTCGGCCTGCTTCGCCCCGACGCCTTGCAGCGCGGTCACCGGCGCGTTCAGCCCCAGCGCGGGTTCCGGCCTGGAGGGTGGGCGCGGTGCGCGCGGGGTGGAGGGGCGTTCGGCCCGCACCCCCCTCTCTTCCTCTCCCAACCGGGCTGAAGCCCGGTACTGGGTAAGCCCGGTACTGGGGGGAGAGGGCGCTTCCGAAATCGCCTCCTCTGGCTCTTCTATCCAGGGTGGCCCGGCCTGGGCTTCCTCGCCTGTTATCTGAGGTCTGCTGAGGACAGCGATACGCCCGTGCACAATGTCCAGCATTGTCTGCACGGCCTGCATCCGCGCCTCGCGGGTCTCCAGGCTGGGGTATTCCGCCAGGAGCTCCGCCAGGGCCTCCACGCGGGCGGCCTCATCCGGCTGCGTCGCCTGGCGGCGGGCGTCATGCAGCCAGCGGTTGAGCAGCTTATCCAGCCCGCCGGAGACTGCGCGGTTGCGATAGTTCTGCTCCTGTTCCAGCTTGAGCACCTTGACCAGGCTCTTAAAAGCCGGTACCATGGTCCTCTGCCTCATACACGAGCACCCCCAGGCTGTTCGGGCCGATGAAGCAGCCCAGCGTCGGGCCGTACATGCGCACGGAGAATTCCTGATTGGGGTACTCCTCTGTGAGCCGATCCAGCAACATGCGCGTGTCCTCGGTGGGATGGCGGGCGCTTTGCAAAATGGTCAGTTCGGCGATGTCGGCGAACTCGGTGATGAACTCCAACAGTTTCTCCACCGCCTTGTCGCGGCTGCGCACCTTCTCCATGGGGATCAGGTCGCCCTCCTCAATCGTCAGGAAGGGCTTGATGCCCAGCATAGTCCCCAGGATCGCCTGCGCCGGGCCCATGCGCCCGCTGCGCTCCAGGTAGGCCAGGTCCTCCACCACGAAGACCATGTAGATGCTGGAGATCATGCCGCGCACCAGCCGGACGATCTCGTCCAACGCGCGGCCCTCCTCCACGGCGTGCATGGCCGCCTCCACCAGGATGCCCAGGCCACGCGAGATGGTCATGGAATCCACCACCCGCACCTGTGTCCGCCCCAGGAGCGCGTCGGCAGCCGTCTTGGCGTGGCGATACGCCCGGCTGAGCTTGCCAGAGGTGTGGATGGAGAGGATATAGTCACTTGTCCTGGCAAGCCCGGTATAGACCCGCGTAAAGTCCTCCACCGTGGGGGGAAGGGCCACTGGCTTGGGGTCCCCCAGGGCGACGCGGCGGAAGAACTCCTCCGGGGTGATGTCAATCCCTTCACGAAAGGTTTGATTACCAAACTGAATGATATGTGGGACAATGACGACGCCCAACCGCTCGGCCCAGGCCGGGTCAGCGAATTGGACGGCGCTGTCTGTAACGATACGAATCCTAGCCAAGTCTCACTCCACCTGTTCCAGTAGTCACAAAAGCTACTCCAATGATAACACACAAAAGCGACTCCAACGAAAGCAACAATGAGCCACCCGCAACCGGGCTGTGAGCACCGGTACTGGGAAGACCGGTACTGGGTTCAGCCGTCCACAGTTCTACTCTAATGATAGCAAATAATGATAAAAGGGTTGGCCCCCTTCCACGACTTCAAACTCATGCTGGGGATAGCGGTGGCGCAAGGCCGCCGCCAGGGCCTCGGCCTCCTGGCGTGTCATTGAATCCCCAAAGTAGAGCGTCACATGACGCGGCTCATCTCCCAACCCCATGCGCTCCAGCGTCAGCCGGACGACCTCATCCAGATGATCCCCAGAGACAACCAGTTCGTCGCCACTCAGGCCGATAAACTGGCCGGCGCCGATATGGAAGCCGTTGATTTGCGCCGCACGGACGGCGGTGGTCACTTCGCCGCTGACCACCTCGCGCGCCGCCTCGGCCATGCGGGCGGCCACCTCGTCCAGGTCGCCGCTAGCCTCAAAGGCCAGCATCGCGGCCACCCCCTCCGGGATGCTGCCTGTGGGGACAACGGCCACGCGCTTGGACGAGAGGGCTTTGGCCTGTTCCGCCGCCAGAATGACGTTCCGGTTGTTGGGTAGGACGATAACCTTCTGGCTGGCCACGCTCTCAATCGTCTGTAGAATCTCCTCGGTGCTGGGGTTCATGCTCTGCCCGCCGGGCACAATAGCCGCCACGCCCAGATCGCGTGTGAAAATCTGGGTCAGCCCTGGGCCGGAGACGACAGCGATGGCCGCGATCTCAGGTGCGGGAGCGGCGCGGGGCAGGGTCTGTTCGGCCTCCCGGCTGGCGATATAGCTCTGGTATTGCGCCTGCATGTTCTCCACGACCACATCGCTCAACGCCCCCTTGCTCACCCCGTAGCTGAGGGGGATGCCAGGATCGTGCACGTGGACGTGGACCTTGACGGTATGCGCATCCCCGACAACCAGGGGGTATTCCCCCATAGCGCTGATCGCGGCGCGGATCTCCTCCACATCCAGATGATCGCCATGGATCAGGAACTGGACATCGTAGCCGTAGCCCTCCTCGCCGGGGTCAAGCCGCGCCCGCAGCACCTGGAGGCGCGGTAAGGGCAGCGCTGGGGTCAACGCCTCGCCGCGCATCGTGCGCAACATGCTCTCCAGCACGATGTAGAGTCCCTGCCCGCCCGCATCCACCACGCCAGCCTCGCGCAGGATGGCCAGCAGTTCAGGCGTGAGCGCGACGGCCTCACGGGCACGCGCCACCAGGTGCTCCATAACCTCCGGCAGGCTGTTGGCCTTCTGCGCGGCACGTCCCGCTGCCTCCGCCGCTGCCTGGGCCACAGTCAGGATCGTGCCTTCCACCGGTTTGGCAATGCTCCTGTAGGCCGTCTCGTAACCGGCCCGCAGGCCGCGTGCCAACGCTGGCGCATCAAACGCCTCCAGGTCGCGGACAGTGTCGGCGAAACCGCGCCAGACCTGCGACAGGATCACGCCGGAATTCCCCCGTGCGCCCATGAGCGCGCCATAGGCCAGGGCCTGGGCCATGCGCCCGACATGGGTTTCGGGGCTGCCTGCCACCTCTGCCCAGGCCGAGCGCATCGTCAGGACCATGTTGGTGCCCGTGTCGCCGTCGGGCACGGGAAAGACATTGAGCGCATTGATCGCCGCTTCATGCTGTTCCAGCGCCGCCAGGGCCGCCTGGGCCAGTTGCTTCAACCCCTGGCCATCGCAGGTACGCCAGTGCGGCGCATTATGTGTGATGCGTTCGCCAATCTGTGCCGTAGCCACGTGATCTCCGAATGCGTGGGATGTGTTCAAAAGCATTCAGGCAGCCGGTCGCAAGACATCGCGCCCCTCCAGCCAGGCGCCGGCGCAGGCCGACGCGGTTCTAAGGGCGTCTTGCCAGCCTGAGGTCGCCCTCCAAATTGAGATACACCCCCCGGCCCTTGTCCAGATCGTCTTCCTGTGGTATGATAACACCCTGGCTACGGCCAGGTTGTGCATTCATGAACGCATCAGAGAGGTAAACACGCTATGGCAGTCTGTGAACTTTGTGGTAAAGGCCCGATGTTCGGGCACAACGTCAGCCACTCCAAGCGGGCCACCAATCGCCAGTTCCGGCCCAATATTCAGCGCGCTACCATTATTGTTCAGGGCAGGCCGCGCCGCGCCTACGTCTGTGCCAAGTGCCTGAAGACCCTGGCCAAGACCGATTAAGCCCCGTATTCAATGACCCCCAGGCCGGCCCTCAGAGGAGAGGCCGGCCTTTTGTTTGCGGCCTGGCGGATGGCAGCGATGGCTGCCGCGACCCCCTCACCGGCGCCGAAGACCGCGCTGCCCGCGACGAGCACCTCTGCCCCGGCCGCCACGACATAAGGCGCGGTCTCCGCATCAATGCCCCCGTCCACCTCCAGTTCCGCTGCTGCGCCGTGCTCGTCTAACATCGCCCGCACCCGCCGCACCTTCTCCACCATCTCGGCGATGAGCCGCTGGCCGCCGAAGCCAGGGTTAACGGTCATCACCAGCACCAGGTCCACCGCGTTCAGGACCTCACTGATGAGCAGCGGCGGCGTGGCGGGGTTAAGCGCGACCCCGGCCCGGCAACCCAGTTCGCGGACCTGCTGGAGGGTGCGGTGTAGATGCGGGCAGGTCTCCACGTGGACAGTCAAATGGTCTGCGCCTGCCTCGGCGAAGGCGGCCAGATAGCGCTCCGGCGCAGTGATCATCAGATGCACATCCAGCGGGAGCGTGGTAACGCGCCGCAGGGCCTGGACCACCACCGGGCCGATGGTGATATTGGGCACAAAGTGCCCATCCATGACATCCACATGGATGTAATCGGCGCCTGCAGCTTCGGCCTCGGCCACTGCCTCGCCAAGCCGGGCGAAATCGGCGGATAAAATGGACGGCGCAATCTTGATCTGAACAGCCATGCCCCTATGGGGGCAATGATACACGGCGCGGGGTAATTATGCAAGGGATCAGCGCAGAGGGTCAGTCCTCATGAACCTTAAAATTAGTCATGGGGTTAGCTATCCGGCCTCAGTGACCTGAATGCCTTTCCCTCACCAGCCAGCCCCAATAGTGCCAGGTGACCGCCAGGCTGAGGGTGGCTCCCAGGGCCAGGGGGACGGAGTAAGTGAGGGTATAGAAAAGCGGCGGCTGGCGCAGCCAGCCGGGACCGGCGTCCGTCTTGATGGCGCTCAACGCCCAGAACACCCGTGCCCCAATGGCCAGAGCAATCAGCAGCGCGGCCAGATGGAACAGACGGTAGTAGCGCGGCATGCGGATGACCTCTCCCAGCCGCTTGCTCAACTCCATCAGGATCATCACCGCGTATAATACGCCGACCAGACCGGCGCTCCCCAATAAGGCCCACAGGAACATAGACTTAACGCCTGACGGTCATCAACTGCAACAGGAGATACCCCAACCCCAACAGGCCCGATCCGCCCAGGCAGAACAGGGCCTCGCTGGCTGGCTCGCCCGCCGGGAACTTCCCCCCCAATGCTTGCAGCAGCCCGCCGATGACCAGCAAGACCATCGGGATAATGAACAGGGTATAGTGCGAGCGCTCCCCCGAACGCAACTGGTAGAAGCGGGCAATCAGCGCCAGCATCCCGATGAGCGCGCCGATGGCCAGCCAGCTATACAGGGTGAGGAGTCTATCCAGCAGCCCCACGGGAATGTCAGCGGCGCTCTCCCAGGAACGCCTTGTCAAAGAAGTCGGCCATACTCCGTGGTGTGCCGCTCAAGATGCCCTCCTGCCCCTCAAATTTGTCGCGGACCACCAGGCCCCTGTCGGTGATCTCGTAGCGACGGATGTCCTTGGCGTGATCGCTGCCCCGGTGCTTGAGCACCAGGACGGCGCGGTGGATCACGCTTTTGATCTCCACGTAGCGCAGCAGGATGTAGGCATCTACCACGAAGGCAATATCCTCTTCGTCCTCGCTCGGCTCACCCAGGAGCGCCGGGCTTTCGCGCGTGAGGATGCTCGTCAGCCCCTCGCGTTTCAAACCGTTAATAAACCCATACACCAGACGGCGATAGGCAACGGGGTCGCTCGCCAGGTGCTCAAAGTGCGACAGCGAGTCCACCAGGATACGCCTGGCCCCCATCTGACGGGCCGCCGTCTCAATCTGCCCCCCCACGTGCTCCAGGTCGGCCAGTGTAACCTCCGGGCTGGATCGGATGATCCGCAGCGCCCCTTCCTGTTGCAGGCGCTTGAGATCCCAGCCGAAGCTGGCGGCATCGTGGAGATATTGTTGTGTGTCCTGCTCAAAGGTGAGGATAAGGCCGGGTTCGTTAAACTGGGTGATGCCGCTATACAGGAACTGCATCCCCAGGATAGTTTTGCCGGTGCCCGGTGCGCCCTCCACCAGATTGGCCGTCTGAGGCAGGAGGCCGCCCCCCAGCATCTCATCCAGGCCCTTGATGCCTGTCTTTACCCGCTCCATGCGCCTCCTTTATGTGGACCCCCGAATAATGTGGTAAATGGCCTTAATGCGGAACTGTCGGTCATCGCAAGCCAGGACAAACCGATCCATCAGTTCGCGGATGCGGGGATCGGTCGCCAGCGTATAAACAATCAGGTCGCCGACCTGATGCGACTGGAGCACGCCGCTCTCCACCATTTCCGCCAGTTCATCGGCCACCGTTTCGCGGTCCCGACCGATGAAGCGGGCGATATTCTCGGCGGTGTCGGTCGCATAGGGGTTGTCGTGGAAGAAGCGCATGAGGTCCCACTTAATAAAAGACGTCACATAGGACTTGAGGAACTGCAACAGTTCCGGGTCCATATCCCCCATCAGGCGAGAAGTCAACTCCTTATCCCCTGGACTCATCCGTTCCCTCTTCAGTTGCTCCGTTGCATAGAGTGCTGTTAGGGGTGGCGACCTGCCCCGCACCATAGACAGTGCGGCTGGGGCCTCGTCCAACGCCCCACCGGTTACAGTGGGGCCCCCACATCTCTCAAGGACGCCTTTCTCCTCGGTATCGGCTATCAACTATCAGCGTTCGGCTCGCTGAACGCTGACCACCACATTAACGCTTGCGACGCTTCTTGGCGCGCGGGTTGGGGGCGCTACGGGGCGCTGCAGATGCTGTGCTCAGGGGGGCGACGCTGGTGCGGCCTGGGCTTTTCGCCTGGTCCAGACGCATATGGCAATGCTTGTACTTCTTGCCACTGCCGCAGTAGCACGGGTCGTTGCGTCCGATCTGGGCAGGCGCTGGGCGCCCCCCACCATCTGAACGATTCGTTTGCAAGATTGGTGCCGACTCCCTGGCCGTAGCGCCTGGCCCTCGGCCTGAAGGGGCCAGGGGCGCGAGTTGTGGGCGCAGGGCGCGCAACGGGCGACGGGCCGGTGGCGCAGGCGCCGGGCTGACGTGGTAGATCAGCGCCACGATGTCACGCTGGATGCTGGCGCGCAGCGCTTCGTACATCTCAAAGGCTTCTTTCTTGAAGGCCACCAGCGGGTTCTGCTGGCCGTAGGCGCGCAGGCCGATGCCCTCCCGCAGGATGTCCAGGTCGGTCAGGTGGCGCACCCAGTGGCTGTCCACCACGCGCAGCATCGTCAGCCGCTCGGCCTGGCGCATAAACTCGGCGCCATAGGCCCGCTCCAGGGCCTCGTAGTTCGCCAGGGCGATGTCGTGCAACTGGCTCTCAATCTCGGCGGCCGTCATCCCCGCCCAGGCGGCCGGGCCAGCGCCGGGTGGCAGCGGCATGATCGCCTGGACCGCGTGGTACAGCCCGGTCAGGTCCCATTCCTCCGGATCGCTGGAGGCCGTATGGGTCTGGACCAGCCCGCTGAGTTCGTCGTAGATCATGTTGAGGACGATGGGCTTCAGGTCGGGCGTCTCCAGGATGCGGCGGCGTTGGGCGTAGATGACCTCGCGCTGCTTGTTGATGACATCGTCGTACTCCAGGACGTGCTTGCGGATGTCAAAGTTGTAGCCTTCCACGCGCACCTGGGCCTGCTCAATGGACTTGGTCAGCCAGGGGTGGGTGATCGGCTCGTCCGGGTCCATGTTGGCCCATTCCATGAAGTTCTTGACCCGCTCCCCGCCGAAGCGACGCATCAACTCATCTTCCAGCGAGATGTAGAAGCGGCTGGAGCCGGGGTCGCCCTGGCGTCCGGCGCGGCCACGAAGCTGGTTGTCAATGCGCCGGGCCTCATGGCGCTCCGTGCCCAGGACGTGCAGCCCGCCCAGCGCCACCACGCGTTCGCGGTCGCGGGCGCACTGGGCGCGGGCGGCCTCCAGCGCGGCCTGCCATTGCTCCGGTGTGGCCTCGGTGATCTCAAGGCCCTGCTTGCGCAGCATCTCGCGGGCCAGGCCCTCCGGGTTGCCGCCCAGCAGGATGTCCACGCCGCGCCCGGCCATGTTGGTGGCGATGGTCACGGTGTGGGGGCGACCGGCCTGGGCGATGATCGCGGCTTCCTTCTCGTGCTGCTTGGCGTTCAGCACCTGATGAGGGATACCCTGGCGGTCCAGCATCCGGGAGAGCCGTTCCGAGGTCTCAATGGCCGTCGTGCCCACCAGCACCGGCCGGCCCATCTCGTATAGCTCCTTGATCTCGCGCACCACCGCCCGGAATTTGGCCGCCTCGTCTTTGTACACCACATCGGGATAGTCAATGCGCTTGTAGTAGCGCACCGACGGGTCCTTGGGGTCCTCGTAGGTGACGATCTCAATCCCGTCCCGGTTCTCTTTATGGACGATCAGTTCGCCGCGGCTGGCGCGGAACTCAATGTTGGTGGGCAGGACAACCACATCCAGGCCGTAGATGCGGAACAGTTCCTCGCGCTCGGTCCAGGCCGTGCCGGTCATCCCGGCCAGCTTGGCGTACATGCGGAAGTAGTTCTGGAAGGTGATCGTGGCGTAGGTCAGGCTCTCGCGCTGGACCTGGACGCCCTCTTTGGCCTCAATCGCCTGGTGCAGCCCCTCGGCGAAGCGGCGGCCATGCATCAGGCGGCCGGTGAACTCGTCCACGATGATCACCTCGCCCGCGTCGGTGACGATGTAGTCGCGGTCGCGGTGGTAGATGACCTGGGCGCGCAGGGCATTGTCCAGGTAGGGCGTCAGTTCAAAGTGCTCCGGGCTGTACAGGTTATCAATGCCCAGCATCCGCTCCACCTTCTCAATCCCCTGCTCGGTCAGCGTGACGTTCTTGGTCTTCTCGTCCACCACGTAGTCACCGTCCGGCTCCTCGCTATTCGTGGAGGGGCGCAGGCGGCGGACGATGTCGGCGAAGACGCGGTAATAATCCGAGGGTTCCTCTGCCGGGCCGGAGATGATCAGCGGCGTGCGCGCCTCGTCAATCAGGATGTTGTCCACCTCGTCCACGATGGCGTAGTGCAGTTCGCGCTGGACCGTCTGCGACAGGTCCCAGACCATGTTATCGCGCAGGTAGTCAAAGCCGAACTCGTTGTTCGTGCCGTAGGTGATGTCGGCCAGGTAGGCCTCGCGGCGCGTCACCGGGCGCAGGTACTGATAACGGGCATCGTCCGAGACGTAGGTCGGGTCAAACAGGAACGAGCCACGGCTGGGGTCGGCGGCGGCGTTCTGAATCACGCCCACCGACAGGCCCAGCAGGTGATAGATCGGCCCCATCCACTGGGCGCCGAACTTGGACAGGTAATCGTTGGGCGTGACCAGGTGGCAGCCATGGCCGGCGAGCGCATTCAGATAGAGGGGCAGGGTGGCGACGAGCGTCTTGCCCTCGCCGGTTTTCATCTCGGCGACCTTGCCCTGATGCAGGACCATGCCGCCGATGAGCTGGACGTCGTAATGGCGTTGGCCGATGGTGCGCTTGGCGGCCTCGCGCACCAGCGCGAACGCCTCCGGCAGGATGGCATCCAGCGCCCGGTCCTCGGCCTGGCGCAGGGCCTTCTGCGCTTCTTTCAGTTCGTATTCTAGGCGGCGACGGTAATCGTCGTCCTCCTCGGCGGCAAGTTGGGCGCGGACCTCGGCCACCTTCTCGGCGTACTCCGCCGTCTGCTCGCGCACATAGGCTTTAAACGCCTCGGTTTTGGCCCGCAAGTCGTCGTTGGAGAGCTTCTCAAACTCCGGCTCCAGGGCGTTGATTTTGTCCACAAGCGGCAGATATGGCCCCAGGGCACGCCAGACCGGATCGCCGCTGAGTTTGCTTAACAGACCTCGCAACATAGAGACACCCACCTTCGCCGTCAGTGCTGGCTAAAAAGACGAAGCCCTCCGGGCCCCCTGGCGGGCAGCTTCCCATCTCCCCTCCTGGGTCGGGCAGCGTGGCATGGCCGCCGGATCAGCCCCGCAGGGGCTTCGCTTCTTTGGCGTGGAGGGACATCCCCTCCACGCCAGCGCTGGTTCAGCCAGAGTATTATAGCACAGGCGCAGGCAAACTCCAATGCTGGAGGCGAGGCCCTCCAGCCCGGCGCAGGGCCTCACCCCCTCCTTGACCCTCCCCCGTTCAGGGGGAGGAAACAGGGTACCCCCTCCCCCCTTTGTGGGGGAGGGTTGGGGTGGGGGGTAGGGGCGCGCCCCTACGGTCGCCGGTCCGAAGCCGCCTCACGCAGCCTGTCCCAGTGGAACTCGCTGTTGCCCGCTAACGTCTTATCAGTGAGTAAGATGAGGGTAATTATGAGGGAGGAAGAAGATACGATGTCCAGATCACCCTATTGGCTCCTTGTGGGCCTTGTCCTGGTTGCTCTGGTGCTCAGCGGGTGTGGCGCCGCCGCACCTCTGCCCATGCCGCCGGTGGCAGCGACAGCGCCGCCCATGCAACCGTTGGCGCCGGCGTTCGGCGAGGGGGCCGGGCCGGCCGCCGAGAGGAGCGCCCTAGATGCCACCTCATCCAACCTGCCCGATGTGAGCCAGCGCCTGATCGTGCGTACCGCCAACCTGTCTATCGTCGTCAAGGACACCAGCGAGGCGATCCGCCAGATCAGCGCCCTGGCGACGCAGATGGGCGGCTTCGTGGTCACCTCACAGACGTCAAAGGTGGATCAGGCCATGCGCGGCTCCATCACCATTCGCGTCCCCGCCGAGAGGTTTGATGATGCGCTCAGGCAGATTGAGGCTCTGGCGACCGATGTGCCCAACAGGGACATTCGTGGCGAGGATGTGACCGAGCAATATGTGGACCTGCAGGCCCGCCTGCGCAACCTGGAAGCGACCGAGGCCCAACTCCAGAGGATCATGGAACGCGCCGAGAAGATTGAGGATGTGCTGAACGTCTACCGCCAGCTTTCTGAGACGCGCGGGGAGATAGAGCAGGTCAAAGGCCGCATCCAGTTCCTGGAGCAAGCGGCGGCGCTCTCCAGCATCACTGTGGCCCTGATCCCCGATGAGCTGGCCCAGCCCATCGCCATAGGCGGCTGGCGGCCCACCGGCACCGCCCGCAGTGCCATCCAGGCGCTCGTCCGCACGCTTCAGGGGCTGGCCGACATCGCCATCTGGCTGGCCCTGTATGTCCTGCCCGTGCTGGTGATGCTGGCGGTCCCCGTCGTGGTCATTGTCCTGGTCGTGCGGCGTCTGCGCCGCCGGGCCCGCCCCGTGACCGCTTAGACCGTTGGGGCTTTCAGTTTCGCGGTTGACGAAAAATGGGCCTTATGGTATGATCACCACCATCCTGCTGCCGCTGCAGGATGGGCTTGCGGAAGCGGCGAACGAGATCGTTTGAGGGATTAAGAGGAGAAGGATAAGCCTATTACGACGACATCCGAATACCGCGTTAACGAAGAAATCCGGGCGAGCAAAGTCCGCCTGATCGGCCCCGATAATACCCACATCGGGATCGTCTCGCTGCGCGAGGCGTTGGAGGCCGCACGCCAGGCTGACCTTGACCTGGTGGAGGTGTCGCCGACCGCTGACCCGCCGGTGGTCCGCATTATGGACTATGGCAAGTTCCTGTATGAGCGGGCCAAGAAGGAGCGCGAGGCGCGGAAAGCCCAAAAGATCATTGAGGTCAAGGAGATCCGCCTGCGCCCGAAGACGACCGAGCATCACCGGTCGTTCAAGATCCGGGATGCTCGCCGCTGGCTACAAGAGGGGGCCAAGGTGAAGGTGCGCATCCGCTTTCGCGGTCGCGAGATCACCTACCCGGAGATCGCTCGTCAGGAGTTAGAGAGCATCGCGCAGGAGCTATCGGATGTCGCTGTTGTGGAGCAGAAGCCGGATATGGAGGGGCGCACCATGCTGATGGTGCTGGCCCCGGCCAAGAAGTAACCCAGTACCGGGCTTTAACCCGGTTCGCAAGAGGAAACTGTCGTGCCGAAACTCAAGACACACAAGGTCACTGCCAAGCGTTTCAAGATCACCGGCGGCGGCAAGTTGATGCGCACCAAGCAAGGGAAGAGCCACCTGCGCCGCCGCACGCCTAAGCGTACCAAGCGCCTGTTTACCGAGATGATTGAGGTGACGGCCCGCGCTGACATCAAGCGCATCAAGCGGCTGGCGCCATATTTGAAGAAGTATAACCTGAATCCGTCTAGTTAGGGGTGTCTCGTGACCAGAGTGAAGGGGGGGCCGAAAGGCCGCCGTCGCCATAAGAAGATTCTCCGGCTCACCGAGGGCCAGCGTGGGACCAAGCACCGGCTGTTCCGCCGCGCCAACGAAGCGGCGATGAAGTCGCTCCTGTACGCCTACCGCGACCGCCGCCAACGCAAGCGCGACATGCGCCGCCTGTGGATCATGCGTATTAACGCCGCGGCGCGACTGCACGGCCTGCCCTACAGCCAGTTTATGCGGGGCTTGAAGCAGGCTGGGGTAGCGCTTGATCGCAAAGTGCTGGCTGAACTGGCCGTGCACGATACAGGGGCATTTGCCCGCCTGGTTGAGGTGGCCCGTAGTGCCATCCCGGCTGGATAGCCTCCACCCTTGGCAGACACGCGAAACGCCGGCCTGAGCCGGCGTTTCGTTTGTATTGAACCTGTTCCTCTCCCCCTCGCGTGGAAAGGAGGGCGGGTGACGGAGAGCCTGCCCTGAGCGGAGCCAGTTGAAATCACACCTCACTACCGGTGCACCCACACCCACGTGCCCGGATTGTCCTCTGTGGATAAAAGCGCGTTCGTGCCCTCCTGGACGACCGGCGTCGTCCAGTTGAACAGCCACTCGGCGTCGCGTGGCGCCAGATTGACGCAGCCGTGGCTGTGCACATAGCCAAAGCCATCGTGCCAGTACGCCCCATGTAACCCCACCGCCTTATTGAAGTACATGATCCAGGGGACGTCTTCCAGGAAGTAGTAGTCGGAGCGCCCTTCGGCCCCGCTCATTTTGGCGACACGCAACTTGATCCAGATGCGCGTCAGGCCCTCCGGCGTGGCCCACTGCGGTAGCCCGCTGGAGACCAGCGTTGCGTACACCATCCGGTCGCCCTCATAGGCGGCCAACGTTTGCTCGTACAGATTGACCTCAATCCACTTCTCCGTCGGGCCAACCCCTTCCGGGCGCGGGCTGACCGAGACCTGACCAACCAGCCGGTGGTCAATCCATTGATCTTGCCCGATCTGAT
Source organism: Anaerolineae bacterium (assembly GCA_034432795.1). Lineage (GTDB taxonomy): Bacteria > Chloroflexota > Anaerolineae > DSLN01 > DSLN01 > DAOUBF01. Next base: position 74,332 of record DAOUBF010000003.1, read on the forward strand.
CCCAGCGGACATCATTCACCACCTTGGTGTCGTATATGTTAACAATGTCGTAACGGTTGAGCTTGGGCGCCTCTGGGTCGGGCGGGCCGCCGGGTGTCTTGGAGGGCTGAACCGGCTTCAGGACCCAGGCAAATGGCACAGCGGGCTGCTCCGTTAACTCAACCCCTTGAAACCTGGAGGGCCTGTAAATGCTGATCGCGCTGGCGCGGACATACTCCCCTTTATTGATCATGACCCAGGTCTCGCCATTGGACTCCACATAGGTGGGGCGTTTGCCCAGGCTGACCCACAGGTAGCCTGCGCCCAGGTTGCGCACCGGCGGCAGGCCCAACGCGGCATCCTCCGGGCTGGCATACACCGGCACATTGGTGGTGATGACACGCGCATAGGTGAACGGGACCAGGTCCACAGGGTCAGACCCTTCGGAGGGATTGGCAGCAGCCTCGCCCGGCGGCCTGGAAGGCACGGGGGTCACACGGATAGGAGCGGGCGAGGGGGTGAGGCACTGCTCCAGGCCCTGTGCGCGCTCCGCCGGCGTGCACAGCGCCGGGTCATCCAGCCGGGCCTCGGCCTGTCCCACCATGCCCACGAATAGAATAAGTCCCAAAACGATCCACAACGCGCCCTGCGCCACCCTGAACTCCAATCCTCTCTGATCATCCGCCGATGTCATGATGAATCCCTCCCTACTATTATGTCAACATGTTTTGCTGGATAACCGTTTTGAAATTATAAGGCTTTATAAATTATAACGAAGTATAGTGCAAATAAGTTCCCCGATCTGTGCTCTAACCTATCGATTGGGCGACGCCTGCCCGATGGTTTCCCTGCGTTGACTACCAGCCGCTGGCCGCGAAGACCGCGCGCAAAAGCGCCTGGCGGTCGGCGCCGCTGGTGGGTCGGGGTTGGGCGGAATCATACAGGAGCGTGGTGATCAGGTCGGTGGCGATGTGGCGCCCCTGGTAGATCACGTGGCGGGCGATCAACCCCTGGCGCGTGCCCAACGACCACATCTGGTCAAAGAAGAAATTGCCCAGGCCATACAGGATCAGGCCGTCCTGATAAAACTCCATGCCCTGGGGTTGATGGGCCTGGCTGCCGCTGACAATATGCGCGCCCGCCTCAACCGCCCGGCGGAAGCCGCTCACCTGGTAGGGCAGTGGCTCGTACTGGTACGCCTCCTCCCATTGGAAGGTGAAGATGACGACATACCCTTGCTGGCGCAACGCGGCCACCTGAGGCCACAGGCGCTCATAATCACAGGGCGCCGAGCCAGGGGTGGTCTCGGTGGCCCAATCGGAGGCTGGGCCGAAGGCGTTGCAGCCCAGGAAGGCGATCTTGTTGCCGTGATCCTCAAAGCGCGCTGGCTGGAACGCGGCTTCCCTGTCCCGCCCGCCGCCAAAGGTCAGCAACTTCGCCTGGTCGTACATCTCCAGTGTGTGCAAGAACGGTGCCACGCCCTTATCCAGCAGGTGGTTGCCGGTCAACTCCACCACGTCGGTGCCAATCGTGGTGAGGATGTTGAAATAGGAAGGTGGGCTACAGAAGGACAGGCCCTGGGTCTCGCCGGGGGGACAGTCCTCATAGAAGGGGATCTCATTGCTGACATGGGTGATGTCGGCCTGGCGCAGGATGTCGGCGACGGCCCGCGCCGGGTAGAGGGGATCGCCGGAGCGCTCAATCGCTGTGGAGGAATGGCGCGCAATCGCCGTTACGCCGGTCATGGCCACGATGGTCAATGCCTGGGGGTCGCGGTTTGTCGCTGCCCAATCATGCGGCAGGCGGGCCGCGAACGCGGTCACCTCACTGGCCGGGCCGCTCACTCCCCAGCGTAGCGCCAGCGGATAGCGGCTCAGGTCCAGTTCGCGGTCAAAGATGTCCAGCCCATCCAGGCGCAACACCTTCCAGCGCGGCTGTAGGGCCTCAAAGGGGACGATGGCCCAGGCGGCGGGGCGGGCCGCCCAGGTGCGCGTGATCAGTTCGTCGGCGGGGGCGATGGTGATGCGCGCGCTGTCGGCGGGCTGGCCCAATACGACTGTCAGCGCGTCGCGGGTCTCTGCGCTGATGAACAGCGTGGGGGACGTCGTATTGTCACTCAGCCCCTTGAGCGCATCGGCGTCGCCTGCCCAGAACGCCTGGATGTCGGCCCAGGCGATGTCGTCGGCCAGCGTGGGGAAGGGCACAACCGGGACATACACCCGCTCCAGTAGGGCCACGGCGCGCTGTGTCCCTACGCCGGGTTTCAGTATCTCAACGCGAAGGGTCGCCTCTGTCGGTGTGCTTGCCTGACGGTAGCCTGTGCTGAAGCCAGACAGAGATGCCACCGCCTGGGCTAAGGGCGCCGGTGCGCCTGGCTGCACCCAGACGGCCACCGGCGTTGGCGTGGGGGTAGGGGTGGGCGTGCGCGTGGCGGGCGGCGTAATCGTCGCCGGCCTCGTGGGCACCCCGGCCCCTTCCTCTATCTGGAGAGGCGAGGGGTTGGCCGTCGTGGCGCAGGCTGCCAGGAACACCAGGAGTAACAGGCACAGAACAGCATACAGTCTGCCTGTTTTCACCGCAGAAGCCGCAGAGGGTTTATGTTTTTCTCTCTGCGCCCTCAGCGTTCTCTGCGGTTCCACTTGATTGCGTGGAGGCGACATACTCACCAGCCGCTGGCCTCAAAGATCGTCTGGAGGAACTGGCGGCGCTCGGCAGGCGTCATCGGGCGCGGCTGGGCATAGTCCTCCAGCAGGAAGGTGAGGAGCTGGGTGGAGATATGGCGGCCCTGATAGAAGATATGGCGGTCCACAAACTCCTGGCGCGTGCCCAGGTCGTTCATCTGGTCAAAGAACAGGTTGCCCAGGCCGTAATGGATGAAGCTGTCATGGTAGAACTCCATAGATTGGGGCTGGTGCGCCTGGCTGCCGCTGACGATCACGGCGCCAGCTTCGGCGGCCGCGCGGAAGTCGGCCACCTGTTGCGGTAGCGGCTCGTAGCTGTAGCTCTCTATATACTGCCAGGTGACAATGGGTAAGGCGCCGCTCTCGCGGAGTTGGCGGATCTGGGCGGACAGGGCCTCCAGGTCGCAGGGCAGGGAACCGGGCGAGGTCTCGGTGGCCCAGTCGTAGGGCGGCCCGGCCAGGTTACAGCCCAGGAAGGCCAGGCGGTTGCCATTGTGGGTGATCAGCAGGGGCTGGCCGGCCTCTTTCAAATCGCGACCGCCGCCGAAATAGGCCCAGCCCCGCTGGCGGTAGAGGTCCAGCGTATAGTTGGCCGCAGGGATACCCCAATCCAGCCAGTGGTTGCCGGTCAACTCAATGATGGGGTTCCCCAGGTCCTCCAGCAGTTGGATGTAACGCGGCGAACTGCAAAAGCGGGTGTCCTCTTGATTGGGGTTGGGGAAGGGGCAATCCTCGGCGAAGGCGACCTCGTTGCTGATGTGCAGGAGATCGCCAGCAGTGAGCAGGTCGCGCACCTGGGCAGAGGGGTATAGCAGGCCGCGCTGCTCCATCTTCCAGGCCGTGGCCCGCACCAGCGCTGTAACGCCCGTCATGGTCAGCACGGTCATCTGGCCGGGGTCGCGGTTGGTGAGAGCGCGGCCCTCTGGGTTGAGCGCGGCACGGAGCTGTGCCACGACCTGGGCATCCCCCTGTACACTGACCGTGACCGCCAGGGGATAATGCCCCAGGTCCAGCCCTGGCGAGAGGGCCGATAGGCCGTCAAGCGTCAACACCTTCCAGCGTGGCTCCAGGGCATCAAAGGGGACAATGGCCCAGGCGGAGGGGCGGGCGGCCCAGGTGTGGTTGACGAGTTCATCGGCAGGGACAACACGCACGGGCGCAGTGGGGGCAGGCTCGCCCAACAGGGCCGTGAGCACGCGCTGTGTATCCGGGGCAAGGAACAGCGCGGGGATGGAGCCATCATCGGTGAGCGTCTTCAGTGCAGCAGGGTCACCGGCCCAAAAGCGCTGGATGTCGGCCCAGGCGATGTCGTCGGCCAGTGTGGAAAAGGGTACGACGGGGACATACACCCAGGTGGCCAGGAGGGCCTCCCCGCTCCCCAGGCGGATGCGCGCCCGGGCCGCCGCCGCAGTGGGAGCGGGGGAGAAGCCCTGGCCGAAAAGCGACTCCACCGCCACCTGAACGTAGGTGGGCACCCCCGGATCCAGCCACAGCCCCGGTGCGGTGGGCGTGGGTGTGGGGCTGGGGCGGGGCGTGATCGTCGCGGGGGGCGCGGGAGGGATGGCGGACGTAGGGGAGGGCGAGGGCTGAGGGTGGGAAGATGAAAAGGGGAGGTTGCTCCCCAGGCCCTGCCCCCCGGCCCCTGCAGCGCAGGCGACGAGCACAAGGGCCAAAACCGACCCGGCGATCCAAGGCTGAACGCGCATGACCGCGCCATTATACGCGCTTCAGCAGGAGGGGGCAAAGAGAACAACGGGGAGGGAGACTCACCCCCTCCCTTTCCCTCATCTCCCTCCCCCCTCTGTGGGGGAGGGCTGGGGTGGGGGGGAGGGGGTCAAAATGCCCACTCGGCGGCATAAAAGCGCAAATACTCTTCCAGGTGAAGTCGCCAGTAGCTGCTATTGTGCCCGCCGGGGTACAGGTGATACTCGTGTGTCAGGCCATGCTCCAGCAGGGCGCGATGCAGCACCTCTACACGTGGCAGGAGCACATCCTCACTGCCACAGTCCAGGTACACCCGCAGCGGCGGCGCACCGCCTGCCGCCCACTGTCGGCTGCTGGCTAAGTGAACCGGGTCGCGCTCGGCGAACCCCGCCAGGTCGCCATAGAGCCAGGGCGGATAGAAGGATTCCTCAAACAGTGCCGGACTATGCGCCCCCACCGTGCTGAAGAGATCGGGGTGGCGCAGCGCCAGCGTGAGCGCCCCGTGCCCGCCCATAGAGATGCCCCCAACGGCGCGGTGCTCGCGGTCGGCCAGCACGCGGTAAGTCGCCTCCACGTGCGGGATGACTTCTTCCAGCAGGTAATCCTCGTAGTTGCCGCAGCCGGTTAAGGCGTCCTTGAAGAACACCGGGTCGCTTTCCAGAATGGCGTTGTAATCGCCCTGGGGCGCGGCAGCGTTGAGGAAAAAGCTTTTATGCCCCTGGGGCATGACAATAAGGAAGGGCGGCACTTCGCCACGGCTGATCAGCCGGTCGGCGACCTCGTGCACGCGCAGCCGCTCGGTCCACTCTCGCTCATCGCTGCCCCAGCGGTGCAGCAGATAGAGCACCGGGTAGGCGGCCTGGCTGTCCTCGTAGCCGGGCGGCGTGTACACCTGAAAGCGCATGGCCCGGCCCAGGATGGCGCTACGCCGCCGGTCATGGTGCAGTGCCCCGCGCTCCAGCGGTTGCATCACCGCCGGCGCCACGCGCACGCTCTCCACCAGCAGAAGCATGGGCACATCCGCCCAGGGGCGCAGTTCCGGGTACTGCTCCATGCCCTCCGCTGTGGGCACCGGCTCTTCTGTATGCACCAGGGCCAGGTTATGCCTGGTCAGGGCGTTCAGATAAGTGGAGAGGGTGCGGTGGATCGCTCCCACGCGGCTGCGCCAGGAGGGCGGCCCCCCGGCCTCTGGCCCCTCCGGCCACCAATGGCCCTCCTGATAGTAGCGGCCTACGGCGCGGTGGAAGACGCGCCCGGCGCTGTCGGTGATAAAGCGGGCGTTCGGTGGGTGGAAGCAGGGGTGGAGAATGGAGAAGATAAACCGCCCGCCGGGGACAAGCACCCGCGCCACCTCCGTCATCGCCCCCTCCAGATCAGCGATGTCTGTCAGGGATAGGTTGCAGATAACGATGTCAAACGAACCATCGTCCAGGTCGCGCAGGTCGGCGGCGTCGGCGTGCAGGTAGGTGATGCCCAGGGGGTTGCCGGATTCATAGGTGCGGGCCAGCCGGATCATTTCGCCGGAGGCGTCCACGCCGGTGACCTGGGCACCGCGCCGGGCGAGTTCGCGGCACAGGAAGCCCTGCCCGCAGGCCAGGTCCAGGATGCGCAGCCCGTACACCGACCCCAGGCGGCGGAACAGGCTTGGCCCCACAATGAACTGAAAGATGAGTCCGCCGGTCTCGCCCACCTGCTGGTCATACCAATGGGCCAGCCCATCGTAAACACTGCTGACCGTCTTTTTTACAGATCGCTTTTCTTCAGCTATTTTACGCATCGTGCATCTGGAAAATATGGATCGCACTGGGGCCGCGGCCAGAGCGATAGGCGGAATCGGCCAGGAAGAGCGTATCGCCACAGGCGATCACGTCCATAGGCCAGTTGAGGCGCACCCCCAGCGTCTCCGGGCCAAGCCAGGAGGCATGTAACGGCCTGTCCGGCTGGGCCGGATCAAACCATTGGGCCAGGGCGAACTCCACGCTGTCGTAGTTCTCCAACGCTCCATCTTCACCCCTGGCCTGAGGCACACGGAGCCGGTAGGCCACGCGCAACCGGCGGCACAGGACGAAGTGATTGGGCCGCACCTCGGCTTCAGAGAGGACATAGCTGTGAATGATGCCCAGGATATAGGGGAGCATGGCCTCCGATTGCAGGCCCATTTTGACCAGGACCTGACGTTCCTCCAGGCTCAAGGGCACGGCCAGGTCAACCACGCGGTCAGCCTCCAGGTCGCCGTGCCAGCGCGCACCGCCATAATTGAGGGCTGCCGCCACGCGCGCGGGCTGGGGCGTCCGCAGGTCCGGCGGCAACTCCAATCGGGCAAAGTGACCATTCTGCCCGCGCCCCTCATCCACACGGCGGATCAACTCGCCGCTGAAGTTGAACTGATACTGCGCCACCCAGGTGTCCTCATAAATCTCCTCAACGTAGATGTTCAACTGCTCATCTACGCCGAGCAGGCCACACCACTCGTGATAGAACAGGGGGATACTGCGCAGGTGGGTAAAAGTCACCATCGTTCAACCCCACTGGACCGCTGAACCCAGTACCGGGTTACCCAGTACCGGGCTTCAGCCCGGTTCTCCCCCCACCCCCACCCTCCCCCGCCAGGGGGGAGGGGGACAACTTCCCTCCCCCTGGATGGGGGAGGGGCAGGGAGGGGGTGAGTCTCCTCCCACCCCAACCTTCTCCCGCAGAGGGGGGAGGGTGATTGGCCCATGCCTCAGCCCTCCACAGGTGCTGTCCTGCCCTCCAGCATTCCCACAATGCTCATCAACGCCGAGTTGACATCCTCCGCCACCAGCGCGCACAGCGGGGCCAGCGCGGCGCGCTTGGGGCCGCCTGGGGGAAGAACCCCCACGACCCACAGGTTGACGGCGATACAGGCCGAACGCAACAGTTCGGCGGCCCGTGTGGCCGCACGGACGCCCCCAACGGCGTCTTCAAACACGAACACATCCAGCCTCTGCCCGCGCAATGCCTCAAAGGGCGCCAGCACCACGCCCTCCTCGGCCAGCGCGTAGGCCGCCTCCACCGCTTGCGCCTCGTGCCCGCTGAGCGCCGCCCCAATTGCAGCCAGGGCATGCACCGGTGAGGGCTTAACGTAGGCATCCGCTTGGGCGCCATGCCGCGCCGCCAGCCAGGCCAGCCGCCCATAGCCGATGAGCGGCAGCACCTCCAGGCCCACCAGCGCCCGCGCCATCTCGGCCTCCGGCGCGTAGCCCTGCGCGTCCGCCTGGGCCTCCACCGGCGGCAGGCTGGAGCGGGCTGTGTACAGCGCCGCATGAACGCGCCTGCTCCTGACCAGCTCCAGCAGCATGTCGCGGCTGGCAGGCGAGAGCGCCGCTCGATCCAGGCTACACAGAAGCGAGGGCGTCTCAAACAAGGGCGCCAGGCCGTAGGTGTGAGCGTACTTCTGGCTGCCCAACGCGAAGTGCTGGAATACCTGGGCCACAGGCGAGGCCATGACGTTCTGGGTGTGGTCCAGCAGCGTATGCAGCAGGGCCTCCATCCCCTGCCGGGGCGCCTCCCCCAGCCCTAACATTTCTATCTCACCTGTGAGCACGGTGAAGCTGGCTTGTGATGGGCGCTCCCCGGCGGCGATCAGCGGGCCAACACGGCGGGCCAGCGCGGCGAAATCGGGCCGCCGGACGTTGCCGCTGGCGCTGACGGAACGGCACTGCGCCAGGGCCGCCTCCACCTGGGGCGCGAGCACCAAATCGGGCGCGGCGCGGAGCACCTCCACGAACAGCGCGCCCACGCACAAGGGGCATGACTCCCATTCGCTCGTCAGGCCGTTGGCCTCAAACACCTCAATGTCCACCGCAGTGGGGGTGTGTCCGGGCAGGCCCATGGCCGTAGCGAAATAATCCACCGTCTGGACGATCCCGGCCTGGTAGCCGTAATCCTCTACCAGGACGCCGTCCACATCAAATAGAAGGATGGGGTGAGAAGCGTGTGCCATTGGGCGATCGGATATGTGGTATTTACACGGATGACAGACGACGGACGAATTATACCCTCCAAGTGGCAAGATAGACAAACAGTGCTATAATAAAGCTCATGCGCTTCCTGATCACCGGCGGGGCGGGCTTCATCGGCTCGCACCTGGCCAACCGACTTGTTCAAGCCGGCCATGAGGTGCGCGTCATTGACGACCTCAGCGCTGGCGATGCCAGCCGTTTGCTCCCTGAAGTCCTGTTCCACCGCGGCGATGTGGCCGACATCCCCCGCCTGTGGACCCTGCTTCAGGGGATTGACTGCGTGTACCACCTGGCGGCGCGCGTCTCGGTGCCGCAATCCATCCTGTATCCGCGAGACTATAACGCTGTCAACGTCGGCGGAACGGTCAGCGTGATGGAGGCCATGCGCGATGCCGGGGTGAGGCGCGTGGTGTTCACCTCCTCCGGCGCTGTCTATGGCGAGCAGGTCAGCCAGCCGGTACGCGAGGACCTGCCGCCCAATCCCGACTCTCCCTACGCAGTGAGCAAGCTGGCCGCCGAGCACTACGTGCGCACCATCGGCGCACTCTGGGGCATTGAGACGGTCTCCCTGCGCATCTTTAACGCCTATGGCCCCGGCCAGCCCATCCCACCGTCCCATGCGCCGGTCATCCCGCGCTTCCTCAAGCAGGCGCTCAAAGGTGGCTCCATCGTCGTCTTTGGCGATGGCACGCAGACACGCGATTTCGTCTATATTGATGACGTGGTGGATGCGCTGGTGGCTGCCGCTACCGCCGCCGACATAAACCGGCGCGTTATCAATGTAGGCAGCGGCCAGGAAACCAGCATTAACGAGTTGGTGGCCGCCATTGGCCGGGTGACCGGCAAGGGTGCGATTGAGCCGATCTACACCAGCAGCGAAAGCCCCGGCGTTAAACGGCTGTGCGCCGACCTGACGCTGGCCCGTGAGAAGCTGGGCTATACGCCCAAGGTGGGTCTGGAAGAGGGCCTGCGCCTGACGCTGGAACGCGACCCCCAATTCAGCGAAGGCGCGCGCGTCCGCCCGAAGTAAAGGTACTAACGGATTAGCCTTGTGATTACTGTAGGGGGCACGGCGCGCCGTGCCCCTGCTTGCCTCTGTCCTTCGTCCTTTATTCAAACTCCTCGCGCTGCTGTTTGTGCGCCAGGCGACGGCGGCGGCTCTCCAGGGCCTGTTCGGGCAGCTTAAGCAGGCGCAGGGTCACCAGCGCCAGCAAAGTGGCGATCACGGCAAGCAGATACGCCCCCAGCGCAGAAGCCACCGCCACCGCCGCCACCGTCCAGAGGCCGGCGGCGGTCGTCAGGCCGCGCACCTCGCCGGCCTCGCGCAAGATCACGCCAGCGCCCAGGAAACCGATGCCCTGCACCAGGCCCGCGAACACGCGCGCCGTCTGCTCGGCAGCGGAATCGGTCGCCAGCCGCGCCACCTCCAGCCCCAGGAGCATGAACAGGGCCGTGCCCAGGCCGAACAGCACGTGGGTGCGGAAGCCCGCCGCCTTGCCGCCCGTCTCGCGCTCCCAGCCGATCACCCCGCTGAGCACCACAGCCAGCGCCAGGCGGGGGAGATACGTCATGAGTTCAGGGGAAAGAAAGAGGGGGTTCATAGCCGCTCAACATCGTGCGGGCCGCTTTCGCGAACACCGGCAGGCGTCATCTGAATGAACTCGGCCTTCTCCTGCAACTCGGCGATGGTCCGGGCGCCACAGTAGCTCATGCCGGAGCGCAGGCCGCCTACAAGTTGCTGCAAGACCTCAGCGACCGCACCGCGATAGGGCACCACGGCTTCCACACCTTCGGGCACCACCTTCTCCCAGTCCTGGTCAAAGGTGTCCTCCCCATGTTCCAGAAGTTCACGGCTGATCGTGGCGCTCAGCGAGGCCATGCCCCGCGTCACCTTGACCTTCTGCCCATCGCGGATCACTGTCGCGCCGGGGCTTTCCTCGGTCCCGGCCAGCAGGCTGCCCAGCATGACGGTTGAGGCGCCCGCTGCCAGCGCCTTGACGATGTCGCCGGAGGTGCGAATGCCGCCGTCGGCGATAATGGGCAGATCGTAAGCGCGGGCCGCCTCCGCGCACTCAGCGATGGCCGTGAGTTGGGGCACCCCGCTGCCGGTCACGATACGGGTGATGCAGATGCTGCCCGCGCCCACGCCCACCTTCACGGCATCCACGCCCGCCTCGGCCAGGTCGCGCACCCCCTCGGCAGTGGCCACATTGCCCGCGATCAGTTCCACGTCACCGAACTCGCGGCGGATGCGGCGGATCATGGCCAGCATATGGTCGGCGTGGCCGTGCGCGATGTCAATCACCAGGGCGTCGGCGCCGGCCTCCAGAAGCAGCCGCGCCCGTTCAACATCCGCAGCATGGACACCGATCGCGGCGGCGACGCGCAGGCGCCCCTTCGCGTCCTTGGAGGCATGAGGGTGCTGGGCCAGCTTGGTGATGTCCTGGGCGGTGATCAGCCCGGCCAGCCGTCCCTGGGCATCTATCAGGGGCAACTTCTCAATGCGGTGTTCGTGGAGCAGCCGCTTGGCCTCCTCCAGAGAGATCCCCTGGGGCGCGGTCACCAGCCGTTCGCGTGGCGTCATCACCGCCGTCACGGGCTGTTCGGCGTCAGGCGCGAAGAGCAGGTCGCGGGTGGTGACAATACCGACCGGGCGGCGCTCGCTATCCACGATGACCACGCCGCCGATGCCGCGCTCGGCCAACGCCGCCCGTGCCTGCCCCACTGTGGCCTCCGGCGGCAGTGTGAACGGGTCTTCCACTACAAAGCTCTCGGCGCGTTTCACGCGGGCCACCTCAGCGGCCTGGCGGGCCGCCGGCAGGAAGCGATGGATCACGCCGATCCCGCCCGCCCGCGCCATGGCAATCGCCATGCGTCCCTCGGTCACCGTGTCCATATTGGAACTGACAATGGGGATGTGCAGCGTGATATGCCGCGAGAAGCGGCTGGACGTGTCCACATCCCGGCGCGAGGGGATGGGCGAGCGTTGGGGCACAAGCAACACATCGTCAAACGTCAGGCCAGGCTCTTTACGTATCCTCATAAGCCACTCCCTACCCTCCCAAGCGCGAGGCGCGCAATGTTGGCGCGCGTCTCGTCGCACACAACACAAATTATACATGACAGCAGGGCAGGATGAAATAGGACGGAGGACGGACGACAGCGTGTTGGCCGTCCCTCCTCCGTCCTCCGTTCTCAATGGGGGTGAATTTACTTCTCCGAGGCTGTCGCCGGGCCTTTAAGCCAGGATTCCAGCCGTCGCCAGAAGCGGCGCCAGGCCGAGCGCAGCGCCGCCCACCAGTAGCGCACCGCGTGCGCCCGTTGCTCCAGCGGCGACGCCGGCGGCGGCGTCGGCACCCATTTGATCGTCGCCGCGCCCCATGTCAGGCCCGCGCCAAAGGCCACCAGCACAATAATGTCGTCTGCCTTGATCCGCCCCGATTCAATGGCCTCGCACAGGGCAATGGGGATAGAGGCGCTGGAGGTATTCCCATAGCGCTCAATGTTGACGTACATCTTCTCCATGGGCATCCCCAGGTTGCGCGCCGCCGCCTCAATAATGCGGATATTGGCCTGATGGGGGATGACCAGGGCGATATCCTCCAGGGTCAGCCCGGCGTCCTCCACCACGCTGCGCGTGGCCTGGGCCATCACGCGGGTGGCAAAGCGGAACACCTCGCGGCCGTTCATATGGATCTTGTGCATCCCGTTCAAGACGGTGGTCGGGCTGGGGGGATAGCGGCTGCCACCGCCGGGCAGCGCCAGCAACTCGCCGCCGGAGCCATCGGAGCGCAACAGCGTGGTGAGCACGCCACCGGGCATGTTGCTCGCCCGCAGCACCACCGCACCCGCTCCATCGCCGAACAGAATGCACGTCCCCCGGTCCTGCCAGTCCACGATCCGCGATAGCGTCTCCGAGCCGATGACGAGCACCGTATCGGCGGCGCCAGAGATGATGGTCTGGGCGGCGAGGCTCAGGGCATAGACAAAGCCGGTGCACCCCGCGCTCAGATCAAAGGCGCCCGCATTCTCCGCCCCCAGCCAGTCCTGGACCAAGCAGGCCGTGGCCGGGAACAGATACTCTGGCGTGGCCGTGGCAACGATGATCAAATTGAGGTCGGCGGGGCTGACGTTGGCCACCTCCAGGGCGCGTTTGGCCGCTCGCAGCGCCAGCGTCGCAGTGGAGTCCTTCGCCCCGGCAATGCGTCGCTCGCGGATGCCCGTGCGCTCCCGAATCCAGGCGTCCGAGGTATCCACCATCTGGGCGATCTCGTCATTCGTCATCACCCGCGTAGGCAGGGCCATGCCCCAGCCAATGATATGGGCATAGCGCGATCTGCCATTGCGCCCATTAGACCCACGACCGTTTGATTTGCCTTGATGGTCTGCCATAGCACTCCTCACTTTCGCCGTCAGTGGTCAGTTGTCAGGGCTACTGGCCATTGACCACTCCGAACACCAGCGAGGCGTTGTGCCCGCCGAAGCCGAAGGAATTGGACATGACCACCCGCACCGGGACACGCCGGGCGACATTGGGAATGTAGTCCAGGTCGCACTCCGGGTCCGGGTACTCGTAATTGATCGTCGGCGGCAGGATGCCGTTCTCCAACGCCTTGACGCAGATCAGCGCCTCCACCGCGCCTGCCGCGCCCAGGAGATGGCCGTGCATAGATTTGGTAGAGCTGATGGGAATATCGTAGGCGCGTTCACCGAAGACCGTCTTGATCGCCCTGGTCTCCGTCTTATCGTTTAAGATGGTGCTCGTCCCGTGCGCATTAATGTAATCCACTGCCTCCGGCCCCAGCCCGGCATCCTCCAACGCCAGGCGCATGGAGCGCACGGCGCCGTCGCCGGTCTCGTCTGGCGCGGTGATATGGAAGGCATCGGCGCTGGCCCCATAGCCCAACACCTCCGCGTAAATGTGCGCCCCGCGCGCTTTGGCGTGCTCCAACTCCTCCAGCACCAGGATGGCTGCGCCCTCCCCCATGACGAAGCCATCGCGCTGGGCATCAAAGGGGCGTGAAGCGCGCTCCGGCGCGTCGTTGCGCGTGGAGACCGCCCCCATGACGTTGAAACCGGCCAGGGCGACCGGCACGATCCCCGCCTCCGCGCCCCCCGCCAGGATCACATCGGCGGCGCCACGCCGGATGATCTCGGTGGCCTCGCCGATGGCGTTCGCGCTGGAGGCGCAGGCCGAGGTCACGCACATATTCGGCCCTTTCAGCCCGAAGAGGATGGCCACCTGGCCGGGTGCGGTGTCGGGGAGCATCATGGGGACAAAGAAGGGACTGACCCGGCTGGGGCCACGCTCGCGCATGAGGTCCACTGTGGCCGTGATCGTGCCGATGCCGCCGATGCCTGAGCCGATGATCACACCGATCCGGGTGCGGTCTTCGTGCTCCAGGTCAAGCCGGGCGTCCTCTAGCGCCTGGCGGCTGGCGACGACCGCAAACTGGGTGAAGCGGTCCATCCGGCGGGCCTCCTTGCGCCCCAGGTGGGCCTCCGGATCAAAGCCCTTCACTTCCGCCGCGAATTGGGTGACAAAGGGGGAAGGGTCAAACAGGGTGATGCGGGCCACGCCGCTCTTCCCTGCGATACAGGTCTCCCAGGTGCTGGCTACATCGTTGCCCAGCGGGGTCAACGCGCCCAGGCCGGTGATCACTACCCGCCGCCGGGGCCGGGTTCCATTGGTCGCTTGCATGGGTCTCTCCTTGAGGCATTAAACACGCGATAGCGCGTGAAGATACGGGCGAAATAGTGCCCTGTCTTTACAGGATAAATCTTGCTGCACACCGTTGGATAGAACGGTCGCCCCGTCCACCTGATTATAATCGCAACCCCGATATATAGGCAATCAGGGGGCCTCACGAGACGCTGGGCGCTCTTGGCATTCCACCCAAATGGGTGTATACTTCCCCCGCTACCGGGTCGCGGAACGGTACCCCCGCCCCTGGCAAGCTTATGGACGAGACGGACAGTTACGACAATTTGCCGGATAAACCCGGCTCCTGGGATCGGCTATGCAGAAGCGACGGATCGGGCCGGCGTTTGTGCCGGGCCCGGCCTTTGACGTGGGCGACGCCATCGTCGTCATCGCCATCATCGTCGCCCTTTACGTCGGTGTGCGCCTGGCCTTCCAAGCGCCGGCCGTCATTCGGGGCCCAGAGATCAACCTCTCGCCACGGGCGCTGCCCTGGTACGCCTTGCTCTCGCTGGGGCGTATGGCAGCCGCCTATCTCCTGTCGCTTCTCTTCTCCCTGACCTACGCCTACGCCGCCGCCCGCTCCCGCCTGGGCAACCGCGTCCTGCTCCCTATCATTGACATCCTGCAATCCGTCCCGATCCTGTCCTTCCTGCCGGTCGTCGTCCTATCGCTGACGGCCCTCCTGCCGGAACGCCTCGGCATTGAACTGGCCTCCATTTTGCTCATCTTCACCAGCCAGGTCTGGAACATGACCTTCAGCTTCTACCAGTCCCTGACGACCGTGCCCAATGACCTGCGCGAGGCCGCGCGCATCTTCCGCTTCAACACCTGGCTGCGCTTCAAGACGATGGAGCTGCCTTTTGGCGCCATCCCGCTCATCTGGAACAGCATGATGAGCTGGGCGGGCGGCTGGTTCTTCCTCATGGCCGCCGAGATTTTCACCCTGGGCGCGCGCGACTTCCGCCTGCCCGGCTTAGGCTCCTACCTGCAAACGGCGGCCAACCAGGGCAATATCACCGCCGTGCTCTGGGGCCTGGGGACGCTGATCACCGTAATCGTGCTCATGGACCAGTTCGTGTGGCGCCCTCTGCTCGCCTGGGCCGATAAGTTCAAGGTGGAAACAGTAGAAGCGGATGAGCCGCCCCAATCCTGGTTCTACGACCTCCTGGGCCGCTCCTGGCTGCTGGAGCAATGGCAAGAGCATGTCATCGGCCCGCTTGTAGAACGGCTGGACCTGGCGATGGTGCGCTCCAGGGCACAGCAAGCGGAGCAGCCCGCTCATAACCCGACGCGGGGAGAGCGCCTGTGGCAAGGGCTGGTGATCGGCCTGGTTGTCGTCGGGCTGCTTTACGGCCTGATCCGCGCCATCGGCCTATTGCAGGCTCTCTCGGCCACGACCTGGCTGGCGATCCTCTATGGGGCGGCGGCGACCTTTGTCCGCGTGCTGATCGCCCAACTCATCTCGCTGGCCTGGACGCTGCCGGTGGGGGTGGCGATTGGTCTGAACAGGCGCCTGGCTGCTGTCCTGCAACCTATTGTGCAGATCGTCGCCTCCATCCCGGCGACCGCGCTCTTCCCGGTTATCCTGCTCTTCCTGATCAACCTGCCTGGGGGGTTGAACATCGCGGCTATCCTGCTCATGCTCATGGGCACGCAGTGGTATCTCTTGTTCAACATCATCGCGGGCGCTTCCGCCATCCCCCGCGACCTGCTGTACACCACCGAGACATTGGGTATTCGCGGCTGGGACCGCTGGCGCACGCTCATCCTGCCCGCATTGTTCCCTTACCTGATCACCGGCATGATCACCGCTTCCGGTGGGAGCTGGAACGCTTCCATTGTCGCGGAGCATGTGGAGTTCGCCGGGCAGACCCACTCCACCCTGGGCCTGGGAGCCATCATCGCCAGGGCCACGGCCCAGGCCGATTATCCCTTGCTGTTGGGCGCCACCCTGGTGATGATCCTGGTCGTCCTGACGATCAACCGCCTGTTCTGGCGCCGGCTGTACGCGGTGGCGGAGGAGCGCTATAAACTGGATTAGTCTGAGAACTGACGATTGGATGAGGCAGGTGACACGATGGGAACAAATACGCCGAACGCAAGTACAACGAGCACAACCGATCGCCGGGAACCTCTCATTGAAGTGCGCAACGTGTCCAAATGGTTTGGCAGGGGCGAACGCCGCATCATCGCCCTGGAGCGGGTGAACCTGAAGATCTATCCGGGAGAGTTCGTCACCCTGTTGGGCCCCTCTGGCTGCGGCAAGAGCACCCTGTTGCGCATTATCACCGGCCTGGCCCAACCCTCCGAAGGTGAGGTGCTCTATCGCGGCCAGCCGCTGCGCGGCGTGAACCCCCACGCCACCATCGTCTTTCAGAGCTTCGCCCTCTATCCCTGGCTGACCGTTCAGGGCAACGTGGAGGCCGCGCTTAAGGCCAGAGGCGTGCCCGCAGAGGAGCGCCGTCAACGCGCCCTGGCGCTGATTGATAAGGTGGGCCTGGATGGCTTTGAGAACGCCTATCCCCGCGAACTCTCCGGCGGGATGCGCCAGAAGGTGGGTTTCGCCCGCGCCATGGCCGTTGAGCCGGAGTTGTTGTGCCTGGACGAACCCTTCTCGGCGCTGGATGTGCTCTCCGCTGAAAGCCTGCGCGGGGAGTTGATGGAGCTGTGGACCTCCAAGGCCATTCCTACCCAGGCCATCCTGATGGTGACGCACAATATAGAAGAAGCCGTGTTCATGGCTGACCGCATTGTCGTCATGGACAAGGACCCCGGCCGCGTGGTCGCCGAACTGGAGGTCACCCTGCCCCACCCCCGTCGGCGTAAAGACGTGCGCTTCATCCAGATGGTGGACCAGGTGTATGCGGCCATTGCGGGCAAGACCCAGCCGGAAGAAGTGGAGTTGGGGTCCGCGCCGGGTGAGCCGGGCAAGACGGAGATGTTGCCCCACGCGCCCATCGGCGCGCTGGCCGGGTTGCTGGAGGTGATCGCCGCCAGCGGTGGCCGCGCCGATCTGTACGTCCTCGGCGATGAACTGGTCATGGACCTGGACGAATTGTTCCCGGTGGTGGAGGCCGCCGAACGGCTGGGCTTCGCTCAGGTGGACCGGGGCGATATTGTCATCACGCCGTTGGGCGAGAGCTTCGCCGAAGCGGGCATCCTGGCGCGCAAGGAGATCTTCCGCCAGCGCATCCGCCGCGTGCCCCTGATCCGCTGGATTTACACCACCCTGCTGCAGGCCGAGGACCACCGCCTGCCGGAGGAGGTGTTCCTGCGTGGCCTGGAGCAGGACTTCACCGAGGAAGAGGCCAAACGCCAGCTTGAGACGGCCATCAGTTGGGGACGCTACGCCGAACTGTTCGCCTTTGACGATAACACGGACGAACTCTTCCTGGAAGAGCCGACGCCAGTCCCTGCTGGATAAGTCCGATGGGGACTGTGTGAACCCGGTTACCCTGTGTTATAATTCTCCTGGCCGATGTGGGGGCGCACGGCTGTGGGTCCCCACAGGGCTACACTGTTTGCGCTCCCGGAGCAACGGGTTAAGGGTTTGGGGACGCCACACCGTTTACGGTGTGGTATTCGCATCCCTGCTGGTTACGGCGCTATTTTGGTGTTAAGAAGAGAGTGATCGCCCTATGTCAGTTAGAGAACATTCCTCTCCTGTGCAGGCGGATGGCCACCGGCCGGGATTAGCTGTCCAACGGCCGGAGAGCCTGCCGGTGGATGAAGTCGCCAGGGGCTTGCAAACCCCCTTAGATCGGGGACTCTCGTCGGAGGAGGCGCGGCGGCGGCTGCAGCAATACGGCCCCAACGAATTGCGCGAGCGCCCACGCCCGACGATCTGGCATATGCTGCTGGAGCAGTTCTCCAGCTTCGTCGTGCTCATCCTCATCGCTGCGGCAGCTATTTCCTTCATCATCGGGCTTCAGGAATACCGCACCCACGGCGACACTACCGAATTCGTGGAAGCCCTGGCCATCCTGGCCATTGTCTTCCTGAACGCGGTCCTGGGTGTCATCCAGGAGCGCCGGGCCGAGGAGGCCTTTGCCGCGCTGCGCAGGCTGGCCGCGCCAGAGGCCCGTGTGCTGCGCGACGGCCACCGCGTGACCATCCCGGCGCGTGAGCTTGTCCCCGGCGACCTGGTGATCCTGGAAGCGGGCAACTTCGTCCCCGCCGACGTGCGCCTGGTGGAGAGCGTCAACCTCAAGATAGACGAGTCGGCCCTCACCGGCGAATCCATGCCGGTGGATAAGGACGCGGAGACGGTGCTGGAGGACGAGGTGCCCATCGGCGACCGCACCAACAGCGCCTTTATGGGCACGACGGTGACCTATGGCCGGGGCATGGGCCTGGTCGTCGCCACCGGCATGCACACGCAGATCGGCCAGATCGCCGAGATGATCCAGTCGGTGGAGGAAGAGCAGACGCCCTTGCAACGCCGCCTAGACCAGCTCGGCAAGACGCTGGGCATCGCCGCGCTGATCATCTGTGGTCTGGTGTTCCTTATCGGCATCCTGCGTGGCCAGCCCCCGCTAGAGATGTTCCTGATCGCCGTGACGCTGGCTGTCGCTGCCGTGCCGGAAGGCCTGCCCGCGATTGTCACCATCTCGCTCGCCCTGGGCATGCGCGAGATGATCCGCCGCCACGCCCTCATCCGTCGCCTGGCCGCAGTGGAGACCCTGGGCAGCGCCACAGTGATCTGCTCGGACAAGACCGGCACACTCACCCAAAACGCCATGACGGTGGTGCGCCTGTATGTCTCTGACCTGCGCCTGGACATCACCGGCGAGGGCTACCAGCCCATCGGTGAGTTCCGGGTGGATGGGCGGCCCGCCAACCCCAAAGAGCACAGCGAGATTTTGGCGCTGCTCATGGCCTCGCTCCTGTGCAACGACGCCCGGCTGGAGGTCAGCGGCGAAACCGCTGCGGACGGCGCGGCCCCTGGCCGCCAGACCTACCGCCTGGTGGGCGACCCCACAGAGGGCGCGCTGGTCGTGGCTGCCGCCAAAGCCGGCCTGTGGCGCGAGCAGGTGGAAGCCCGCCTGCCCCGCGTCGCCGAGGTGCCCTTTGATTCCGCCCGCAAGCGCATGTCCACCATCCACCGCGTCCTCTCGGCGGAAAATGTGCCCCCCGATGACCGCATCGCCGAGGTGGAGCGGCTGCTGGCGCTGGTAGATACGCCTTATATCGCCCTGGTCAAAGGCGCCCCTGATCTCCTGTTGCCCCTGTGCACGCACATCTTTGAGGAAGGGCAGGAGGTGCCCCTTACTGCGGCGCGACGGGAACACATCTTGAATGTCAACCGCAACCTGGGCCGCGAGGCCCTGCGTGTGCTGGCCGTTGCCTACCGGCGGCTGAGCGATCTGCCTAAACCGGTCACGGCGGAGACGGTGGAGCGCGACCTGGTGCTCATCGGACTGGTGGCCATGCGCGACCCGGCCCGGCCAGAGGTGGCTCCGGCGATTGAGAAGGCCCGCCGCGCCGGCATCCGCACGGCCATGGTCACCGGCGACTATCCCGACACGGCGCGGGCCATCGCCACTGAGATTGGCCTGTTGCGCCAGGATGGGCAGGTGCTCAGCGGCGCAGACATTGAGGCGCTGAGCGACGAGGAACTGGCACGGGCAGTGGAGCGGGCCGATGTCTTCGCCCGTGTGTCGCCCGCGCACAAGGTGCGCATCGTGGAGGCTTTTCAGCGCCTGGGCCACGTCGTGGCTATGACCGGCGATGGCGTCAATGACGCCCCCGCCCTGAAGAAGGCCGACATCGGTGTGGCGATGGGCATTACCGGTACAGATGTCTCCAAAGAGACCGCCGACATGGTCCTGACCGATGACAACTATGTGAGCATCGTGGCTGCGGTGGAGCAGGGGCGCATCATTTACTCCAACATCCGCAAGTTCGTGTACTACCTGCTCTCCTGCAACCTGGCGGAAATCGCCATCATCTTCATTGCCACGCTCCTGGGCCTGCCCACGCCGCTGACACCGATCCAGCTCCTCTGGCTGAACCTGGTGACCGACGGCGCCCCGGCACTGGCGTTGGGGCGGGAGAAAGGCGACCCGGACATTATGGAGCGGCCACCGCGCCCGCCGCGCGAGCCGGTGATCAACCGCCCTATGCGAATCGCCCTGGCCGTGATCACGGTTGTCCTCACCGCCACCGTGCTGAGCGCGTACGCCCTGGGTATGAACTGGGGTGGCGTCACCTTGGCCGAGACGATGGCTTTCATGACGCTGGCGCTGTCCGAGCTACCCATTGCCTACACCGCTCGCTCGGAACGCTACCCGCTGCTCAAGATGGGGGTCTTCTCCAACCCGTCCATGCAGGTCGCCGTGGCGACCTCCTTCGTCCTGCTCATGGCCGTGCTCTATGTCCCCTTCCTGCAGCCTATCTTCAACACCACGTCGTTGGGGCTGCGCGAGTGGTCGGTGATACTGCCGCTCATCTTCATCCCGGCGTTGGCCGCCGAACTCACCAAGCTCGTTATACAGCAAGGTGAGCGGCAGCGCGTGGGATCAGGTGCGTAACTTCTGTTCACCGCAAAGCGCGCTGAGATTGCGGGGGTTTTTGATATGTCTCTGCGAACTCTGCGTTCTCTGCGGTAAAATAGTGCCATGCGGATTTTACTCTACACTGGGAAAGGCGGCGTAGGCAAGACGAGTATTGCGGCGGCGACTGCCCTGCGCTGTGCGCAACTTGGCCATCGCACCATTGTCCTGAGCACGGACGCTGCCCACAGCCTGGGCGATGCGCTCCATCGCGAATTGGGGTCCGAACCTCAAGCGGTGTGTCCCAACCTGTGGGCACAGGAGATTGACGTCTATTACTCCATGCAGAAGCATTGGGGCGCCTTCCAGCGGGCGCTGGCCTCGCTGCTGACCTGGCGCGGCGTGGATGAACTCGTCGCCGAGGACATCACCATCATCCCCGGCCTGGAGGAGGGCGCGAATCTCCTGTGGATCAACCAGTTTGTGGAACAGGCCGAGTACGAGGTGATCGTGATTGATGCCGCGCCCACCGCCGAGACGTTGCGGCTGCTCAGCCTGCCCGATACCAGCCGCTGGTGGTTTGAGCACCTGTTCCCCTTGGGGCGCAGCGCGGCGCGGGTATTGCGTCCCATCGCCCGTCCCCTGGGCGCCGAGGTGCCCGACGAGCAGGCACTGGAGGCTGTGGAGAAGCTCTTCCGCGACCTGAAGCAGGTGCAGCGCTACCTGGGTGATCCGCGGATGACCTCGGTGCGCCTGGTGGTCAACGCCGAACGCATGGTCATCAAGGAGACCCAGCGGCTATACACCTATCTTAATCTCTACGGCTATGCCACCGACGCAGTCATCGTCAACCGGCTGCTCCCCGCCGAGGTGCAGGACCCCTATTTCCAGGGCTGGAAGAGCGACCAGGCGCAGAACCTGAAGTTGATTGAAGAGGCGTTCGCCCCGCTGCCCATCCTCAAGGCGCAACTCTTGCGCCGCGAGGTCGGCGGAATGGACCTCCTGCAACGGCTGGCCGAGCAACTCTACGGCCAGCGCGACCCGGTGGAACACTTTTTTGAGGGCCAGACCCACCGCATTGAAACTACAGCGGAGGGCTTTGTCCTGGTCGTGCCCCTGCCCTTTGTCACCAAAGGTGAGATTGAGTTGGTCCAGAAGCTGGATGAACTCAGCCTGCGCGTGGGCAGCTACCGGCGCAATTTCATCCTGCCGCGTGCCCTGTGGGGCCTGGATGCCACCCGCGCCCACTTTGAGGATGGGACATTGCGTATCCTCTTTGCCAAGTCGCCGGGGGCAGCCAATGAGAGATGACGAAAGGCGGAGGGCGGAGGACGAAGAGCCTGCCCTGAGTGTAACGACGGGACGGACGACAGAGGCTCCACCGTCCACCGTCCATCGTCCATCGTCCTTACAACACCGCTACCGTCGTATCGTCTTCTTCTTCGCCCGGACCATTGCCGCGTTGATCTGGTGGGATCTGATCGTGCGGCGAATGGGCGGGGGCGCGCTCGCCCGGCGCACCGCGCTGGCGCGCTACCGGCATATCGCCCGCGAGTTCCGCCTGCTGGCGGTGGAGATGGGGGGCGTGCTCATTAAGCTGGGCCAATTCGCCAGCGCGCGCGTGGACATCCTGCCCAAAGAGGTCACCGATGAACTGGCCGGCCTCCAGGACGAGGTGCCCGCCGAGGACTTCGCCGCCATCCAAAGCCTGATTGAAGCCGAGTTCAGGCGGCCCCTCTCGGCTCTGTTCGCCCGGTTTGAACCCTGCGCTGTGGCTGCAGCCTCGCTGGGCCAGGTGCATCGCGCCGTCTTGCCCGACGGCAGACGGGCTGCAGTCAAAGTGCAACGACCGGGGATTGAGGAGCTGGTACAGGTGGACCTGATGGCCGTGCACACGGCCATCCGCTGGCTCAAGCGATACCCGCCTATCCGCCGTCGCGCCGACCTGGACGCGCTTTTTGCCGAGTTCAGCCGCACCCTATGGGAGGAGCTGGATTACATCGCCGAGGGCCATAACGCGGAGCGCTTCGCCGAGAATTTCGCCGACAGCCCCGGCGTGCTGGTCCCCAAGGTTTACTGGTCGCACACGACTCAACGCGTGCTCACCCTGGAAGATGTGGAGAGCATCAAGATCAGCGATCACGCGGCCATTCAGGCTGCGGGTATCCCTCTGACTGCTGTCGCCCGGCGGGTATTCCGCACCTATCTCCAGCAAGTCTTTGAGGATGGCTTTTTCCACGCCGACCCCCACCCCGGCAACCTGTTCGTCCATCCGCTGGGCGACGACGAGGAGAGGCCGCGCCCGTTTCAACTCACTTTTGTGGACTTCGGCATGGTGGGGCGCATCACCCCGGAGATGCGGGCGCAACTGCGCGAGGCGGCCATCGGTATCGGCACCCGCGATCCTCATCGCGTGGTGCAGGCGGCGAACCGGCTGGGGTTCTTCCTGCCGGGCGCCGACCTGGCTCTGATTGAGCAGGCCGTGCGCAAGGTGTTTGATCGCTATTGGGGCCTGAGCATGGGAGAGTTGCGCCAGCTTGAGATGGGTGAGTTCCGCGAGTTCATCCTGGAGTTCCGCCAACTCCTCCTCAGTATGCCTTTTCAGATCCCCCGCGATTTCATTTTCTTAGGCCGTGCCCTCGGCATCCTCTCCGGCCTGGCGACCAGCCTGGACCCGGATTTCAACGTCTTCGCCGAGGTGCAGCCCTATGTCCAGGAACTGCTGAGCGAGGAGGGGGGGCCGGCGACGGTATCGGGCTGGCTGGAGCAGATCGGCGACATCGCTCAGAACCTGATCGTGATGCCGCGCCAGGCCAACCAGTTCTTTAACCGGGCGCTCTCCGGTGATCTGGAGGTGCGCGTGGGGGTGGGGCGTGATCTGGGGCGCAAGATAGACCAACTGGAGGCGATGATCAATCGCCTGTTCTGGGGCGTGATCTTCGCCAGCCTGCTGGTCTCCGGCATCCTGCTCTACGTCACCGGCCAGACCGTGATCGGGGCGGCGCTGGTGGCGATCAGCGTGTTGATCTGGCTGCGCGCTCTGTTGCTGCGCTAGGTTAGGGTCCCCCGGAGGCCCCTTAGGTGACGTCAATCTTTCTGCGGGCGCGGCGCTGCTGCCTGGGTTCTTCCGCCTCAATCATGCGGTCAATCGTGGCATCCACCAGGCTGCGCACAGCCAGGAGCATTTCGCGCCGGGCCACACGGCGGTGCTCCCAGAAGGCGTCGGGCAGAAGCGAGCGCCAGGCGGCGCGCATCTCGCGGCGTGCATTGCGGCTATGCTCAACAAACTCCTCCGGGAACAGTGCCCGCATGCGCGCTTTCATCCTGCGCACTTCTTCCCGCGCCTCGGCCTGCTCCTCTTGCGCCTGGGGGCGGGCCTCCTCTGCCATCTCCTCGGTCATATGCTCTGCCATGTCAGCCCTCTCCTTACCAGACATCCAATTCCACCTAATTATAGGATAAGGCAGATCGGGGGTCAAGTCAAACTCCCCCGCAAGGAGGGAGGGGGTGAGAACCGGGCTGAAGCCCGGTGCTGGGTGCTGCGCACAAGGTGATAGCCGACTAACACCGGTACCTCTGGCCCTATGGCACTCGCTTGCGGAACGCAGAGGACGGGGATAGGATCAAGAGGGAGGGAAGGAGGGGGGCTATGAATCGCAAGGAGGCTCTTGCCTGCTCCTGCCTGGCCGGGATGATCCTGGCCCTGTGTACGTTGGTGGCAATTTCGCTATGGTTTGCTCTGCCGCGTGAGGAGGTCTTTTCACTGGGCCGCGTCACCGATTTTCCGCCGGGCGCCCCGCACTATCGGGTGCTGCGGCCAGATCTCGCGGTCTACGTCGTGAACCTGAATGGGCAACTCCTCGCCTGGGACGCGCAAGCGACGGTGCAATATCCGTACTCATGCCGCATCAAATGGGTGGCTCTGAATAATCGCTTTGAAGATCCGTGCAGCGGGGCCAAGTGGTGCGCCGACGGCGCCCTGGCCGATCTGCGCTTTGCGGGATACGCCAGGAGCCTTGATCTGTATCCTCTGGAGATCGCGGCGGAGGGAGAGGTGCTGCTGCACCCCTTCCGCAAGGTCCCAGGGGCGCCGCTGCCGGAGGAGGTGCGCCGGGAATGGCGGGGCGTACAGGACCGTTTTCCGCCGCCCGAGATTTACCAGTGTAAAAGGCCCCTGCGCAGCCCCTGGCCCTGACCGTTCATCACCCCGGTTAGGTCTCTCCCTCGCTGCTGTCCTCCGGCGGATGAACAAGGTGTAGCCCAGCGCCAGGTCGGCTTGGGGCGGATGGCGCAGCAGAAGCATCGGCGTCAACTGTCTGAATGTGGGTGAAAGCCTGTCTTTTTAAGACAAGGCGCACAATCCCGCTTGTGGTGCTCTCACCTTTGCGCTATACTATTGAACAGACGTTCGGTCTGGGCCGGAGGTGGAGGCAGCCGATTGACGCTAGAGTTCAAGGAACTCACCAAGAAAGTGGAGGAGATGGGCGCGACGCTGGCCGCGCGCGCCCAGGCCCTGCGCAGCAAGGCTGAGAAGGCGCGGGCGCGGCTGCGCCAGGCGGCCAGCCAGGTAGATGACCTGCGGGCCAGGCTGGACGCTATCCGCGCCGCCGGGGTGGAATGGCACGGCGCGGCACCCTCGGATGAACCGCCGGATGCCGTCCATCCGCTGCCCCCGGCTCCCTCACAGGCTACGCTGATCGCCGCCGATGGCTCGCAGATTTTCCCCGACCCGCATGGCCTCGCGCTCTACTATCTGATCAACGTCGGCAGCATCGTTTACAGGCACGGCTCTGGCCAGGCGCCGGATTGCTACACCATGCCGACGTTATATTATCGCGATGAGGAGTTATTCTCCGAAGACGGCCAGCTTATCCGCCCGCGCCGTATTGAGAGCTACCGCGACCTGGCCGAGATTGAGCGCCTGGCGCTTTTGACTGAGAACACCCACAACGCCCCGACGATCACCCTCACCGATGGCCCGCTCCTGCTCTACGGCCATGTTGGCCCGGCGGACCGTGATACCTTTGAGGAGGACCTGGCGCGCTACCTGGCGCAATTGACCGCGCTCCAACGCAACGGCGTGATCGCGGCGGGCTACGTGGACCGCCCGCGCAGCCCCTGGGTGGTCAGCCTGCTTGATCTGGCCGGGTGGGACCTGTCTCAGCCGCTCCCGCAACGCCTGGGCTGGCGCGAGTTTCAGGGGCTGGACGACGAAGCCCTGTTCAAAGGGCTGCTCCAGCCGGGCGAGCGCTCCGCGCTGTTCATCGCCGAATCGGCGGTCAATCAGCGCTATGCCCAGTCCGGTCACGGCATTTACTTCTTCTACCTGAACGTCTCTGCTATCAGCCTCCAGCCGAAGATCGCCCGCGTGGAGGTGCCGGAGTGGGTGGTGCACCAGCCGGGGGCAATTGACTGCCTGCACGCGCTGTTGTATCACCAGTGTCGCGTTATAGACGGCTATCCCTATGTCCTGGCGCGGGCGCATGAACTGGCCGTGGTCACGCCGGAGGACAAGCGCCAGCTTGAAGCCATGCTTACGCACGTGCTCTTACGGTATCGCCTCCCCGCCGACGTCTCCAATAAGGCGCGGACGAAGGAGTTGGTGCGCTTCAGCGGCAGGCGACACCGGGGATGAGGGTATCTGTGTGTTTTACCGCAGAGGGCGCAGAGAACGCAGAGAGTTTGACTCTGCTCTCTTTGCGCTCCCTGCGGGCTTCTGCAGTAAAATAGAGGTTCTCATCATGGGCGCTGAACGAGGGATGGATCAACACATCGGGCGTGTGCTGAACGCTAGCACGACCCGGTTCACGGCGGGCTGCCGCGTGCCGCTGTCGGCGTTGCCCACCTTTGGGGCGCTGGCGCGGGTGAACGCCCAGGGGGGCCGCTGTCAGGTCTACGGCATGATCTACAACATTTACGTGGACGATGACCCTCTGGTGCGCCAGTTGGCCTCGCTCCCCGAACCGGACGAGGAGGTCATCCAGGATCAGTTGCGCAACCGGCATATTCCTGTGGAGATCAACCTGCTGGTCGTCGGTCACCGCCTGGAGGGGCGCATCCTGCACAGCCTGCCGCCCCAGCCGCCGCTCAGCCTGGATAAGGTCTACCTGTGCGATGAGGCCGAGTTGGTTGAGTTCACCTCAGCCTTTGATTACTTCCGGCTGGTGCTCGCCGCCGACCAGGTGCCGCCGGAGGAGTTGCTGGCGGCGCATTTGCGGCTGGCGGCGGCGGCGCGTGGCGCGGAAGGGCGGGGCTTCCTGGTAGAGGCCGGGCGCGAGTTGGCGCGGCTGTTGGGCGGCAACCTGGTCTTGCTGGATGGGGTGCTACGGAGGATCCGGCCAAATGACTGAAGCAGAAGACCTCAATCAATGGTTCTACCGCCCGCCCAAGACGGACGCCCAACGGCTGGGTATCGTCGTGGGCGGGTCGCTGTCCGAAGGGCTGAATGTCAAGCTGGACCCGCGCACCGTGGTCATTGAAGGGCTGGCGGTGGGGCGCTATGTGGTCATTCGCGGCGCGCGCACCGGGCGGCGCTTTTTTGGCCTGATCACGGATATTGTGCTGGACAGCACCAACCCGCTGATTGAGAAGACCCCACCGGACACCTCCGACCTGTTCATGGCCGAGGTCTATGCCGGGACGAGCACGTTTGGCCGCCTGCACGTCAGCCCCATGCTCGTGCTGGAGGAGGGCGCCAGGGAGCCGAAGCCGGTCAAGACCGTGCCGGAGCACTTCTCGGTGGTGTACACCGCCACCGAGGAGGACGTGAACCAGGTGTTCGGCCAGGAGGACGCCACTCACTTTAAGATCGGCGAGCCTCTGGATATGGAGGGCATCCCGGTCAGCCTGGACCTCAAGAAGTTTGTGGAGCGCTCCAGCGGCGTCTTCGGCAAGAGTGGCACGGGCAAGACCTTCCTGACGCGCATGTTGCTGGCGGGCATCATCCAGCAGGATGTGGCCGTCAACCTGGTGTTTGACATGCACAATGAGTACGGCTGGAAGAGCCAGGGCGAGGGCGGCTATGAGGTCAAGGGCCTGCGCCAGTTGTTCCCCACCGGGCGTGTCGCAGTTGTCACCCTGGATGCGGAATCTTCTCGTAGACGGGGGAGTAAAGTGGATTTTGAGGTGGAGATCGGCTACGAGCAGATTGAGCCGGAGGATGTGGACATGCTGCGTGACCTGCTGGGGCTGACCGATGTGCAGGCCAACGCGCTGTATTTCCTGCGGCGGCGGCTGGGCAGGGATTGGATCGCCAAATTGCTGGCTGAGGATGAGATCGCCGAGGAGATAGAGGCTATCGTGGACCAGGGCAGCCTGCACGCGGGCACGCTCGGCGCGATCCAGCGCAAGCTGGGTATCTTCCGCCGCTTCGCCTTCCTTAAGCCGGGGCTGGAGACAAACGTCGTCCAACGAATCCTGGACCACCTGAACAAAGGCATCAGTGTGGTCATTGAGTTCGGGCGCTACGGCAACTCGCTGGAAGCCTACATTCTGGTGGCCAACTTCCTGACGCGGCGCATCCACGAGGAGTACGTCAAACGCAAGGAGGCCGCGCTGGGCCGCACCGCTGACGAACCCCGGCCGCTGGTGATCACGATTGAGGAGGCGCACAAGTTCCTGGATCCACTCATCTCGCGCCAGACGATCTTCGGCACGATTGCGCGGGAGTTGCGCAAGTACAATGTCACCCTGCTGATCGTGGACCAGCGCCCCAGCGGGATTGACGAGGAGGTGATGAGCCAGATCGGCACGCGGGTAACGTGTCTGTTGGACAATGAGGCCGACATTCGTGCGGTGTTCTCCGGCGTCTCCGGCGCCGGTGCGTTACGCGAAGTGCTCGCCCGGCTGGACACGCGCCAGCAGGCGCTTATCCTGGGCCATGCCGTGCCCATGCCCGTCGTCATTAAGACGCGCGACTACCAGTCGCTTTACGCCGCGCTGGCCCAGGGCGATGGCAAGGCGCCGGAGGAGGTGCTGAAGCGCAATAAGGAGATTCTGCGGGGTGAGGGGGAGTTTGAGGGGTTTGATTAGCCATGACACCCATCCGCCTGCTGCACTTCGCCGACATTCACATCGGCACCGAGAACTACGGCCACATTGACCCGGAGACCGGCGTCAACGGGCGCGTGCTGGACTTCCTGCGCCGCTTCACCGAGGTCGTGGACTACGCCATTGAGCATGAGGCCGATCTCGTCCTGTTCGCCGGGGACGCCTTCAAGACGCGCGACCCCAACCCGACGCTCCAGCGCGAGTTCGCCCGCCGCATCCGCCGCCTGTCCGAGGCCGGCATTCCCACCCTCCTGCTCGTGGGCAACCACGACCTGCCCGCCATGGAGAAGCGCGCCAGCACCGTGGACATCTTCCACACACTGGCCGTACCCCATATCATCGTCGCACGTGAAGAAACCGTGTATACCATCAAGACCCGTCACGGCCCGGTGCAGGTCGCCACCGTGCCCTACCCCATGCGCCAGCGCCTGCTGGCCCGTGAGGAGTTCCAGGGCATGACGATTGAGCAGCTTGACCGCGCTCTCTCCGAGTTGGTTACTGAGAACATTGAGGCCCTGGCGCGGCAGATTGACCCGGCCATCCCGGCAGTGCTGGCGGGGCATTTCAGTGTGGCGGGCGCGGCATGGGGCTCGGAACGGCAGGTAATGCTGGGGAACGATGTCATGGTGCTCAAAAGCGCCCTGACGGACGGCCCCTTTGACTACTGCGCGCTCGGCCACATCCATAAGCACCAGGACGTGAACGCGGGCGGCTATCCGCCGGTGGTGTATTCGGGTAGCCTGGAGCGGATTGACTTCGGTGAGGAGCACGAGCCGAAGGGCTTCTGCTGGGTCCAACTCGTCAAGGGCGCGACGACGTATGAGTTTATCCCCGTCAAGGCCCGGCCCATGCGCACCATCCGGGTGGATGTCACCTATGAGCCGGACCCGACCGGCGCCGCGATCGCCGCCATCCGCGAGGCCGACCTCACCGATGCCATTGTCCGTATCACAATAGGGATAACGCCGGAGCAGGAGAGCGCACTGAACACGCGCGAGATTGAGGACGAAGCCAAAAAGCAGGGGGCATACTTCGTCCGATTGACCAAAGACATGAGCCGTCAAGTGCCCATTCGCCTGGGAACGGAGTCGCCGGAGGGCCTGACGCCACCCCAATTGCTGGAGCGCTACCTCCAGGCCAAAGGCACCGACCCGGAGCGTATCGCGCTGTTGCTGGACTATGCCCGACCTATCTTTGAGGGCGAGCAGGTGTGATCCATGATCCCGCTCAAGCTTGAACTGTACAACTTCCTGGCCTATTGTGAACCGGAATCGCTGGACTTCGCCGGGCTGCATGTGGTTTGCCTCTCCGGGGAGAACGGTGCGGGCAAAAGCGCACTCCTGGACGCGATCACCTGGGCGCTGTGGGGCAAGGCCCGCGCCCGGAGCGATGACGAACTCATCCATCATGGCCGCTCCGAGATGCGGGTGACGTTCACCTTCCAGCTCGGCAACCATGTGTACCGCGTCACGCGTCAACGCCAGGCGGGCAAGGCCACCCGCTCCGGCGGCAAATCCCCCGGTCGTACCCTCCTGGACCTGCAGGTGGAGCACAACGGCACCTGGCGCTCGCTGGGCGAGGATAACGTGTATCAGACCCAGGCCAAGATCACCGAACTGTTGTGCCTGGACTATGACACCTTTATCCATTCGGCCTTTCTAATGCAGGGGCGCGCCGACGCCTTCACCATCAAGCCGCCCGCCGAGCGTAAGCAGGTCCTGGCCGACATCCTCGGCCTGGAGCAATGGGAGGAGTATGACCGCCGGGCAAAAGAGCGGCTGGACAGGGTGAAGGAGGAACTCAGCCGGATCACCTATCAGCTTGAGGATATTGATAGGGAACTGGCGCAACGGGAAGACATTGAGAAGGAGTGGGAGACCGCCCAGGCCGATGTCGTGCGCCTGAGCGCGGAGCGCGAGCAGGCCGATGCCGCTGAACGCGAGATTGACCTGGTCGCGCAGAAGCTTGAGGGGATTGAGCGGCAACAGGCCGAGCAGGACGCGCGCCTCCAGGCGGCCCAACGCGAGTTAAAGCGTATCCAGCAGCAATTAGAAGAGGCCAGTCGCCAATTAAAGCAACATGAGGACACAGTCGCCCGGCGCGAGGAGATTGAGCAGGGCTATCAGCGCTGGCTGGAGGCCCGCCGTGAGGACGAGCGCCTGAGCACACAGGCCGAAGCCTATCACCGGCTGAACCAGGAGCATGAACGGTTAAAGGGCGTAATCAAGGCGGAGGAGGCCCGGCTGAAAGAGCACGTGCGCCAGCTTCGGGCCAGACTGGCCGGGGAGGAGGAGAAGGCCCGCAGGGCGGATGAACTGCTCAAGCACCTGGAGGAGGCCCGCTCTCAGATAGAGCACCTGGATACGGTCCAGACGCAACGCGATGCGCTCCAGGCCGAACTGACAACGTTGGCCGAAGCACGGGCCGATCTGGCCGCCCGCAACCAGGCCCTGGAACAGGAGATTGAGCCACTCAAAGAGAAAGTCAGGTTGCTGGAGCGGGGCGCCGACCTGGGCGTGGCCGAGTGCCCACTGTGCGGCCAGCCGCTCAGCCAGGATAAGTGCGCCGAATTGTTGGAGCACTTCCGCGACGAGGGCAAGGAGAAGGCTGACCGCCTGCGTGCGAACAAGACGGAACTGACTCGGATGGACCGGCGCAGGCAGGAACTGGAAGGTCAGATCGCCGAACTGGACCGCGAACTTAAGCGGCGCGACGCCGTACAGAAGCGGCTCGCCACGTTGGAAGAGCAGTTGAGAGCGGCGCAAGAAGCCCAGGAAAAGGCCGCGTCGCTAAAAACCGATGTAGAGAAGCTTGAGGCCCAACTCGCCTTTGAGGACTTTGCTCTTGAAGCGCGGGCAGAATTGGCCGGGATTGAGCGCCAACAGGTGGCCTTGGGTTATGACCCGGAGGCCCACCGCCAGGTCCGTGCTCAGCGCGACCAGTATCAGCCATTTGAGGCGCGTAAACGCGATCTGGACCTGGCGCTGGTTCAACTGGAGGGCGAGCGCCGGCGCGTGGGGGAGTTGGACGACCAGTGCCAGCGCCAGGCGGCAGTCGTAGAGGAGGAGAACAAGAAGGCTGACGACCTTCGGACCGAGGCTGGCCTGTTGAAAAAGCGGCTGGCCGATGCGGAGCAGATCCGGCGGCGGGCAGCCGAGTTGCGCCAGGCCGAGCACGAGGCCCGTCTGCGCCTGGACCGGGCACAGCAAAAGCTGGATGCGCTCAATTATCGGGCCAAACAGCGCGAGCAGATCGCGGCGACACAGGCGAAACTGGAGCAGGACAAGGCGATCTATGAAGAACTGCGCCAGGCCTTCGGCAAGAAGGGCATCCCGGCGATGATCATTGAGACGGCTATCCCGGAGATTGAGAAGACGGCCAACGAGTTGCTCAGCCGCATGACCAATGGCCGGATGCATGTCCGCTTTGAGACCCAGCGCGATACCACCAAAGGGGAGACGGTGGAGACGCTGGACATCAAGATTTCGGATGAGTTGGGGACACGCGACTACCACATGTACAGTGGCGGCGAGGGCTTTCGGGTCAACTTTGCCATCCGCGTGGCGCTGTCGCAACTCCTGGCCCGGCGGGCCGGGGCGCAACTGCAAACGCTGGTCGTGGATGAGGGTTTCGGGACGCTGGATGCGAGCGGGCGCGAGCAGCTTATTGAAGCCATTAACGCGGTCAGCCGGGACTTCGCCCGTATCATTGTCGTCACGCACCTTGACGAACTCAAGGACGCCTTTCCTGCTCGCATCAACGTGGTCAAGACGGCAGGCGGGTCGCGGCTGTCGGTGTCATAACGCTTATCTGCTGGCCCTCTCTTGTGCCACAGCCATGCGCTGTGGTATCATTCTCCGGAGTGGCGACGCGGGATCAGAACGAGCGCAAGTTCCCTCACTGGATAGACCTCCCTGAGGGTGGCAGGCGCTATTGGCGGGATATAGTTGGCCGGCAAGGATGGCGTGCCCGCTATGTGAAAGAAGTGGACGCTAGCGAGCGCACGGTGCTGTTTCGCCAGGAGATCTATAATCCCAGCGGCAGGTTGGTGGAGATTCACACCAAGTACCCCGTGGATACCGGTCATCAGCCGGTGCCTCCGCGAGAAGAGGAAACCGATGATCACCCGTGATCTGGTTATGGACAAGCTGGTCCGCTACCTGAATGGCCGGATTTCACTGGCCGAACTTGTGGACTGGGCTGAGAAGGCCCTGGCTGAGGCCGAGGTGGCCCCGGAGGATGCAGAGGTGATCAGCTCAGCCCTGGCCCGCCTGGGGCTGGCCGATGTGCGTGCCTTTGGCCTGACCTGGGAAGATGCCCAAGAGATTCTGGCATCCCTGGGCTACCGGACTTATGTAGAAGCCAGGCCCGCATGAGTAAACTTGTCGTCATGCCCATTTAAGGACAGCTTTCCGCGCCTGCATCAACGTGGTCAAGACAGCAGGCGGGTCGCGGCTGTCGGTGTCATAATTCGCCAAAGGAGAGCGATGATACAGGTTCGTGACATCTTCCAGGTCAAGTTCGGCCAGATCGATCAGGCGGTGGCGCTGTTCTCTCGCTTTCGGGAGCTATCGCCCGCGTATAAAGCGGGTCGGCTGCAGTTGTGGTTTGTCCAGTTAACCGGCCTGGCGAAGATGGGAGCGCATGAGTTCTTCCGGGTGGAGGAGTAGCGACACGGGTGAGACCTAGATATTTTGAACGCAGGCACACGGATGACGCTATTTCATCCGTGTGCCTGCGTTTGGATACTATTGCTCTGTTCTGTCACAGAGGGGACAACCAGGCCGCTGCAAGATCGTGCGATGGCCGTCTTGTCCCTGGTCCAGGAAGATCTCCTTGTAGTTCCAGGGGCGAGGTCGTGGCATAAGTAGCGAGTCTACCGCGTACAACGCGATCCCAGCCACAATCTTCAGGATTTCAATAGACGCCCCGGCGCAGCCGTAGATGCGCTGGTCCTGCGCAGCATCCGGGAAGAGGCACAGAAAGCACGGCGCGTTGGGCCGCGATGCCTGCACAAAGACGTAGCCCCGCGCCGCCCGCTCATCCACAGCCAGGAAGATGGCTGGGGTGCGACGGGCCAGGTAGTATTCCGTGGCCACGATGCGGGTGAGGTTATTGTCCACACCCACAACGGCAATATCGGCATCCACGCTCACCCCGTGGGCCAGTGCATCCTGAAAGGAGCGCGCATGTCCCTCGATCAGGGTGCGACCGGTGGCCTGGCGCGCCAGGTTGCGCGCCAACGCCAGAGCTTTGTTCTGGCCCAGGTCCTCTGGCCCAAACTGTTGGCGGGCCAAGTTGCTCAGTTCCACTGTGTCGTGGTCAAATAGCGTCAGCCGGCCCACTCCCTTACGCACTAGGCCATGGCCGACCTCGCTACCCAATCCACCACAGCCGATCAGAGCGACATGGGCCTGGGCCAGCGCCTCTGGATCAGCGCCCGGCACGCGTTGGAAGCGGTCGTAGACCCCCGCCTCGCCCGGATTCCTGGGTTGGATAGGCCGGGTGAGGAAGCGTACTGAAGTGAACGATACGGTAGAGATAGCCCTCTCGGTCAACAGGTTGCACCCCCTTTCCATGGACTTCAATGACAAATCGTCGTTGTGAGGTGAAGAATCTTACATAGCCATCCTCAGAGAAGATGGCCTGGATAGCCGGGTAGCCGCCCTCCTCCAACTGACGTTGCAGGCGGTCATCAGTGCTTGAGGGATGCGGCGGGCCGGCAAAGCGATGGCTGTGGAAGACCGCGTGGAGTGCCTGGCCGTGCTCGTGCAACATCACGGTGATGCGGGTGAAGTCCTCTATGTCGAAGGATGCCCGCCCGCTGGACTGCGTTGCCAGTTTCACTTCGATCAGGTGCTCCAGGGTACGCACATGGTTCCGCCTCAGCCCACTGACGGCCAGCATCCACTCCGGCTCCTGGTTGGTATTGGGCAGGCGCTGTGTCAGGTAGGCATATGCTTCGGCTAAGGTGGCCGAGGAGACCCAATAAGTGGGGACTGCCTCAATAGGCAGGGGCGGAGCAGGGACGACCTGTTCTACTGCCTTCGGTTCCATCTGGATCAGAGCGACCCGCACCCGGAATGGCAGAGCAGATGTTGCTTGAGCTGCCTCAAGGAACTGCCCGATCTCCTCCCGGATCTGGATCACGGCGGCGGTGTTCCCCTTCCGCAAAGCATGGTTGAGCCGGGCCAGCCGCCGGCTAACCCCCTGTGCCAGTGCGGTTTCCATAGTGTAGAGTTCGCGATCAAGCCGGTCGCGAGCTGATCGATGGAAGAACCATTGCTTGAACTTGAACATCAGGACCTCCTTATTACACTCTTACACTATTAGTCCCTAACGCCTCGCTCAGGACAGCCTCAATTGTGGTGATTGCGTGGTCCAGCGAGGTGGGTAAATGGTGAAAGTGCACCCGGTAGCGACCCCCACCGCCGTTAGATTGGAAGCACCAACGATAGTGGGTGCGCTCCAGAGCGCGTATAGGGGGGTTCCAAATATACGCCTGATACCCGCCAGGGTAAGGCTCCTCAATCAGGCCGTGCCACTGCTGGCCGGCGACGCGGTAATAGCCCATGTACCTAGTCCCCTGTCGCTGCCAGCCTTTCTCTTTCCAGAGAGGGTCCTGGCGGGAGGGGATGATCAGCGGCGGGCCACGGCGCACAGGCATACCCCCGTAGAGGGCATGGATGTCAATCTGCACCCTGTAGGGTGGGCCTAAGGTGATGCCGGGCCGGAAGAGCCGGTTGACCCAGCCGACCAATTTATTCCATGCGCTCATTGTTCACCTCATAAGCATGTGGGTGCGCGGCCCGTTGGCAGATCGCGCTCCCGGCGGCGACAAGCCGCCAACGGGCCCTGCACTCTCGTGGCAGTCAGCCGACGACGATGTCTTTGGGCACGACGAAGACCTTCTCGCCGTTCTCGACCTGCCTGTACAGGTCGTCCTGGCCGCTCAGCGAGACGAAGCCATTGCCCCGCTTGAGCTGGAGCTGCCAGTTCTGGGTGTCCTTGCCCGCCGCGCGCAGCAGGTCGGCGGCAGTCGTGCCAGGCTGGATCGGCGCATCGCGGCCTTCGGCGGCTTCCCCTTCGGCAGCGGGGAAGATCAGGGTGATCTGCTTGTCCACGGTTTTATCCTCCTCTCTATCTCAGGCTCGGCCAGCCCGCCTGTCGCTGCAGGCGCGAGTCTCTCGTTCCATCCGGGAGAGGGCTGCCGGCACTGCTAGCTGGCTACGCCGGGGCAGCAGCCAGGTCGGCTGTCAGCAACAACACAGTGACCGGGATGCGGGTTAGAAATACGGCCTGTTGCTCCAGCAGCACGGCGAGTTCGGAGGCGAAGCGAACCATCCACGCTTCGCTCTCCCGGCCGGCTGGCATGGCGACCAGGAGCGGCTCGACGTCGTCATAAACGACCTGGCCGTTATCAGACACCCACAGGCCGTCGCTGAGCGGGAGCACCGTGAGCCCGCCGGCAAAGTGGGCGAGCTGTTCTCTAGCCCAGTCCAGACTCTGTGCGGGCAGGTTCCGCCCGTCATTACCGGTCACAGTTAGAAACAAAAAATACAGCTCCATCTTCGCCTGGACTTCCATCGTCGATCCCTCCGTCCGCATCCTCCAGTGAACCACAGCGTACATCACCTACCCGGTCAGCGGACTTGACTCGTCGCAATCTTGATTCTAGAATAACTAAGGTTAAGTTGACCTGCACTGCCCTTTCTTGACGAGGGTTGACAACCCAGCCTCAACCTTCAGGAGGCCGAAAAGATGTCCTTCGGGCAGCAATTACGTAAGATGCGCTTATCATCATGGTTGACGCAGGCGGCGTTAGCCAGAGAGTTGAATGTCGATTCTACCTTGATCTCACGCTGGGAACGCGGTACAAGAACCCCAAATGACTTTTGGCTTGCAAAACTGGTGAAGTTCTTTGCGGGTAAGCCAGGTTGTCTGGAAACGCCGATGGAGGCCCAGCAGTGGGTAGGACTGCTGGGAAAACGCCTAACCAAACGCCAGTTACAGGAAGCCTTTCAGGGAAAAGCTACTCCAGAGCAGATTGGAGAGGCTTGCCGTGTTGAACCACCTCCCGGTGCGCCGCCAGCGCCGACCCCCGCCCAACTGCACGCCTATCTGAACCTGGTGATCGCTGCCTTCAAACACTGGCGCCATATGTACATTCAGCCGAAGGCCGAGGAGTTGCGTGAGCTATCTCCTCCACCCCGCCGTGGCCGGTTCCCTTTCCGAGATTACATCTACGTCTACGAGCAGGCGGGGTTCGTCACCCGCGAGCGGCTTCAAGTCGGGCTGTTGGAGTGGCTATTACGACACAATCACATGGCCTTGCTGGCTGTGCCCGGCTGCGGCAAGAGCACCGCGCTGGAGGAGTTGGCCGGGGCCCTGGCCCGGGAAGCGACCGGCGCCTTGGATAAAGGCAGCCCATCCGACTGGCCGCTTCCCGTGTTGCTCCCGCTGGGCAGTTATGGGAAGAGTGAGGGTGGCATGATCAGGCCGGAACCCTGGCCGGAGTTCCTCCCCAGAGGCATCCGCGATGCGCTCGTTCGCTCCTTCCTCAGCTTCGGCGATTGGAGGGAGCAGGGTCTCAACCGGGATCAGGCTGAAGGGGAGTATTCACAGAAGGTGCGCGACGTGTTGGAGCCGATCGCCGCTCACCTGGAGCAGTTGCGTCAGGAGGGCCGGCTGGCGCTTCTCCTGGACGGTCTCAACGAGATGCGGGGCGGTGCCGACGGCCCGCTGCGGTCGGAGGTCGAGGCGTTTGTTCGCGAATCCCTGGACCGAGGGAACCGGGTCGCCGTCGCCTGCCGGGTCGCCGACTACACTCGCGGCATCGCCGGGCTGAACCGGGTTGAGTTGTTACCCTTTGATGACGAGCGCATCCAGCAGGCCCTGGTCGCCTACCTGGGCAAGGACAATGGCCTGGCCCTGTGGAAGGAACTGGCCCGACCCGAGAACGAAAAGCTGCGCGCTATGCTGGCTATCCCGCTGTACATTGAGGTCCTGAGCGCAGAAGAGGTGCTGGTGTGGGAAGACGGCCGGCCCAGATTGCCCGCCAACCGGGGAGTGATGCTGGCCCGCTTTGCCCGGGTGTTGCTGGAGCGAGAGCACGGTCTGGCGATAGCGGCCAGGCGGCCCATTATGCCCGTCCCGGCGCTGCAGAACGCCCTGGCGGAGATGGCCTACCGCATGCGGGAAAAACTGGCCAGCCGCGGCTCCCGAATGGAACTGCACCAGGTGTACCCGTTCCTGGCCGATGCTTTGGCCTTCTCGCCCGTCTATCAACCCGATTGGGTGCTCGATCTGGCTGCCGGGGCCAAGCTGATTGACCTGGACCGGGACGCGCACACCCTCTCCTTCTGGAAGGAACTGCTGGAGGAGTACTTCGCCGCCCGCCACCTGCTGGCCCTTTTCGCCGAAGGCTATGTCACTGAGTGCCAGGCCCTGTGGCGCGTGCCGCTGGAACGGGAGAGGGTGCCCGGGGAGCCACGCGACCTGGGCGAGCCGCCGGAATATCCTCAGACGGAGGGGGCCTGGGAGGAGACCACCATCCTGGCTGCGGGCCTGGCAGGCCGCGAGGAGACCCGGGTTTCCGCTGACCAGTTTGTCAGGGCCGTGCTGGACGTCAATCCTGGCCTGGCCGGCCGCTGCCTGGACGAAGGTGGGGCAGGCGTATCTGACCCTCTCCGCCAGAAGGTAGCCCAAACCCTGCTGGAGATTATGCAGGACCGCCGCTTCTCGGTGCGGGTGCGCGTGCCCTGCGGGGTATGGCTGGGCCGGCTGGGGGACCCGCGCTTTCACGGGCCGGAGTTGTTCTGCCTGCCGTGCGAGCCAGGGCTGGGGTTCCTGCAAGTGCCGGCCGGCCCGTTCCACATGGGCAGCGACCCCGAGACAGTGGCCCACTGGAACCAGCGCGCCGAGGAAGCCGGGGTCGGCTCCGGGCTGTACGACGACGAGCTGGGCCATAAAGGGCCGGTGGACATCCCCTACGCCTACTGGATCGCCCGCTATCCGGTGACCAACGCCCAGTTTCGCTGTTTTGTGCGGGACGACGGGTATACGGCGGTATGGCGACATTGCTGGACCGAGGCTGGTTGGAACTGGCTG
The DNA here is from genome assembly GCA_034432795.1 of Anaerolineae bacterium. Taxonomy (GTDB): domain Bacteria; phylum Chloroflexota; class Anaerolineae; order DSLN01; family DSLN01; genus DAOUBF01. The sequence goes on from DAOUBF010000003.1 coordinate 113,036, forward strand.
GCGGGCGGGCGCTGGTCAGCGGGGTTGGACCAGGTTTGGGAACGCTATTACAAGTTCTTTCGAGGAAAAGGCGAATACACCCAATACGAGAGCTACACGCAATTCCGTGACCAGTTGCTCTGGCCCTTTTTCAGTCGCATGCGCAAGGAGCGGGATGGGGAGGGCTACTGGTCCGAGTCGTGGTATAATGCGCCCAACCAGCCGGTTGTCGGTTTGACCTGGTACGAGGCGGTGGCCTATGCCAACTGGTTGACCGAGAAGCTGAAGGAAGCGCCCCAGGTCCCAGAATGGCTGCGGACGAGGCTCAGGGAAGGCTACCGGGTGCGCCTGCCCTCCGAGGCGGAGTGGGAGAAGGCCGCCCGCGGCGGGTTGCATATTCCGGGCGATCAGGATAAACTGGTCCCCAACCCTTGGCCGACACGCCAGTGGCCCTGGAGAGAGCTATGGGATCCCGATCGCTGCAACACGGCCGAGGGGGAGGAGCGGGTGGGCTGGCTCAGCCCGGTAGGAATGTATGCGGACGGCAGTAGCCCATACGGGTGCCTGGACCTGATCGGGAACGTCTGGGAATGGAGCCGCAGCCTGTATCAGCCGTACCCGTACGTTCCGGACCCGCAGGCTGCGTGGGAGGATGAGGGCCAACCTGGCCGTCGGGTGGTGCGCGGGGGCTCCTGGGACATTGTTCGGAGGAGCGCCCGGTGTGCTTACCGCAACCGCGCCCATCCTGGCTTCCTCAACATCGCTCTGGGGGTGCGGGTGGTGGTGGCCCCCGGCTCTCGCTCAGGCAGTTGAATGCTGTTTTCTGGATTCTGGTTTCTGATCTCCTGAGGGGGGTCTGGGGGGCGCAGAGCGCCCCCCAGTCGCGGGTATCCATCTCGGGGAGCTGATCTGTTGAAAGCCTACCGCCACCTCTATCCGCAAGTGTGTAGCTTTGAGAACCTGTATCAGGCGTACAAGGCAGCGGCGCGGGGTAAGCGCGGCCGCGCCGATGTGGCGGCCTTTGAGCGCACCCTGGAGGATAACCTGCTGGCGTTGCAGGCGGAGTTGGAGGGTCAGGCCTATCGTCCTGGGCCGTACCGGAATTTTGTCGTCCGCGAAGGTAAACGCCGGCTGATCTCGGCGGCTCCGTTCCGTGACCGGGTGGTCCATCATACGCTGGTGCGCGTGATAGAGCCGATCTTTGAGCGTCGCTTCATCCATGACAGCTACGCCTGCCGCGTGGGCAAAGGAACCCATCGCGCGCTGGACCGCTGCACCCAGTTCGCCCGCCGTTACCCCTACGTGCTCCGCTGCGACGTGGTGCAGTTCTTCCCTGCCATGGACCATGAGGTGCTGCGCCAGATCCTGGCGCAGGTAATCGCTGACCCTCAGGTCCTCTGGCTCGTAGATCGCATCCTGGAAAGCGGCCAGGGGATCCTGGCCGGGGAATACGACATGGTCTGGTTCCCCGGTGATGACCTGATGGCCGCTCTTCGCCCCCGGGGCCTGCCGATTGGCAACCTGACCTCCCAGTTCTGGGCCAATGTCTACCTGGACCCACTGGATCAGTTCGTCAAGCGCGATCTAAAGTGCCGGGCCTACCTCCGTTACTGTGACGACTTCCTGCTTTTCGGTGAGGGTAAGCGGCAACTCTGGCAATGGCGCCAAGCCATCCTGGATTTCCTCCCCCGGCTCCGCTTGAAACTTCACGAGCGCGAGAGCACCGTGTTCCCGGTGCGAGCGGGTATCCCCTTTCTCGGCTGGCATGTGTTTCCTACTCACCGCCGGCTGAAGCGCCGAAATGGAGTCGCCTTTGCCCGCCGGTTCCGGCGCCTGTGGGCGGCGTACCGGGCCGGAGAGATCACGCAGGAACGGTTGAATGCTTCAGTGCAAGGGTGGGTCGCCCACGCTGCGCATGGGAATACCTGGGGGCTGCGCCGGGCATTGCTGGCGCAAGCCCCGCTATCAGCGTCAAGCCTATGAACGAGTCGCCTATCTTCACCCGTGCCTACGATCTGCTGCGCTGGCTGATCCCACTCACCATCAAGTTTCCACGTCATCAGCGTTTTGTCCTGGCCGGCCACCTGCAACAAATGGCTCTGGCATTCCAGGACCAGATCATTGAGGCGGCCAGGTCGCAGGATCCTGTCCGCCTGCTCCATGAGGCCGACACGACGTTGGCAAAGCTGCGCCTGTACTTCCGGCTCTGCCGTGATCTGGAGTTGATCACGCCGGGGCAGTACGAGCACGGGGCGAGGATGATGGCAGAGGTGGGACGCCTGCTGGGCGGGTGGATTAAGGGGAGGAAGTGAAAGCGGGACATCCCGCTGGAGCTAGGGCCTGGCTCACTTCGGCCGTCGGGTGGTGCGCGGGGGCTCCTGGAACAATGATCAGAGGAACGCCCGGTGTGCTTACCGCAACCACAACCATCCAGACAACCTCAACAACAATCTGGGGGTGCGGGTGGTGGTGGCCCACGGCCCTCAGGCCTGGCCGGTAAACCTCGGCGCCTGCCGCTCTACGGGCACAGGCGGTCGGCGGGGCGGAGCCATTAGCGAGAGCTGGTGCAGCCAGGTCCCGGTCGCGCCCTGGCAATCATCGTTGGGCCGGCCAAATATAGAAGAGCCTCACCCCCTGTGGCGTTATTCGGCCACCTGGGGTGAGGCTCACCCCGTGATCACCGTTGCCCGAGAAGGCAGGGTTGTATAAGCGTGTACTTCCAGCCGCTCCCGTCCGGTGTACACGCTGAAGCCCCCGGCGCGGGCGTAGCCGATCACCGTTATCCCCCAGGCCCGCGCCAGCTTGATGGAGAGCGCGGTCGGCGATGTGCGTGAGATGAGGATGGGGGCGCCCATGCGCGCAGCCTTGCGCAGCATCTCGGAGCTGATCCGTCCGGTGGTCAAGAGGATGCGCCCCTGCGTGGGGATGCCCTGAAGCTGGCACAACCCGGCGATCTTGTCCAGCGTATTGTGTCGGCCCACGTCCTCGGCGACAACGAGCAGCCGCTCGCCGTCGCTCAACGCCGAGGTGTGCACGCCGCGCGCCTGCTGATACAGCGTGCCGGCGGCGATGAGCGCGTGCATGAGCGCGGGTATCTGCTCCGGCGAGAGCCGGGTGTCGGCGGACAGATGGAAGTCGCCTGGCGCGGATTCGTGAAAGGTCAGGCCGCCGGTGCAGCCAGAGGTGCGGATGCGCTGCTCCGGCAGCGCCAGATCGTGGTACAGCCAGACGTCCGCGACCCGGCCCTCGGCCCGGAGGTCAATATGATGGACCTCCTCTATCCCCGCGATCAACTCCTCGTTGAGCAGGAAGCCGATGGCCAGGGCGCGCAGGTCCGTCGGCGTGCACAACAGCGTCGCCAAGGGCTGCCCGTTGACGGAGATGCTGAACGGCGCTTCCAGGATGACGGGCCGCTCCTCTGCCACCCAGCGGCCATGCTCATAGCGCCAGATCGTCTCGGTGTGCAGGCCGCTCGTCATCGGCTCACCCGAACGGAAAGCTAACTCGCCTTGGCAGGCATGGCCCGTGGCGCTTCCTCGGCCAGGCGCAGCAGCCGCTCCCAACGCCGGTCCACTTCCGCCTGGATCTCGTCAATCACGTGCCGGTATTCGGGCGTGAACAGGTGCTTGAAGCGCCCCTGGGTCTTGAGCCATTCCTCCACCGGCAGCTTCTGCTTGGGGATGTAGTTGAGCTTCCAGTCGCCGTGCTCCACCTCAAACAGTGGCCAGTAGCATGTCTCCACCGCCAGGCGGCTGGTCTCAATCGTCTCGGAGGGCTCGTGGCGCCAGCCGCGATTGCACGAGGAGAGCACGTTCAGGAAGGCCGGGCCATCGGCAGCCACGCCCTTGCGCACCTTCATCATCAGGTCCTTCCAGCGGTGCGGCGACGCCTGGGCGACGTAGGGGATACCGTGAGCGACTGCGATGGCCGTCAGGTCCTTGCGCGGCTGCGCCTTGCCGAAGCTGACCTTGCCTGCGGGCGAGGTCGTGGTGTTGGCGCCATAGGGCGTAGCGCCGGAGCGCTGGATGCCGGTGTTCATGTAGCCTTCATTATCATAGCAGATGTACAGGAACTTGTGGCCGCGTTCAAACGCGCCCGATAGCGCCTGCAGGCCAATGTCATAGGTGCCGCCGTCGCCGCCGAAGGCGATGAACTTGATGTTGCGCTCCGGCAGCTTGCCCTGGCGCACCAGCGAGCGGTACATGGACTCAATGCCGGCGATGGTCGCAGCGGCGTTCTCAAAGGCGTTGTGCATCCAGGGCACGCGCCAGGAGGTGTAGGGATAGATGGTCGTGGAGACCTCCAGGCAGCCGGTGGCGTTGACGACCACCACCGGCTCGTCAATGGCGTTGAGCACCAGCCGGACGATCATGGGGGCAGCGCAACCGGCGCACAGCCGGTGGCCCGGCGCCAGGCGGTCCTCACGTTGAGCGAGTTCTCGGATAGACAGTGGTGTAGGCATGGTGCACTCCTCTACGCTTCCACAAGTTCATGGCCGTTGCCAGCGGACGAATCGGTGGCCAGCGGCCCCAGCCTGAAATCGCCCAGGGCTACGGCCCGGTTCTCCATCTCCGTCCGCCCATTCTCATCGCCGCGCACACCCAGGTAGGTGACGATGCGCTCGGCCTTGCCCAGCATGCCCGCCTTCCACGTTTCACGGACGGCACGTTCAATCTGCTCCGGCGTGACATCGCGCCCACCCAGGCCGAAGACGTAATTCACAATGGGCACATCCAGCCTGTAAAGTTTGGCAGCGGCGAGTATCTCCAGCCAGAGCGGGCCGCCATTGTGCATGGCGCCGAAGGCGATGGAGCGGTCCATCACCGCGACGGCGTGCACGCCGTTCAGCGCAGCGATGATCTCCTCGGCGGGGAAGGGCCGGAAGACGCGCGGCTTGAGCAACCCCGCCCGGATCCCCTCTGCCCGCAGCTTGTCCACGACGACCCGCGCCGTGCCCGCCGTTGAAGCCAGGACGACCAGCGCAACCTCGGCATCGGCCAGGCGGTAGGTCTCAAACAGGCCGTAGCGTCGCCCGAACTTCTGCCCGAACTCGCGGCCCACCTCCTCAATCACGCCTTTGGCGTGGCGCAACGCCTCCACCTGCTGGCGCTTGTGCTCAAAGTAGTAGTCGTAGAAGTCCAGCGGGCCATAAGTGACCGGGTGGTCAACGTCCAGGAGGGGGTAGAGCGGCTTGTATGGGCCAATGAACTCGCGCACGGCCTCATCATCGTAGATTTCCACCCGCTCAACGGCGTGGCTGGTGATGAAGCCATCCTGCATCACCATGACCGGCAGGCGCACATCCATATGCTCGGCGATACGCACCGCCTGGATGGTGTTATCATAGGCTTCCTGGGCGTTCTCCGAGAAGAGCTGGATCCAGCCCGCGTCGCGCGCGCCCATAGAATCGGAGTGGTCGCAGTGGATGTTGATCGGCCCGGAAAGCGCCCGGTTGACCACCGGCATGACAATGGGCAGGCGCAGGGAGGCAGCGATATACACGACCTCCCACATCAACGCCAGGCCCTGGGAGGAGGTCGCGGTCATCGTCCGGCCACCGGCGGCAGCGGCGCCGATGCAGGCGCTCATGGCGCTGTGCTCGCTTTCCACCGCGATGAACTCGCTATCCACCAGGCCATCGGCCACAAATTGGGCGAAGTCCTGGACGATTGAAGTCTGGGGTGTGATGGGGTAGGCGGCGACGACGTCGGGGTTGATCTGGCGCATGGCCTGGGCCACCGCACTGTTCCCATCTAAAGCCATCACGCGGGTCATGGGACCACCTCCTTCTCTGCGGCAAACTCGGACTCGGCGACCATGCTGATGGCATGGGCCGGACAGACCTCGGAGCAAATGCCGCAGCCCTTACAGTGCAGCAGGTCCACGCCGGTCAGCTTGCCCCCGGCGGTCTGCATACTCACGTCGGGGCAGTACAGCCAGCACAAGAGGCAATGGGTACAGCGCTCAAAATCTATGACTGGGCGGAAGGTGCGCCAGCCGCCAGTCACATACTCCTCTGAGTTCCCTGCCTGGATAATTACGCCTCCAATAGGCAATTCTTGCCACGTCATCAGTTTGCTCATGGTCTCTCTTCCCCCATAAAGAACCGGGCTTTCGGCCCGGCCTGAATTAGCCTTCCTTCGCTTCCTCACTGGCGCGCCGGATAGCGCGCACATTGGCTTCAATCATTTCGGGCGAGAGCTTCCTGGCGAAGCGGCGGCGGGTCTGTTCGGCGAGTTCCTCCACAGTGAACAGGCCGGTGGCGCGGGCAAATGCGCCCAGCATCGGCCCGCCGGTGATCTCGCGCCCCAACTCCTCCAGGGCGATACGCGTGGCATCCACCGTCACCACCCGCCCCCCGGCGAAGTCCAGGATGCTGCGGACCTCGGCGGGTGAACGCGCGGTGTTGACGATGAGCAGGCCATCCTCCTTCAAGCCCTGGGTCACGTCTACGCTACCCAGGAGGGTATCGTCCAGGACGATGACCACGTCGGGGTGCTCAATCTGGGAATGGATGTGAATGGGTACGTTGCTCAGGCGCGTGAAGGCGCGGATGGGGGCGCCGCTGCGCTCCGGCCCGTAGTCGGGGAAGGCCTGGAAGTAGCGCCCGGCCTCCAACGCCGTCTCCGCCAGGAGCTTCCCGGCGGTGACGACCCCCTGGCCGCCCCGCCCATGCCAGCGAATCTCTATCAGCCCGTTCTTGGTGCGCTGACTCTCCATACGACTCCTCTTCTAGACCCGGAAGAAGCGCGGGTTGAAATGAACGTAGTGGGTCCAGCCATCGCGTGCGACCCTCTCGCGCAGTTCATCGTTCAGCACCAGCACCTCCTCATTTCCCTCAGAGCGCATGACGATAGTCAGGTCGTCGCGGTCGTCCTGCTCCAGGGCGACGATGCAGGCGCGGTCCACGCCCAACGGATACAACACGAGCGTGCCGAAACAGCGCTCGCAGAACGGCAGGCTGGTGTGGCAGTGGTCGCGATCAAGCGTGATTTTCATGGCCGTCCCTCCTGGTGTGGCCGGAAGTCAATGGACCAATCCGGTCGGATTTCCACACACCTTACGGCCAAGTTTACGCTTGTCTGGCAAACAGCGTCAGTGACAGAAGTCCCATTCTCAGGGTGACATTTGTCATGACCTGGGATGGGCAAATACTCAGTGTGAGGTGC
>DAOUBF010000004.1:0-4541 GCA_034432795.1 Anaerolineae bacterium
GGCGCCGTCGCCAAGTGGTAAGGCAAGGGTCTGCAAAACCCTCATTCACCGGTTCGAATCCGGTCGGCGCCTCTTTTTGCGCCGCTACCACACCCACACGATGGCGCATCTGGGGAACACGCCCGCCTCGCCCCTCTCTAGTGGTCGTTCCCGATTGCTGTCAGATTGCTGTCAACCGCCAGTATACCCCCAGAAGGCGCTGCCCGATGGTTATAGTTCGGTTAGAAATGGACGCTATTGGCACCAGATGCGGCCGGCTAAGTCCCTCCAGCACCCCATTCCCTGAGTTCTTTTAGATCATCCGTTGAGGTCCTGTTGGAGTTGGGGGGAGTTGGGGGTATCATGGCGCAAAGGCTAACGGCCAGGTCGGACGATGGCTGCGCACTAAGCGGGTAAAACCTGCTATATAGCAGGTTTTGGCGCTGCGGGCGGAGGGCAGATGGCGGCGAGGGCCCCTCGCCGCCGGGCCGTCTTGGATGGTTCTAACCCCAAATGGACGCTATTTGCACCAGATGCGGCCTGCCTGGGCCGTAGCACTTCACACCCAGGGCCTCTCGTAGGAAGTCGTGCAACCCGTCCTGCTGAAGCAGAGCATTGGCGTCCAGCTTCGCTCCGCCCACCAGCGGCGACTGTAGCGCTCCTCCAGCCCCTAGCTTGCGGGCCAGGTCTTTGGCCTTGTCGCCGTCGTCCAGCCACACCACGACCTGGGCATAGCGCCGGGCCAGGCCCACCAGGACGCCCAGCCCGACCTGGCTGGGGGTCTGGCTGCCCGTGCTCACCACGTCCAGGCGCTCAGGGGCACATTGCCACACCGACAGGGCGTTCAGTTCGCCCTCCACCACCAGCAAGGTGAGTGGGTCCGGCCAGTCGGGAGTGCAGTAGCATAGGCCGAAGGGCACGACCTGGCTGCCCCGTGCCGATACATAGCGCAGGCCGCCGTCCACCCGGTCAATGAACCGGTACTTGACACCCAGGATGCGCCCACCTCTCCAGTCCTCCACGTTGGGGATGAGGATGGCGGGGCGGCGGCGCTTGAGCTGGGGATCATCGGCCTCCCACTCGCCCAACAGCCATGCCCCCCAGGTAGGGGGGCGCAGGCCACGCCCCAGAAGATACTGCCCACCTGGGGAATCAGGGGTCAGGCGCTCATGTGCCTGGCGCACCAGATGCCAGGCGCCGGACACCTGGGCATCAGGTGGCCGGGTCACCTGGGCCGGGGGCGGATGGAGCACCCGCTTGAGGGGGCGGCCAGGGTCTGCGCCCAGGCGCTCCAGGGCCTCCTTGAAGGTCAGGCCCTCCCGCCTCATGATGAAGTCTATCGCTGTGTGATAGCGCCCGTCACCACAGCCACGACAGTACCAGCACCAGCCGTCAGGGGTGCGCTTGAGCACAAACCGATCCCGCCCACCACAGAAGGGACACGGGCCAGCCAGCCACTTGCGCCCCCTGCTGGGCCAGCCCAACAGGGCCGGAAGGTCTATGGTCTGGTTCAACGTCCTGGCGTCCATACCGATCTCCTTCAAGGGTGTGACGCAGTGTGACGCATTTTCTATAACTTTGGGGGAATTTATTTCACTATAGAAAGTTGTAGTAAATACGTCACAATACGTCACACCAACCGCACACCTCGCCAGAGACGGTTTCCTGTACCGGCTTCCCGTTCCTGCCCCAGCCCACGATGGCGCAGCAGCCTCCCGAATCTGTTTTTACTCACCGCCTCCTCCCCAACACGTTCGCACCAGGCGGTATAGCGCTCATAGAGCGTGTTGGCAGCGACCGTGTAGCGGACACCCAGTTCGCAACACTCGCCCAGGAATGCGCCCAGTACGTCCTGTTCTGCCCGGTAAGCCTCAGTCGCCGCCTGGACTTCGGGCGCAACCCAGTGGTGGTCACCTTGCCAGTCCTTCAGCCCCGCCAGCAGCCCGTTCAATATGGCGCTCCCCTCTTCTGTCACCAGTTCGGCGACCACTTCATCTTGCGGGCGGCGTTCGCCCTCTGGAATCTGGACCTCCCAGGGCACTAGGCGCACCCGCCTCCACATGGCCCAGTCCACACCGGTGATGACGGGCCGATGGTTCGTGGCCAGGAAGATGGTGAAGGTCTGTTTGAACGTGAAGTTATCTTTATAGAGGAAACGGGCCTTCTTCTCGTCGCCCCCGGTCAGGTCTTTGACCAGGGCCTCGGCCAGTCTCTGGTTGTCCTCGGTCTCCACGCTGAACACCAGGCGCCGACCGGCCAGGTCGGCGATGTCGGTCGTCGTGCTGCGCTCAAACTTATGCTGTACCAACAGTCCAGGCGCTGCCTTGCAAGCATAGTCGCCCAGGATGCCCATGACCGTGCGGATGGTCGTGGATTTGCCATTGCCGCCCGTGCCGTACCAGATAGGCAGGATTTCGTCCAACACAGCGCCGGTGAGCGCCATGCCCAGGTCTCGCTGCACCTGTCGCCGGATGTTGGGGTTCGGTAAGAAGCGTTCCAGATGCGCCTGCCACTTCATGCCCCTGGCCTGGGGGTTGTAGGCCACCGGCGCTTGCTTCGTCAAGAGGTCACCAGGGCGATGGGGGCGCAGCTCCCCGCTGCGCAGGTCTAGCGTGCCGTTCTTCACGTTCAGTAGCCAGGGGGAGCTGTCCCACTCTGCTGGCCCGGTCAGCACGCCGTCCCAACCCCGCAAGAAATACAATGCACCGTTGATTCTGGTCGCCGAACAGGTCTCACGGGCCGCCTGTGCCCAGCGCCGCACCCCTGCCCGGTCGTTCGCCAGCGCCAGTCGGCTGGCGTACTCTGTGCGTAGTTCTGCGGCGGCCAGGCGGGCGACCCGTTCCTCTGTGGTAGGCTGCCAGACGCCGCCAGAATACTCCATCCACTTGCCCAGGTGGGTCGCCCAGCGGAAGCGGTCACGGAACAGGCCCGCCAGGGCCGTCGCATGCAGCAGATCACGTTCTAGCGTCTCGTCATCCAGCCCGCCCAGGTCAACCCGGGCCTGGGCCACTAAGTCTTCAATTCGCACCACCATCGCTGGACCATCCATGAAAGGAAAGTTGCACTAGTTCAGTCTCCGCCTTCTCCGGCTGCGGCTCCCCGCCCAGGCGCACAGTCTCGGTCGCATACGGCCAGCTTCGCCAGGCGCACGGCTCCAGGTTGGCCAGCGGGATATAAATTTCCCCGTCGCCCTGTAGCCAGCCACACCGCCGCAGGTCGGCCAGGCGAATGCGCTTCATGGCCCGGCGGCGATCATCCCGAAAATAGAGCCAACGGCAACCCCGTGCTTCGGCATAGTCCAACACAGCCAGGGGCACACTGATGCAGGTCTCCACGCCGTGCTGGTGTCGGTGGGCAATCGCCAGGATGGGCTGCCCATCCAGGACCGTCACTTTGGAGACGATGCACCACCTGCCTCGCTTCCTGACGGCCAGGGCCAGGGGTTGCGCTAGAGGGGGGGATGAGGTAAAATCCGCCGTGGAAGGAGCCGCCCGCTCCCTTTCCCGCTCGCCCCGGGCCGCCCACCCGGGGCTGTTCGTTTCAGTCATCGCCAGCATCTCCCCACGTTTCCAGCACGGACAATTCTTTGAGCCGTGTTTGCGCCCAGGTGCGGGCGGCTTCCGGCAACCCTGACGTCCGGGCGACCGTGAGCAGCCGCCGCAGCAGGGCATGTTTTGTCGCCGCCACAGCCTGGGGGTCGTCTGTCCGCCATAGCCGCAGCGGGCCACAGCGTAGCTCCACCGTCCAGCGCATTTCCACCACCTCGCTTCGTTTAAAATGCTGCGGCCCGGCTTGCACCGGGCCACAATCCGGCCTTCTAACCCATACCAGCCCCGCTCAAGCGATTTGTGACAGGACTTTCTCACGAATTTTCTTCAGCGCCCGCTCTTTCCGTTTCCGCCCCGCCGGGCTGGTGTCCCTGCCCAGCAGGGCGTCAATGTCTTGAGGTGACAGGACGGCCAGAAACTGGGCCAGCGCCACCCTGGCCTCAACCGACTCCCAGTGCACCTGGCCCTCCAGCGCCTCCACCTCCTCCGCCAGCTGCGCCTCGCCCAGGGCGTCCGCCGTCCGACCGTCCAGCAAGTCACACTCAATCTCGTGCCGCACCTTGCGCCTCAACTCCGGATAGTTCAACTCTTGATGAGGGGTTAGGACTAAACATAGGGCCGCCCACACGAGGTCGCACCAAGCGTCTTCTGCCCGCCGATCCCCACAGCGCTCATCAAAAAGGTCGGCCAGCGACAGCCCCGACCCGCACACTCTGGCATGCCAGCGGAGGGGATGAAACAGGGCCTCTCGCCTAAAGTAGGTCTGCGCCAGCCGCCTGGCCGCCGCAGCGTCACCGTGCTGCTTGGCCGCCACCAGGTCGCTGGCGAAGGCCTCCACCTTGACGAAGAGTTCATATAGTTCCCTCCAGCGTTGGACATATGGGCGAAACAGGTCTTCCCACCGTCGCTGGAGGGCATCCCACTCCGCCTCCCGCCGGCGCAGCTCCTCGCCCAGCCGTCGCTGGAATGCGTCCCACTCCTGGCGCAGGCCTGCCTGGGATGCCTGAATCACCA
>DAOUBF010000005.1:0-97357 GCA_034432795.1 Anaerolineae bacterium
CCGGGCTACCTTGCAGGCCCCATTTGCTCCAAAATTCCCAAACTTGACAAATCCCCTAAATCGGAGTATGCTTTGTTTAGTGTAAATTATACACGAATGGGGGAAGTCCCCATTTGTTTTCCGCATAACTTAGTGTAAATATTACACTAATGGAGGCAGCAGATGGACGCACACACCTTCATCCAGAATAGCACCCCCTTCCTCACCTGGCTGGCCGAATGGAAAGCCAGCCTCAAGCCGGTCGCGCTCAGCGAGATCGTCACCGACCCCCGCCGGGTGGCAGTCCTCTCGGTGGATGTGATCAACGGCTTCTGCCACGAGGGCGCCCTGGCCAGCCCGCGCGTGGGCCGTATCGTCCAGCCCATCGCCCGGCTGTTCCAGTCCGCCTATGCCGCTGGCGTGCGCCACTTCGTTCTCACCCAGGACACGCACGACCCGGAGGCGGTGGAGTTCAACCAGTGGCCGGTCCACTGCGTGCGCGGCACAGCGGAGTCGCAGACCGTGCCGGAACTGGCCGAACTGCCCTTCGCCAGGGAGTACGTGATCATCCCCAAAAACTCCATCCACTCCGCCCTCGCCACCGGCCTGGAGAACTGGCTGAACGAGCATCCGGAGGTGAACACCTTCATCGTCGTGGGCGACTGCACCGACCTGTGCACCTACCAGCTCGCCATGCACCTGCGCCTCCGCGCTAACGCCAGCCAGCAGCGGGGCGTCCGCGTCATCGTCCCGGAGGAGTGCGTGGAGACCTATGACCTGCCCGTCGCCGCCGCGCCCCCCGGCGTCCTGCCCCACGACGGCGACCTGATCCATGCCCTGTTCCTGTACCACATGGCGCTCAACGGCGTTGAAGTGGTGCAACGCATCCAATAACAAAGAGGAGAGAACCACTGTGAAACCCCTGGCCACCAAGCGCGTCAATGGCGCGCATATCACTACCACGGGTGAGTTGCTGGCATGAGCGTATTTGACGGTAAGCGTCTGACCAACGAGGTCTTCAAGCTGGATATTGAGCGCATGCGGCGGGCCTGGTACTCAGATAAGTACTTTGAGAACGTCACCGCCATGCTCTCGGCCCTGGCCCGGCAGGGCTATCGCTATCGTGGCCAGTACCCCAACCTGCGCGGCGTGGACCTCTCTGATATAGATACGGGCAACATGGAAGTGGAGATGCAGTGGTTCACGCGCCGCCCCGGCACGACCGTCGTCGTGGGCGTGGACAAGGCCCTGGCCATGCTGCGCCACTGCACCGGCTACTTTGATGACGACGGCCATTTCGTGGAGACCTGGGACCAGCTTGAGGTGTGGGCGGTCCACGATGGCGCCCTGGTGCACTATGACGGCGATCCGGCGCGGGTTCAGCCCGTGATCAAGGTGCGCGGGCGCTACCGCGACTTCGCCATCCTGGAAACGCCTACGCTGGGCGTCCTCACGCGGGGCAGCCGCGTCGCCACCAACGTGTACCAGACCTTTATCGCGGCGCGGGGCAAGCCGGTGCTCTTCTTCCCCGCCCGCTTTGACGCCCACGAGGTCCAGGCCGCCGATGGCTACGCCTATGACATCGCGGTGCAGCGCTACAACCGCGATTTCGGCGTAAAGCTACGCTCGTTCATTTCCACCGATGCCCAGGGCGAATGGTGGGGCGGCGCCGGCGGAGGGACGGTGCCCCATGCGGCCATCGCCTGCTTTCTGGGCGACACGGCGGAGGCCATGCTGGCCTTCGCCGCCACCCGCCCCCCCAGCATCCCGCGTATCGCCCTGGTGGACTTCAACAACGACTGTGTGACGGATAGCCTGCGCACGCTCAAGGCCATGTTTGAGTGTTACCGCGCCGCACTTGAGGCCGGGCGTGAAGATGAAGCCCAAAAGTACATCCTGTATGGGGTGCGCCTGGATACGAGCAACAGCGTGCGCGACGTGAGCGTGCCGCCGCTGGGCGACCCCGCGCTGGACCTGGGCGTCGTGCCGCGCCTGGTGTTCATTGTGCGCCAGGCCCTGGATAGCGCCTGGGAGAGCTGGGACCTCCCCCCGGCCTGGCAAGAGCGCGCCCGCGAATACTGCCGCAACGTCAAGATCGTCGTCTCCGGCGGCTTCAACCCGGAGAAAATCCGCCGCTTTGAGAAGCTGGGCGTGCCGGTGGATGCCTATGCGGTCGGCTCGGCCCTGTTCGCCAACTGCGGCGATACCGTGACCGACTTCACCGCCGATGTGGTGCGCATCAAGGTGCATGGGGAGTGGGTGGACATGGCCAAAGTGGGCCGGGCGCCGTGCGATAACCCCGAATTGGAGCGGGTGTGGTAGCTCTCCCCACCCCAGCCCTCCCCCACAAGGGGGGAGGGGGATAAGGGGAGGGGGCTGACCGCTGAGCGTTATTTCAGGCGCGGGTCGTCCCGATACACGCCCCGATACTGCTCCGGCAGCATCCGCGCCAGTTCCAGCATGATCAGGTCGGTGTAGGCATCCAGGTCCTGGCTGCGAATGCGGCTGTTGGGCTGGGGAAGGCGCAGGGGCCTGCCGATGACCGTCTTCAGGCGCGTGCGACGCAGGCGCAACAGGTTGCGGAACAATTGCTCCGTGCCGGTGACGACGACGGGGAGGACGGGGACATCGTAGCGCAGGGCCAGGTAGGCCGCGCCGGTCTTGCCCCGCTGCAATCCCCCGGTGCGGCTGCGCGTGCCCTCAATCGCCAGGCTGAGGATGCCCCCCTGCTCCAGGACCTCCGACGCCTGGCGCAACGCTTTCCTGTCCACTTCGCCGCGCCGCACCCAGATCGCGCCCATAGAGCTGAGAAGCGGGCCGAAGAGGGGGTGAACGCGCCAGGTGCTGCCCGCCAGCACGCGCGTCCTGACCGGCAGCGCCGTCAGGATCACCGGTGGATCGGCGATCCCTAGATGGTTGGTGACAATGATATAAGGCCCTTTACTGGGGATATTCTCCTGCCCGACGATCTCATGATCGGCGATGAGGGGCAGGATCACCTGGATCACTTTGCGCACAAACCAGTACCAGGCGTCGGCGATGCGCATTTAGCCGCCTCCACTGCGCCACCCCTGGGCGGCGACGCTGTAGCGGGCGGTGCTCCCGCTGGGGATGACCCGCACATCAAAGGGCACGGTGGCCCCCGGCTCCAGGTGCAGATGAAGCGTTTGGGCGCGGAAGCCGGTTACGGCTCCCTGGGCGTCATACAGCGTGATCACAACGAGTACCTCCTCAACGGCCACCTCCCCTGTGTTCTGCACCTTGCCGATGACGCGGTAAAGCGTTCCCGCCGGGCCGCCGGTGTGTTCGGTCACCGCCAGATCGGGTGCCCGCTCCCCCAGGGCAGCGACCGGCTCGGCGCTGACCAGCGCGGTCTGGAAGCTGGCCAGCCCCGCCGGGCGGCCAGGGAACAACAGGCCGAAGGGGGAGCGGCCCCCCGGCGGGATCAGATCAAGCACAGTATAGACCAGGCCGCTATCCAGTTCCCGGCCCCCGGCATCGGTCAGGCTGACGCGCACGGCCACATGCTCTACGGCCACGTTGGTGGGGTTGACCACCTCCCCCAAGAACCACAGGCTGCCCACCGCCGTCTCGCGGACGCTCAGCCCGGCCAGTTCCAGCGGCAGGGGCGTGGGTGTGGGCAAGAGGAGATTATCCGAGCCAGCCAGGCCAATCGGAGTGGGCGGCGGGATGATCAATAGCTGGCCGATCTGCAACCGCTCCGGTGCGATGTTCCCATTCGCCGCCCGCAGCGCCCCCACGCTCACCCCATAGCGGCGGGCGATGTCAATCAGCGTGTCACCGGCGCGGACCGTGTAAAGGATGGGCGTGGCTGTGGGGAGCGGTGTCGCCTGGGGCAGCACCAGCGTGGGGAGCGCGGCGGCAGTGGAGGTCGGGCGGGGCAGAGGCGTTACCAGGTGCACGGTGGAGAGCGTGGGCGTGGGGGTGGGCGATGGCTCAGGCCGCCGCACGACCTGGCCGCAGCCCATCGCGACAAGGGCGCTCAGCCCAATGACGAGAAGATAGCCTGGCTTCATGGCAAGGCTACACGCCAGCGATGGCCCGCAACGCTTCCACCAGCCGGTCAATCTCCTCAAAGGTGTTGTAGTGGGCCAGGCCGATGCGCACCGCGCCGCCCTGCGCCTCCAGCCCCAACCGCTCCATGAGCGCCAGGGCGTAATAGTTGCCGTCCCAGACGAAGATACCGGCCTCGCCCAGCCGCTTCGCCAGGTGGCGGGGGTGCCAGCCCTCCAGCGTGACCGCGAAGGTGGGCGTGCGCTGGTGCAGCCGCGCCGGGTCGGTGAGGCCCCAGATACGCAGGCCGGGGATGTGCTCCAGGCCCTCCAGCAGATAGGCGCTCAGCCGCCGCTCATATGCCTGGATCACCGCCATGCCGGTGTGCAGCTTCAACCGCCGCCCGGCCATATGTGGGAACCTGGCCTGATACGCGCCGCCGTACCTCTCGCCGACCTCGGCCAGATAGTCCAGCGCGGCGACCAGGCCGGCCAGGCCCTCGTGGTTTTGTGTCCCCGTCTCAAACTTGCCCGGCGGGGTGGCGGGGGCAGGCCGGACCTTGTAGGCGGGCAGCCGCTCCAGCAACTCGTAGCGGCCATAGAGCGCACCGACGTGCGGGCCGAAGAACTTGTAGGCCGAGCAGACCAGGAAATCGCAGCCCAGCGCCTGTACATCTATCGGCCCATGGGGGGCATAGTGCACCGCGTCCACAAACGCCCAGGCGCCAACGGCGTGGGCCAGAGCCACAATCGCTGCCACGTCGTTGATCGTCCCGACGGCATTGGAGGCGTAACCGACGGCGACCAGGCGCGTGCCCTCGTTGATTTGCGCCTCCAGGTCGGCCAGGTCCAGGGTGCAATCGGCGGGGCGAATATCGGCATGGCGGACGACGATGCCCTGCTCCTCCAGCGCCAGCCAGGGGGCGATGTTGGCATCGTGGTCCAGGCGGGTGACGACGATCTCATCGCCGGGGCGCAGCGTTCGGGCGATGGCGCGGCTCAGGTTGAAGGTCAGCGTGGTCATATTCGGGCCGAAGACGATCTCATCCGGCGAGGCTGCGCCCAGGAAATCGGCCATGGCCGCATGGGCCTCGGCCAGGATGGCATCCGAGCGCTGGCTGGTGAGGAAGGCGCCATGCGTGTTGGCGTTGGAGGTCACCAGGTAGTCGCGCATGGCCTCAATCACCCGCTGCGGCACCTGGGTGCCGCCGGGGTTATCCAGGAACACCACAGGGCGCCCGTTCAGGGTCTGGTGTAACGCCGGAAACTGCTCGCGCACAGAGGACAGGTCAGGTGTCTCTTGATGCATAGGGATTCAATGGCCGCCTTCCAGGGATTTCAGGAAATCCGGCGCTATTATAAACGATTTGCGCCGGGAGACACAATTGGCGCAGGGGTGATATGCCCCCACCCCAACCCTCCCCTGTCAAGGGGGAGGGCATAAGCCGATTCCCTCCCCCATCCAGGGGGAGGGGGGTGAGTTCCCTCCCCCTGGATAGGGGAGGGGCAGGGAGGGGGTGAGAGGATCGCTGCCTCAACCCTTCCCCTCGCACTGGCTAGAGACGCCCATTTGTGGTATCCTTTCCCCTCGTGGATCGTAAATCGTGGGTGACGCTAGAACTGCCTAAAATCCTGGAGCGGGTCGCGGGCTATGCCGCGTTCACGGCGGGCGCGGAGCGCGTGCGTGCGCTGGAGCCTACCGCCGACCTGGCCGAGGCGCGCCGCCGCCAGGCCGAGACCAGCGAGGCGCGGCGCCTGCTGGCCGAATCCTCAGATGTCTCCTTCGGCGGTGTGCACGACATCCGCGAGGCGGTGGACCAGGCCGAACATGGTGCTGTGCTCATTCCGCACGACCTGCTGCACATCCGTGACACGCTGGTCGCCGCCCAGCGCCTGCGCCGCCGCCTGACCCGGCTGGCCGACCGCTATCCGCTCCTGGCCGCGCTGGCCGAAAGGCTGGAGGACTCGCCTGTTGTCGTCATTGAGATCAGCCGGGCGCTGAACGATCAGGGGGAGGTGGTGGATGAGGCCAGCCCGACGCTGGCGCAGATTCGCCGCGACCTGCGCATTGCCCAGCACCGTTTGCAGGAACGGCTGCAAAGCCTGATCACCAACCCTAACAACCTCCCCTTCCTCCAGGAGGCGCTGATCACCCAGCGCAGCGGGCGCTACGTCATTCCACTGAAGACCGAGTTCAAGGGGCGCATTCCCGGCATCGTCCACGACCAATCGGCCAGCGGCGCCACGCTGTTCATTGAGCCGCTGGCGACCGTAGAACTGAACAATCGCGTGCGCGAGTTGGAACTGGCCGAGGAGAACGAAATCCGCCGCATCCTGACCGCGCTCTCGCGCTTCGTGGCCGAAGAGGGCGAGGCCATCCGCCGCACGCTGGATGCGCTGGCCGAATTGGATGCCATCTTCGCCCGCGCTCAGTACGCTGAGGCCATCCGTGCCACCGCGCCTGACCTGGTGGACTTCCGCCCCGCGCCCGCCCCGCACCCCGGCTCAACGTTGCGCCTGATCCGCGCCCGCCACCCCCTGCTGGACCCGCAGCGCGTCGTGCCCATTGATGTGGTCCTGGACGAGCACACCTACGCGCTGGTGATCACCGGCCCGAACACAGGCGGCAAGACGGTCTCGCTTAAGACGGTGGGGCTGTTGGCGCTGATGGCGCAGGCTGGCCTGCACCTGCCTGCCGCCGAAGCCCAGTTGTCCGTCTTTGAGGATGTCTTCGCGGACATCGGCGATGAGCAATCTATTGAGCAGAACCTGTCCACCTTCTCGTCGCACATGACGAACATCGTGCGCATTTTGCGCCAATCGGGCCGGTGCTCATTGGTCATTCTGGACGAACTCGGCGCGGGCACCGACCCGACGGAAGGCTCAGCGCTGGCCCGTGCCATCCTGGCCGCGCTGTTGCGGCGCGGGGTCACCACGCTGGTGGCCACGCACTACCCGGAGCTTAAGGTGTTCGCCCATGTCACGCCGGGCGTGCAGAACGCCAGCCTGGAATTTGACCTGGAGACCCTGGCGCCGACCTATCACCTGATGATCGGCCTGCCGGGCCGCTCCAACGCGTTTGCTATCGCCGAGCGGCTGGGGCTGGACCCGGCCATCATCGCCGAGGCGCGGGCGCTGGTGCCGGTGGGCGACCTGGAGGCGGAGGCGTTGCTGGCCGATATTCACGAGACGCGCCAGGAGATGCGCCAGGAGCAGGCGGCCCTCAGCGCCGCCCGCGCCCGCGTTGAGGCCCTCCAGGCCGAGCTCGCCGACCGGCTGGCTCAGATTGACGCCGAGCGGCGCGCCATTCTGGAGCAGGCGCGGGCCGAGGCCCAGGCCGAGTTAGAGGCCCTTCGCGCGGAGGTGCGTGCGCTCCGCCGCCGCCTGCAGGCCGCCGCTGGGGGTCCCGCAGCGCAGCCCAGGCTGGCCGAACTGCGTGAGGTTGAAGCGGAGGCCCAGGCCCTGGCTGAGAACGTCCAGGCGCATGGCGCGCCCGAAGAGGAAGCGCTGGTCAGGCGCCCCTGGCAGGTCGGCGATACCGTCTGGCTGCCCCAGGTGCGCGCTCAGGGGACGATCACGGCTCTGGATGGGGAGGAGGCCGAGGTTCAGTTGGGCCGGTTGCGGGTGCGCGCCAGGACGGCGGAGTTGGAGCCACCTAAAACCGACGGAGGACGGAGGACGGAGGACGGAGAGCAACCACCGTTTGTCGTCCGTCGTCCGTCGTCCATCCCCCGTCCCCCATCGCCGGGGCTGGAGTTGCACCTGCGCGGCCAGACGGTGGATGAGGCGCTTGCGGCGCTGGACCGCTATCTGAACGCCGCCTATCTGGCCGGGCTACCCTGGGTGCGCATTGTGCACGGTAAGGGCACAGGTACGCTCCGCCGGGCGGTGCGCCGGGAACTGGCCCGCCACCCGCTGGTGCTCTCATACGAGCCAGCCCGGGACGAAGAGGGCGGCGAGGGCGTGACGGTGGTCAAGCTGGCAGTGCAATGAGCACACAACCCGTGACCTTTCGCGGGCCGGGGCCTGATGCCCTGACCTACGAGGGTGTGTTGCATATCCCCGACGGCGCCGGGCCGTTCCCGGCGGCGGTCCTGTGCCACCCCCATTCACTCTACGGGGGCAGTATGGAGGTGGGGCTGCTCAAGAGCATCGCTGAGGCCCTGGCCGCGCGCGGCTGGCTGGCGCTGCGCTTCAACTTTCGCGGTGTGGGCAAGAGCCAGGGCCATTTCACCGGCGGCGAAGGCGAGATGGTGGACATCCTGGCCGCACTCGCCTGGCTGGAAGGGCAACGCGATGTCGTGCCGGAACGATTGGGGCTGGTGGGCTACTCCTTCGGCGCATGGGTGGGCCTGTGCGTGGCCGAGTGCGAGCCGGAGCGCATCAAGGCGGTCGTTGCCGTCGCGCTCTATCTCGGCCTGGCGCCGCCCGACTGGCTGACCGATTACCGCCGGCCCAAGTGCTTCATCCACGGCGAACGCGACCGGCAGGTACCGATTGAGGAGGTGCGCGCCTTCGTCGCCCGCCTGCCCGAACCCAAGACCCTGATCACCCTGCCCGCCGACCACTTCTTTATTGGCCGCGAGCGCGAGATCGGCCAGCTTGTGGCCGACTTTCTGGCGACGAACGTGTAGAGTGTGGGGCACGGCGCACCGTGCCCCCTGCAGCCCGTCACAGGGTGTAGCTCTCGCCGGGGTTGAGCACGACGCAGCGCGCCTGCGTCTCGGCCTCCACGCGCTGCTTCCAGGCCTGGGGGTCCTGTGCGATCAGCTCCCAGGTGTTGTAATGGATAGGGATCACCACCCTGGGCTGGATCAGCTTGACGGCTCGCAGGGCGTCGTCTGGCCCCATGGTGAAGTTGTCGCCGATAGGCAGGACCGCCAGGTCAATTCCCTCCTCACCGATCAGGCGCATGTCGCCGAACAGGCCGGTATCGGCAGCGTGGTAAATCTTTTTCCCCTCCAGGTACAGGAGAAAGCCGCAGGGATTCCCCCCCGATGTCCCATCCGGCAAGGTGGAGCCGTGCAGGGCGAGGGTGAGTTTGACGCGGCCAAAGGGGTAGTTGAAGCCGCCGCCGATGTGCTGGGGATGGGTGTTCTCATACCCCTGTTTGTTGAACCAGGTGCAGATTTCAAAATTGCTGATCACGGTGGCGCCGGTGCGCCTGGCGACAGCGAGCGCATCGGCGACGTGGTCAAAGTGGCCGTGCGAGATCAAGATGTAGTTCGCCTGGGCCTCCTCCGGCTTGATCGTCGCCTGGGGGTTTTGGGAGAGGAAGGGGTCAATCAGCAGGCGCGTGCCGTTGACCTCAATCAGCAAGGTCGCATGGCCAAGCCAGGTCACCTTCGTGGACATCGTAACCTCCTTGTGCGTATGGAATTGATGATAATAAAGATGCTTTGGGTACTACGACGATTTTAGGCCAAGGGTCAGAGCCTGTCAACAGACGAACAGCGCAGGGTGTATATCAGATTTGGGGCAGATGACCCGGTGGGTCACCCCCCACCCCAACCCTCCCCCGCAAGGGGGGAGGGGGTGAGTTCCCTCCCCCTGGACGGGGGAGGGGCAGGAAGGGGGTGATGGCTGACGGTTGGATGACGATTGCCCCGATTAAGGGTGGCGCACCAGGAGGGGGATGAACACAAGATAGCGCGTTCCAGTCGGGGTCGCCGTCGGCGTCAAGGATGGCGTGGCTGTGGCGATAGGCGTGCTTGTGGGGAGCGTAGTGGCTGTCGGGGTGGGTGTGCGTGTGGCTGTTGGCGTCGCGGTGGGCATGACGGTTCCCAGCGATGTAGGTGTCGCGGTGGGGAATGGCGTGGGCGAAGGGGCCGGGGTGCCTGTTGGCGTGGGTGTCGCCGCTGTATTCAAGGCAATCCAGGCATTCCCATCCCAGCCCCAGGTATCGTTCATCAGGTTACCTTCACTGAAGCCGCCGAACAAAATCGTGAGAGCAGCCCGGCCGTCGTAAGCCAGGGCATGCTGGCTGCGGGGGGCAGGGGCGCAGGGCACAGGGAAGGGCGAAGGGCCGCATCGCTGGGTCCAGGCCGTCCCATCCCACTCCCAGGTGTCCGCCAGGTCGCCGTTTTCATCTGTCCCACCGAACAGGACGATGACCTGTCGCTGGTGGTCGTAAGCCAGCGCGTGCCCACGGCGCGGGGGCGGCGAGGTCACAGGTGTGCGTTGCACCCAGGTGGTTCCATCCCACTCCCAGGTGTCCGCCAGGTATTGCGCGCTGGCGTTGAAGCCGCCGAAGAGGACTATGACGCCCCGCCGGCTGTCGTAAGCCAGCGCGTGGCCGTGACGCCCCGGCGGCGAGACAGCGGGCGTGCGCTGCGTCCAGGTCGTCCCATCCCACTCCCAGGTATCGCCGAGGTCAGGCTCGCTCACACCGCTGCCGCCGAACAGGACGGTGACGTGGCGGGCGACGTCGTAAGCCAGGGCATGATTGGAGCGCCCCGGCGGCGAGGTGGGCGGGGTGCGTTCTACCCAGGCGGTTCCATCCCACTCCCAGGTGTCGCCCAGGCGACCGCCGTAACTGTCCAGGCCGCCGAAGAGCACCATCCGCTGGCGGGCCTGGTCATAGGCCAGCCCCTGGCCGGATCGGGCGGGTGGCAGCGGCGTGGAGGGATGCCAGACCCAGGCGCTTCCGTTCCATTCCCAGGTGTCGTTGTCCACGATAGCGCAAAGCGCGTCCAGGCAACCGCCGAACAGCACGGCCAACTGGCGTTGCTCGCCGTAGGCCAGCGCGTGCGCCTGGCGCGCTGCCGGTCGGTCAGTCGGGGTGGGCGTGGCGGTCGCCATAAAAGGTGTGGGCGTCGGTGTGGGCGTCTGCGCCAGGGGCTGCCTCCAGGCCAGGCCATCCCATTCCCAGGTGTCGTTCAACAGGCCGGAAGCGCCCTCGCCGCCGAACAGGACAACCGCACCGCGAGCCACGTCGTAAGTGAAGGCATGTCTGCGGCGCGGGGGCGGCGTGGGGTCCGGCGTGCGTTGGGTCCAGGTGGACCCGTCCCATTCCCAGGTATCGCTGCAATAGCCGCCACAGTCCCCTGTGCCGCCGAACAAGACCGTTACCCCGCGTGCGCCATCGTAGGCCAGGGCATGGTAGGCGCGGCGGGGCGGCTTGAGGGGCGGATTGGCCTGGACCCAGGTGCTGCCGTTCCATTCCCAGGTATCGTTGAGGAGGGCACCATTACTATCATAGCCTCCGAACAGGACAATGACACCACGCGCACTATCATAGGCCAGGGCATGGCCAATGCGCGCCGAGGGGGAGGTCGGCGGGCTGACCTGTGCCCAGGTGTTGCCCTCCCAGACCCACAGGTCATCGCAATACCCCGATGGCGGGCAGGCGGTTTCGCCAGCATAGCCGCCGAACAGGAGCGTCACCCGGCGGGCGGCATCGTAAGCCAGGGCGTGATAAGCGCGGGCGGGCGGCGCTGCCGCCGGGCTGGCCTGTGTCCAGGCTGTCCCATCCCATATCCAGGTATCCCCCCACAGGCTGCTGCAATAGAAATCCGGGCAGCCCCCGAACAGGACGATGTTCCCCCGGTCGCTATCGTAGGCCAGGGCGTGATATTCGCGGGCAGGTGGCGCCAGGGTGGGGTGCGCCTGCGTCCATGTGCTGCCGTCCCATTGCCAGGTGTCATCGCAGGTGCCGCCGCAGCCCTCGCCGCCAAACAGGACCCCAGCGCCATTGGCGTAGGTCAGGGCGTGGCTGGCACGTGCCGGTGGGGCGACGGCAGGCGCGAGAGGGGGGATGCGGTTGCCCGCACTACGTGTGGCCTCGCCTGTGCGCGCCTGGGTCAGCCCGGCACCGAGGAACACCAGCGCCACCAGAGCGGAGAGCACCAGCCACCAGAGGGGCAGGGGGCGATGCATAGGGTCAGGGCTATGCTCCATCGCTGGCTCCGGTCCAGGGATCATCCAGGTGGACAATCCGCGTTTCCACTCTAGCACGGCCAGCTCAGCCCGCCAATAGGCATTAGGTCTTATCCCCGGCAAGAGGGGAGGGAGCGGGCTAAAAGTGGGCAGTTGGTTGACAACCGCCTTTTGATTATGCTAAACTCTCTCATAGTGAGCCGAATGCCAAGCCACAAGGAGTTCCACGACATGGCCGAACCTCAGGTCGCTGACGCCCTCACCAAGCGCATCGCCCAGTTGAACGAGCGGATTGAATGGGGAATGGAAATGGGCTACTACTTCTACCTTCAGCCCATTGAAGAACTCAACGGCGCCCGCGTACGTATTAAGGGCCGGGGTGAGATGCTCATGTTCGCCTCCTATGGCTACCTGGACCTGTTGGGCCACCCCAAGATCAACGCCGCCGCCAAAGCCGCGATTGACCGCTTCGGCACCGGGACGCACGGCGTGCGCATCCTGGCCGGAACGCTCACCCTGCACGAGCAACTTGAACAGACTATCGCCCGCTTCAAAGGGGCTGAGGACGCGGTGGTCTTCTCCAGCGGCTACGTCACCAACCTGACGACGGTGGCGACCCTCGTAGGGCGCCACGACGTGGTGATTTGTGACAAGCTCAACCACGCCAGCATCGTAGATGGCTGTCTGCTCTCTGGTGCGCGCTTTGTCCGCTTCCGCCACAACGACATGGCCGACCTGGAACGCGCCCTGAGAGAGTGCCCGACGTCAGGGACGAAACTCGTGGTCGTGGATGCGGTATTCAGCATGGATGGCGACATCATCAACCTGCCGGAGGTCAGCCGCCTGTGCCAGCGCTATGGCGCGCTCCTCATGGTGGACGAGGCCCATTCCCTGGGCGTGCTGGGCAAGACCGGGCGGGGAATTGAGGAGCACTTTGGGCTGGAGGGTGTCGTGGACATCAAAATGGGCACGCTCTCCAAGACCATCCCCAGCGTGGGGGGCTATATCGCCGCCAGCCGCGACATTGTCACCTATCTCAAGCACATCTCGCGGGCCTTCGTGTTCTCGGCGGCGCTGCCTCCCGCTCAGGTCGCGGCGGCGCAGGCCGCCTTTGAGGTCATGGAGGAGGAGCCCTGGCGGCTGGAGCGGCTACACCGCAATATCGCCTATTTCCTCAACGGTCTCCATGCGCGCGGCTTTGACACCCTGAACAGCCAGACCGCTATCGTGCCCATCGTCTGCGGCACGGACGAGCGCACGCTGGCCATGGCCAAATACTGCCAGGATCACGGCATCTTCATCCAGCCCATCCTGCCGCCGGCGGTCCCTGTGGGCACCAGCCGCCTGCGCGCCAACGTCACCAGCGCCCACAGCCTGGAAGACATTGACTATGCCCTGAACGTGTTTGAGGCTGCCGGGCGAGAGTTGGGTATCATCTAGCTGTCAGCGGCCAGCGTCATGGGCCTACGGTGATCAGCCCCTTCAACCGCTCAAAGCGCGCATCGCCAATACCGGGGACATTCTTGAGGTCGTCAATGGATTGGAACGGGCCGTGTTCGTTCCGATAGCTCACAATGCTCTGTGCCAGCGTCGGGCCGATGCCGGGCAACGTCTCCAATTCCTGCGCGCTGGCCGTGTTGATGTTCAGCAGGCCGCTGGCTGTGTTGGACATAGCCGGGGCCGGGGCGACATTAGAGGAGAGGGTCTCCCCCTGGCGCGGCACGACGACCTGTTGCCCATCGCTCAGGGGCTGGGCCAGGTTGATGCGGGCCAGGTCGGCATCGGGCGCGGGGCCGCCCGCCGCAGCCAGCCCGTCTTTGACAATGCTGCCCGGCGGCAAGGTGTACACATCCGGCTGGCGCACCGCGCCGCTGATGTACACGCGCATCGGGCCGGGGGTGGGCACGGCTGTGGGCGCGACCAGGATGATCTGGATGGGGTCGGAGGCGGGCTGGCGCCAGGCGAAAACCAGGATTCCTGCCGCGAGCGGCAGGGCGAGAACAAAGAACAGGAGCCAGCGATGGCGCTCCAGGAAATCGTTCATAGCACGACGATTGTAGGTCAAGGGCCTGTGCCTGTCAATTTAGGGCGAGGCTGGTGCATCGCGCTGTTAGGTAAATGCAGCCAAAAATGATATAATATGCCGCTGGAGCGTCATCACCTGAAAGCGAGTCGCTGATCGCGCATGAAACAAGAAATTGAGCTTACCCATCGGTCCATCCCGATCGGCGCGCGCGCCTCTGCCCAGGCGGCGGAATACCGCGTGCGCAGCCTGCCACCCTGGTATGCGGCACTATTGGCCCTCGCGCTCCTCGCCGCCGGTCTGGTGGCCCTGTACACAGCTTACACCATTGCCTACAACGCTGCCGCCAACCTGGAGGTGAGCGGCAATTCCCTCTCCCTGCCAGGCGGCCTGCAACAGATCCTTAACCCCGGCGGCGCTGAAACGGGCAGTGCCACCCAACCCGGTCCCCGTATCCCCCAGGGTGCACAGTTTACCCAGCGCGTCACGGTGCTTGTCCTGGGGATTGACCAGCGCCAGAACGAGCGTGGCCCCTGGCGCACCGACACCATGATCTTGCTCAGCGCTGACCCCCGAACCCAGAGCGCCGCCATGCTCTCCATCCCCCGCGACCTGTGGGTGGAGATCCCCGGCATTCGCGACGCCGAGGGCAACCCTGTGATTGAGCGCATCAACACGGCGAATGTGTTCGGGGACATCCGCGATTACCCCGGCGGCGGGCCGGCGCTGGCCATGCGCACGGTGGAGTACAACCTGGGCGTGCCGGTGGATTACTACATCGTGGTCAACTTCACCGCCTTTGAGAATCTGATTGACACCATCGGCGGCATTGACGTCGTCGTGCCACAGGACATTTACGACCCCACCTACCCCGATGGCGCCAATGGCTATGAGCCTTTCTCTATCAAGGCCGGGCCGCAGCATCTGGATGGGCGCACCGCGCTCAAATATGCCCGCACGCGCCATACCCCCGGTAGCGACTTTGACCGCGCCCGCCGTCAGCAGCAGGTGATCCTGGCCATCCGCGATAAGGTCTTGCGCTTTGAGATGCTGCCCACGCTGCTGATGCGAGCGCCGGAACTGTACGCCAACTTCCGCGATAGCGTCAAGACAAACCTGACGCTGGAGCAGGCCATCGGCCTGGTCCAATTGGCTCAGAGCATCCCCCAGGAGCGCATCCGCTCCGGCGTGATTGACCAGAACTACACCAGCGACTATGTCACGCCCAAAGGCGAGCAGGTGCTCATCCCCCAGCGGGAGAAGATCAGCGAACTGATAGACTCTCTGTTTAGCGCCGAGGCAGCCCCTGCGGCGGCGGGCACGCCCGATGAACAGGCCCAGATCGCCGCCGAGCGGGCCACCATCGCCGTCCGCAACGGCGGCGCCGAGGCGGGGATGGCCGGGCAGGTGAAAGACTATCTGGAGAAGCGCGGCTTCAAAGTGGTGGAAGCGGGTAACGCTGACCGCTTTGATTATGCCCACACGCAGATCATTGACTATGCGGGCAAGCCCTACACGACACGAGCGCTGGCCCAGCTCTTCAACGTGCCTCAGGGCGCGATCCTGAGCGGCGCCAACCCCAGTTACCCGGTCAACATTGTGATCATCTTGGGGCGGGATTTCAAACTCCCGGAGACGGAGCAGTAAACAGGCGCGATGCTATTACGACACGAACTCGCCGAAGCGATTGCCCAGGCCATCCGGGCGGCCCAGGCCGCCGGTGACCTGCCTGCGTTTGACCTACCACGCGGGGGGAATACCATTGAGCGCCCGGTGCAGCGCAAAAAAGGCGTGGCCGCGCCCACCTACGGCGATTACGCCACGCCCATCTCGCTCTCGCTGGCGCGGCTCGCCCATATCGCCCCGCTGCAGGTCGCCGAACAGATCGTCAAGCACCTGCCCCCCCATCCCGCCATCGGCCAGGTGACCATCGCCCCGCCTGGCTACATCAACTTCACTCTGGATGCCACCTGGCTGGCACGTCAGGTGGAGACCATTCTGGCAGCGGGCGAGACCTGGGGGAACCTGGACCTGGGCGCGGGCCAGAAAGTCCAGGTGGAGCACGGCAGCATCAACCCCACCGGCCCCCTGCACGTCGCCCATGGCCGCAACGTGGTCATCGGCGACACGTTGGCGAACGTCCTGGCAGCGGCGGGCTATCAGGTCCAGCGCGAATACTACATTAACGACGCGGGCAGCCAGGTGCGCAACTTCGGCGCCAGCGTCTATGCCCGCTATGCCCAGGCGTTGGGCCAGTACGTCCCCTTCCCCGAACAGGGCTATCAAGGCGCGTATGTGGTGGAAATGGGCCACACCATCGCCAACGAGTACGGCTCTAAGTTCCTGGACATGCCCCGCGAGGAGGGCCTGGCCGCCGTCACTCAGATCGCCCTGGAATTGGTGCTGGCCGACATCCGCGATACGCTCGCCCAACTCCGCATCACTTATGATAACTGGTTCTCTGAACGCAGCCTGTATACCAGCGGGCGCTGGGATCAGGTCTTCTCCCTGCTCAAGGAGAAAGGGCTGGTCGTGGAGCGCGACGGCGCGGTCTGGTTTGCCGCCCAGGAATTGGGCGAGGACAAAGACGCCGTGCTCATCCGCTCACCGCAGGTGATCGCCGACGAGCGCGACCGGCCCACTTACCTCGCCTCGGACATCGCCTACCTCTGGGATAAGCTGGTAGTGCGCGGCTTTGACAAGGCGATTTACGTCTGGGGCGCCGACCATCACGGCGATGTCCCCCGCCTGAAAGCCGCCGCCCGTGCGCTGGGGTTGGACCCCAACCGCATCGTTATTATCCTGTACCAGATGGTGCTGTTGCGGCGCGGTGACCAGATCGTGCGTATGTCCAAGCGCACCGGCGACATCATTACCCTACGCGAGGTCATTGAGGAGGTCGGCCCGGACGCGGTGCGCTTCATGCTGCTGACCCGCGCTGCCGATAGCCAGATGGACTTTGACCTGGAGTTGGCCGTGCGCCAGTCGGCCGAGAACCCGGTGTACTACGTCCAGTATGGCCATGCCCGCATCGCCAGCATCCTGCGCAAGGCCCAGTCCCTGGGCTTTTCCGCCGAGAACGGTGACGTCACCCTGCTGAACGACCCGGCGGAACTGGCGCTCATTCGCAAGATGCTGGAGTTGCCGGAGTTGATGGAGATGGCCGCCACTCACCTGGAGCCTCATCATCTGCCGCACTACGCCCAGGCGCTGGCCACAGTGTTCCACGACTTCTACGAACGCTGCCAGGTCCTCCCCACCGAGCGCGCGCCGGTTCCACCGGCGCTCACAGCCGCCCGGCTCAAGCTGGTGCGCGCCGCCCAGATCGTCCTGGCCCGCACGTTGCACCTCATGGGCATGACCGCGCCGGAAGCGATGTAGGAGGGCGGAGGGTAATCCGTCTTCCGTCCTCTGTCCACCGTCCACTTTGATGTCCCGCAGGTTTATCCCGCTCATCCTTCTCATCGTCGTCTTCGGCCTGATCATCGGCTGTGCGGCCCTGTTCCCGCCGACTCCCACAGCTCCGCCGACGCTAACGCTCACCCCCCCACCCCAACCCTCCCCCACAATGGGGGGAGGGGGTAATGTGGCCCTCACCCCTGGCCCCTCTCCCACGCTGCTGCCCACAGCCACGCCCACGCCGACGGTGGGCGTGGCCCGTTGCTCTCTGCCAGACGACATCTGCCTGACCCCGGAGGATGTGCGCCTGCACCCCCCGGCGCCTGACGGGCCGGGCGTCCTGAAGGTGTTCAGCGGCGATCAGGTCACCTTTGAGATCAAAGCGCACAACATCGGCGCCATCGGCTCCGCCTCGTTGCCTGTGGCCGTTTATCTGGGCGAGGCGCTGATCGCGCGCGGCCAGTTTGCCCCCGCCGACCTGAGCGGCCAAAGCGAGGCACTTCTCACCTGGGTCTGGGACACCACCGGCATCAGTGGCACCCAGACGCTCTCCATCACCCTTGACCCGGATCACACGCTCCAGCAGGGCGACCCCGACCGCTCTAACGACACGGCACAGGTCCAGGTCCAGGTGCGCCCCGCCGAGGAGCGACCCATCCCAGAACAGGGCGCGCATTGGGCGCAGACGGAGACAGCCTGCTGCATCTTCTACTACGTCACCGGGACCGCTGCGGAACGCGACCTGGCGCAGTTGGCCGAGCTGGCTGACGCCAGCTTCGCTGAGGTGGAGGCACGGTTACACGAGGATTTGAGGGAGAAGCTGGTGGTGACCTTCGTAGGGCGTGTCCTGGGGCATGGCGGCTATGCCGGCGGCGAACTGGTGCTCTCTTACCTGGACCGCGATTACGCGGGCGGCGGGCGCGAGGAGGTCTTCCTGCACGAGGGCACCCACGTGATTGACCGCGCTTTTGCCCCGGCGCGGTTGACCCTGCTGGCCGAGGGGCTGGCGGTGTACGTGGCTGGCGGCCACTTCCGCGCCGAGCCGCTGCCCCAGCGGGCCGCCGCGCTCCTGGCCCTGGGCCGTATGATCCCCCTGCGCCAGCTTGCCGACAACTTCTACCAGTCCCAGCATGAGATCGGCTACCTGGAGGCCGGCGCGTTTGTTCATTACCTTATCAGCACCTATGGCCTGGAGCGATTTAAAGCCTTCTACGGCGCCTTTAAGAGCGACGACCGCCGCCCGCAATCCGAGCAACTGGACGCTGCCTTGCAGCAATTCTTCAGCGCCGGCCTGGAGGAGATGGAGCAACGCTGGCTGGCCTGGCTGCGGGCGCTGGGGCCACAGCCACACCAGGAAAT
Organism: Anaerolineae bacterium; assembly: GCA_034432795.1. Lineage (GTDB taxonomy): Bacteria > Chloroflexota > Anaerolineae > DSLN01 > DSLN01 > DAOUBF01. The sequence continues at coordinate 18,652 of DAOUBF010000005.1, forward strand.
AGACCTGCGCGACACTATCGCCTTCTACGACACCGTGCGGCACTACCAACAGCTTATGGACCCCACGGCCTATTTCCTGGATGCCTGGCTGCCCGATTTCAGCCAGGCCCGCCAGCGCAATATCGTCGCCGATGCCTTGCGCCACCCCATCACACCCGAACACATCGCCCTGGAGACCATGCTGATCGCTGCCGACACCCACTTTGATGCCCAGGAGTACAGCCAGGGCGAACGCCTCCTGCAGAGCATCAATACGGTATTGGATACGGTCCAGAAGGTCGGCGACAGACCCCGCTTTGACGACCCGCTGGCGGCGCACTATCTGGCGATTGTGCGCCAGGTGCTTGCCGCCGGCTACGAGCCACAGCGGATCACGCTCACAGGCACAACCGCCGAGGTCCAGGCCATCCGCACCTGGCCGGCGCTGGTGCAACTCAATCTGGAGCTTCGCGCCGGGCAGTGGGTGCTCAGCCATTAGCGCTCAGCAAGCTGAAGACTGAATGCCGAGAACTACTTGTGTCGTCTGTCGTCTGTCGCCCGTTGTCTCTCCTGACGCTCGCGGGCGCGGAAGATGAAGCGCAAAGGCGTCCCCAGGAAGCCATACGCCTCACGCAGCGTGTTTTCCAGGTAGCGCTCGTAGGAGAAGTGCACCAGCTTGGGGTCGTTGACGAAGAACACAAACGTCGGCGGGGCCACACCCGCCTGCGTCGCATAGTAAAAGCGCAGCCGTTTGCCCGCCTTGCTCGGCGGCGCGTGGCGGGCCACCGCCTCCTGCAGCAAGCGGTTTAATTCGCCGGTGGGGATGCGCAACTGGCGTGCTGCGTACACCTGTACCGCTGTAGGCAGTACCTGACTCACGTGCTGGCCGGTCTTGGCCGAGATGAACAGCACGGGCACATAATCCAGGAATTTCAATTCCAGGCGCACACGCCGGGCAAACTCCTCCATCGTGTGTGCGTTCTTTTTCACCAGGTCCCACTTGTTCACCAGGACCACCACGCTTTTGGCCTCGTCCAGGATGAAGCCGGCCACATGGGCATCCTGCGCCGTCACCCCCTCGTTGGCGTCAATCAACAGCAGGGCCACATCCGCCCGCTGGATGGCCTTCAGCGCCCGCAACACGCTGTAGCGCTCAATCCCCGGCTCAATGCGCCCGCGTCGGCGGATGCCCGCCGTGTCAATCAGCACGATCGCCTGCCCCTCCCAGGTCATGCGCGTATCAATCGCGTCGCGGGTCGTGCCGGGGATAGGGCTGACGATGGCGCGCTCCTGCCCCAGCAGGCGGTTGAGGAGCGAGCTTTTGCCCACATTCGGGCGCCCCACGATGGCGATCTTGATCGCCTCCTTCTCCTCTTCCTCCTCCTGATACGGCGGCAGGGCCGCTACCACCGCGTCCAACAGGTCTCCGACCCCTGTTCCGTGCAGCGCTGAGATCGGATACACGCTGGCATCCAGGCCCAGGCGATAGAAATCCACCGCCGCCAGCCTGCGGGCGGGGCTATCCGCCTTATTGGCGGCGATGAATACGGGCTTGCGGGTGCGCCGCAGGATGTCGGTGACCTCTTCATCGGCAGCCGTCAGCCCGGCGGCGGCATCGGTCACGAAGATGATCGCGTCGGCCTCGGCGATGGCCATCTCCGCCTGCGCCCGGATCTCGCTCAGGTAGCGGTCCGAGGCGATGGCCTCCGGGGTGCTGCCGCGCACCGCCTGGCGTGGGCCTTCCAGCACCTCAATCCCACCGGTATCCACCACGGTGAACGTCACGCCGTTCCACTCGCTGTCCGCCTGGATGCGGTCGCGCGTCGTCCCCGGCGCCTCATGCACCACGGCCAGGCGCGCCCCCACCAGGCGATTGAACAGCGTGGATTTGCCCACGTTTGGGCGACCAACCAGGGCGACAATAGGTTTACGCATAAGCTGACCGTTAAGGTCGCGGCGTTGGCGTAGGCGGGGTCGCGCTGATCGTCACCTGGATCAGGCTGGGCAGCACATTCTCCATACGCACCCCCTGCGGCAGGATCTCCACCTGCGGCGGCACCTGGAACGTCCCCGCCCCGTAGCCCACCAGGTTGAGCACAACTCGCACATCCTCTGGCTTGAGATTCTCCAATACGGTCAACGGGCCGCTCAGCAGCACATCCACCGTCTCCGGGGAGATGCTGATCAGATACAGGTTACGGCCCAGGCCCTGCACATCCAGCCGCTTGGTCACGCGCACGCTGCTCTCAATCGGCAAAATCTCCACCTCAATCGTCAGGAAGCCCGTCTGGTCCACCAGCGAGATGCCTTCCGGCAGCTTCAGGCTGACGCGCTTGAAGATGGTGCCGGTGGCGTCGCTGATGTCCACCGGCTCGGTCTCAATCACCCCCACCGCAGCCACCACCTCCGGCCGGCCGGTGATGAGCACGGTGGGCGGCGTCAGCGTGATCTTGTTGATGCGATAGCCGGCGGCGGGCTGGCCCTTCCAGTTCACCTTGATGGCCACCTCGCGGAAGTCCTCAAGCTGGTGAATCGCCACTGTGACGGTGACAGCACGTGGCACAGGCGCGATCTGGGTGACCTCGTTCCCCTGGCTGTCCAGGAGCGTGACCGGCACGACCTGCTGCACCGTCGTCCGCGCCCCCGCAATGGAGATATGGGCCGCCGCCTCGCTCACCAGGTCCACCAGCGACGCCGGGCCACGCACAAGCACCAAGGTGGGCGTGATCACCGGCGTATCCTGGGCAAAGCCCGGCGCCGGGCGGCCTTCCACGCTGAGTTTGACCGGCACCTCCCGATTCACAATCGGCTGTATATCTACCGTCACCTGGGAGGGGAGTATAGCCAGGATCTCAATCAGGCGGTGGCTGTAGCCCGCCTGGACCGGCAGCGTATACCGGCCTACCCCCGCCTGACCCAGATCCACCCGCAGGTCCAATTGTTCTGGCCTGTTCCTTAACTCGTCCACGAGGGAGCGCGGCCCCCGCACCCGCACCTGGGCGGCCTCCGGGATCGCTGTGGCATTCATGATCTGGGTGTCAGGCAGTTGGTTGATCAGGTGAATGGGGACTTGCGGGATGGTCTCCTGCACGATGGGGTCGGCCTCCTGCACAGCCACGACCCAGACCAGCACGGCCAACGCCAGTGACAGGATTAAAGAAGTCAGATTGCTGAGAAGCCAACGCACGAGTTTCTTTGATCCCTGTAGAAAATCCGTTGGGTGCCTGCGTCCGTCATCTGCCGGCGGGAGCATCCGCCGCCGGGCTATTGCCCGCTTTTGCCTGTCTGCAGGGAGACCCCCTTCGGTTCGGGCACTGCTGCCGCCTGGGTGTCCTCTCGCTCCCTCCCCAGGTTGCCTGGGGGTGCGGCCTCCTCACCGCTGGCCGGGAGTCCCTTCCCCTTATCGCCCTCCGGCTCAGGGCGGGCTGCTCCTGAGCGAAGCGAAGGCCCCTCGTCCGTCGCCTGTCGCCTGCTCACCCGTCGGGCCAGCCAGGAGAGCCAGAACGGCGTGGGGCGGCGCGGCTGCTGGAAGGCGTGCAGGATCGTCGCCAGCCGCTGAGCATCCAGGCGGCGGATCATGCGCCCGTTATGCGCCACCGAGATCTGCCCGGTCTCCTCGGAGACGACCACGGCCACCGCGTCACTGACCTCGCTGATCCCCAGGGCAGCGCGGTGGCGCAGGCCCATACGGCGGTCGGCCAGTGTGCCGCTGGAGGAGAGCGGCAGGATGCAGGCGGCGGCGGCCACCCGTGTGCCCCGGATGATCACAGCGCCATCGTGTAGCGGGGTGCCAATGTAGAACAGTGTCAGCAGCAGTTCCGGCGTCACTCTGGCCTCAATAGGCACGCCGGTGTCAATATACTCTTGCAGCCCAGTCTCGCGCTCCAAGACGATCAGCGCCCCATGCCGGCGTTCTGACAGACGCTGGCAGGCCACCACCACCGGCTCAATCACCGATTCCTGCCTGCCCCACCAGCGTCCGCCGGTGGAGATGACCCCGCCCAGCCGTTCCAACGCCCGGCGCAGTTCCGGCTGGAAGATGACGGGAATGGAGAACAGCAGCACCGGCAGGGTGTTCCGCAGCAGCCAGCTCAGCGCCGCCAGCCGCAGGAACGTGCTGGTTAACAGGCTGCCCAACAGGATCAGGATGATCAGGCCGCGGACAAGCTGAACCGCCCGTGTGCCCCGCAGCAGGGTGAGCAGCAGGAAGAAGACCAGCGCCACCAACAGGATGTCAACGGCATCGGTCCATTGTAAGCGTTCAAGCAACAGACGCAGGTCTTCAGGCATCGTGTCATGTATGGTAGGCGTGGGGCTGGTCGTGTGGACTGCTGAAGCCAACCGGGCTGAAGCCCGGTACTGGGTTCAGCACATCATTCACCCCTTTCGCTCCACAAGACGGGGAACGGAGGCCAGAAGATGGATTACTCTCCATCCTCTGTCTTCCGCCCTCCGTCCTCCTAGCGCCCGCCTATGGCTTTGAACCGTTCGCGCAGGCCCACCTCGTCAGGGTGGGTATCCACCAACTCTTGCAACAGGCTGCGCACCCGGGCAATATCGCCCCGTTGTTTGTACAGGTGCAGCAGCGCATCCAGTTCGGCCAGGGCGCGCTGGCTCTGCCCCAGCTTGAAATAGAGTTCCACCAGCGCCTCCATGGCGCGCTCATCCTCCGGCGCCAGGCGGCGGATCTGCTTGTAAACGATGGCCGCGCTTTGCCAGTCTAGCCGCTGCGTGTCAATATCGCCCAGGCGATGCAGGATTTGCACGGCGGTGTGGCGGCTACCCAGGCGCGAGGCCAGCTTGAGGGCCTCGCGGTAGGTCTCGGCGGCCTTATCCACCTGGGCCAATTGATAATACGCATCCGCCAGCGCCAGGGTTTGCTCCAGGGCGCGGTCCAGTTGGCCGCGCTGCAACAGGAGCGCGATCAGGGCCTCCTGCGTCCCCAACTCCAGCGGCGACAGACGTAACTGCGCCATGCAGGCCGCGATAGCGCGGTTGACATCGCCACGCTCGCGATAGGTCTGGGCGATGATTCCGTACTTCGCGGCGGCTTCTTCCAGACGCCCTTCCTGGGCCAGAAGTTCCGCCAGGCGCTCATGCGCCGGCAGGTAGAAGGGCGCCAGTTCAATGGCCCGATAGCACTCCTCAATGGCGGTCATGATGTGGCCCTGCTCAATGGCGCGGCGACAATCGGCCATGGCTTTGAGCACACGCCCCCCCGTCGCCTGCAGGTCCAGCATCTCCCCCAGGCTGACCGTCATGCCCGCTTCCGCCGAAGCCTCATTGAGGCGTTGGCGGGCCTGAGCCGCGCGCATCTGCCAGTCCGGGCCGCTCAGGAAGGACACCAGCGCGTTGGTGAAAGCGATGGCCTGCTCGCGCTGCCCGCGGGCGGTATAGGTATCCGCCAGGCTGGCGTAGAGTTCAATCACGCTCTCCGCCTCCCCTTCCGCCGTCCCGGAGACATCCACGATCTTGAGCGCCTCAATGAAATGGCGCACTGCCTCCTCAATCTGGCCCATCGCCCGATAGCATTCGCCCATCGCGAAGTGGCTGCCCAGCGCGTACTCCGGGTCCTCCACCGAGCGGCGCAGTTCGCGCAGGGCCTCGTCAAAGCGCAACTGCTCCTGATACAGCAGGCCGAGATTGAAATGGAAGGCCGCGCTGTCCTCACCGGCGGCCCGCGCCTCCTCAAACGCCTGGAGTGCGGCCAGGCCCTCGCCCGCTTTTTGGGCCTCCAGCCCGCGCGTCAGTAAGGCGCCAACGGACGACGGACGACGGATGACGGATGACGGATCGCCATTACGTTCTTCGTCTTTCGCCTTGCGCCCTTCGTCATTCAGGATGTCGCGGAGCGAAGAAGGCTCATCGCTTGCGGGGAGGGTAGCCGCGCGTTCGGCCAGGGCCGCCATGGCCTTCTCGCGCGCGTCCAGAGCGGGGTTGTCTTGCGACGACCCCGACAGGCTGACCGCATGGAAGCTCATGGTGATCAGCGAGGCACTGTCCAGCGTATGCCCCTGGCGCAACAGGTCCAGGGCGCGCAGCACCTCTGCGTCGTGGGGGTCCAGTTGTAACGCCGCCTGGCAGGCCACGATGGCCTTCTCCATCTCCTGACGCTGGGAGAACAGCCTGGCGATGGTGAGATACTCCTGGATGGCCTGGCGCGTTTTCCCCTGGCGTTCATATACACGGGCCAGGCCCTGGTGCGGGCCGATCAGGTCAGGGGCCAGGTGGGCAGCGCGCTCCCAGGCAGTTACCGCCGCCAACTCCCCCTGGATGGTGTGCTGACGCAGGTGGGCCTCGGCGAGCAACAGAAGCGTGCGGGCTGCCTCGCCAGCCTGCCCCAGTTTCTCCTGAATCTCAGCGACCTTTTCCAGCGCGACCGCGTTAGACGGATTCTGCCGGGCCAGGCGTTGATATACAGTGAGTGCTTCGGGCAATCGCCCCAATTGCACCAGCGCCATCCCTAACCCGGTCAAGGCAGCGGGATCATCAGGGACGATAGCGAGCGCCGCCTGATACGCGGCCACAGCCTGCGCCCACTGCCGATCCCAGGCGAAGCTATGCCCGCGGCGCAGCGCCCGCTGAAAGGCCTCCTGCTTGGTGCTCACCTGCCCGCTGGTAATAGGCCGATCTTGACTGACCATCCAAGCACCCCCCTCTAAACCATGTCGTATCCCAGTAATTGCACCAGAATCGCCTTCTGCGCGTGCAGGCGGTTTTCCGCCTGGTCAAAGATCACCGAGTGCGGGCCGTCGGCGACCTCGTCGGTGATCTCCTGACCCCGGTGGGCAGGGAGGCAATGCATGACGCGCACATCGGGGCGGGCCTGGGCCACCAGCGCCGCGTTGACCTGGTAAGGTGGGAAGACCTTCAACCGCACCTCCATCTCCGCCTCCTGGCCCATGCTCGTCCATACATCGGTATAGATGATATGCGCGTCCCGCACAGCCTCCACCGGGTTCTCCGTCTCTATGACGGTGCTGCCACTTTGGGCAGCGAACTCGCGCCCCAGGCGCATCACCTCGGCAGGGAGGTGGTAGCCGGGCGGCGAGGCAATGGCGAAATCCATCCCCATCTTGGTCGCGCCGAAGAGCAGCGACGTGGCCACGTTGTTCCCGTCGCCGACGTAAGCCAGCTTCAGGCCGCGCAACCGGCCAAAGATCTCGTAAATAGTCAGCAGGTCAGATAGGCCCTGGCAGGGATGGCTGTAATCGGACAGGCCATTGATCACGGGCACGCGCGAATAGCGGGCCAGTTCCACGACGTGGGCATGGGCGAAGACACGCGCCATGATGGCATCCACATAGCGGGAGAGGACGCGGGCGACATCGGCGATGCTCTCGCGCTTGCCCAGGCCGATCTCCTCCGGCGAGAGATACAGGGCGTGGCCGCCCAGGTGCAGCATGGCCACATCAAACGAGACCCGCGTGCGCAGCGAGGGCTTTTGGAAGATCATGCCCAACGTCTTGTTCGCCAGGATGGGGCGATTGCCCCCCTGGCGCCATTCCTGCTTCAGGTCAATCGCCAGGTCCAGCAGGCGTTGAATGTCGTCCGCCGAGAGGTCGGCGAGGCTCAGGAAATGTCGCATGTATGCTCCCCTTGGGACGGACAATCCGATAGCGGCGCGGCCACCGTTTCAGACGGAGGACAGAGGACGGAGGACGGAAGAGAGCGGTCATCCTCCGTCCTGCGTCTTCCCGTCCTCCGTCTAGTATAACACAAAGCGCGCCAGGGCGATACCCCCAAAATGTACTCTTAGCGAGCACAAAATGAGATTCGCGGTAGATAGTAAAAGGTGCTAACGGATTAGCCTTGTGGTTGGCGAGGCTCTCAGGCTCAGGGCCACTACGATTCGGGCGGCTCCACGTGGACGACGATACGGCTGAGGAGGGGCAGGTCGGTGAGCAGGCGACGTTCCACCTCTTCAGCCAGCGCGTGCGCTTCCACCAGGGGCGCATCGGCTCGCCAGGTACAGCGCAGCGTGGCGGTGAAGTGCCCATCGCTAGGGTGCAAAATAACCTCGCGGCAGGCCCCAGGGCCATAGACGCCATCCGCGATGGCGCGCACACGCTCTTTCAGCAGGGAGACATCCGGATGTCCCTCCAAGAGGGGCAGGGCGTGTGCGCTCTTCGGCTCAATATGCGTCTCAACACTGAACACCTGGGGCAGTTGGGCGCGGATGCGCTCCTCCAGTTGGGTCACCAGCGCGTGGGCCTGCTCCAGCGACAGGGAGGCGTCCACTTCCGCATGGAGTTGCACCGCGTATCCCTGGTTATTCTGATGGCCGTGGATCTCATGGACGCTGATCCCCAACCCATCCCCAATGGCCCGCATACGCACCCGTATGGCCTCCCAGGGATCGGGCGGCTCGCGGTAGCCTGGCTCTATATGCACCAGGGCGTCGGCAACCGGCAATTCCTGCTTCAAGCGATGCTCAATCTCGGTGGCAATGGCGTGGGCCTGATCTGTCGTCATGGCCGGGTCCACCTTCACGTGCAGGTCCACGTAGGCTTCGTCGGCGCGCCCCCGGCTGCGCACCCGATGAACAAACCAGACGCCCGGCACCTGGCGGGCCACCGCTTCTACACGGGCAGGGTCCAGCGCGGCACTATCCGCCAGCACATCGGAGGTCCGGCGCAGAATGCGCAGCGCGACCACGCCGATGAGCACCACCACACCGCTGGCGACAACCACATCCACCCAGGGGAAGCCCAGCCACACCCCGACGAGGCTGATCACCACCGAGGCGGTGACGAAGATGTCGGTGCGGGTATGCGCGGCATCGGCCAGAAGCAGGTCGCTGTTCAGCCGCCGCCCGGCCCGCGCTTCATATGTGGTGATCCCCACGTTGACCGGCATCGTCGCCAGCATGATCAGCAGGGATTCCAGTTGCACCTGGGGCGCGCCCCCACCGGTCAAGCGATTGTAGATGGACGAAAGGATCTCAGCGCACACCAGGAGCAACAGGGCGCCGATCGCCAGCGTGGCCATGGTCTCATATTTTCTGTGGCCGTAGGGGTGGTTGGGATCGGGGGGGCGGGCGGCAATGGCCAGGCCAACCAGGCCGATGACATTGGAGGAACTGTCCAGGAGCGAGTGAAAAGCATCGGCGATCACGCTGATGGACCCGGTGATCAGGCCGATGACCAGCTTGATAGCCGTGATGAGCAGATTGAGAGCCAACACGACCCAGAGCACACGTCGCACGTCGCGTTGGCGGGTATGCGCGTCCATCGTCCTCAATTTTACCTGAACCGGGGCGGGAGGTCAATGCATCCGCGCTCCGGGTGTATATCAGATTTGAGGTGGATGACCCGGTTGGTTACCCCCCACCCTAACCCTCCCCCGCAAGGGGGGAAGGGGGTGACTTTGCCCCCCGCTCCCCCCCTCCCCCCTCTGTGGGGGAGGGGCAGGGAGGGGGATGATGGCTGACAGTTGCCCCAAAATTGAAATGCCCCCGTGCTCCCAGCCAGGAGAGGCCCCTGCTCAAAGTGACAGGTTGTCCAACAGCGGCTCCAGGTGCAGCCGTGCCTGGGCCTCCTCTTGCACCTTCTCCCGCTGCCAGAGCAGCGGCACCAGTTCGCCGCGCAGCCAGGGGCGCACTAGGTCCGCGTAGTGACGGCTGGCGGGGTGGCCGGATTGGCCCGGCGCCACAATGACGCGGGCGCGATCCCAGTCGGAGAGGTCCAGGACCTGGCGGTAGCCGGGGATGATATGCACGTGGCCCGGCGGCCAGGTCGCCGGGAAGTCGGCCTGGCGCACGGTGTAGCCATCGCCTCCCAGGGGATACGGCCCGCGATTGAAGAAGTAGGCCAGCGGCCTCACCGCGCCCAGCGGATGCTGGAACACCAGGCGACAGAGCCGCCCCCAGCGCCAGCGGGCCATCTCCGGCCCGAAGCGCCGCTTCAGGTCGGTCACGGTGGCCCGCAGCGCCTGGCGCAGCGCGGCCTCGCGGTCCGGCAGCCATACGCTGCCGCCTTTTTCCAAGGCCGAGATAGTCAGGTCAAAGAGATGGTCGTGGAAGGGGCTGGTGGGATAATCGCCCAGGGGCCTGACCAGATAGGCTGTGTCGTCTGTCCCCAGCCAGGCCTTAAGCACCTGGTTCAACAGGTGGAGCATGACCCCCTCGTAGATTGTTGCCGCCACGCTGTCCGCCGTCAGCCGCCTGTCCCAGGTGCGCAGGGCCTCCAGCGCGGCGGCCTCATCCGTGTCCTCAGGCGCCAGCCGCAGCAGGTGTGGCACGATGCGCTCGGCGGGCAGGGCGTAGAGGTCCATCTGCATCGTGGCGCAGTCCTCAGGCGAGACACGCGGTCTGGCGGCGATCATCTGGGCGATGCGCGCAGCGCGCCAGTCTGCCAGCCATTCCGTCGTCAGCGTGTAGGGGTAGTCTGGGCCGGCGATACGGTTATTGGCCGTGACGATATAGCCCTCCGCTGGATTGAACGCCTGGGGCAACTCATCAAAGGGGATGAAGCCGGTCCACTCGTGCTCGCCATCCCAACCGGGGACAGGGAGCAGCCCATCCCCCTGGGCGCGTAGCGGCACGCGGCTGGCCAGTACATAGCCGATGTTCCCGGCGGTGTCGGCGTAAACGAAGTTCTGCCCCGGCGTGTGCCAATCGCGCAACGCGGCGCGGAAGCTCTCCCAATCCTGGGCGCGGTTCAGGGCGAAGATGGCGCGCAAGGTCTGGTTGGGGTCATGGCCGACCCAGCGCAGGGCGAACTCGCTTAGGCCGGGCTGGTCATCCGCGCTACCGGGCCGCCGCGTGATCAGATCGCTGATCACCGGGCCATGACGGGTGAGGCGCACGCGCTCTACATGGGGTGTGCGCCGCCCGCGCACACGGATGACCTCCTCAATGACCTGGGCGTTTTCCCAATGCCCCTGGTAGAGATAGCGCGTGGGGTCATCGGGGTGAAATTGCTCTATATAGAGGTCCTGGACATCGGTGAAGGCGTTGGTGACGCCCCAGGCGATATGGGCATTGTGGCCGATGATGACGCCGGGCAGCCCCGGCAACGACGCCCCCGCCACCTGAAAATCGCCCCCACTGAGGTGGTTGATGTACCAGATGGCAGGCAGGAGCGGCGGCAGGTGGGGGTCGTTGGCCAGGAGGGGCGCGCCGGTGGTCGTCCGTGCAGCGCTGAGCACCCAGTTGTTGCTCCCCAGCCCTGGCCCGGCGGGCTGGAGATAGAGTCGGGCGGCGCGGTAGGCCGCCAGTAACTTTTCGGCATCACCTGGCCCTTCAGCCTCTTCGCTCCGCGCAGAAGGCAGGATGGTGCGGTAATCGGGTGCCGGGAACACCTCAAAGTGGAGTGCGCCTTCCGGCCCGTAGCGCTCCACCAGCGTGGCCCGCATCAGTTCGGCCTCCCAGTTGCCCGACAGCCCCCAGGCCAGGACACCCCCCCACACCAGGAGGTCCACCACCGACCAGGGTTCCGGGCGGCGGCGCAGCAGGCGGAACTCCACCGGCAATGGATGGCCGCTGTCCAGGAAGGCGTTGATGCCCGCAACATACGCTTCGGCCAGGGCGCGTGTCTCTTCGTCCAATGCAGCGGCACCCGCTTCGGCGGCGCGGCAAAAGCCCAGGATGCGCGTGAAGCGGTCGGCGTACAGGGCGCGGGCGCCCACCAGCTCGGCCAGCCGCCCCGATCCCAGGCGGCGTTGGAACTCCATCTGCCACAGCCGGTCCTGCGCGTGGACGTAGCCTTGGGCGAAGAACAGGTCTTCGTTGCTTTCGGCGTAAATATGGGGGATGCCCCAGCGGTCGCGGATGACCTCGGCTGGGGCCTGCAAGCCCCGCAGGTACACAACCCCCCGCGTCTGCGGCAGCGACCGGCGCAGCCAGCGGCGCGAGGCCAGCGCCGCGCTGGCCGATAGCCCCAGCGCGGTGAGCAGCGAATAGCGCGTTTTCATTCCCTCACCTCGTACAAGATCACATCCCGATTCTCTGACCCGCCGCCGGTGAAAAAGTAGGGTAGCGGCAGCGTGGCCAGTGGTGTCAGATGATAGGTCTCCGCCAGCACCTGTCGCGGCGCTTGCAGCTCTATGCCATCGTCCAGGAGATAGACCGGGCGGCCCGCTGCGTGCATCGCCTGGACGAAGCGGCGCAACTCCTCCGGCGTCCACGCCGCCGGGCGGAAAGCGGCCCGCCTGGCATAAAGCTCCACTGCGCCGGCGTTCAGGGAGCAGCCGATCACTGCCTGGGGCGGTGTCAGCGCGGCCAGCCGATCCAATGCCGCTCGCTGAGGCGGCAGGAGCGTGCCGAAGGTGTAGAAGCCCTGGGTCGCTGGCCAGACCAGCGCCAGCCGGGCAACCGGCAGAGCAACAGCCAGCAGGAAGATGGCTGTGCGCGCCGGGGCCAGGCTGACAAGAGGGGTGCTTAAAGCGGAAGGCCCCTGTCTGTTGCCCGTCACCCGCCGTTCACCGCCCTGGCCCAGATCAGCTATGATCTCTAATAGGCCCCTGCCCGCCAGGACTGCGCCGAGAGGAAAGAGAGACAGCAGGTCGCGCAGGCGCAGGTAGCCGTAGGGCAGGTGAAACAGGAGGACGGCCAGCGGCCCAATCAGGAGGATCACCAGCAGCCGCCGGTCCTCCCGCCATAGTGCCCACAGCCCCAGTGCGATGAAGGGCGCGAAGAACAGGAACTCGCGTGCCGCCAGGGCTTCGGCTCCGACCCGCAACGTCACCGGCACGACATTCGCCAGCGCGAAGCGCTCCAATTCCTCACTCCCGGTGCGAAATGGGCTGCCAAAGGCCACCTGATGATACCACAGGTCGGGGAGAGCGACCAGGAGGGCGGCGGCCATCACCATGAGCATCGGTTTCAGTGCGCCTATGGCCCTCTTTCCGCCGCCGTTCAGCAGTGCCAGAAGAAGGCTCGGCGCAAGCAACAACTGTGTGTAGCGCACGGCGTAGGCCAGGCCGAAGCTCAGGCCCAACAAGAGTGCCACAAGAGTAGAGGCACGGCGTGCCGTGCCCGCACTTTGTCTGTTCGCTGTGCCGCGATGCCCTCGCCGATAGACCTCCAGCGCCAGGATAAGCGTCAGCGCCGTGAACAGTTGCGCCGAGATGTCGGCCAGGGGCACCACGGTGCGCGAGAGTTGCTCAAAGGAGGTCGCCAATAGGAAAACGGCCAGGCCGCCGATGAACTGGCGTTGGGCCAGCGGGCGTGCCGCAAAGACGGCCTGCGCCAGCGCCCACGTCGCCGCCAGGCTGAGCAGGCCCAGGACGGGCGTCGCCAGGTACAGGCCCGGTTCACCCAGAAGGCGGTAGGCCAACGCCAGCAGAACCGAATGGCCGGGCGGCCAGACGGTGGCTGAGTGCCCGGCGGCGTCAAAGGGCGGGCGGTAGCCGAGGGGAAGCGCGGGTTTCAGCGGCAGGCCGAGCACCTGGACGGTTTGCGCCAGTGGGAAGATGTGGAAAGGCGAACCGCGCTCCGCCAGGTCCACCGCCATCTGAACGTAAGCGTAGGGGTCGCTGCCGGTGACGCCGTGCGTCCGCGCTGAGAAGGTGATCCAGGCTGCCCAGCCCAGGCCGACGATGAGCAGTGCCATCTCACCGTCGCGCAATAGAGCGCGGTCGCGTCCCCAGGCAACCGCGAGCATATACAGGTCATAGGCCAGGGCGGCCACCAGGCCCAGCAACAGATACGGGCCGGGATCCAGGATGGTCGCCCAGGGCAGCGGCAGCGTGGGCCTCGCGCTGCCGCTATCCAGGGCACGCCACAGTACCAGCCCGCCCAGGTGCAGTGCCAGGACAATATAAGCCAGTAAGATCGGCGTCAAGGCCTCAACGTAGAAGGCGGGGCGATGCAGGCGAGGCCAGAGCAACACCTGGGGCAGGAGCAGGAGCACGATGACCGGGATGGCGTAGTGCAGTGGCTGGCCGAGGAGCTCCAGGGTCAACAGCAGGCCAGGCAGGTGCAGCGCCAGAAGCGCCAGACTCAGGCCCCAGGGCAACGGCTGGCGTGCCGGGTCAAAGCGAAAGGCAACTGCGTCTCTGAGCCGCTCCCATAAGTCGGCCCGGCGTGACGGCGCAACTTGCCCGGCCAGCGCCACGCCGGCGGCTGCCAGGAGGACGCCGTAGAAAAGCAACCGCATGGAGAGAAATGGAATGCCCGCAAATCGGGCCAGGATGAGGATCAGGCCCAGGCTGCAGAGCGCCAGTAATGTCATTCTGAGCGCAGGCGAAGCATCGGGCCGGGCCTTCACCCCGCTCCATACCCAGCCGACCCCCAATAAAAGTCCGGCCAGCACGTACAGGGGGAGAAGCGGACCCAGTGGTCCCGGTTCGGGTTCCAGCAGGTAGGCGAGGTCCAACAGCCTGCGCAGCACCTCATCCATCGCACTGCCCGTTATAGGCCAGGATGCGACCAAAGGCAAGCCCGCTATAGGACTAATGGCCTAGATCAAAAGGGGACTTTAGACCCATGCGATCCGTGATCCTTTATGCTATGCTATGGTCACTGGACGGAACGCCTGGTTAGAGGCGCGGGGATGTTGGGCGCCGGGCCATCCCAGACGTTCCGATGGAGGACGCTGGCATGGACGTTATTGAAGCAGCGGAAACCGTCGTTGGGCTGTACGCAATGAGGCGGCTGAATGAGGCCCTGGATAGCCAGAAGGCCTGCGGTTGCCGCGCCTGCGTGGCCCGGGCCAATGGCTGGATTGACTGGGTCGCCGGCGACGACGACGACCTGTACGATCAATTGCACGCTCCCTCCAGGGGGAGCGCATCCGACCCTAGCGGCCAGCTTTCAGCTTTCAACCCCACATAGAGAAACTGAAAGCCAACCGCTAATAGGTGTAGAACCCTTTCCCCGTCTTGCGCCCCAGCCGCCCGGCCTCCACCATGCGCTGTTGAATGGGATGGGGCCGGTAGCGCGGGTCCTCAAAGAAAGCGTGATAAATGGATTGCGTCACCGCGAAGTTGACGTCAATCCCAATCAGGTCCATGAGTTCAAACGGCCCCATGGGGAAGCCCGCCGAGCGCATCAGCCGGTCAATCGTGGGGACATCGGCGGCGCCCTCGCCCAGCAGGCGTAAGGCCTCCCCATAGTAAGGCCGCGCCACCCGGTTCACGATGAAGCCGGGCGTGTCCCTGGCGATCACCGGCGTCTTGCCCAGGTCGCGCACCCATGCCAGCGCCCATTCCACCGTCTCATCCGAGGTCTGCTCGCCGCGGATGACCTCCACCAGGGGCATCACCGGCGCGGGGTTAAAGAAATGCAGGCCGATAAAGCGGTCCGCCCGCTGCGTGGCCGTGGCCAGGGCAGTGATGGAGAGCGAAGAGGTGTTGGAGGCGAAGATCGTCTCAGGCGGGGACAGGGCGTCCAGGTCGGCGAAGAGGGCGCGCTTGATCTGAAAGTCCTCCGGCGCGGCCTCCAGGATCAGGCTCACGCCGGGCGTGCAATCCGCCAGGCGAGTAGTGGTCCGAATACGCCCCAGGGCGATTTCAGCCGTTTCCGCCGCCAGCCTGCCGCGTTCCACCTCTCTGTGAAATGAGGCCCGGATGCGCTCCAGGCCCCGCTGGACAATCTCGGTTTGAATGTCATACAGGATGACGGGGTAGCGCAGGCTGGCCACCTGGGCGATACCTGCGCCCATCGTCCCTGCACCGATGACCGCTATCGCTGCAGGGGGAAAACCTCCTCCTGGGAGGCCCGATATTGGGTGGGGGAGGGTCGGGGTGGGGGGCATGTCACCCCCTCCCCCACGAGGGGGGGAGGGCCGGGGTGGGGGGTATTTTAGCCGACAACCGCGGCCTCCTCCGGCAGCTTCCCCCAATCGGGCGTCCAGGGCGGCACTTCCAGGCCGAACTCCTCGCAGCGCTGGCGCACCTCGTTGGCGAAGGCCAGGCGCACCTCGTGGTTGTCGCGCTTCTTCAGGCCCAGCCGGCGGTAGATCTTATTGCGGGGGCTGTTGGGCCGGCCGAAGATGTTCATGGTGCGCGGGAACCATTTGTTCAGCGCCGCCTGGACCTCATCATGCGTCTTGGGGTCCTGCGCCAGCCGCTTCACCCAGGAATCCCCGTGGGCGATGTGGAACATCTCCTCGCGGAAGATGCCCTCCATCACCCGTGCCCAGGGGCGGTAGGAGGATTCCAGGCTGTCCTCCAACTGGTGGCCCGCGCCCCGGTCCATACAGAACTGGAACATGATGAAGTCGGTCCAGGTGGGGATGGGGTAATAGAAGATGTTGACGCGCTTATCGGCGGCGATACGGGTGGTGCCGATGTTGGCGTCGTCGGCGTCCAGGCGCAGCGTGAAGTCGTGCTCGCGCATGCGGGCATCCACATCCACGCCCAGGTACTCCAGCAGCTTGTAGCACACGCGGGCGTGGCGGAACTCGTCCTTGGTGATCATGGCTGCGGCCAGGTACTCCTCTACGGTGGGGGCGTAGCGGATGCAGGGGACATAGCCCAGCGCCCCGGCCAGTTCGGAGTCGGCCTGCATCATGAGCAGGTTGATCAGGTTCTCGCGGTATTCCTCGTTGGGGATGTCCTCTGGCCCCTTGATCTCGCCCGGGCCGTAGAGCGGCTCAATGTCCTCTTTGGCGATGAAGCTGACCTTGCGGCGCATCTCCAGGGGGGCATCCGTCGCCCGCGTTTCGCCGTACTCGGCCTCCATGCGCTCGCTGATGGGCTTCTCCAGGTCGGTCTCAAATAAGCCTTTCTCTTGGGTCATAGAACCTCTCTCCTTATGTGATTTAAAGATTTCTCTAATTTCCTGTAAACTGCGGCGGGCGCTTCTCCAGGAAGGCGGTCACGCCCTCTTCATGGTCATGCGTGCGGCTGGCGATCTCCTGGAGGAAGGCCTCGTACTCCAGTGCCTCCTCCAGCGTCATTGTCCAGGCGCGGTTCATGGCCCGCTTGGTCAGGCCGATGGCCCGCGTGGGGGCCTTCGCCAGGGCCAGGGCCAGTTCGCGCGTCGCCGTCATCAGTTCCCCGGCAGGCACGACGCGGTTGACCAGCCCCAGCGCCAGGGCCTCCTCCGCCTTGACGCGCTGGGCGGTTGCCGCCATCTCAAAGGCTTTGGCCGTCCCCACCAGGCGGGGCAGGAACCAGGTGGAGCCGGAGTCGGGGATCAGCCCGACGTTGACGAACACCTCAATGAAGCTGGCCTGATCCGAAGCGATGCGCAGGTCGCAGGCCAGGGCGACCGAGCAACCGGCGCCGGCGGCGACGCCGTTGATCGCGCCGATAATGGGCTTCTCCAGCATGCGCATCTTGAGGATAAGGGGGTTATACCCCTGGCGCAGGTGCTCGCCGATGGAGGGGGCTTCGGGGTGATCGCGCCGCGCCTTCACCTCGTCCAGGTCCTGGCCAGAGGAGAAGGCCCGCCCTGCGCCGGTGAGAACCAGGCAACGCACGCCCTCATCGCGCTCCGCTGCCTTAAGCGCCGCTGTCGTCTCGGCGATCATCTGGTCGTTGAAGGCGTTGAGCACTTCAGGCCGGTTCAGGGTGATCGTTGCCACCCCATCGGCGACCTCATAGAGGATGGTCTGGTAATCGGGCATGGGTCTCCTTTCACCGGTCTAATCCTATCACATTTGTCGCTTTTAAGCCAATGTGCCCGATCCGACGGGGCATTTCAATTCCAGGGCAACCGTCGTCCACCGGGGATGGGCGCAATTTATTGCGCCCAACTCTCTCTCTGCCCCTCCCCCTGGATGAGGGAGGGAACAGTGGAACTCCCTCCCCCTTTGGGGGGGAGTTGGGGTGAGGGGGCCCCGCCGGCCATCTGCCTTGAATCTGACATACACCCGCCAAATGGCACATGGAAATAGGATAGATGTCATCGTAAAAGATGATATTTGTCCCTTTTATCACAATCAATCCCCCTTTATACTTCGTTTGATCGGACTATCCGATAAGCCATTCTTGTCACTGTGAGCGCAGCGAGAAATCCCTTAACCAACGTCAGGTCGGAGAGGAGAAATCTATGACTACCGTCTTAGAACGAGAGGACATCCTCCTGCGGATGCAGGAAGAGTTGAAGCGCGCGTTGACAAAACCGAGGGAGCAACGCCGCTGGGTGATGGTGATTGACCTGCGCAAGTGCGTGGGCTGCTCGGCCTGTACCATCGCCTGTATCGCCGAGAACAAGCTGCCGCCCGGCGTCGTCTATCGCCCGGTCATGGACGAGGAGATCGGCGTCTTCCCCAATGTCAGCCGCCGCTTCCTGCCCCGCCCCTGTATGCAGTGCGACAACCCCCCCTGCGTACCGGTCTGCCCGGTGAGCGCCACCTATAAGAATGCCGATGGGGTGGTGGTGATTGACTACGATGAGTGCATTGGCTGCCGCTACTGTATCACCGCCTGCCCTTACGCGGCCCGCACCTTTGATTTCGGTAATACCTACACGCAGGGCACACCGGTGGCCGAGGGGCTGATCGTCGGGCGCGAGCGGGCCGATGACTACGAGCGTGTCCCCAGCTTTGAGTATGGTAAGGAGTGGCCGCGTGAGCACGAGACCTCCCCGATTGGCAACACGCGCAAGTGCCAGTTCTGTCTGCACCGGCTGAACGTGGGGATGCTGCCCGCCTGCGTGACGACCTGCATTGGCCGGGCCACCTATTTCGGCGACGCCAACGACCCCGATAGCCTTGTCTCCGAGTTGATCAGCCGCTCCAACGTGATGCGGCTGAAAGAGGAACTGGGCACTCAGCCGCGCGTGTACTACTTGCTGTAGGAGGTCACCATGAAACTCTTGCGCACTATCCTTTGGGTTCTCATTGCTCTGAGCCTGATCGTCGGGGCCTGGGGCCTGTATGACCGGCTGGTCAACGGCCATGAGAACGCGGCCTATGGCAGCTACGTCGTCTGGGGGCTGTGGGTGGCCATGTATCTGTTCCTGGCCGGGACCGCTGCCGGGACGTTCTTCTTCGCCACATTGGACTATCTGTTCCGCGTCAGGCTATTTCAGGGTACCGGGCGGCTGGCCCTGTTCGCCACGCTGATCACCCTGGGCGCGGGGCTGTTGCACATCTGGTTTGACCAGGGGCACATGGAGCGCATCTGGAAGGTGTACACGCGCCCTAACCCCCAGTCTGTCATGGCCCAGATGGTCTGGGGCTACACCCTATTCGGCCTGCTGACGGCGGTAATGCTGGTCATCGCGTTGCGTGCAGGACGCCAGGGGGGTGAGGCGGCCAGGGCACGCCGCTGGCTGGCATTCCTCTCGGTCCTGGGGCTGCCCCTGACGCTGTTCCTCTCCGGCGGCGTGGGTGCGCTGCTGGGCGTGGAGATCTCGCGGCCTTTCTGGCATGTCGGCCTGTTCCCGGTGCAGTTCCCCGTGTTCTCGCTGGCCTCCGGCGCCGCCCTCATGCTCCTGATCATCAGCCTGTTCGGCGACGCCCATAACCCGCAGCAGGCCCAACAGCTCCGGGTGTTGGCTATAGCGACCATTGTCCTGCAAGTGGTCAAGCTCTACTTCCTGTGGGCGGACTACTCGCAGAGCCTGTATGGTGGGCTGCCCCAGAACGTGGCCGCGATCAACGCCGTCCTCTTTGGCCCCTATTGGTGGGCCTTCTGGATTTTGCAGATTCTGCTAGGCAGCCTGGTGCCTATGTTTATCCTGGTTCTGCCGGGTGTGACGCGGCGGCCTGTCTGGACCGGGGTGGCCGGGGCGCTGATCCTGTTCGGCTTCGCCGTGGCCCGCGCCAACATTGTCTTCCCGGCACTGACGGTGCCGGAGATTGAGGCCCTGCAACAGGCCTTCTCCGACCCGCGTCTGCAGTTCGCCTACTTCCCCAGCCCAGTGGAGTGGGCCTTGTCTATCGGTATCCTCGGCGCTGCCGCAGCCGCCTTCCTGCTGGGGTGTACGTGGCTGCGGCTGTCTGTGGTACAACAGGAGGTGGCATAACATGCGCGATCCATCCACGACCGTATCTCAACCGGATTCCCGCTGGCCTCAACTGGATTCTGGCGAGATCTCGCGCCGGGACTTCTTGAAGGTCTCGGCTTTCCTGGGCGGGAGTGCACTGGTCCTGGCCGGGCTGCCCCGCGCAGTCACCTGGGCCGAGGCCCTCTTCCACGAAGGCGAGTTCCACTACCCGCTCGCCGACATCCAGAACCAGATCAACACCGTCTGCCTGCAGTGTAACACCATCTGCGGCATCAAGGTCAAGCTCTACGAAGGGGTGGCTGCTAAGATTGACGGCAACCCATATGACCCCTGGACGCTCACACCGCATCTGCCCTATAACACGCCGATCCAGGAGACCGCCACTGTGGAGGGCGCGATCTGCCCGAAGGGCCAGGCGGGCCTGCAAACGGTGTATGACCCCTACCGTATCGTCAAAGTGCTCAAGCGCAAGCCGGGCACGAAGCGCGGCGCGGGCGAGTGGATCACTATCCCCTTTGAGCAGGCACTGGAGGAGATCGTCAACGGCGGCGATCTGTTCGGCGAGGGCCACGTCCCCGGCCTGAAGGACATCCGTGCCCTGACCGATGCCGAAGTCACAAGCGCCATGGCCGCCGACGTCAAGGCCATCGTCGGCGAGAAGGACCCGGCTAAAAAGCTGGCCCTGGTGGAGGCCTTCAAGGAGAAGTATAAGGATCATCTTGACAAGTTGATTGATCCCGACCACCCTGACCTGGGGCCGAAGAACAATCAGTTCGTCTTTGCCTGGGGGCGGCTTAAGGGTGGGCGCAGCGAACTCATCAGCCGCTTCACCCGCGATGCCATGGGCTCCACCAACGCCCATGGCCACACCACGGTGTGTCAGGGGTCGTTGTACTTCGCCGGCAAGGCCATGAGCGAGCAGTTCATTGACGGCAAGTGGACTGGCGGCCAGAAGTTCTACTGGCAGGCCGACCTGGCCAACAGCGAGTTCGTCATCTTCGTCGGCGCCAGCCCATTTGAGGGCAACTATGGTCCGCCCTGGCGTAGCAACAAGATCACTGAGGGCCTGACCGACGGGCGGCTTAAGATCGCCGTCGTGGACCCGCGCCTGTCCAAGACCGCCGCCAAAGCCTGGAAGTGGCTGCCCATCCAGCCGGGTACGGAAGGCGCCCTGGCGATGGGCCTGATCCGCTGGATCATAGATAACCAGCGCTACGACGGCCGCTTCCTGGCGAACGCCAACAAGGCGGCGGCCGCCGCCGATAGGGAGAGCACCTGGACCGAGGCCACCTGGCTGGTGAAGATAAACGATCAGGGTGAGCCGGAGAAATTCCTGCGGGCCAGCGAGATCGGCTTAGCCGAGAAAGAGAAGCGCCCTACCTCCGATGGGAAGGGCGAATACGAGTTTGACTACTTCGTCGCACTTAAGGATGGTCAGCCGGTCACGGTGGACCCATACGACGACAAGAACCCGGTTGAAGGCGACCTGTTCGTAGACACGACCCTGAACGGTATCCGCGTCAAGAGCGCGCTGCAACTCATCAAGGAATCGGCCTCCGAGCACACCTTGCAAGAGTGGGCCGACATCTGCGGCCTGTCCGCCCGCGACCTGGAGGAGGTGGCCGCCGAGTTCACCGCGCATGGCAAGCGCGCCGCCGCCGATATCCACCGCGGTGTGAGCCAGCACACCAATGGCTTCTATAACGTCGTCGCCTGGTACACGCTCAACCTACTTATCGGCAACTTTGACTGGAAGGGCGGGATGATTAAGGCAGCGACCTACGACGCAGCGGGCGGCAAGAAGGGCCAACCCTTCCCCATCAGCAAGATGACCAACGGCAAGCTGGAACCCTTCGGGCTGAGCATCATTCGCCACGACGCCAAGTACCAGGACTCCACGCTGTACCTGACGACGCCGGAGGACAAGCGTTA
Organism: Anaerolineae bacterium; assembly: GCA_034432795.1. GTDB lineage: Bacteria > Chloroflexota > Anaerolineae > DSLN01 > DSLN01 > DAOUBF01. Next base: position 40,412 of record DAOUBF010000005.1, read on the forward strand.
TCCCGCGCCACGCAACTGGTATCCGCTCTCCAGCGACATCTATCAGGAGATCGTCCCCTCCATCGGCGATGCCTATCCCTACCCGGTGAAGGCCCTGTTCTTCTACATGGGTAGCCCGGTGTATGCGCTCCCGGCAGGCCACACCAATATTGAGGTCCTCTCCGACCCCAAGAAGCTGCCCCTGTTCGTGTGCTGCGACATCACCATCGGCGAGACCTCTATGTACGCCGACTACATCTTCCCCGACCTGAGCTACCTGGAGCGCTGGGAGTTCAACGGCAGCCATCCCTCGGTACCTTTTAAGGTGCAGCCCATCCGCCAGCCGGCCATCGCGCCGTTGACGGAAGAGGTCACGGTCTTCGGTCAGAAACTGCCCCTCGGCCTGGAGGCGCTGCTGCTGGGCCTGGCGGAGAAGCTGGGGCTGCCCGGCTTCGGCCCAGGCGGCCTGGGGGAGGGCCGGGATTTCACCCATCCCGACGACCTGTACCTGCGCATGGTGGCCAATGTGGCCTTCGGCGAGAAAGAGGACGGCTCCGATGCCGTACCTGACGCTGGGCCGGAGGAGGAGCAGGTCTTCCTGGCGGCGCGCCGTCACCTGCCGCCTTCGGTGTTTGACCCGGCCCGCTGGAAGCGCATCGTAGGCGAGGCGCTCTGGCCTAAGGTGGTCACCGTGCTCAATCGCGGTGGGCGCTTCCAGGACTACGCCAAAGGCTACAGTGGCGAGCAGGTGGCCAACAAGTATGGCACGCTGATCAACATCTATCAGGAGAAGACGGCCACGACGAAGAGCGCCATGACGGGCAAGCCACTCAAAGGCTACGCCGCCTACCTGCCGGGGCCGGTTGACGTCACCGGCAAGCCGATTGACGACGCCAAAGAGGGCTACGACCTGCGGCTGATCACCTACCGCGAGATTAGCCAGACCAAGAGCCGCACCAGCAGCAACTACTGGCTGTTGGCCCTCCTGCCGGAGAACTTCGTCCTGATGAATCGGACGGATGCGTTGATGCGCGGCCTGAAGAACGGCGACCTGGTTAAGATCATCTCGCCCACCAATCCGGAGGGCCTCTGGGACCTGAAGAATGGCCGCACCGTGCCCATGGTGGGGAAGGTGAAAGTGACAGAGGGGCTGCGGCCCGGCGTGATCGCTTTCGCCCTGGGGTTCGGCCACTGGGCCTATGGCGGTGTAGATGTGACCATAGACGGCCAGACAATTAAAGGTGACCTCCGACGCATCCGGGGCATCCATGCCAACGCCGCCATGCGTGTGGACCCCTATCTGAAGAACACGACGTTGGTGGACCCGGTGGGCGGGAGCGCGGTGTTTTACGACACGCTGGTCAAAGTCGTGAAAGTCGGATAAGATCAACGGGCGGTGGAGGAGATAGCCTTCACCGCCCACTCTTATCCCAGGAGGCCATCATGAGCAGGATGCCTCAGCCCTATGAACGCTTTAAGCAAGACCATCCCAACGTCTGGCGCGCCTATGAGGAGTTGGGTGCGGCTGCTGCTGGAGAAGGTCCGCTTGATCTGAAGACACGCGAACTGATCAAACTGGGTATGGCGGCTGCCACGCGCTCGGAGAGCGCCGTGCAGTCCCACACTCATCGTGCGCTTGAGGCAGGAGCGACAACCGCAGAGGTTGAACATGCCATCCTGTTGGGTGTGACCACTCTCGGCTTCCCCACGATGATGGCAGCCCTCACCTGGGCGCAGGCGGCCATCGCTGCGCACAAAAGCCCGTAGGAGCACACAGCCGTAGCAGGGGCACATGGCTGTGTGCTCCTACAGATCGTCCGCCCAGGTAGACAGCGCAACCTCAAGCAACCGACCCATACGCCTCCAGCCACAGATGTTGATCTGATGGCCTGAATTACGCCGCGCCGTTATTCTGAAGATTCACCGGATTGCAGATTCATCCCCCACCCCAGCCCTTCCCCACCCAGGGGAAGGGAACAATATTGCCCAAACAGGTCAAAGGTCTCCAAAATTGGGACAAATGTCACCTTTTGACAGTGACATTCGTCCCTTCTGTCACAATCATCTTCCCTTTATACTCTGATTAATCGGATTATCCGACAGATCACTCCAAATTTTTACAAATAATCCATAAGGAATTTACCTAATTAGGGCAAATTGCTCCACAACCTGTGTGGGGCTTAAGAAACTCAATATTCAGCAAAAGCGAGGAGGGATACGATGAGACGCGCAATTTTTACCCTGTTGGTGCTGGCGACGCTGATCGTCGGCGTGGGCTGTCGCAGCCAGGCCGCCACGCCCACGCCGGCGGCGGAGGGCCTGCCCCCTGCCGCAGCCAGCATTATCGCCGAACGCGGCCTGACGCCCGACGATGTGACGGCCGCACTTAAGACCTACATGCCCACCGGCAAGTTGGACGAGTACATCATGTTCTCGTCCGGCGGCCAGAGCGGCCAGGTGTTGGTGATCGGCCTGCCCTCCATGCGCCTGCTCAAGGTCATCGGCGTGTTCACCCCCGAACCCTGGCAGGGCTACGGCTACGGCTCGCTGGAGACGCAAGAGGTCCTGGAAGGCGGCTTCGCCAAAGGCAAGCCCATCTACTGGGGCGATACCCACCACCCGGCGTTGTCCGAGACGAACGGCGAGTACGATGGCCAGTTCCTCTTTATCAACGATAAGGCCAATGCCCGCCTGGCGGTGATTGACCTGCGCGACTTTGAGACCAAGCAGATCGTCAAGAACCCCAACGCGATCAACGACCACGGCGGCGGCTTCGTCACCCCCAACACAGAGTACGTCATTGAGGGGCCACAGTACGCCACCCCCATCGGCTGGGAGTATGCGCCGGTGGATCAGTACAAGGAGAAGTATCGCGGCGTGATCACCTTTTGGGCCTTTGACCGCGAGAAGGGCCGTGTGGATGTGGCCCGCTCCTTCCAGATTGAGCTGCCGCCCTACTGGCAGGACCTGTGCGATGCGGGCAAGAAGGTGAGCGAGGGCTGGATCTTCTGTAACTCCATCAACACCGAGCTGGCCACCGGCGGGATTGAGCTGGGTCTGCCGCCCTTTGAGGCGGGCACGGCGCAGCGCGATATGGACTACCTGCATATCATCAACTGGAAGAAGGCCGAGGAACTGGTCAAGGCCGGCAAGGCCGAGACGATCAACGGCATCCAGGTGCTGCGCCTGGAGACGGTGGCCCAGGAGGGCGTGCTCTTCTTCGCGCCGGAGCCGAAAAGCCCGCACGGCGCCGACGTGGCCCCAGGCGGCGATTACATCGTCGTGGGCGGCAAGCTGGACCCCCATGTGACCGTGTATAGTTTCCAGAAGATCCAGGATGCCATCGCCAAGGGGCCAACGGAGAAGGACGAGTACGGCGTGCCCATCCTCAACTTTGACGATGTGAAGGAGGCCCAGGTTGAGCTGGGCCTGGGGCCCTTGCACACGCAGTTTGATGACCAGGGCTACGCCTACACCAGCCTGTTCCTGGATAGCGCCGTGGCCCGCTGGAGCCTGGGTGGGCCGTACCGCCAGGACGGCTGGAAGCTGGAGGGCAAGCTGCCCGTCCACTACAACATCGGCCACCTGGCCGTGGCCGAGGGCGATACGGTTTCGCCCGACGGCAAGTACCTGGTGGCGCTCAATAAGTGGTCCATTGACCGCTTCGCCCTGGTTGGCCCGCTGCACCCGCAGAACCTGCAACTCATAGACATCAGCCAGCCGGGCGACAAGATGCAAATCCTGTACGACATGCCTATCGGCATTGCCGAGCCGCACTACGCCCAGATCATCAAGGCCGACAAACTCCAGCCCTGGGAAGTCTATCCGGAGGTCGGTTGGGACCCGCTCAAGCAGGCGGTTGACCCCAACGCGCCGCAGGTCGGCCAGGAGCGCATTGAGCGCCGCGGCAACACGGTGGAGATCTGGATGACGGCGGTGCGCAGCCACTACAAGCCGGAGCGCGTGGAGGTCAAGAAAGGCGACCACGTGATCTGGCACATCACCAACGTGGACCGCGCCCGCGACGCCACGCACGGTTTCGCCTTGCCGGGCTATAATATCAGCCTGAGCATTGAGCCGGGCGAGACCACGACCATTGAGTTTGACGCCGACCAGGCTGGTGTGTTCACCTATTACTGCACCGAGTTCTGCTCGGCGCTGCACCTGGAGATGATGGGCTACTTTACCGTGCAACCGTAGCCCTGTCACCGACCCTCACCCCCTCTACCCCCTCTCCCGACGCTTCGGGAGAGGGGCAGGGGATGAGGGGAATCACCCCCTCCCCCCTTGTGGGGGAGGGCTGGGGTGGGGGGTATGAGGTAAGCTATGGCCACTGTATTTGAAAGCGAAGAAGTCACTGTAAAAGTCGGGGAGGAGGAGATCCGCACGACGCTGACGACGTTCCTGCTGCCCAGCCTGCTCCTCATGCTGGGGGCCATGTTGATCGTCGTCTCCATATTCCTGCCCTATTGGCAGATGACCCTGAAAGCGCCCCAGTACCCCAAAGGGCTGCATGTTGAGGTCTACGTGAACAAGATGACCGGGGACGTGAGAGAGGTGGACAGCCTCAACCACTATATCGGTATGCCCAAGCTGGAGGAGGCCGCCCAACTGGAACGCTCCTTCTCGGTTATCGCGCTGGTGGTGTTGGCGCTCCTGCTCACGGCGGGCGTGTTCATTCACAACCAGTGGGCGGGGGTGTTGGCGCTGCCCGCCATCCTTTACCCGGCGATCTTCCTGGCCGACATGGCCTACTGGCTATATACTTTCGGCCATAACCTGGACCCCAAAGCGCCGCTGTCCAGTTCCATCAAGCCGTTCACCCCGCCGGTCCTGGGCGAGGGCGTCATCGGCCAGTTCCGCACCGTCGCCTCTCTCGGCCCGGGCCTGATCCTGGCGATTGTGGCCTCATTTGTCATCCTGAGCGGCCTGTGGTTCCACCGCCGGGCCTACAAGCCCATCGTGGATGCCCGCAAGCGCCAGGCCCGGCGCATGGAAGCCAGGCGGAGGTGAGGGGGAGCACTCAAAATGTCCAGGTCGCCAAACCAGAGGAGGAAGCGGGCTGGAGCCCGGTACTGGGGCTTGGGATGGGCGCTGGCCCTGCTGCTTGCCCTGTTCTGGGTCAGCGCCGCCGCCGCGCAGAGCCAATCGGGTGATGTCCTTGTCGTCTCGCCCAATGGCCCATATCGGACGATCGCCGAGGCACTGGCGGCGGCGCCGGAAGGCGCCACGATTGAGGTGCGCGACGGGGTGTACCCCGGCCCGCTCGTCATAGATAAGCGCGTTACGCTCGTCGGCGTGGGCGACCCGCCGCCAGTGATTGACGGCGGCGGGCGCGGGACGGTCGTGCACATCCAGGCGGCAGGCGTCCGCCTGCGCGGCTTCGTCGTGCGCAACAGCGGCAACGACCTGGAACGCGAAGAGACCGGCGTCCTGGTCACCGCGCCGGATGTCCTGGTGGAGGACAATCAGATCGTGGACGTGCTCTTCGGTATTGAGCTGAAGAACGCGCCACGCAGCATCGTGCGCCGCAACCTGGTACGGGGCAAGGCCCTGCCGGTGGCGCGCCGGGGCGACGGCATCAAGCTGTGGTACAGCGAGGGCGTGCTGCTGGAGGGCAACCGTGTGGAGGCGGCCCGCGACGTTGTCCTGTGGTTCTCACCGAATACCACCCTGCGGGGGAACACCATCCGCGATGGCCGCTACGGCATCCACACCATGTACCTGGATTCGGGCCGGATTGAGGGCAATCTCCTCGCCGATAACGCCGTGGGCGCGTTCCTGATGTACAGCCGTGGCCTGGAGTTCATCGGCAACACGGTCACGCGCAGCCGTGGCCCCAGCGGCTATGGCTTCGGCCTGAAAGATGTGGATGGCGTCGTGGCCCGCGGTAACCTGATCGTCAACAACCACGTGGGCATCTACCTGGACAACTCGCCGGTGTCGCTGGACGCTCAGGGCCTGTTTGAGGGCAACCTGATCGCCTTCAACGACGTGGGCATCACGCTCTTACCCATGGTCCAGCGCAACACCTTCAGCGGCAACACCTTCTGGGAGAATGTTGAGCAGGTGCATATCCAGGGTGGGGGCCAGCTTCGGGGCAACCTGTGGGCTGTGGCCGGGCGGGGCAACTTCTGGAGCGATTATACCGGTTACGACGCGGACGGCGATGGTATCGGCGACCTCCCCTATCGCGCCGAGAGCCTGTTTGAGGACCTGATGGCCCGGCAGCCGGCGCTGCGCATTTATCTGATGAGCCCGGCGGCGCTGGCGCTAGACCTGGCGGCGCGGGCCTTCCCGGTGGTCAAGCCTGCGCCCAAGCTGGTGGACCCCAGCCCGTTGATGCGACCGGCCCTGCCCACACAGACGCTTGAAGCCCTCAAGGCCAACACGTCAACCCAGACAAACGGATGGCTGCTTATGACCGGAATGCTTCTTACCGCACTGGCGGCGGTGGTCGCCTTCGGGCGGCGCGCCGCGCTGCCTGAAACCGTACGCGTGGCTCCAGCGGCGCCTGCCGAAACGAGGGCCGGGTTGGAAGTCCGCGCAGTGACCAAGCGCTACGGCGCCGTGGCTGCACTGGAGAATGTTTCTTTTGATATTATGCCCGGCGAGGCGGTGGCCCTGTGGGGGCCGAACGGCGCGGGCAAGACCACGCTGATCAAATGCCTGTTGGGGCTGGTCAGCTACACGGGCGAGATTCGCCTGGCCGGGCTGGATGCCCGGCGGCAGGGCAGGCAGGTACGCGCCCGCGTGGGCTATGTGCCCCAGGAGATGGCATTCCACGACATGAGCGTGGCCGAGACACTGGCCTTCTACGCGCGCCTGAAGCGCGTGGGCCGCGAGCGCGTGGAGGCTGTCCTGGCCCAGACCGGGCTGGAGGCGCAGGTGGATAAGCCGGTCAGCGCGCTCTCCGGCGGCATGAAGCAGCGGCTGGCGCTGGCGGTTGCGCTCCTGGCCGATCCCCCCTTCCTGGTTTTGGATGAACCCACCGCCAACCTGGATGCGGCAGGGCGCGCCGAGTTCCTGGGGCTGGTGAGCGCGCTCAAGCGGCGTGGCGTGACGATCCTGTTCTCGTCGCACCGCCCGGAGGAGGTGGAAGCGCTGGCCGACCGCGTCATCGTGCTCCGGGCGGGCCGGGTCGTGGCCGAGGGCCTGGCGGCGGGCTTCACCGCGCGCCTGGGCCTGCAGACCGGCGTGCGCCTGCGCCTGGCGCAGCCGGAGTTGCTTCAGACGGCGCTCGCCCGCCTGACGGAGGACGGGCTGGCTGCCCGGATCAACGGCAGCGGCACGCTTGTGGTGACGGTGGGCGCGGGCGAGAAGGCCCGGCCCATCCGCACCCTGGAGCGCGCAGGCATCACCGTGACCGATTTTGAGGTGGAACAGAATGGCACTTACGAATATCCTGGTTCTGGCGCGTAAAGAGTTGCGCGAGACGGTTCGCAACCGCTGGTTCATCCTGCAGAGCCTGGCCTTCGCGACGCTGGCGCTGGCGCTCTCGGCGCTGACGCTCAGCGGGCTGGGCGGCGTGCAGTTGGGCGGTTTCGGTCGCACCGCCGCCAGCCTGATCAATGCGGTGATGCTCTTCATCCCGCTGATCGGCCTGAGCGCGGGTGCGGCGGCGCTGGCCGGGGAACGCGAGCGCGGCACGCTGGCGTATTTATTGGCGCAGCCGGTGACCCGCGCGGAGGTGTTGTGCGGCAAGGTGCTGGGCAGTGCGCTGGCGCTGGCGGCCTCACTGGCGCTGGGGTTCGGCCTGGCAGGCGGCGCGCTGGCATTCGCCGGGGGGGAGGCGCCCACCGGGGCCTATCTGCGGCTGGCGGGCTTCGCCCTCCTGCTCGGCCTGGGCATGTTCAGCCTGGGCCTGCTCATCTCAGCACTGAACCGGAAAGCGGCTGCCGCCACCGGCGTGGCCCTGTTCGTGTGGCTGGCGCTGGTGTTTCTTGGCGACCTGGGCGTGATGGGGACGAGCCTGGCGCTGGGGCTGGATGTGCGCGAGACCGCGCTCCTGGCGCTCCTGAACCCGCTCCAGGTGTTCAAGCTGGCCGCCGTGCTCGGCCTGGAGGCGACGCTGGAGGTGCTCGGCCCGTCCGGCCTGTACCTGGTGCGCACCTTTGGGCCGGGGCTGGCCTGGGCGTTGGCGGCACTCCTGGCCGCCTGGACGGTGCTCCCGCTCAGCGCCGCCTTTGGCCTGTTCACCCGAAGGAGCGATCTATGAGGCCTGTGTACTGGCTGGTCGTTGCGGTGCTCGCCGGCCTGCTCCTGAGTGCCTGCGGTGGAGGCCAGGGGGCATTGCAGCCGCCGGAGATTTACTACGGGCAGGACACCTGCGCCCGCTGCGGCATGCTGATCAGCGATCCCAGATTCGCTGCCGCCCTCCTCACTGTGGAAGGCGAATCGCGCAAGTACGATGACATCGGCTGCCTGCTGGACGATTATACCCACAGCGGGGTAAAAGCTGCAGGAATTTACGTTCACGATTATAATACAGGGGCCTGGCTGGACGCGAAGGTCGCCTTCTTCGTCCAAAGCGACATCCATACGCCCATGGCGAGTGGCCTGGTCGCCTTTGGCGACCGCGCCTCGGCGGAGGCGTTTGCCCCCGGCGCGGCGGTCATGAGCTTTGAGCAGGTGGTAGCGATGCAGGCGGAGCGGCCCACGCACAGCCACGAGCACTAACCTGATAAGGAGGAGACCCTGAATATGCGATCACATCGTATCCTTGTGGCGCTGCTTCTGGCCGCGCTGGCACTGAGCGCGTGCAGTCCGGGGGGCGGCGCACCGGCCCCGACCACGGCGCCCCAGGCCGCCCAGGTGGACATCAACCTGGGCAAGCAGAAGTTTGAGGCCGTCTGCGCCGCCTGTCACGGCACGGATGCGAAGGGCCTGCCGGGGTTGGGCAAGGACCTGACGACCAGTCAGTTTGTCAAAAGCCAGACGGATGAACAGCTTGTGGAGTTCATCAAGAAAGGGCGCGATACCAGCGACCCGGCCAACACAACCGGGGTGGCCATGCCACCGAAGGGCGGCGACCCCTCGCTGACGGACGACCAACTCCGCTCCATCGTGGCCTATATCCGCACGCTGCAAAAGTAAGCGAAAACGGCTTATCAGCATTTTTAAGGATAGGGGCAGGCGCAAAGCTTGCCCCTATTGCTTTCAGGGAGACCTCGCAGGTCTCCAAGACCTGCGAGGTCTAATGGGTGTATTCCATATTCGGGGCAGATATGGTACGCTGGCCACGACGAGAACAACGAGAACAGGAGAGAGCAGAGCATGGACGTGGCACAGCAGGAACGGAAGACGAGGATGGTATAAGACGCGCAGGCCGCCTTGGAGAAGCGGCTGGCACAGCGGCCGGCGGGCGAGGAGATAACACTGAGTGGGCGGGGTTTCCCTCCCCGGTGTAGGGCAGGTTTCTATACCTGCCGCTCTTCGGCGGCTATGGAAAGCCGCCCTACAGGCTATCTTGGTATAAATAGTCCATGCCCACCGTCCTGCGGATCGGGCGCTACTGATTCAGCTTTTTCAGTAATGAGGGCAACGAGCCGCCGCATGTGCATGTTCATGCGGGCGGCGATCAGGCGAAGTTCTGGCTGGACCCAATTGAGTTTGATGACGACATGATGCATGTGACCCTAACCGACGGGCGGATCATTAGCGTGCCGATCCGCGGGTTCCCACTGTTGCGCGAGGCCACGCCGGAGCAGTGGGCCTATTATGAGATCGGCGGCGGGGGTATCAGCATTCACTGGCCGGACATAGACGAAGGCATCTCTGTGGCCGGACTAATGGCCGGGGTAGATTGGCGGACCACTTAACCCTCCAGCGAACTTGAAGCGGAATATGGAAAAAGGGCTGTCCTGCCTACCATGGCCTGGCGCGGCCTCGCCTGCCTGAGCGGGGGCCTATTGCGCCGGGGCCGCAGGTTCATCTCTCGCTTTCCTCGCATATTCAGGTATAATAAGATTGATTCAGGTATAAAGAGAGGGATTGAGGAGACCGCCTATGGGGAAAAGCCTGGCATATAAGATCATCGCCGATCATCTGGTTGAGGGGCGCATGGTCCCCGGCGAGGAGATCGCTATCCGCATTGACCAGACATTGACGCAGGACGCCACCGGCACCATGGCCTACCTCCAGTTTGAGGCCATGGGCTTCCCCCGCGTCCAGACCAAGCTCTCCGTCAGCTACGTAGATCACAACATGCTCCAGACCGGCTTTGAGAACGCCGACGACCACCGCTTCCTGCAAACCTTCGCCGCTCGCTATGGCATCTACTTCTCCCGGCCCGGCAACGGCATCTGCCACCAGGTCCACCTGGAGCGCTTCTCCGTCCCCGGCCAGACGCTGCTCGGCTCGGACAGCCACACGCCCACCTCTGGCGGCGCGGGGATGCTGGCCATCGGCGCGGGCGGGCTGGATGTGGCTGTGGCTATGGGCGGTGGGCCGTTCTACCTGGTCATGCCCAAGATCGTCGGCGTCCGCCTCAAGGGCCACCTGCAGCCCTGGGTCGCCGCGAAGGACATCATCCTGGAGATGCTGCGCCGCCTGACAGTCAAGGGCGGCGTGGGGCGCATCTTTGAGTACTACGGTGAGGGCATTCTGGACCTGGATGTGCCCGCCCGCTCCACCATCACCAACATGGGCGCGGAACTGGGCGCCACCACGAGCATTTTCCCCTCCGACGAGCGCACGCTGGAGTACCTGCGCGCCCAGGGCCGCGAGCAGGTCTGGCAGCCGCTCGGCCCAGACCCCGATGCGGAGTATGACGAGCACATTGAGATTGACCTGGATACGCTTGAGCCGCTGATCGCGCTGCCCTCCAGCCCGGACAAGGTCGTGCCGGTGCGCCAGGTGGAGGGCACGCCGGTGGCCCAGGTGTGCGTGGGCAGTTGCACCAACTCCTCCTACCCTGACCTGATGAAAGTCGCCACTGTGCTGCGCGGCAAGACCGTGCACCCCAATGTCAGCCTGACGCTCACGCCCGGCTCCAAGCAGGTGTACGCCATGATCGCCGCCAACGGCGCGCTGGCCGACTTCATCATGGCTGGGGCGCGCATCCTGGAGAGCGCCTGCGGGCCGTGCATCGGCATGGGCCAGGCGCCGCCCACCGACGCCGTCTCGCTGCGCACGTTCAACCGCAACTTCCCCGGCCGCAGCGGCACACCTAACGACCGCGTCTATCTGTGCAGCCCTGAAGTGGCCGCTGCCGCGGCGGTCACCGGTGTCATCACCGACCCACGCCGGTTGGGCGAGCCGATCCGCGTGGGCATCCCGGAGCGCTACATCACCGATGACAACATGATCCTCCCGCCCAGCGACCAGCCAGAGACGGTGGAGGTCGTGCGCGGGCCGAACATCAAGCCCGTGCCGCTGGGCACGCCGCTGGCCGAGACCATCCGGGCCGAGGTGCTGCTCAAGCTGGGCGACGACATCACCACCGATCACATCATGCCCGCTGGCGCCAAAGTGCTGCCCCTGCGCTCCAACATCCCGGCCATCAGCGAGTACGTCTTCACGCGGGTGGACCCGACCTTCCCAGAGCGGGCGAAGGATGCGGCGTCCCGGGGAGGCAGCATCGTCGTGGGGGGCGCGAACTACGGCCAGGGCTCCAGCCGCGAGCACGCCGCCATCGCGCCCATGTACCTGGGCCTGAAGGCGGTCATCGCCAAGAGCTTCGCCCGCATCCATCGCAGCAATCTGATCAACTGGGCCATTCTGCCGCTGGTGTTTGCCGACCCTGCCGACTACGAGCGCATCCGGCAGGGCGATGTGCTGGAGTTGGTGGATGTGCGCCAGGCGGTGAAGAGCGGCAGCCCGGTCACCGTGCGCAACCTGACGCAGGGGTACGACTTCCAGGCGCAGCACAACCTCACGCCCCGCGAAGCCGAGCTTTTACTGGATGGCGGGCTGCTCAACCACATCAGGCTGCAACGGGCGGCCGCCTGATTTCCTTATAGTGTGCTGACCGGGTCCATATCCAGCCGCCAGCCGGCGGGCAGGGCCAGGCCGCGCAACAGCGCCGCCGGGTCGGGGCTGCGCACCAGGACCTGCCAGCGGTAGCGGTTGTGCCGCCGGGCGAAGTAGCAGGGCACCGGGCCGATGAGATCGGTGGCGGGGGGATGCCGTTTGGCCAGTTCGCTGCGCAGGCGTTCCGCCAATTGCTCCGCCGCTGCCTCGGCCTTCCTCGCATCCGTGTTCTCATACACCAGCCGCGCCAGACGGCGGAAAGGCGGGTAGCCGTGCTCCTGGCGGAAGGCCAGTTCCTGCCGATAAAAGCGCAGGTAGTCGTGCTCGGCGGCCGCACGGATGGCATAATGGTCGGGGTTGTACGTCTGGAAGATGACACGCCCGCCGCGCTCGCCCCGGCCTGCCCGCCCGGCGACCTGGGTTAAGAGCTGGAATGCTCGCTCGCCAGCGTGGGGGTCGGGCAGGCCCAGTGCTGTATCCGCCGAGACCACCCCCACCAGCGTCACCGAGGGCAGGTCCAGCCCTTTGGCGATCATCTGCGTGCCGATAAGGATGTCGGCGTGGTGCTCAGCGAACTGGCGCAACAGGAGGTCGTGTGCGCCCCGCGTCCGCGTCGTGTCCCTGTCCCAGCGCAGCGTGCGCGCGCCGGGGAACGTCTGCCGCACCACCTCCTCCACCCGCTCTGTGCCCAGGCCGAAGTATTTGATGCGGCGGCTGTGACAGGCCGGGCAGCGCTCAGGCTGGCGGGTGCGGAAGTTACAGCTATGGCACACCAGCCGCGCCTGCGGGCCGTGATAGGTGAGCGGTAGGTCGCAGCGCGGGCAACTCAGCACGTAGCCACAGTCCCGACATAGGACAAACGTGGCCGTGCCGCGCCGGTTCAGGAACAGAATGGCTTGCTCGCCCCGTGCCAGGACGTCGGTCAGGGCCGATTGAAGCGCCCGGCTGAAGATGCTGCGGTTGCCCGCCCGTAGTTCCTGGCGCATATCCACGACCTGCACCTGGGGTAACCCTGGTGACATCACGCGCTGCGGCAGGGCGAGCAGGCAGTACTCGCCGCGCTCGGCGCGGTAATACGAGGTCAGGCTGGGCGTGGCGCTGCCCAGGATGCAGACAGCGTTACTGATGCGGGCCAGGGCGACGGCGGCCTCGCGGGCGTGGTAATAGGGCCGGGCGATGGGCAGGTCTTGCTTATAGGCGTCCTCGTGCTCTTCATCCACAATGATCAGCCCCAGGCGCGGCAGGGGCATGAACAGCGCCGAGCGCGGCCCGATGACCACGTCCACCCGCCCGGCGCGGGCGCGTCGCCAGGTGTCGTAGCGCTCGCCCGCCGAGAGGCGACTGTGAAGCAGGGCCACGCGGCCAGGGAAGCGCCCGGCGAAGCGGCGCACCGTCTGCGGCGTCAGCGCGATCTCCGGCACGAGCACGATCCCCTGGCGTCCCTGCGCCAGGGCCGCCTCCAGCGCCCGCAGGTAGATCTCCGTCTTGCCGCTGCCGGTGACGCCGTGCAGCAGGTAAACGCGCCCCGCCCCGCCCTGTTCAATCCCGTCCGCGATCACCGCCCAGGCCCGCTCCTGGTCCGGGGTTAGCGTGGGCGGTTCAGATAGCTCAAACGTCTGGCCGGCGAGCGAATCGCGCCAGATTTCGCTCTCGTGCAGCATGACCAGGCCGAGGTCGGCTAGCGCCTTTAAGTCCTGAAGCGTGCAGCCGGTCTCGGCATAGGCCCAACTCGCCTCTACGGGCCGGGCCTCGCGCTGGAGATAGTCCAGGAGGGCGAGTTGGCGGGCCGCGCCACGCAGGTCCAGCGCCGCCTGGCGTGCTGCCGCCGCTGAGAGCCGCAACACCACCGCGCGCGGCTCCTCTATGCGCCGGACCAGGCCTCGCTCCTCCAGCGCGCGCCAGACGGTGGGCTTAAAGCCCAACGTGCGCATGGGGCGGGGTTCGCCGCTGCGCAACGCGGCCAGCGCCGCCGCCTGCTGGGGCGCCTGCGCGGCCAGTTCCGCCAGCGCCGCCTCCAGCGCCTCCGGCGGGACGGTGGCCTGCACCAGGACCTGGCGCGGGGCAATATAGACCCAGCCGCGCTTCTCCAGGGCCTTGACCGGCGCGGGGGTGCAGCCCACCGCCGCGCACACGCGCTCCAGCGGGGGCAGGGGATCAGGGCTGGTCGCAAGGTAGTCCAGCACATCGGCCTGGCGCGAGGGGTGGCCCAGGCGGGATAGCGAAGCGGCGATCAGCTCTGGCGGCGCGGTCAGATGGACCAGGCGCACCTGCTTGGGGCGGGGGCCGCTTTCAAAAACAACCTGCCTGGAGACCCAACCGCGCTCAACCAGGGCTGCGAGGGCCGAACGCCAGCGCACGCCCGGCAGGGCGCGGTCAAGCTGGCGAGCGCGCAATGGCCCGCGCTGCCGCAAGAGATCAAGCACCTGGCGCTGCACCGGCGTCAATCCGACGGCGCCATCCGCGCCTGTGGCCTCCAGCAGCAGGTCGGCGCGGCGGAGATAGCCGGGCGGCAACATCAGGCGCAGGCAGGCGAACAGCGGCGCGAGATAGGTCTCGCTCAGCCAACGGGCCAGGGCAAGCTGGTGGGCAGTCACCACCGGCTGCGGGTCCAGCAGGTCGCCCAGGTCGCGGGTCTGGGGCACGGGCGCCGTCTCACTCAGGGCGACGACGATGCCCTGTGTCTGGCTGGCGCCGAAGGGGACGCGGACGAGGTGGCCGGGGGTCAGCGTACCGGCCAATTCAGGCGGCACCCGGTAGTGGAACGTCCCCTGGGGGGGCGCATGGACGGCAACCTCGGCGTACATCTGCTGGCCCCATTATAGCGGATGCGACGCCTGGGCTGAAAGGGGAAAGGAGAGTTGGAGCTTAAATCTTGGGAGAGCCGGGGGCAGGTCGGGACGGTAGACGCGCGTCCAACGTACTACAGCCTGGAAAGTAATCGTTCATAGTCCGCGTGCGAACCGATCCAGAACCAGATCATCTCATCATGATGGCGAATCCCCACGGCACGATAGTCGCGGCCAATACGCACTGAGTAAATCGGCCTCGCGGGGTGAACTTGCTTGAAACGCAAACTGGGATGGCGTGGATTCTGCTGAAATAACCTATACGCTTCTCTGGCCTGCTGTTGGATGGGCTTCGGTAACTTCAGAAACGCCTCGCGGATAACGCGTCTGGATCCAGCACGTGCGTTTGGCCCGCTTTATGCTCAGCAAGTGCCTCGTCGGCTAACCCTGCCAACATATCGGCTGAATCCGTGAATACCATTTCCCATCGCCGCTCTGCGGCCAATTCCTCAAGTAACCACCTGGCCAAAGCGTCCTGTTCATGCTCAGGCAGTTTAGAGGCTTCGTGAAATGCCTTCTCTAGAAGTTTTGTCGTGGTCATACTCCGCTTCTTTCTAGCGCTTAACGTCCCGCGCTTTCGCCAATCCAGGCGCAACAGGGATAAACGGCCCTCTCACAGTCCGATCCTGCTATATTAGGTGTACAGAGGATCCGGCAGGTGCCTCCCAAGTTCATATCGCAAATATTTTTTAAGACGCCCGATGAATGCGCTTTCTGTGTTTTTCGTTGGATCGGCTGACCTATATATACCACCTTGTAGATAAACTCAAAATGCAACCGCCTTAGCTTTGGCCATATCTGAGAATGTGCATCTGAGGGTTTATAGTAACCATTTACAGAGAAAGGTTGCCCATATCTATCATCATAATTTGGAATAGAGGGTTTCGGAGCAGAGGAATCGGGGAGCCATCCCCAATCATTTGATGCGCTAAAAGATAAATCAGTCTTTATCGGCGAATCAATGAGTTGCTTATCTAAAGCTAACCAGCAGGTATCAATTTGGTGGATAGTAAAGATGATGTAGTGTCCCACATGTAATCTTACCTTATCCTCCAGTAGATGGACCGCCCATTTATCTCTACCATAAACATTGGCTTCAATGATAGCATCGGCAAACATTGACAGGATCCGTTCTCTTATCTGCGGGTCCACCAGGCAAGATTGAATGACTTGCTTGGCTTCTTGCTCACTGTCTATGTTCATAATGCCCTCCCTCGGCGCTTATTTATATGAGCAATTAGCATGGTGTTAAGATATTATACGATGAGTCTGGCAACAATACAACCCTTGCAAGACGGGACAGCGGAACACCGCCTCAGCAGGTAGGCATTACCGGTTCAGCCGCGGATACAGTGTGTCGCGCAGGCCGTCGCCCAACGGGTTGAAGCCCAGCACAGTGAGCACGAGAGCGATGCCGGGGAAGAAGATCAAATGGGGCGCACTGAAGAGTTGGTTGCGCTCCGCGCCGATCATGGAGCCCCACTCCGGCGTGGGCGGCTGTGCCCCCAACCCCAGGAAGGACAGCGCCGCCGCGTCCAGGATGGCTGTGGCGATGCCCAACGCGGCCTGCACGATCAGGGGGTAAGCGAGTTGGGCAGGATGCGACGGAAGAGACGGTCAAGTTGGGAAGGAGCAGTAGCCTGAAGCTTAAATCCTGCCCATTGTCTCACAGTGTAAGTTGTGTTATCATGTAGGCATGAGTGTTATCATATCATAATGGGGGTAAGGATGATACGAACACAGATACAACTGACCGAGGAACAGGCACGGCGGCTGAAATCCATCGCCCAGGAGAGGGGCATTTCGGTAGCGGAGGTCATACGCCAGAGCATTGACCTCTATATCCAGTCTTCCAAATTGCCCACGATGGCTGAGAAACGGCTGAGGGCCTTATCCATCGCAGGTCGGGGCGCTTCGGGAGAATCCGACCTGGCCAGCGAGCATGATCGCTATCTGGCCGAGGTCTATGAGGAGAGCAGCCCATGAGGGTATTCGTAGATACCTCCGCCTTCCTGGCGGTCGTGAATCGGGATGACCGGCATCACGCGCAGGCCAGGGAAGTATGGGAGCGCCTGATCCAGGCAGAGGCGGTCCTGATCTGCACCAACTACATCATCGTGGAGACCCTCGCACTGATCCAGCATCGCTTTGGCATGGCTCTGGTGAAGGCTTTTCAAGACGACGTCGTCCCGATTCTCCAAATTGAATGGGTAGATGAGACGCTCCATCAAGCCGGCGTGGCCGCGTTACTGACGGCGAACCGGCGTCAACTGAGTCTGGTTGATTGTATCAGTTTCGCGACGATACGTAACCTGGGTATCCCGGCGGTCTTTGCCTTTGATCCACACTTTGTAGAACAGGGGTTTGGCCTGGTGAACTCCTTAGGATGACCCTACCGGTTCAGTCGCGGGTCCAGCGCGTCGCGCAGGCCGTCGCCCAACAGGTTGAAGCCCAGCACGGTGAGCACGAGGGCGATGCCGGGGAAGAAGATCAAATGGGGCGCACTGAAGAGTTGGTTGCGCTCCGCGCCGATCATGGAGCCCCACTCCGGCGTGGGCGGCTGTGCCCCCAGCCCCAGGAAGGACAGCGCCGCCGCGTCCAGGATGGCTGTGGCGATGCCCAGCGTGGCCTGCACGATCAGCGGTGTGAGCGCGTTCGGCAAGATGCGCCGGAAGAGGATGCGCACGGGGGACGCGCCCAACGCCCGGTCCGCCGTCACGAAGTCCTGCTCCTTGATGGAGAGCACGCTGGCGCGGATGATGCGCGCATAGGTGGGGATACTGACGATGCCGATGGCGATCAGGGTATTGATCAGGCCGGGGCCGAGCACGGTAACGATGGCGATGGCCAACAGCAGGCTGGGGAAGGCCAGGAGCACGTCCATAACGCGCATAATGGCGTTGTCCCACCAGCCGCCGGCGTAGCCTGACACCGCCCCGATCAGCGTCCCAATGATGATGGCGAATCCTACAGAGGAGATGCCCACCTGGAGCGACAACTGCGCCCCGTAGAGCACCCGGCTGAACAGGTCGCGCACATTACCGTCAATGCCGAAGATGTGCTGCGGTTTGTCGGCAGGGCAGCCCAGGAGATGGATGCAGGGGGCTTCGCGCTTCTTAACATCCTCAATGCCGATCAGCGTCTGGATGGGGTCATAGGGCGCCAGCACGGGCGCAAAGATGGCGATGAAAAGCAGGAAACCCAGGATGGTCATGCCAGCAACGGCGGAGCGCTGCCGGAACAGGCGCCGCAGGGTGTCTCGCCAGAGGCTACCTGGCGCATAAATGGCCGTGTCGCGTGTGAGAGAGATGGCTTCTGCAGCTTGCATGGCTTAACTCAGGCGAATACGGGGGTCCAGATAGGCATAAGAGAGGTCCACGATCAGGTTGATCGCCACGTAGCCGATAGCAATGACGACGGTGAACGCCTGCACGATGGTGTAGTCGCGGGCGGTGATGGCGTCAAACAGGCTCTTGCCCACCCCAGAGAGGCCGAACACTGTCTCGGTGAGCACCGCGCCGCCCAGCAAGCCCCCCAGTTGCAACCCGATCACGGTGACGATAGGCAGAAGCGCGTTGGGCATGGCGTGGCGGAAGATCACCTGGCGCTCGGTCAGCCCCTTGGCGCGGGCCGTGCGCGTATAGTCCAGGTTCATTACATCCAGCAGGCTGGAGCGCGTCATGCGGGCGATGATGGACATGGGGATCGTGCCCAGCGCCATCGTGGGCAGGATCAGGTGCTTGAGCGCATCCCCGGCCAGCGTCCAGTTGCCCGTGACGATACCGTTGAAGATGTACATGTTGGACAGGAAGTCCAAAATGCCACGCGGCAGGCCGTTTAAGTGCTGCATCCCCCACACCTCGGCCAGGGGCTTGACCGGGATGCCCGGCGTTAGCCGCCCTGAAGGCGGCAGGGCCAGCGGGGTGTCTTTCAACAGCAGCGCGAAGACGTAGGCCAGCAACAGCCCCAGGACAAAGACCGGGATGGAGACGCCGGCGTTGGCGCCTACCATCGTGAGCACGTCAATCGCCGAGTTGCGCCTGTAGGCGGAGATCACCCCCAGGATAATGCCGAAGAAAGTGGCGAAGAGGAGCGCCGAAATGGACAGTTCCACCGTGACCGGCAGGCGCTCAGTCAGGATGACTGTCACCGGACGATTGAAGCGAATGGAATCGCCCAGGTCGCCCCGCAAGACCTCGCCCAGGTAAATGGCGAACTGGACGGGGATGGGCTTGTTCAGCCCGTGGCGTTCGGCGAAAGCCTCGCAAATAGCGTCGGTGGCGTGCTCGCCGAGTTGCGCCCGGCAGGGATCGCCCGGTATCAAGCGCGCCAGCGAAAAGGTGACAAACAAAATCCCCAGCAAGACGGGGATAGCCAGCAACACACGTCGGATGACGTACTGAATCACGCGACCAACCCCTCGGACGGGGGACGGAAGAGGGGGCAGCTACGGCCCCTCTCTTCGGTCCCCCGTCATCACCACAGCACAGTTACTCCCCTCTAGCCAGGGGAGGGAATGAACCTCCTTACCCGCCTTCCTTAGGCGCATTCAGGAACTGGCCGAAGAGGCCGGGGAAGTAAGTGAAGCTGCCATCGCGGCCCTTGTGCAGCGGGTGCGCCGCATCCCACTGGACGACGTAGGAGAGCACCACGTCATTGGCATCCAGGTCGGCGCCGTTGTGGAACTTCACGCCCTGGCGCAGGTGGAAGGTCCACACGGTCAGGTCGTCGTTGGCCTCGTAGGACTCGGCCAGCGCGGGGATGGGCTTGCCAGTGCCCAGTTCGTAGGCCAGAAGCGACTCCATGACCTGCTCGCAGGCACGCAGGGCCTCACCGTCGGTCTCATCGGCGCAGTACAACCCGGCCGGTTCGCCGTTCTGCATCCAGACGAAGGTGTCGCGCCCGCCCGGGTCCATCATCCAGAAGCGCTCGGCGCCGATGTCGCTAGCGTGGGCGTTCTTGACGTCCGCCTTGAAGGCCGCGCCGTTGCCACCGTGCGCGATGGGGATCATGGGCACGTGCTGCTTGATCAGCTCGTTGGCCGTCTTGTAGAAGGGCAGGCGCTCCTCTGGCGTGGCGCGCGTGGCGCCGTTCTTCAAGGCCTCCCAGATGTCGGGGAAGCCGTTGCCGAACTGCTTAGAGGCGCCGGGGCCGAAGTGGAAGTCCAGGAAGTTGGTGGCGTCGGGGTAGTCGGCGCCCCAACCGAGCATGTGGAAGCCGCAGATCTCGCCACGGTCGGCGGCATCCAGGAAGGCACCGGACTCCATCTTGACCAGCTCGGTCTCCACACCGATCTTGGCCAACTGCGCCTGAATCTCCTGGGCCACGACGTTGGGGTCGGGCAGGTACACGCGCACGACGTCGCGGTAGGTGATCGTCGTCTTGAAGCCCGGCAGCACGCCCTCCTCCTCCAGGATGCGCTTGGCCTCATCGGGGTTGTACTCGTACCACTTCACCTCGGGGGTGTGGCCGAAGATGGAGGGTGGGATGAACTGCTCGGCCACAATGGAGCCCGGCGGGTAGAAGTTATCCACAATGCGCTTCTTATCAATAGCCATAGCGAAGGCCTGGCGCACGCGCTCGTTGTCAAAGGGCGGGCAGGTGTTGTTCATGCCCAGGTAGAAGACGTTGGTGCCGCTGCGCGTCTTCAACTGCAGGTTGGGATCGTTCTGGATGGTCTCAAAGTCATCCGGGCAGGGGTTGTCAATCCCGTCCACCGTGCCCGCCTGGAGTTCCAGCAGGCGCTGGGCACATTCGGCGCTCCAGCGGAAGATGAGCGTCTCGGCCTTGGCCTTCTCGCCCCAGTAGTTGTCATTGCGCTTGAAGACGATCTGATCGCCACGCCGCCACTCCGAGAACATGTACGGGCCGGTGCCATTGGGCCGCTCCACGAGCTGGCCGCCGCCGCCGGTCTCCTCCAGGTAGCCGCTATCGTTGATAGCGAAGGACGAGAAGGCCACCTTAGAGGGCAAGGCCGGGTCGGGGTAGCATAGCGTGAACTTAACGGTGTATTGGTCCACCGCCTCAATCGCCTTGAACTCGCCGCCGTAGTCGCAGTTGGGCGCCTCCACCTTCATCGGCTCAAAGGCGGGCGCCTGCGTCGGCGGTGGTTGGGTCGGCGGTGGTTGCGTCGGTGGCGGTTGCGTCGGCGGCTGGGTCGGTGGCTGGGTTGGCTGGGGCGCAGTCGTCGGCGCGGGTGTGGCTGCCGGCCCACAGGCCGTCAGCACCAGGGCCGCCACAATCGCCAGCGATGCCAGTGTGAACCATCTGGGATTGTGCGTCATTCTTTCTCCTCCTTCTCCTTTTCAAGATTCAGGCTGTACCACATGATCACGCCATCGCGTCTTGCAGATGCTCTGGGTCTCGGCTCTCACCCCCCTCCTCAAGCGATTGCGTCCATGCGCGGCCAACGCCCCATGCGAGCGAGGCGGGCAATCACCTGGCCGACCGTCGTCTCGGCCTCTGGGGCTATGGTGCAGAGTAGTATAGAGCAAATGGCCCCATAAGTCAACCACCGGAACGAACCCGGCAGGGGTATTGGTTTTAACCTCAGGTGTGCTTCCCCCACCCAACTCTCCCCCGCCCAGGTGCATTTCAATTTTGGGGCAACTGTCAGCCGTCACCCCCTCCCTACCCCTCCCCCTGGATGGGGGAGGGGGGTAACCTACCGGGTCATCTGCCCCAAATCTGATATATACCCCTCCGCCCGGTACCGGGCCTCAGCCCGGTTGGGAGGGGGACAGACCATTCCCTCCCCCTTTGTGGGAGAGGGGGCAAAGTCATCCCCCTCTATGTCGCACACTCACCCCACGATCGGGAATAAACCGTAGAGGAGAGGGCACAATGCTGTAAGGTTTTGGCCGCTTCTCCGTCTTTATGCTGGACTTTGAACGGTCCTAATCAGCGAAGGAGGAAGACGGTCTCCCCCCGACCGAACCCAGGGGCGAAGAGAGATGAAACAGCGTATCCTGCTTGTTGACGATGATCCGGATTTGCTGGATCTGATGAAGTTGCGCCTGGAGGGCGCCAACTTTGATGTAGCCCTCGCCTGCTCTGGGTTGGAGGGCCTGCGGTTGGCCTATCACATCCAGCCCGATGCCATCATCCTGGACCTGCGCTTGCCGGATGCCGATGGCTGGACGGTGTGCCAGCGCCTGCGCGAAATGTCCGATGTGCCCATTATGGTGCTCAGCGCCAGCACTGCCAAGCATGACCTGGTGCGCGCTCTCAATGTGGGCGCCGATGAGTTTGTGGCCAAGCCGTTTCACTGGGATGAGCTTCTGGCGCGGCTGAAGGCCATGCTGCGCCGCGCCAAGCTGAGCGCACGCCCCACAAACGACCACTGCCCGGCTCCTCAGCGCAGCCACAGCCTGTTGCTTAATCCGGCTGACCACACGGTCACCGTGCACGGCAAGAGCATTGAACTCACCCCGATTGAGTTCCGATTGCTGGCCTGCCTGCACCGCCACGCCGGGCGGGTTCTCCCCCACCATTACCTGCTGCTGGAAGTGTGGGGGCCGCAATATGCCGACCGCACCAACTATCTTAAGCTGTACATCCGCTACCTGCGCAAGAAGATAGAGCAGGACCCCAGCAACCCGCAACTGCTGCGCACGGAATGGGGGGTGGGGTATTACCTGAGCGAATCCTGAACGCGCCCTGTGCGACCAATCCCCTTTCCCCCTTACGGGAAGGGGAACAGGCCCATTCTCTCTCCCTGAATGGGGGAGGGGCGGGGATGGGGATGATCTCCCCCCACCCCGCCCTCCCCCGCAAGGGGAGCGCTACGGCCCTTATCTCTGGTACCGGGCTTTAGCCCGGTTGGGAGAGGGACACCGTTATGGAGGCAGCCGGAATGTGAGATGCACCTGCACGAAGAGCAGTTGACAAGAAGCGCCGAGCGCGTATACTTGGTTTACCGCCCGTCGGCGAGACCAACCCGCGCTTCAGGCCATGAGCGACGAAGAGCTTGCAGCCCAGGTAGCCCAAGGCGATCAAGCCGCTTTTGCTGCCCTCTACGAACGCTACTTCCAGGGCATCTATGACCTGGCTGTCCGCATGACCCGCAGTGAGGACATCGCTGCCGACGTGGTCCAGAACACTTTCGTCAAAGCCTGGGAGCAATTACGCCAGCGTGCCATTCCCCAAAATGTCAAAGCCTGGCTGTACACCGTCGCCCGGAATACCGCCATTGATGAGCTACGCCTGCGAAAGCGGCTGGTCCCGGCGGAGGAGGAGCGGGCCGAAGGCGCGCTGGCCTTCTCCTATGTTGAACTGGATAGCGCCAGGCTCTCACAACCCGAAGCCGTGCTTCAGGACAAAGAGCTGGTGGAGTTGGTGTGGAACTCGGCCCAGGCGCTCAGCCCGGAGGACTACGCGCTACTGGACCTGCACCTGCGGAAGGGCCTGAGCGCGGACGAACTGGCCACCAGCCTGGGCGTGGCCAAAGGGGCCTTGTATACCCGCCTCTCGCGGCTGCGGGATGCGCTGGAAGAGTCCGTCGTCTCCACCCTGCTCATCCGCCGGGGGCGGCGCGATTGCCCCCGCCTGGATGCCCTGCTCTCCGCCATGCAGGTCACCGAGATCACCCGCGAGGTCCGCCGTGCGGTCCAGGCCCACCTTCAGGACTGCCCCTTCTGCCAGGAGAGCAAACGGCGCTACGTCTCGCCGGTGGAGATCTTCGCCGGGCTGGCGCTGGTCCCGGCATCGCCGGCCCTGCGCGAGGCGATCTGGCAGGGGGTTTCAGCCCAGATCACCGCAACGGCTGGCGTAGGCCGCGACGCCCCCCGGCGGGTGCCTCGCCCCCGCCTGGCACGGCCCACTGCCCCCCCGGCGGCCCTGATCGGTCTCTCCACCGTTGCCCTGGTGATCGCCGCCGTCGTCCTGGCCACCAGCCTGCTCCGCGTTGAGGACCCCCGGGATGCACGCAGCACCACCCATGTCATCGGCCAGCCCTCCACCAACAATATGATCACCATCACCTGGTCGCGTCAGCCAGGGGCGACAGGCTTCTCCCTGCTGTGGAGCCAGGCGCCCGACGATTTGCCGGATACCCTCCCTGAACTGGCGGGGGATGCGACCGAGGCGGTCAGCCCGCCTTTGTCGCCTGGGGGCTGGTACTTCCACCTGAGGACGCAGGGCCGATTGGGCCGCTGGACGAGCACGATCCATCTTGGCCCCTTCCTCATCCAGGCGCCGGAAGCCACCCCTCAGGCTACGCCCACCCCCACGCCCACACCTGTCCCAACGGAGACGGCGGTAGGGACAGCCACCCACACACCTACAGGCACGCCCACCGCCACCAACAGGACGACGCCCAGCCCCACCAACACAGCCACACGGACACGCACACCGGTGCGCACGCCGTCACCGACATCACCGCCGCCCACAGCTACAGCCTCTCCCACATCTGTGTTGGTAAGTACACCTATAGAGACGGCAGTACCGCCGCCAACCCACACACCGCCTCCCAGCCCATCTCCGACCAACACATACACGCCGATGCGGACAGCTACACGCACTTATACGCCGACGAACACGCCCTCACCGTCCGCTACGTCAACACGCAGCGCCACGCCGACCCCTACAACAACGGCCAGCCCAACGGCTACGCCCACCGGAACCGCCACGCCGACGCCAACGCGCACCAACACGTTAACCCCTACAATGACGTCCACACCCACATACACGCCCACCAGCACAGGGACAAATACACCCACCTATACACCGACCCGCACGCCTACCAACACCCCGACCAACACGCCGTCGCCCTCTGCCACACCGACTCCCACCGCTACAGTGACCTTCACGCGAACAGCCAGCCCGACGGCCACGCCCACCAACACAACGACCCCAACGCCGACACAGACGCGGACGCCCACGAACACACCGACCGATACACCGACCAACACGCCGACACCCAGAGCCACATTTACACCTACCCCCACTGCGACGCGGACGAGCACGCCCACACCGACAGATACACCATCCCCATCCCCCACGCCCACGCTGTTCTTCGTCCCGCGCTGCGAGAATATCCCGCCCGACCCCTTCGGCTATCGTTGTGATGACACGGTGACGCGCCCCTGGATTGATGGACGCATCAACACTGGCATCACCGAGGATGACCAGGTGGTGACCATCCCGATTGGCTTTACCTTCTACCTGTACCACACAGGGTACATCTCTGTCACAGTCAGTTCAAACGGCAACCTGCAATTCACCACCAAGCTTGCGGTCGCCGACAATACCTGCCTGCCCTTCCCGAATATGGGCATGATGGTTGCCCCATTCTGGGATAACCTGTATCCGCCCGGCGGCGGTGGTGTGTATTACACGGTGACAGGGACGGCGCCTGACCGTATCCTGACCGTAGAATGGCGCGATCTGCCGCACTATCCGGCCAGCCCCTCCACCGTGCGCTTTGAGGTGCAATTGGAAGAGGCCACCGGCGACATCTACGTCCTGTATCAGGACGTGGACTTCGGCGACCCGCGCTGGGATCGGGGCGCCAGCGCCACGGTGGGCATCCAGTTTTATAACGAGGCGTTCCTTCAGTACAGTTGCGATGAACCCGCCCTCATCCCCGACCTGGCCATCCGCTTTTACCCCTCACCGAGCCTGCGAGGGCTGGCCATACCGACCCCCGCACCAACATTTGCGCCGGCGCCGGTCACCACACCGCGCCTGACCCACCCGACGCCCACGCCGACAGTTGCGCCCACGTGGACGAAGGTGCCGCCTCCAACGCCGACCCCGACCCGGCCGCCGCTCCTGGCAACACCGACCTGGACACCGCCTCCAATCAAGATCACGCCGACCCCATTTCGCCCCACGCCGACGCCCACGCCCACCTGGAACTGGGCACGGGTCGGGGGGCGATAGAGGTCTCGCCTTCTTCCTGGAGCGAGCCCCCCCGTCAAGGGGGAGGGGAGTTGCCCCCTCCCCCCATTGTGGGGGAGGGCTGGGGTGGGGGGTAACCCATCGGGCCGTTTGCCCCGAATCTGAGATGCACCCGTACTGGGTTGGGCTTTTGCCCCCTTATCCCCTCATGGCTATAATTGCTTTATAGCGTTCAACTCTCGGTCAGCAACACCTGCACAATAGACTATCGTCCATCGCTTACATAAGGAGAGAATAAGGAAAGAATGAGGAAAGGAGAACAGCCATGACCTTCAAAATCACCTATGCCACCCTGTCGGCTCAATCGGATGAACTCCATCGGGCCTTTGATGTCGCTCTAGGGCGCGTGCGCGAGGAATTGGGGGAGGCCCATCCCATGCTCATCAACGGCGAGCCGCGCTGGGCCGAGGAGACTTTCCCCAAGGTCAGCCCGATCAACACCGACTGGCTGCTGGGCACGTTCCAGAAAGGCAGCCGCCAGGATGCGAAGGACGCCATCGCCGCCGCCCGCGCTGCCTTCCCCGCCTGGGGGCGTACTCCCTGGCAGGAGCGCGTGGCTCTGTTGCGCCGCGCCGCCGACCTGATCAGCGAGCGCCGCTATGAACTGGCCGCGCTGATGAGCCTGGAGGTGGGCAAGAACCGCCTGGAGTCGTTGGGCGATGTGGAGGAGACTGCCGACCTGATCCGCTACTATTGCCAGCAGATGGAAGAGAACAACGGCTTCAGCCGCCCTATGGGTGCGCTCTCGCCCAACGAGAAGACCCGCGATGTGCTCAAGCCTTACGGCGTCTGGGTGGTGATCTCGCCGTTCAACTTCCCCTTCGCCCTGGCCGGAGGGCCGGCAGGCGCTGCCCTCGTCGCCGGTAACACGGTGGTGTTCAAGCCCGCCAGCGACACGCCCTACACTGGCCTGAAGCTGGCCCAGGTCTTCCTGGACGCGGGCCTGCCTAAAGGCGTATTCAACTTCGTCACCGGCCCTGGCGGCACGGTCGGTGATGAACTCGTTAACAGCCCGGATGTGGACGGGATCACCTTCACCGGCTCGTATGAGGTGGGCTTTAACCTATACAAGAGCTTCAGCCTCCGCTATCCGCGCCCCTGCATTGCGGAGATGGGCGGCAAGAACGCCACAATTGTCAGCCGCCACGCCGACCTGGAGGAGGCCGCCGAAGGCGTGATGCGTTCGGCCTTCGGCCTGCAAGGCCAGAAGTGCAGCGCCACCTCCCGCGTCTATATTGAGCGCCCGGTCAAGGAGCAATTCACCGAACTCCTGTTGGAGAAGACCCGCAAGATCGTCATCGGCGACCCCACCCAGCGCGACGTCTTCCTTGGCCCGGTGATCAACAAGAAGGCCTACACCGACTATCAGCGATACGTGGAGATCGCCCGGCGCGACGGTCAAATCCTGCATGGCGGCACGGTCCTGACCGAGGGCGATCTGGCCAAGGGCTATTTCTGCGCCCCGACGATTGTGGACAACCTGCCCAAGGACCATCGCTTCTTCTACGATGAGTTGTTCCTGCCCATTGTCTGCCTGGCGACGGTGGACTCGTTGGAGGAGGCGATGGAGCGCGCCAACGATTCGCTCTACGGCCTGACCGCTGGCTTCTACAGCGAAGACCCGAACGAGATTCAGTGGTTCTTTGACAACATCCAGGCGGGTGTGGTCTATGTCAACCGCCGGGCGGGGGCGACCACCGGCGCCTGGCCGGGTGTGCAGCCCTTCGGCGGCTGGAAGGGGTCCGGCTCCACCGGCAAGAACGGCGGCGGGCCGTACTACCTGCAGCAGTACATGCACGAGCAAAGCCAGACAATCATTGAATAGACGACGGACGACAGACCGTTGACTTCGTCCTTAAAGCAGCCTAGCCGTTGAGGACCTGAATGACCTATCGCTACGCCGTGTTAGGTGCGGGCCGCCAGGGGACCGCTTCCGCCTACGATCTGGCCCGCTTTGGGGAGGCGGAGGAGGTGATCCTGGCGGACCTGCACTTCCGGGCTGCGGAACGGGCCGCCGAGCGCGTCAATCGCCTGAGCGGCAGGCACGTGGCCCGGCCTATGCGCCTGGATGTGACCCACCATGCTACCGTAGTAGGCCTGATGCGCGGGCGCGATGCCGTCATCAGTGCCGTACCCTATACCTTTAACCTGGGCCTGGCCAAAGCGGCGGTGGAGGCGGGGGTGAACTTCTGCGACCTGGGCGGGAACACCGAGATCGTCCGGCGCGAGCTGGACCTGCATCCCCAGGCCGAGCGCGCCGGTATCTCGTTGATCCCCGATTGCGGTATGGGGCCGGGGATGGGGAACACACTGGCGGTGTATGCTATGCGCCGCCTGGACCGCCCTCGCCACGTGACGATCTACGATGGTGGCCTGCCGCAGCACCCCAAACCGCCCTGGAATTACCAGCTTACCTTCAATATTGAAGGGCTGACCAACGAGTACACCGGCACGACGGTGTTCCTGCGCGGCGGCAAGCTGGTGGAGGTGCCCGCGCTGGCCGACCCGGAGGAGGTGGAGTTCCCCCCGCCCCTGGGCCGCCTGGAGGCGCGCGTCACCACTGGCGGCGTCTCCACCGCCCCCTGGACGTTCTACGGCCAGTTGGAGACCTACGAACTGAAGACCGTGCGCTACCCCGGCCATTGGGCGCAGATCCAGGCCTTCGCCGACCTGGGGCTGTTGGACCTGAAGCCCATTCGTGTCGGCGACCAGGAAGTTGTGCCGCGCCAGGTGTTTCATGCCCTGTTTGAGCCGCAGGTCAGCGCCCCCGAGGTGCGCGACATCGGCGTGATCCGGGTCTGGGTGCGGGGGGAGAAAGACGGCGCCCCGGCGGAGATCACCGTGGAGGTGATAGATGTCTACGACGAGGCCACCGGCTTCACGGCGATGGAGCGGTTGACCGGCTGGCACGCTTCTATCGTGGCCCACCTGATGGCGCGGGGCGATACGCCCAAAGGCGCCGTCCCCCTGGAAGTGGCCGTGCCGGGCGATGTGTTCGTGGCCGAGGCCCGCAGGCGGGGGTTTAACATCACCGAGCGGATATGCGTTGGATAGCTGAGATGGGCCAGTCTAAACCCTCCTCTGTCAACCGAATTGCCTTCATCGGCACCTACCTTCCCCGCCAATGCGGGATCGGGACATTTACGACGGACCTGGCGGAGGCGATTGCTGCCAGCACCCCCGAGGTGACCTGTATCGCCGTGCCCATCAATGACACGGAGGCGGGCTACGCCTACCCCCCGCGCGTGCGCTTTGAGATCGCCGAAGATGACATCACCTCCTATCGCCGCGCCGCCGATTTCCTGAACATCAACAGTATAGATGTGGTCTGCCTGCAACATGAGTACGGCATCTTCGGCGGCCCGGCCGGCAGCCACATCCTGGCGCTGCTGCGCGAGCTGCGTATGCCCATCGTCAGCGCGCTACACACCATTCTACGTGAGCCTGACCCACTCCAGCGCAAGGTCTTGACCGAGATCGCCGAGCTTTCGGACCGGCTGGTGGTGATGAGCCAGCGCGGAGAGACCTTCCTCAGAGACATCTACCATGTACCGGCGGAGAAGATTGACCTGATTCCGCATGGCATCCCGGATGTGCCCTTTGTGGACCCGAACTTTTACAAGGATAAGTTCGGTGTGGAGGGCCAGTTCGTCTTGCTCACCTTCGGCCTGCTCTCGCGCAACAAGGGGATTGAATATGTGATCGCCGCCCTGCCCACAATCCTGAAGCATATCCCTAACGTGGTCTATATCGTCCTGGGGGCCACGCACCCCAATGTGAAGCGACATGAGGGCGAGTCGTACCGGCTCTCGTTGCAGCGACAGGCACGGGAACTGGGGGTGGAGAGGAACGTCCTCTTTTACAACCGTTTTGTCAGCCTGGAGGAGTTGGTGGAATTCATCGGCGCTGCCGACATCTACATCACTCCCTATCTGAACCCGGCGCAGATTGTTTCCGGCACGCTGGCTTACACGGTCGGTGCAGGCAAGGCAGTGATCTCCACCCCCTACTGGTATGCGGAGGAGCTTCTGGCCGATGGGCGTGGCCTGCTTGTGCCCTTCCGGGATTCACAGGCTATCGCCGAGCAGGTGCTGTATCTGCTGAACAACGAGGCCGAGCGGCACGCCATGCGCAAGCGGGCCTACCTGTACGGGCGGGAGATGGTCTGGCCGAAGGTGGCCGCACGCTATATGGAGAGCTTTGAACGCGCCCGCCAGGCGCGGGCCCGCTCCCCCCGCGCCGTGTTCGTGGCCCGCACCCTGGACACGCGCCCGGCGGAGTTGCCCCTCCTCAATCTGGACCACGTGCGCTTGATGACCGACAACACCGGCATGCTCCAGCACGCGCTCTTCACCGTCCCGAACTACAGTGAGGGCTATACCACCGATGATAACGCTCGCGCCCTGATCCTGACCGTCCTTTTGCAGGAGATCGGCGAGAGGGTGGCCGCCCCTGTGCAGGGCCTGGCGGCGCGTTATCTGGCCTTCCTCTGGCACGCTTTCAACCCAGAGACAGGACGCTTCCGCAATTTCCTGTCCTATGATCGGCGTTGGCTGGAGGAGGCCGGTTCAGAGGACTGCCATGGGCGGGCGTTGTGGGCTTTGGGGTGCGTGCTGGGGCGCTCCAACCATGAGGGGCTGCGCGGTGCGGCGGGCCGTTTATTCCAACAGGCGCTCCCCGCGGCACTCTCATTTGAGCACCCGCGCCCCTGGGCCTTTACCCTGCTGGGCATTAGTGAGTACCTGCGGCGCTTCTCTGGGGATTCCTTCGCCCAGAAAGTGCGCCAGGAACTGGCCGAACGGCTGATGGCTCTTTACGAGAGGCATAGCTCAGCGGACTGGCCCTGGTTCGGTGAGGCCCTCACCTATGTCAATGCTCTGCTGCCCCATGCGCTGCTCCTGTGCGGCCCGGCGATGGGACGCCAGGAGATGACGGAAGTGGGGCTGAGGGCACTGGAGTGGCTGGCCCAGCTCCAGCGCTCGGAGGACGGCCATTTTGTCCCTATTGGCTCCAACGGCTTCTACCCGCGCGGCGGCGAACGTGCCCGCTTTGACCAGCAGCCTATTGAGGCCCACGCGATGGTGGCGGCCTGTCTGGAAGCGCACCGCGTGACCGGCGAGCGTCGTTGGTACGATGAGGCCCGCCGGGCCTTTGAGTGGTTCCTGGGCCGCAATGACCTGCGCCTGCCGCTCTATGACGAAGCCACAGGCGGCTGCCGCGATGGCCTGCATCCCGACCGGGTCAACGAGAATGAGGGGGCGGAGTCCACCCTGGCCTTCTGGCTCTCCCTAGTGGAGTTGCGCCTGTGGGAGAACGTGGTGAGCAGCCGCCCGGAAGTGGTGTCCGTTGAGGCTGCCGGGAGGCGTGAGCCTGTGCTGGAGCGCTATCCACAGCGCTCAGGCTGAAACCGCGCTATCCCGACCGGCCCCGCGACCTGGGGCCTTCCAGGGGCCGGCGATATTGCGTGCATCCATGCAGCGGTCTACGCCTTACCATATAGCCATGCTGGCACCCATCTCCTGGCGTGTCCCGCCCCGGCATTACGGCCCCTGGGAGCGGGTGGTTAGCCTGTTGACCGAGGGGCTGGTGGAGCGCGGGTTGGAGGTTACCCTCTTTGCCACCGCCGACTCGCTTACGCGGGCCCGCTTGGTGGCCGTCTGCCCACGTCCATATTCGGAGGACCCCACCCTGGACCCTAAAGTGTGGGAGTGCCTGCATATCGCCGCCGCCTTTGAGCGGGCCGCAGAGTTTGACCTGATCCATAACCATTTTGACTTCCTGCCCCTCACATATAGTGGCCTGGTCCAGACGCCGGTGGTGACCACGATCCATGGCTTCTCCTCGGAGCGCATCCTGCCGGTCTACCAGAAGTACAATAAGCGCACCTACTATGTAGCCATCAGCAACGCCGACCGCCACCCCAGCCTGGACTATATCGCCACCGTGTATCATGGCATCGCCCTGGAGGAGTTCACACTGCGCACCGATCCTGGCGACTACCTGCTATTCTTTGGCCGTATTCACCCCGACAAGGGGACGGCAGAGGCCATTGAGGTCGCCCGCCGTTCGGGCCACCGCCTGATCATCGCCGGCATCATCCATGACCGGGCCTACTTTGACCGCGAGGTGGCCCCCTACCTGGATGGGGAACGGATTCGCTATGTGGGTTCAGTCGGCCCGGCGGAGCGCGACAGATTGCTGGGCGGCGCCTATGCTTTGCTGCATCTGATCAACTTCAAAGAGCCGTTCGGCTTAAGTCCGGTGGAGGCCATGGCCTGCGGCACGCCCGTGATCGCCCGGCCACTTGGCGCTATACCAGAGATCATCCGGCATGGCGAGACCGGCTTCCTGGTGGGTAGCGTGGACGAAGCGGTCACCGCACTGAGTCAGGTCCGCCACCTGGACCGGGCACGCATCCGTCAGCACGTCGCCACCCACTTCAACCGTGATCGCATGGTGGAAGACTACCTGCACGTGTATCAGGAGGTGCTCAGGAGACGAGGAATAGAAAGGTGAGGGAGGATGACAGCCGTTTTCCATCTCGGCGTCAATTACTGGCCGAGCAGCAGTGCGATGGCCTGGTGGCAGCGCTTTGATGCGGCGGAGGTGGAGCGCGACTTTGCCCGCATACGTAGCGCCGGTTGTGATAGCGTGCGCATCTTCCTCCTATGGGAGGATTTCCAGCCCGCACCGGACCAGGTCGCGGAGGTGGCTCTCGCCCACCTGGGGGCGGTCGCCGATAGCGCAGCCCGGAGCGGGCTGACCCTCGTGCCCACACTATTTACCGGCCACATGAGTGGCGCGAATTGGGCCCCCGCATGGGCGCTGGGCCGGGGTGTGGCCCTCTCCCGCTTCCCTGTGGTGGTCCAAGGGAAGCTGACCCGCCGACCGCTCAGGAACTGGTACAGGGATAAGGCCATCCTGGAGGCGCAGGCGCTTCTCGCCCGGCAGGTTGCGGAGGTACTGCACGACCATCCGGCGTTGGGGTTCTGGGACCTGGGGAATGAGCCTTCCAACTGCCTCAGGCCGCCCACACGCCAGGCGGGGATCGCCTGGCTGGAGCGGATTGCGGCGGAGATCCGCGCCGTTGACCCCCATCACCCGATCACCCTGGGCCTGCACCAGGCCGACCTGGAACGGGATCAGCGGCTGGGGCCGGCCGAGGCCGCGCGTGTCTGCGACTTCCTGTGTATGCACGGCTACCCCATGTACACGGATTGGGCCGAAGGCCCGGCGGATGAATGGGTTCTACCCTTCCTGGGGCTGGTGACCCGCTGGTTGGGGGGGAAGGAGGTGTTCTTTGAAGAGTTCGGCGCGCCGACCATCGCGGCCGATAACGTTCAGGCCTGGGCACGTGCGCGCACCAGCGGTGTCCCTATTTTGAGTGAAGAGGAGGGGGCGCAGTTTACGCGACGTGCCCTGGAGGTTCTCCACCGCTTTGGCTTCATGGGCGTGATGCTGTGGTGCTATGGCGACTATAGCCCAGCGCTTTGGGATAACCCGCCGTTCAATGTGGCGCCGCACGAGCCTTTCTTTGGCCTGTGGCGCAGTGATGGCTCGGCCAAGCCCGCCGTCGCCGAGATCGGGCGCTTC
Source organism: Anaerolineae bacterium (assembly GCA_034432795.1). GTDB lineage: Bacteria > Chloroflexota > Anaerolineae > DSLN01 > DSLN01 > DAOUBF01. Next base: position 73,705 of record DAOUBF010000005.1, read on the forward strand.
GCCGCGATGGAGAGGCGTCCCGCATATGAGGATTTCAGTTGGATAGATATAGAGAGGGAGACCTTTTACACACGCCCCAGAGACAACCTGCGCCGACTCTATCGCAGGTTCCGTGAGCATGTGAGGTGCTAGAAGCTGTTTCTCAACAGGGGGAGGAATGACCAGACGCGAATCACTTTTTCAACGACATCCGCGTAATCCTATTCTGACGGCTGCGGACTGGCCTTATCCTGTGAACACGGTTTTCAACGCCGGGGCGACGAAGCTCCCGGACGGGACTACGCTGCTGTTGTGCCGCGTGGAGGACTATCGCGGCCATTCCCATTTGACCGCTGCCCGCTCCAAGAACGGTGTGGACGGTTGGGAGATAGACCCGCACCCCACCCTGATGCCTGATCCGGAAAATTACCCCGAAGAGGTGTGGGGGATTGAAGACCCCCGCATTACCTTTGTGCCTGAACTGAACAAATACGCCGTTGTGTATACCTCCTACTCGCGAGGTGGGCCGGGCGTCTCGCTGGCACTGACCGAGGATTTCCGTCATTTTGAGCGCTACGGCGTGATCATGCCGCCGGAGGACAAGGACGCGGCGCTCTTGCCGCGCCGTATTGATGGCTATTGGGCTTTGATCCACCGCCCGGTATCCCCCATCAGCGGCGCCCATATCTGGGTCTCCTACTCCCCTGACCTGCGCCACTGGGGGCGGCACCGGCTGGCGCTGGAGGCCCGGCGGGGCGCCTGGTGGGATGCGAATAAGATCGGCCTGTCGCCGCCGCCGATTGAGACGGACGAGGGCTGGCTGGTCCTCTACCATGGGGTGCGCAAGACGGTTTCAGGCGCGATCTATCGCCTGGGGCTGGCCCTGTTTGAGCTGAACCGGCCGGAACGCTGCATCCTGCGCAGCGATTCCTGGGTGTTTGGGCCGGAAGCGGACTATGAGCGCTTCGGCGATGTGAACAACGTGGTCTTTCCCTGCGGGTACACCATCGGGGATGACGGCGATACGCTGAACCTGTACTATGGCGGCGCCGACACCTGTATCGCCCTGGCTACAGCCAGCATCCGCGCGCTGCTCGCCTGGCTGCACCGCTACGGCAAGCCCGACGTCAGCGGCTTGGACAAGTGGCACGAGGCGGAGTTGCGCGGCGCAGGCCCGGCGGAGTAGGGGCACGGTGCGCTATCCCCTTCCTGCACGCGATGAGGTTCACTTCTCAGGGGACGCTCAAGATGAGGGGGGGCCGGCATCCTCTCGCTCACCCGCCAACGCGCGGGCCTGGGCCAGTTCTGCGGGCGTATTGACGTTGATAAAGGAGAGATGTGCCGGGTCAAATCGGTCAATCTCCGCCTCGTCCACGTAGCGCACCCGGACTTCTGGGAAGAAGGTGATGATCTTGCGCACACCGCTCTCTAAGCTACGGCGGATAGGCTCCAGGCAATTTTTGCTATATAGCGCGTGTAACGGCTCCGGCACCCCGCCCAAGCGGGGCACGACCACATCGTAGCCGGCGCGCAGGTGGATCAGATAGGCCAGGAGGTCGCGGTTGAGGAAGGGCATATCGCAGGCGATCACCAGGGCATAGGGGCTGCGGGCTGCGTAGATTGCTGTGTAAATGCCCCCCAACGCCCCCTGCTCTGGGAAGACATCGCCGACGAGCGGCAGGCCCAGGTAGCGATATGCCTCCGGGCGATTGGTAACGATGAGGGTCTCGGTGCCCAGCCCCGCCACCCGTGCCAGGACCTCTTCTATCAGCGGGCGCCCCAGGATAGAGACGAAGGCCTTATCCCTGCCCATCCGCGACGACTTGCCGCCCGCCAGGACCGCGACCGAGACCGCTTCCGTCATCTTCCACTGACCCAAGTATAGCATCAGTGGGCCATTCTGCCACACCAGTTGGAGACCATCTCGGTAGACAGAAGACCGGGACCCCTGTGACCAGCATAACCGAACGTCAGGGGCTTGCCAACTTACCTGGGGAGGAATTGGAGCAGGCTTTGGTGGAGTTTCTAACGCCGATACTGATACAGTTGCCCGAGAAACGTCTGCGTAACGCCGGGGGGCTGGCGGTCCAGGGCATCCTGGCCGCACAGTCGCCTCTCATCACGGAGATGGCCCGCAGCAGGAAGGAGCACGAGGCTGAAACCACCTGGCCTATTTAAGTTTTCACCCCCCTCCCTCCCCCTCCCCTGTCCAGGGGGAGGAAACAGGCGCTCATAAAATCAGCATGGCGTCGCCGAAGCTGTAAAAGCGATAGCCCTCGCGGATAGCCTCCTGGTAGGCGCGTAGGATGAACTCACGCCCGGCGAAGGCCGAGACAAGCATGAGCAACGTTGAGCGCGGCAGGTGGAAGTTGGTGATGAGCGCGTCCACGACGCGGAACTGGAAGCCGGGGTAAATGAAGAGGTCGGTCTGGCCCTCAAAAGGGGCGACCGGGCGCCAGGGGCAGGCCTCACCCTCGGCCTGGGCCAGACCGCGCCGGGCGGCGGTTTCCAGCGTGCGCACCACCGTGGTGCCGACGGCAACGATGCGCCCCCCGGCCAGTTTGGTCTGGTTGATTTGCTCAGCGGCCTCCACCGGCAAGCGCGCCCACTCTGTGTGGATACGGTGCTCCTCAATGCGTTCCTCGGTCACCGGGCGGAAGGTATCCAGGCCGATGTGCAGGGTAACATAAGCAAAGCCAATGCCCTGCTGGCGCAGCCGCAGCATCAGCTCCGGCGTGAAGTGCAGCCCGGCGGTAGGCGCAGCGACGGCACCTGCGTGCCGGGCGTACACGGTTTGATAGCGCTCCGGGTCCTTGAGCGGCGTGCGAATATAGGGGGGGAGGGGGATCGTGCCAATGCTTTCCAGCAGGGAGGTAAGCGGATGGTCAAAGGCGATCACACGCTCGCCTGTCTCGCCGACCTCTATGACCTCGCCCGTGAGATCGCTGTTTTTAATCCCGATGCGCGTGCCCAGGCGCACGGCACGACCTCTCACCAATGCCTCCCACACGGTCGGCGTGCGCGGGCGCAGCAGGAGCACCTCCACCCGGCCTCCGCTGGGCAGTTTGCGCCCGAAGAGCCGCGCCGGGATGACCCGCGTATCGTTCAGGACGAGCAGGTCGCCGGGGCGCAGGTAGTCGCCAATGTCGCGGAAGATGCGGTGGGCGATGCTCTGGTCGGCCCGGTTGAGGACCATCAGCCGGGCGGCGTCGCGCGGCTCCACCGGCGTCTGTGCAATGCGCTCAGGCGGCAGTTCGTAGTCAAAATCGCGTATATCCATCGGCCAGCCCAATGACTGTACGAGCAGGTCTCAGGCCTGTTCCTACTGGCGCAATCGCAAGATCAGGTTCAGGATCACGGTCAACAGCAGGCTGAGCAGGATGGAGGTGGCCAGCGGGAAGAAGCAGGAGAAGCCATCCCGCTCAATGCGGATGTCGCCGGGGAGGTTCCCCAGCCAGGGGATGCGGCTGCCCAGCATCAGCAGCCCGCCGATCAGGGCGATCCCGATGCCCAGGATCAGGAGGATACGGCCAAAGTCGCTGAGGTCAGGCATAGGCTAAAACAGGGCAGGTTGTTCCGACTCCGGATAAGGGATACCCAGGTGCTCATAGGCCAGGCGGGTGGCCACGCGGCCTCGCGGCGAGCGGTCCAGGAAGCCTAATTGGAGCAGGTAAGGCTCCACCACGTCCATGATAGTGTCGGCTTCCTCGCTGATGGCGGCGGAGATGGTTTCCAGGCCAACCGGGCCACCGCCGAACTTCTCAATGATGGCGCGCAGCACACGCCGGTCCAGGTCATCCAACCCCTTCTCATCCACGTCCAGCAGGGCCAGCGCCTCGGCGGCGATCGGGCCGGTGATGGCGCCATCGGCGCGGACCTGGGCGTAGTCGCGCACGCGGCGCAACAGGCGCAGGGCCACGCGGGGCGTGCCCCGCGCCCGGCGGGCGATCTCGGTGATCCCCTCGGCGTCAATGGGCGCCTCCAACAGGCGAGCGGCCCGCTCCACAATGGCCTCCATCGCGGGCAGGTCGTAGAAGTCCAGGCGATAGACCGCGCCGAAGCGGGCGCGCAACGGTGCGGTTAACAGGGCTAGGCGGGTGGTGGCGCCGATGACGGTGAAGCGCGGCAGGTTGAGCCGGATGGTGCGTGCGCCGGGGCCTTTGCCTACCACGATGTCCAGGACGAAATCCTCCATCGCCGGGTAGAGGATCTCCTCAACGGCGTGACCCAGGCGATGGATCTCGTCAATGAACAGGACATCGCCCTTGCGCAGGCTGGTCAGAATGGCGGCTAGGTCGCCGGGGCGCTCAATCACCGGGCCGGCGGTGGGGCGGATGTTGACGCCCATTTCGCTGGCGATGACATAGGCGAAGCTGGTCTTGCCCAGGCCGGGCGGGCCGTAAAACAGAATGTGGTCAACGGCCTCGCCGCGGGCTTTGGCGGCCTGGATCAGGATCGCCAGGTTCTCTTTTACCCGGTCCTGGCCGAGCATATCGGCCAGGCTGCGCGGGCGCAGCGCCGTATCCAGCCGGACGTCATCGCTTTTCTGGCGTGGTGAGATAATCCGATCGGTCATGTGTGATGTTTCCATCCTTGCCCAGCCGCCAGGCCGGGTGTTGCCTGTCCCACTCTGTGTATACGTATGGAACACGTGTGCGGTGTCAATTATACCCGAAATAGGGAGTCTTTCATAATTCGTGAGGCCGGGTGCATCCTGGGGGGTGGGCTGCCTTGCGCGATCGGAGGGGCAGTTTATAATCCTCTGCTATGGACACCGGCCCGCTCACAACAGGCGAGTTCCATACGCTGGCGCTGATCTGCGATACGCTCTTGCCGCCGGGCGATTCGCCCTGGCGCGCCTCGGTCGCCGAACGGGGCGCGGCGCTTCTGAGACGCCTGCCGAATGCAGACGACCTGGCGCAGTTGCGCCGGTTGCTGCGGCTGCTGGAGGTGCCAGTGGCCAGCCTGGCGCTTACAGGCCAGGCCAAACGTTTGTCGGCGATGTCCCCTGTGGAACGCGAGAACGCCCTTCGCGCCCTGGCCCATCATCCACTCAGCCAGATACGCGGCGCCTTTCAGGCGCTCAAACGCCTGGCGATGGTCCTGTATTACGCCGATTGCGATGCCGAGGGGCACAATCCGGCCTGGCCTCCGCTTAACTACCCCGGCCCGATCGCCGCCCCTCCCAAGGTCCCCAAAACCATCCGTCCGCTTGCCGTTGAAGACGGCGCGACGCTCGGCTGCGACGTCGTGATCGTCGGTTCAGGCGTGGGAGGTGGCATCGTCGCGGATGAGCTTACTGCCGCCGGCTATGACGTTATCGTGCTTGAAAAAGGGGGCTATTACAACGAGTCCGATTTCAATCAGCGCGAGTTTGAGGCGTTGCAAAAGCTATGCCTTGACGGTGGCTTGAGTGCCAGTCAGGACCAGGGGGTCGTCATCTTAGCCGGGTCCTGTCTGGGTGGCGGCACGGTGATCAATTACACGACCAGTTTGCGCACACCTGATCCGGTCCGGGCGGAGTGGGCGCGCCTGACCGGCCTGGATTTCTTCGTCAAGGACGAATTCACCCGCTCGCTGGATGCCATGTGTGAACGCCTACACGTCAACCAGGAGCACAACCGGCCGAGCCGACGTGATGAACTGATGGCTCGCGGGTTGACCGTCTGCGGCTGGCACGTGGAGCGCATGCCGCGTAACGTGGACGGCTGCACACAAGACGATGTGTGCGGCTACTGCGGTTTCGGCTGCGTGCATGGTGCCAAGTGCTCTACGCTTAAGACGTGCTTACAAGACGCGTTTGAGCGCGGCGCGCGCATCGTGGTGCACTGCGCCGCGGAACGTGTCTTGATAGAAAACGGGCGCGCTGTGGGCGTAGTGGCCCGCACGCAAGCAGGCCACCATGTCACCGTCCGGGCGCAACGGGTCGTGGTCGCGGCTGGCGCGATCCACTCCCCCGCGCTCTTGCTGCGCTCCGGCCTGAGCCGGCCGGTGGGAGACCACCTGCGGCTGCATCCGGTGACGGCTGTGTGGGGCACCTTTGAGGAGGCGGTGCGGCCATGGACCGGCACACTGCAGGCGCTGTATTCCGAGCAATTCGCCGACCTTGATGAGGGCTACGGCGTGAGATTTGAGACGACAGCCATCCATCCACTGTTTCTGGCATTTGGCGCAGCCTGGGAAAGCGCGGCCCAGTTTGACGCCACAATGCGGCGGCTCACTTATACTTCACCCATCGGCATTCTGTTGCGTGACCGTTTTGGCGGGCGGGTCACCCTGAATCGCAGCGGCGTGCCGGTTATCCATTATCGCATTTCCACGTACGATCAACAGCACGTTCGGCGCGGGGTTGAAGGCGCGGCGCGGGTGCTGTTGGCCGCCGGTGCACAGGAGATCTTCTCCACACAGAACCGCTTTGTTGCGTTCAGGCCGGGGGGCCGCGAGACACTGGAGGACTGGCTCAGCCGCGTTGACCGCGTTGGCTATGGCGCGAATCAGACCATCTACATCTCCTTCCACCAGATGGGGACCTGCCGCATGGGGAGTGACCGGGCGACGTCCGTTGTCAACGGCCGCGGTGAAACGCACGCGGTGAAGGACCTCTACGTTGCCGACGCCAGCCTGTTTCCCAGCGCGTCGGGCGTGAACCCGATGATCACGATCGCTGCGCTGGCGCACCACGTTGCGCAGGAGATCAAGGCAAGCCTGACGTAGTGCATCGGGTCTGGCGGGCCGTGTCTTGCTATGGGCGATATTTTTGAGGCACACATCCAAGAGCAAGGTGTGGGGGGTGTTCGCGAGACGGGCCGAATGAAACCGCTGGCCCGGTATCGGTGGTTTGTCCTGGGCGTGTTTTTCGCCTTTGCGTTGCTCCATCAGTCCGACCGCCTGCTGATCAGCCCCTTGACGACCCCTATTATGGAGACGTTTGGCATCAACAAGGCGCAGATGGGGGCTGTGGTCAGCGGCACACTGCTCGTGGGGAGCGTGTTGTTCCCGCTGTGGGGCTACCTGGGCGACCGCTTCGCTCGGGCCAGGTTGTTGGCGTTGGCCTCCCTTATCTGGGGGGCCACCACCTGGCTGAGCGCCATTGCGCCCTCTTATCCTGCGTTCCTCGCCAGCCGTGCCTCTACCGGCATTGACGACACCAGCTATCCCGGCCTGTATAGCCTGATCGCGGACTATTTCGGACCGCAATTGCGTGGCAAGGTGTACGGCGTGTTGCAACTCACTCAGCCGCTGGGGTATCTGCTGGCGATGGCCCTGGCGCTCCTGCTAGGGCCGGTGATCGGTTGGCGTAGCGTGTTTTACCTTACGGCTTTGTTTGGCCTTGTCCTGGCTGTGGTGATCTTCCTGGGGGTGCGCGAACCGCCGCGAGGCCGGAGTGAGCCGGAGTTGGAACAATTGGAGACCCTCCGTCTATATCAATTTGATTGGAGCAAGGCACTGGGGTTGTTCCGCAAGCGCAGCCTGCTGTTCTTATTCGCCCAGGGGTTCGTGGGCGTGTTTCCCTGGAATGTGATCGCCTTCTGGTTCTTCGCCTATCTTGAAACGGAGCGGAACTACACGGGAGAAAGCATCCTGCTGACGATGGCGCCGGTGGTCCTGGTGCTGGCAGCGGGGTACGTTGTGGGCGGGGCGCTGGGCGATGTCGTTTTCCAGCGCAACCGCCGTGGCCGCTTGCTGGTCGCTGTGACCGGCGTTCTCCTCGGAGCGGTCTTGCTGATGATCGCCATGAACATCCCGGTGGAGCAGCCGTTGCTCTTCTTCGCCATGCTTTGCCTCACGGCGCTGTTTATCCCCTTTGCCTCGGCCAACGTGGTCTCCACCGTGTACGACGTCACCCTGCCGGAGGTGCGTAGCACGGCACTGGCCATCCAATATTTCATTGAGGAGGGCGGCGCGGCAGTGGCGCCCCTCCTGGCGGGCCTGATCGCTGATCGCTCTTCGTTACACGTCGCCATCCTGAGTATCTGCGTGACGGCATGGATGCTGGCGGCGGTTTTGCTCGGTTTCGCCGCCTACCTGGTGCCGCGTGATATGGAGGCATTACGCCGCCAATTGCGGGAGCGGGCCGAGGCTGAGCGGGCCTTACAGGCCCTGACCACGTAGCACGCCGGGAAGGGTGCGGGACTATTCGTCAAACAGCACGGTGGATTCGGCGTAATAGCGGACCTGTTTGTTGGCGACTTTGTGCCGCAGCCACTCCTCTAGCCAGGCGTTCTTCTCCTCTGTGGAGCGTGCCTCGGCCAGGATGTGGAGCGGCAGGTTCACACGCAGGGCGCGGCGGGGGATGATGTGGCGGGTGATGCCTGCAGGGAGGCGCGCCTCGTTGCGGGCCAACTCCAGGATCTCCGCCGGTTCGTAGTGGGGGAAGACCACCACAGCCACCAGGTCGGGATAGAGCTGGGCGAGTTGGGCGATCCGGTCGGTGTTGGCGCGGTAGATGCGGCAGATGTCCTTATAAGCGTCCACCAGGGTGTTCAACAGCGCGGTGCGGCTTTGCAGGTCGTGGCCTCCCTCAATCAGGAAGACCTGCTCATCCCGGCAGACCAGGTAGGCCAGGATGTCGCGTCGCGCCAGGGCAGCGCGGGCGTGCAACAGGCCGCTTGGTGTGAGCGTCAGCCCCAGGATGGCCTTCAGGCGCGTTGTGAAGGTCTCCAGGTCGCAGCCGGTGATGACGTGGTACCAGGTGGAGAGCTGGAGTTCGGGGTCCTCGTAGTCCACGATCTGGACCAGCATGTGGGGCAGGCCTAGGAGCTTCGCGGCGGTGACGCGGTTCGCGCCATCTAACACGACATAACGATCTTCCTCTGGGCTGAGACGAGCCACAATCGGCGGGTTGATCAGCACGCCTTCGGCCTTCAGCCGTTCGGCCAGCGGCAGCGAGCGCTGGACATCGTGCTGTTCGTGCGGGATCAGCCGGTCCAGCGGGACGATGCGTAGAGTGGGTAAATCAAACAGGGGCGGAGACACGTCATCTATTTCACATGGGTGGCCAAGTAGTCCAGGATGTCAATCTTGGTCAGGATGCCGATGACGGCGTCGTCTTCCACGACCACAGCGACGTTACCGGTGGTGAAGATGCCTAGCAACGTCTCCAGGGAGGAATCGGGGTGGACCACAGCCACGTCCGGATTGACGATGTCGGCGATGCTCTCCTCCATCGCGTGGGCGTGATCGGCCAGGAGCATGTGGTTGAGCAGGTCAATCTCGGTCACGATGCCGATGAGCTTCCCCTGGTCATCTACGACGGGCACCTGGGAGATGTCGTGCTGCTTCATCAGGGCGATGACATTCACCATCTTGTCGCTGGGCCGGGCGGTGATCACGCCCTGCATGGGCTTGGCCTTGAGCACGTCGGCGGCGCGATTCTCCAGCCAGGCCGACTCCAGGAAACCATTTTCGCGCATCCAGTCGTCATTGAATACTTTGGACAGGTAGCGGGCGCCGGAGTCGGGCAGGATGACGACCATGAGCGTCCCTGCGGGCAGATTGTGGGAAGTGGCATAGTGCAGCGCGCCGGCGACGGCGGTTCCTGAGGAGCCGCCGCAGAAGATGCCCTCCTCGCGCACCAGGCGGCGCGTCATTAGGAAGGATTCTTTGTCGCCGATTTGCACCATGTCGTCAATCACGCTGAAATCCAGCGCGCCGGGGACGAAGTCTTCGCCGATGCCCTCCACTTTGTAGGTCTTCAGGAAGGGTTGATCAGGCACGCGGCCCAGTTTGAAGGTATCGTAAAGCAAGGAGCCGACCGGGTCCACGCCGACGACCTTGATCTTGGGGTTCTGCTCTTTGAGGTAGCGGCCCGTGCCAGTGATCGTGCCGCCGGTGCCCACGCCGGCGACGAGGACATCAATCTGCCCGCCTGTCTGGCGCCAGATCTCCGGGCCGGTGGTGCGATAGTGGGCTTCGGGGTTGGCCGGGTTATAATACTGGTTGGCGAGGATGGCGTTGGGCGTTTCTTGCACAATACGGCGGGCCACGCTATAGTACGAGCGTGGGTCATCCGGCTCAACGGCGGTGGGGGTGATGATCACGCGGGCGCCGAAGGCGCGCAGCAGGCGGATCTTCTCTTCGCTCATCTTATCGGGCATGACGAAGACGCACTTGTAGCCGCGAATGGCCGCGACGATGGCCAGCCCCACGCCAGTGTTGCCGGAGGTGGCCTCCACAATGGTGCCGCCTGGGCGCAGCAGGCCGCGTCGCTCGGCGTCCTCAATGATGGCGATGCCAATGCGGTCCTTGACCGATCCGCCAGGGTTGAGGAATTCCAGCTTGGCGTACACGGTCGCCTGGATGCCCTGGGTCACGCGGTTGAGCCGGACCAGCGGCGTGTTGCCGATCACCCCCAGGATGTTGTCGTGCATCTCGGTCGTGACCATGCCCTGGGGCGGGGGCGCGATAGCAGAAGCGTCCATAGTACTACCCTCGCGTATATTTGACCTATGCTCTAGTGAAAGCGTACCATGAATGGCTGGTGTTGTCAATGCCTGTTATTTTACGTCTGGAGATAATCCCTTGAGCGCCTCTGAAATCTTCTCCATTGCACCGGCAGTTCAGGAAGCACTGAGCGCGGGCAGGCCAGTGGTAGCGCTGGAATCCGCACTCATCAGCCATGGGCTGCCTTATCCGCTGAACCTGGAGACCGCTCAGGCGATGGAGGCCGCCATCCGGGCCGAGGGCGTGCTCCCGGCGACGATTGGCCTGATCGCCGGGCGGGTGGTGGTGGGGCTGAGCGCGGCGCAGTGCGAGCGGCTGGCGCGAGGGCAGGGCGTGCGCAAAGTCAGCCGCCGTGACCTGCCCCTGGCCCTCGCCTGGGGGCTGGATGGGGGGACAACGGTCGCCGCGACGGTCTATCTCGCGGGGCGCTGCGGCTTGCGCGTGATGGCCACCGGAGGTATCGGTGGAGTGCATCGGGGTCAGCCCCACGACATCTCCGCCGATCTGCCGGAACTGGCGCGGACACCGCTCGTCGTAGTGTGCTCCGGCCCCAAGGTGTTGCTTGATCTCCCCCTGACCCGTGAGGTGCTGGAGACATACGGTGTCCCGGTCATTGGCTATGGCGTGGAAGAGATGCCCGCGTTCACCAGCGTGACCAGCGGGCTGCCGGTAGATGGCCGCGTGGATGCGCCGGAGGAGGTGGCGCGGCTGGTGCGCGCACGGGATGCGCTGGGGCTGATGACAGCCCTGCTGGTCACTGTCCCTGTCCCTGCAGAGGTTGCCCTGTCCCCAGAGGAAGCCCAGGCCGCTACAACGCGGGCATTACAACTGGCCCAAGAGCAGCGCATTACCGGCGCGGCCCTGACTCCGTTTGTGCTGGCGCAGATGGATGCGCTCACCGGCGGGCGCAGCCGACAGGCGAATATCGCCCTGCTGGTGAACAACGCACGGGTGGCGGCGCGTATTGCGCGAGCGCTGGCGGGGACATAAAGCGTGATCCGCTACGTTGCCTTCGGCATCGTCATAGATGACCTGGTCTTTGAGGACGGCAGGCAGGTTTTGGGCGTCCTGGGCGGGGGTGGGCCGCAGGCGGCCTTTGGGATGCGGCTGTGGGGGGAGGGCGTGGGTCTGGTCGCGGCGGTCGGCGCCGATTGGCCCGTTGCCCACCGGGCACAACTGGAGGCAGCGGGCATTGATCTGAGCGGGGTGATCACCGGCCCCTGGCCCACATTGCGTGCCTGGCAAATCTACGGGAACGCAGGGGAGCGCCGCCACGTGTGGCGAGTGGCCCCAGGGCGCGACCGGCCTGACTGGGCGCGCTGCCTGGCTCTGGCCCCTAGTGATTATCGGGCAGCGCGTGGCTATCATTTGGGCCTCCATGCGGAGGCCGCCGACCTGGGCCTGGTGCGCCAGTTGCGGGCCTACGGGGGATATGTGAGCCTGGAGTTGTTCCGGCCCGCCCCCCATCCGCTGGACGCAGACACATTGCGTGCGCTGGCCTGTGCGCCTGACATCCTGTCGCTCACCTTAAAAGAAGCCCAATCCCTATACGCTTCCAAGGCCCCGTTGTCTTCGGAAAAAACGGGTCTCTGGGCCGATTTAGTGCGCCGTCTGCATCAGGCCGGCGCTCGTATGGTCGCGCTGCGATTAGGCCCTGAGGGGGCACTTGTCAGCGAGGGGCAGGCGGGGCAAGCCTGGCACATCCCCGCTTTTCCTACGACGGTCGTCGATCCGACCGGCGCGGGCAACGCCTTCAGTGGTGCGTTCCTGGTGGGCTATCTGGAGACAAACAACCTGTTGACTGCTGGGCTGTGGGGGAGTGTGGCGGCCTCGCTGATCGTTGAGAGAATCGGCTTCCCGCAGCCGGATGCGGCCCTGCGCCTGGAAGCCCGGCGCCGTGTTCAAGTGTTGCGCCCCCAGGTCCGCACAGTTCAGATTTAACCCCATCTTCGCAATTCTCCCCCCTTCTTGCTTCCTGGGTCTGGCCTCCTGGCTTTGCTGCTCCATAGCGGGTGTGGACAGGTTATCCACAGCATGATTGATTTTTATTCGGTTAAATATCATATCGGCGCCTCTTAGCATTATTTGTCTCCATGTATTCGGTTAAATACTTTAGATAGCGGCGAAGGGCGGGGGTGCGTGACCGCAATATTTCGTATAGTGAATACCGCCTTATCAGCTATATATCATTTATCTAATATTTCATGGAAGCTAGATAGCAGATATATAGTAGGCAAAATACCCGTTGCCGCTACGCACGGACGGGCATTTGGGGGAATACGGCCGGGTTTCTGGCGTTGGGGGCAATTTATACCCGGTCGCCTTGCCCCAGGCGCGCATTTGTGGTAGCATGGCAAGAGGCGTCCTGGGCACAGCACGTCTGTGCCCAGGACGCTGCTCAGGCCTATGTCTGTCCAGTCCAATCCGAGTGCCCTCACTGGGACGACGCGCCCATTGCCCTGGGTATGGGGTGCTGCTGCGCTCCTCGTGTTGCTCTTCTTTCAAGTGCTGAACGGCGCCCACGATGCCTCGTTGACCGCAGATGAGCCGGTTCACATTTTGCGCGGTTATGCCTTGTGGCGCAGCGGTGACTTCCGTTTGCAATATGGGCATCCGCCGTTGACCCATTGGATCAGCGGGGCCGCGTTGGAGTTGGAACCTGACCTGCCACCACCGCAGACACTGCCCGGCTGGGAGCAGGCTGACCGGATGGCGATGGCCCAGCAACTCCTGACGGGTTCGCCGCAGCGCGTGGACCGCATTGTCTGGCTGGCGCGGTACCCTATTGCGCTCCTGGCGCTGTTGCTGGGCGCGATTGTGTTCCGTTGGGCGCGGGAGTGGCTGGGGCCAGTCGCAGGCGTGGCGGCTTTGGCGTTCCTGGCCTTCGATCCCAACATCATTGCGCATGCGGGCCTGGCGACAACAGACCTGGGGGTCAGTGTGTTCTTTTTTGCGGCGGCGTATACATTCTATCGGGCGCTGCGGCACCCCACACCGGGCCGGTTGGTCATTGCCGGCCTTGCCTTTGGCCTGGCCCAGGCAGCCAAGCTTTCCGCATTGATTTTAGGGCCGGCGTTTGTGCTGCTTACAGTGCTGAGCGTGCTGCGGATACCCCGCCGCCAGGGGAGGACAACGCCCATCCTCTCTATGGTGATCATCTTTGTAATCGGCGGGCTGACGCTGTGGGCGGTGTATGGCTTCCAGTGGGGGCCGGTGCCCGGCCTGGGCCTGTCACTGCCGGCACCCGCATATTGGGTGAGCCTGATCCGGCTGCGTGACCATGAAGAATTGGGTCACCGCGCTTATCTCTTGGGGCAGATTTCATCCGAAGGCTGGTGGTATTACTTTCCGGTTGTTTTTCTGGTGAAGACGCCCCTGCCGACGTTGATCGCATTGGTGTTAGCGAGCATCGCTTGGCTGCGTCGGGCGAGGTATAGGGACATGGCGATGGCCGGTCTGCTTGTACCGCCGCTGGCCTACCTAGCTGTGAGTGTTAACAGTAGCCTGAACATCGGCTACCGGCATATCTTGCCGGTGTTGCCGTTCGCGTTTGCGTTCGCCTCTCAGATCATCTGTCTGCCGGGTTTGCTGCGTCGCCATGCCCCTAAGGTAAGCAGCATCGTGGTGGTGTTCTTGCTGTTCTGGCTGGCTGTTGAGGCCCTCGCCATTCAGCCTTATCCGCTGGCCTATTTTAACCAGCTTGTCGGTGGGCCAGCGCAAGGCTACCGCGTGCTGGCGGATTCTAATCTGGATTGGGGACAGGACCTTAAGCGGTTGGCTGCCGTGTTGAAGGCGCAGGGGATTGAGCGCCCCTGGCTGAGTTACTTCGGTGGAGCGGACCCGTCGCTGTATGGGATTGAGTACCGGCGCCTGCCAGCGCCGCCGCCATCGCCGCCCACGCCTGATTACCACCCTTTCAACCCTGCACCTGGTGTCTATGCCATCAGCGCCAGCAATCTGGTGGGTGTCGGCCTGGATGAACCCGATGCGTTCTATATCTTCCGCCAGCGCGAGCCTTTCGCCCGTATCGGCTATTCCATCTTTCTGTATCGGATTGAGCCGGTACCGCTGCAGGGCGATTGGGTGGGCGCGTGCGCTGCACCTGACCGGCCTTATGATGATGAGCGCATCCGCCAGGGGTTTGGTGTGCCCGACCTGCGCATCGCGCAGTTTGATTGTCGCAGCGGTTGGCTCTATGCAGGGGGCGGTAAACCCGGCTGGTATCTTATCCCAGTGGATACCGAGGGGCCGACGTTGGCCGGGCGCTTCCTGGCCGGCCTGGAGCCTGTTTTCCGTTCGCGCCGCACGGCGACCCATCCTCCCTTTACCCTATTCTATTGGCCGGGAGGCATTCTGACGTTCACCCAGGCGGACCCGCCGGTCAATTTTGGCGGGGTTTTGGCGTTTCTCGGTTACCGCCTGGAAGTCGGCCAGGTTGCAGCGGGCGAGGCAATTCATGTGGATACGGTCTGGCAAGTGACAGGCGCCAGCCCGGGCCTGGTCTCCATCCTGGCTCACCTGACAGCCCCAGATGGGCATTTGGTCGGTGTGGGCGATGGCCTGGGGGTGACGCCAGAGAGTTGGGTGGTGGGCGATGTGATTGTGCAAACGCATACGATTCAGGTTCCGGAGGATGCCGCGCCCGGTCTCTACACGCTCCAGACGGGCCTGTACACTCTCCCGGAGGGGCGCCGCTTCCCGGTTCGTGGGGGTGGGGCTGCCGGTGCTGATCGGTTATCGTTCGTTCAGGTGCGTGTGGGGCCGTAGGCGTTGTATCGGATGGTAAGACTGCGTTATAATGGCGATGTGCGCACAGCAGACCTGCTTGTAGGAGATAGGGAAGCGAGTCGCCAGCTTAGCCGGTCGGCGCACCTGGCTTCCCGGTGGCAAGCCTTAGCCCAAGATAGGCGTTGGCCGGCGCTCATTCTAGCCTTGCACCTGATCCTGGGTGCCATTTACAGCGCAGTTGTGCCTCTTTGGGAAGCTTATGATGAGGTCGGCCATTTTGACTACGTCCGGTATGTGGCTACCTATCGGGCGCTACCGCCAGCCGACCAGAAAATCTCGGAATTTTTAGATGAATCCCACCAGCCACCGCTCTATTACATCCTGGGCGCCATTGCGATTTCCTGGATTGATACCTCTGATCAACTGAAGCCTGTGCCTAACTTCCATGCCCGGGATGGCACTGGCCAGCGCGGGTTTAACCTGTTTGTCCATGGCGACAATGAGCGGTTCCCCTGGCGTGGCACGGTGTTGGCGCTTCACGTTGCCCGCCTGGTCTCGGTTGTGATAACGACCGGGACGCTGTGGCTGACCTATCTCATTGGCCGCAAACTATTTCCTGGCCACCCGGCGATGGCGCTGGGGGCGATGGCTGTCAGCGCCTTTCTGCCGCAGTTTCTGTTTATTGGCGCGATCGTCAACAATGACAGCCTGATGACCCTTGTCTCTGGCGCTGTCTTGTTGGCAGGGCTTCAGCTTATTCACAGGCCACCCAGAGGGCGCGACCTGGCCGCATTAGGAGCGGCGCTTGGGCTTAGCCTGTTAACGAAGAACAGCGGTCTGGCGTTTATCCCTTTTGTCGGGCTGACGCTGATCCTGGCTGCCAGGCAGCACGGCGCTTCATGGCGGGGGCTGATCCTGTGGGGAGGGGTGGCGTTTGGTGTCGCTGCGCTATTGAGTGGGCCATGGTACGGCTATAATCTGGTGCGCTATGGCCGCCCGATCATCGATCGGGCGGCAGAGAACCCGATTATCCGCACGGTTGAGCCGTTCGGTGAATCCGTTCGTGAGACAGCCTCGTTAGGCTGGATGGCCACGCTGATCAATAACACCTTTCGCACCTTTTGGGCGGCCTTTGGTTGGGGTAACATCATCTATCCAAATGGGCTTTACCTGGCGTTAGGGGTTGTCTGTCTGGTTGGGCTGGCCGGCGCGGTTTGGATGGCATTCCGAAGTGGGGGCTATGTCCGTCTTGGTCTGGCGCTGATCCTCATCCATGTGCTTCTTGTCGCTTCGCTGGCGATTTATCGGGCTGTGTATTTTCGTGATCCTATGTTGGTGCCTGGTCGCTACCTCTTGCCGTCAGTGGCGGGCCTGGGCCTGATGCTCTTCGGCGGTTGGGCCACCTGGGTCAGGCCGATATGGAGGCCTATGCTTGCTGCGGGGGTGGCTGTGCCCCTGGGGGTGTTAGCGCTGGTGACGCCATGGATGACTATTGCTCCGGCCTATGCACGCCCCGAGATGCTTCCCCTGGCTGAGGCCATGGAGGGGATGAACCCGGTTTACCTGCGTTTTGGCGATGGTATGGAGTTACTTGGCTATCAGATCAGCCCTGAACGCATCACACCCGGCGAGACGCTGTGGGTCACCCTGGTGTGGCGGGGGCGGGCGCAGATGCGCGAGAATTACACGGTTGGCATCCATCTGCTTGACGGCACTCTGCGCGATTGGGGGCAGATAGATATGTATCCGGGGCGGGGTAACTATGCCACCAGTCTGTGGCGACCGGGGGATATTTTTCGTGATACCTATCCGGTCAGATTGAGACCGGATGCACCGGCGCCAGCGATGGGGCGGATCGCGGTTGGCGTGCAGCTTTTCCAGCCGGATGCGTCCTCGGTAGGGACGCCGTTGCCGGTGACCGATGAGCAGGGGCGAACAGTCACGCCTATCTTCGGGCGCTTCAAAATCGCACCTGTAACCCCGTCCCCTCTCCCGTCCACACCGGTTCGCTTCCGGTTGGGGGAGGGGCTGGTATTAACGGAGATTGAGCTTTCAGCCGGGGTGGTCCATCCAGGCGAGGCCGTGCAGGTGCGCCTGACCTGGGGGGTGCAGGCACCTGTTGGAGCGGATTACACGGTCTTCCTCCATGCTCTCAGCGATGGCGAGCCGCGCTTCCAGGCCGACCGCCCGCCGTTGGAAGGCGCTTACCCGACCGGTTTATGGGAGGCTGGGGAGGTGGTGACGGATACCATTACGCTGACAGTTCCGTCGGGCACACCGCCGGGGCGTTATCGCCTGGTGACCGGCCTGTATGATCCTCAGACGGGGGTGCGCCTGCCTGCCTTTGCTGCCACCGGCGAGCGCCAGCCTGGCGACGCGCTTCCGCTTGGAGAGATTCAAGTTGCACCCTAGCGCGTCAAAACACGCTCTTCTTCCTGCTCTCCTCTCTCCCAGTTTTTGGGGAAGGGGGGTGAAGGGAAGGGGGGCCGAATACGGCCTGCTGCTCATTATTCTCTTGGGCTTCGGCGTGCGCATCTTCGCGCTGGATAAGCCCAGCCTGTGGCTGGATGAGACCTTCAGTTTCTCACTTTCAAACATGGCGTATTCTTTCCGGGCGCTGGTGGATGTCCTGGTGCGCGATGATCTTCATCCCTTCCTGTACTATCTGATCCTATATGGGCATCGGTTGCTGGCTGGAGATAGTGAGTTCAGCCTGCGCTTTCTTTCGGTTTTGTTTGGCGTCCTGTTAATCCCCACGACGTACGCTATCGCCAGGGAGTTATTGAGCGGCAGAGCCAGTGCGCGGCAGATAAGCATTATCGTCGGCCTGACGTCAGCCGCGTTGGTGGCCTTTTCGCCCTTCCTGGTGCGTTATTCGCGTGAGGTGCGGAGCTATATGTTAATTGCCCTGCTTATTGCGCTGGCTATACTGGCGCTCTTGCGGGCGGTGCGTCTGGGCGGGCGCTGGTGGATTGTTTATGCTGCTCTGTTCACGCTCTCTTGGTACACGCATTATTTCTCCATTTTCCTCTTGCCAGCGTTCTTTTTCTATAGTGTGCTGATGGGGCGGAGGACGTTCCTCTCCTGGCTGGGGGCGACCGGGTTATCTATCGGCCTGTTTTTACCCTGGGTCGGGCCGATGTTATGGCAAATGAGGCGATTGATGGTTGCCCCCGACTTTTTTCCGGGCCAACTCAGTCCCTGGAAGGTCATTGAGGACCTGGCTCAAATTCTGCTGACGGAACAGGGGGGTGAGATAGCTGGAGCGCAGTTCGTTGCGCCCCTGCTTTTGGTTGTTATTGGGCTTGTCGCAGGCGCGTTTATCCTCCTGCGACGAGACGATGTGGTTAAGCGAACGGCGCTTGTGTTTTTGGCCTGGATCGTGCCGGTGGCATTGACAGCGGTGGCGGTGACGTATATACCCAAGTTTGCCCCGCGCTACATGATCACTGCGATTGCTCCGCTGATCCTCAGCCTGACGCTAGGTCTATGTTTGTTGCTCTGGCGTTGGTCACGTATCGGGCGGACGATCTACGTAATAGCGGCGATTGTCGCTATGGTGCTCTCCTTAGGCCAGACGGTGTACGCTGCGGCGCGTGGTGAACTGGCCGAAGGCGACGATCCGCGTTCGCTGGCGCGCTTTCTCAAGGAACGGACCGGGCCAGATGACGTGTTGCTCCTGGTCAAGGATGCGCCTCATATCTTCCAATATTATGATGCCGGGCCTGCACGGATCATCGGCCTTAATGTCATGACCGATCTGACGCACAGCACTCAGGTGATCAATCAACTTCTGTCAGAACATCCGCGCCACGTCTGGCTGATCTTGCATCCCTGGCCACAGGCATGGGCCGATCCCGGCGATTTCGCAGCGACCGAACTTTTGCGGCGAGGGCGAACGATCACAGTCACCGAAAGTTTTGCTGGCTATAAGGCATGGGGCTTTGAGATGCTGGATTACACTCCTATCGTCCCGCAGCCGACCCCCCAGTTTCCCCTGGACGCTGATTTTGGCGATGTGGCCTCGGTGGTTGGCTACGATGTGATTGACCATGACCCCGGTTGGCTTCACGTGATCTCCTATTGGCGCAGGAATCGCCCCGACCCAGGCTATCCAGGCTATTATATAGCGACGCTGGTCCTGGAGGATGAGCAGGGCTATCGCTATGCCTCGGCGACGCAGCCGCTGGCCACCTGGAGCTACCTTCCATCGGCCTGGCCGCCGGGCGAGATGGTGCGCGTCCGGATAGATGTGCCTTTGCCGCCCGATCTGCCGCCGCGCACATATCGCGCCTGGCTTTCGTTATGGGATACTGAAGCGCAGAGCTATCTGCCCGTCACCCGCGCCACCAGCCCGGCGCGGGCGCGCCGCGTCCAGCTCGCGGACCTGCCACTGACAAAAGCACAACTCAGCAATGCATCTCTGGCGATTCCTTATGCGCTGGAGCGCACCTTTGCCGGTGGGCTGCGGTTGCTCGGCTATGATCTGAATCAAACGAAAGCGTTGCCCGGCGATTCATTGATGCTGGCGCTATGGTGGCAGGCGAACCGCGATGCGCAGCAGGCGCTCGCGCCGCCCGATACGGTCCAGGTGCGCCTGCGTGCACCTGATGGGCAGGTCGTTTACAACGATGAGCGCCCACTATTGGACATGTATCCACCGACGAGATGGTCTCCAGGGGAGATCAACCGCGCCGCTTACCTGTTGACGTTGCCGGTGGAGTTGGACGGGGGAAGCTACACGCTGGAGGTGGGTGTGGCCGGGGAATGGGTGAAGCTGGCCGATATCAATATTGCGCTTCCGCCGCGTCGCTTTGACCTGCCGCCGGATATCCGGCCCGAAGATGCGCAGTTCGGAGGTCTGGCGCGGCTGGCGGGCTATCGGCTGGAGCCGGAGGCTCTGTCGCCGGGGCAGCCCTTGACCGTGACGTTGTACTGGCGCGTTGAGGGAAGCACGCGAGAGAGCTACCACGTGACTGTGCAACTCATGGTCAACGGTGAAAAGATCGCGCAGCACGATGGCCTCCCCGCCGGAGGCACGCGGCCCACGACAAGCTGGTTGCCTGGCGAGGTTATCGCCGACGTGCACCCTATTGTCGTCCCCACCGATTTGCCGCAGGGCCAGTACGCCATCCTGGTGGCTATCTATCGGGATGACGAACGGCTTCCGGTGGGGCCAGATACAGATTTCGTTCTATTGCCGGTCCTTCGCTAGCGCTCAGGATGACCTTTTCGCCATGACGCATCGGCCGATCCTCGCCAGCCAACAGCCCACCACCGAGCGGGTGCGCGCGATGGTTTTTCGCCGCACGTTGACAGGAACAACACCGTTTCGTCTGTGTTATCTTGCCTTTGTCATCCTGTCAGTGGTCTATAGCCTGGTGACACCGGTATTTGAGGCTTCGGATGAATCGCGGCACTTCGCCATGATTGACGTTATCCGTCGCACAGGGGCACTGCCGGTGCAGCATCCGGGCGAGAAATCGCCCTGGCAGCAGGAGGGCAGCCAGCCGCCCCTATATTACGTCCTAGCGATCGCGGCCACGTTTTGGATTGACACCAGCGATTTGTCCCAGGTTCTGCATTACAACCCCCATGCCTTCATCGGGCAGCCCGCCGCTCAGGACAACCGTAACCTGGTGATCCACAGCGAAGGCGAAGGCTTCCCCTGGCGTGGCACGACGCTGGCGGTCCATGTCATCCGGCTCCTGGGTGCGCTGATGGGCCTGGGCACGCTGTTGTGTGTGACTGCGATTGCGCGTGAGGTGGCGCCGGGACGCGAGGGGGTCGCGTTGGGGGCGACGGCGTTGGTGGCGTTAAACCCCATGTACCTGTTCGTCACTGCCTCGGTGAATAACGATAATCTGGCGACCTTCCTGGGCGTGCTTGGCCTGCTCCTCAGCCTGCGCTTGTGGAGCAGGGGCCTGTCGTTCCGACGCGCTCTCTGGCTGGGGCTGACGATCGGCGCGGCCTCGCTGGCGAAGGTGGGTGGGCTGGCGTTGATCCCGCTGGCACTGGCGGCCGTTGGCGCAGCCGCCTGGCGCGATCGCGTCTGGCGCCAGGGGATAGTCGCAGGTATGACCATCGTCGCGCTCGTTGTCATCACAGCGGGCTGGTGGTACCTGCGCAACAAGCTACTTTATGGCGAATGGCTGGGGTTATGGACTATGAGCATCCAGGCCGGGCAACGGCCCGGCGCACCGGTCAGTCTGCTGGAGTTGCTTCCGGAATGGCAGGGGTTTCGCTATTCTTACTGGGGTGTATTTGGTGCTTTTAACATCGTCCTGCCCGGTTGGCTCTATGGCGCTTATGACCTGCTCCTGATCATCGCAGCCGCCGGGCTTATCTGGGAAGTTGTCCAACGGCTGCGACGTCCGGGTCGTTTTGATCTCAGCCGGGTGATTGAGGATTACGGCGATCTGGTGCCCTTTGCCCTGATCGCCCTCCAGGTCGTCATGACGATGGCTGGCATTATCCGCTGGACCAGCCTGACCAAGGCTTCGCAGGGCCGGTTGCTGTTCCCGGCGATGGGTGGCATCGCCACGCTGATGGCCGTAGGGCTGGCCAGGGCGCTGCATCTATCTTCCAACAAGCGCATACAACAGTATGCCCTGGCTTTCCTGAGCCTGGCGCTTTTCACCGCCGCTGCTTTGGTCCCCTTTACTGTGATCGCCCCGGCCTATGTCCCGCCGCAGCCAGTGACGGAGGCTGACATCCCTGACGGAGCCAGGATCCCAGAGGAACGCCGCGTTCGCTTTGGGGGGCAGGTTGAGTTGGTGGGGATGCAGGTGGAAGCCGGGCCGGTGCGCCCAGGTGACCGCCTGGAGGTGACGGTGTGGTGGCGGGCGGTTGCGCCGATGCAGGTGGATTATACGGCCTTTGCCCATGTCTATGGGCCTGGACATGTCAAGCTGGGTGAGGTCAACCGCTATCCGGCGAGCGGCTGGTTTCCCACGTCACGGTGGCGCGTGGGCGATCTGTGGCGCGATATATTCCGCGTGCCGATCCGAGCGGATGCGACGGCGCCAGCGCTGCTGACCGTTGAGGTGGGTCTGTTTGATACGACTACGTTTACTGTGTTGCCTCCGATGACTATGGATGGCAACGCGCTGGGGCGGGTGATCGCCGGCTACGCCAAGCTGGCGGGGAAAGCGGCGGCAGCAGTGGACATCCCGCCGCAGGCGACGCGCTTTGGCGATCATATTTTCCTAGAGAGCGTGGAATTGACCCCTGATCCCCCTACCGTAAGGCCGGGCGATGTCCTCTCGGTTACGCTCACCTGGCGCGCCGATGGACGGCCCTCGCGGGGCTATACCGTGTTTGTCCACCTGATTAGTGAGAGCGGCCAGATCGCCACCCAAGGGGATGGGCCGCCTCAAGGGGGCGAATATCCAACCTCGTTCTGGGACGCTGGGGAGCGCATTGCCGATACACATATCCTGACGATCCCGCCAGATGCCCCGCCTGGGCAGTATAGGCTGTATTTAGGGCTTTATGTCCTGGAGACCGGCGAACGCCTGCCGATTCTGGATGCGAATGGGCAGATCATCGCGGACCATATGGTATGGCCCACGCCCATCGTCATCAGGTGTGTTGGAAGACGCGCACGGTGGTGAACGAACTCACCGGCAGGCCCACGAAGCTGAAGCCGGAAGAGTTTCTGGCCCTGTCCCCTGAGCAGCAGGCGGAGGTCATGGCACTGCCGCAGGCCGTGCGCCTGCGAGCGTATCAGATCGTGAGGCAGAAGTTTCTGGATGACGGGAGGCTGGGGTGGCACGATGAGGAATTGGCGGCGCGGGTGGCGGCCGAGATCGTGGGGCTGTCAGGCGCAGCGGAGAGCCCCTGAACTTACAGACCGGCGTGGGGACAGGAGGGGAACGCTAGCGATGAACGCGGCCCAGGCAGCGCTGGCGTCCCCCTGCCCCCCGTAAACGGGGGTGGCTTTTCCACTCCTTGGATGGGAGCGCCCATGTCGGCTTAAGCCAAGCGAACACGCCCGAATCGCACTTCCATCTCTTGCCCTTCTTCAACTGGGATGCGCCTGGAATGCGTTCTGTCCCGGCCACGCCTGCATGTTCATGTCCTATCACAGTGCATGGGCTTCCCTAGCTGTGCAGGCTTCAGCCATTCACTGGTGAAGTAATTCACTGAAACAGACCACTGATCGCAGTGGGTCGGAAGCCTTGGGATACAAATCTAACATGCCTTCCATTCAGTAAAGTACTGGGGCTGGAAGGAAGCACGCCGTAACCCGCCCCACTGGCTAGCGCCCTTTCCGGGCAGCCAACCGCGCCGCCTCACATTGCACCAGTTCCCAGGCCCGCGCCACGTGGGCCTCGGTGGTGCGCAGGTTGCCTATGGCCAGCCGCAGCGTGTAGCACTCATCCAGCTTGGTGTGTGATAGATACACCTGGCCGGTGGCATTGACCGCCTCCAATAGCGCCTCATTCAGGCGGTTCAACTCCACCTCGTCGGAGAGTTCAGGCGGGTGGAAGCGAAAGCA
>DAOUBF010000006.1:0-134820 GCA_034432795.1 Anaerolineae bacterium
AAGGTGACGTTGTGAAATAATCCGTTGAGTACCTCAGTTACCTTACCTATGTCACCGAAGGTGACGTTGTGAAATAATCCGTTGAGTACCTCAGTTACCTCACCTGTGTCACCGAAGGTGACGTTAATAATCCGTTGAGTACCTCATCCCCTAACCAGAGAACGATTTATGGCAGGTCTTACACAGATAACGCTGCAGACCATTGCGGGTGCGCCCATAGCGGATGACCTGGGCGGCCTTGCCCGCGTCCGGGCAGCGCGGATTAGGGCAGCCCGGCCTCTGTCGTCCATCGTCCGTCGTCTCTCCTCCCTGGGCCATATCCACACGGTCCACGATCCCCACGACGGCATGGTCAACGGGCACAAACGGCGTGGGCAGCGCCAGGGCCGCCTCGCGGATGCCGATAATGAACACCAGTTCCCCATAGCCCGCCTGGGCGGTGGCGTCGGCGGCGATGACGGGGTCGCCTTTGGGGCGGCGTTGTTTATCCAGGGGCTGGGCGATGAGGAACTTCACCCCCTCCAGCCCCTCCACCTTGCGTGTGGCCACCAGCGTCCCGATGATGCGCGCCAACTGCACCGTCACTCCTCCATCGGCTTCAGCCCGGTGACCCGCTCGCTGAAGCGGGTGGCCGCGCTGATGTTGGCCGCCATATCGGCGTGCAGTTGGGGGATGATCACCTGGCGCACCAGCAGC
Source organism: Anaerolineae bacterium (assembly GCA_034432795.1). Lineage (GTDB taxonomy): Bacteria > Chloroflexota > Anaerolineae > DSLN01 > DSLN01 > DAOUBF01. The sequence goes on from DAOUBF010000006.1 coordinate 697, forward strand.
CTGGGCGAGGCCAGCACCCCCACCCCGATGTCCACTGCCGCCTCCACATCGGTCACCTCGCCCATGAACAGCGTCAGCCCTTTGCCGCCCAGCCCATCGGCCAGACGGACCTCCAGCAGGGTCACCTGCGCGCCCTTGACGCCCGCATCGGCGGCGTGGATGGCCGCCGCGACCGTGGCCGTCTCAATGATGCCCAGCGCCACCCCCGGCCCCACCGTCCGCCCCCCGCCGATGGCGGCCACCACCGCCGGATGGACCTGGGGCAGAAACACGGTATCCACTACAGCCTCCCCGCCCACCTGGCGCCCGGCCGCCAGCGACTCTTCCACCGAGGCCACATCCCCGCTGATCAGCACCAGGTATTTGCCCGGCTGCACCGTGCCTGCCCGGATCGTGGTGATAGGGGCGCGCTTGGCCATGGCATCGCCCGCCTGCATCCCCACAGCGATGCTGTCAAACTCAATCAGTGCCAGCGCGACGTCCATTCAGTCGTCAGATTAAGTACTGGGCAGCCTGATCACTGGCTACTATCGGCTGATCTCAGGTCGGAGGTCTGGAGTTTGAAGCCCGCCACGTGGACAGCGATGTCGCGCACAGCCTTCGCCAGTGGCGGCACACTTCCCCCTGCCGAGGCCCTGGCCACCAGCGGCACCCCGCGCGCCAGGGCCAGTATCTGCTGCTCGTCAAAGGGCACGCTGAGCGTGACCGGGCGGCCCAGGCGTTGCTCCACGATGGCCGGGGACAGGGGCTGCACGGGTGCAGGATGGTTCATCACCAGGGTGACGCGCCGTTCCACAGGGGTGCCCGCCAGGGCGCGCAAGGCCACGCCCGTGCTGTGCACGGCAGCCACCTCTGGGGCGAAGACGAGCAAGACGGTATCGGCCTGGCCCAGGGCGGCCATCGTGGCTTCATCCAGGAGCGGCGCCGCATCCACGATGGTGAAGCTGAAGCGCTCGCGCAGCCCGCGCAACAGTGCCCGCACCGTCGCTTTATCCAATCCCTCGCCCTGAACGGCCTCCGGCGGCGCCGCCAAAACATGCAACCCCGATTCGTGCCGTGTCAGCAGGTCCGAGAGCAGGGAGCGGAAGTCGGAGGGGGGAGAGGCAGCCCCCAGCAACGTGCCCCAGTGCGCTGTGGGGCTTAATTTCAGGCTCAGGCCCACCTGCCCCCCGGAGCGATTGAGGTCCACCAGGCAGGCCCCGCGAGGCGCACGCTGCAACAGCAGGGCCAGGTTGACGGCCAGGGTGGTGACGCCCACGCCGCCGCGCAGGCTGAGCAGGACAACCACATGGCTGGGTTGCTTGGGGCGGGCGCGGGCCGCCAGTTCCTCCACTTTCTCCAGGAGCATCCGGGCAGAGACCGGCTTGCTCAGATAGGCATCCGCGCCTGCGGCCAGGGCCGCTTTGCGGTCCAGCGGTTGTGCCCGCGCCGTCAGCACCAGAATGGGCAGGTCCGCCCCACGAGGGTCGGCCCGTAACCGCCGGATGACCTCAAAGCCGCTCATCTCCGGCATCATCAGGTCCACGATGACCACATCGGGGCGCTCGTTCAACGCCTTATCCAGCCCCTCCTGGGCGCGGCTGGCCAGGCTGACCTCAAAGCCCTGGCGTTGCAGCATGAGCTGGAGCAATTGCAGCATGTTGACATCATCTTCAATGACCAGGACCGTGCGTGCGCTCATGACGTCCGACCTTTCATGACGAGTGGGTCTCATCAATTTCACAGAAGGCGACCACCTGCTCCATATTCACCAGAATTGCACCGCCCGCGAAGGAAATCTCAGGGTGCTCCGTCAGCGTGGCCGTCGCCTCAGACACCAGCAGGAAGCGCGTCGTCCCCGCTGCGATCACCGTCTGGAGTTGCATCTTGGGCGGCAGGACAACACGGCCTCGCACCTGATAGCGGGAGGTGATCAACAGAACGTCGTGGGGGATGTTGCCCAGGTAGCTCCCATAGGCTTGATGGCGCGACAGGCCGTCCTCAAAGCGGGTGAGGACGGCGGCATGGATGGCCGTCTTGCGCAGCGTGGCGGCGGGGAAGCTCTGGTTGAGTTCAGAGGGGCGGGTGATCGGCGAGAGATACACATCCTCAAGGTCAAGAAATGAACTGGTGGTATCATCCAGTTGGTCAATCAACGGCCGGGCACGGACATTCACCTGACCGGAAATGCGATCGCTTTCCAGCAGGAAATCCGCAGTCAACAGGCCACGCGGCTGGGCGATCTCCTGGTCTTTGGGGGCGATGTCGGTCATCTTCCCTCCTCAGTCCTCACACAATCCTGAAGGCATCCACCAGCGTGCAACGTCGCAGGCGCGAAAACGAGCGCGGCGAAGTCAACCCCTCGCCGGTGGGGCTGGCAATGGTGAAGGAGCAATAGCCCTCCCCACCCCAGCCCAGCCCCGCCAGGCTGGGGCCGTTCTTGACGAAGATAGAGCAGTTGATCTCGCGGGCCATGCGGTCCAGGTGGTCCAGGTGCCTGGAATGCATCACCGCCGTGTGGCCGAAGCCATGCTCCGCCTGAATCGCCAGGTCAATCCCCTCGTCGGCGTTGCGCACGCGGGCCACCGGCATGATCGGCATCATTTGCTCGGACCAGATGAGCGGGTGGGTCTTGTCCACTTCGGCGACGATCAGGCGGACCTCGTCGCCCACGCTGACGCCGATCTCCTTCAGGAGCACGCTGGCGTTCTTGCCGATGAAGGCTTTGTTCATCACGCCGGGCTTGCCGGGGCCGCGCTCTTCCTCAAAGATCACCTTCATCAGACGGTTGAGCTGCCAGGAGGTGATCAGAAAACCCCCGTGCGCACACATGGCCTTGATCAGCGCGTCCGCCACGCTCTCTACGACGAAGACCTCCTTCTCGTCGGTGCACACGATGTTATTATCAAAGGAGCCCCCCTTCACAATATCGCGCCCGGCCTGGTCAATATCGGCGGTCTCATCTACCACCACAGGCGGATTCCCCGGTCCGGCACAGATGGCCCGCTTGCCGCTCTTCATGGCCTCGCGCACCACGCCGATGCCGCCGGTGACCACCACCAGGCGCACGTCCTTGTGGTGCATCAGGGCCTGGGCGCTTTCAATCGTCGGCTCAGCGGTGCAGGTGAGCAGGTTGGGCGGCCCGCCCGCCTGGCGGATGGCCGCCTCCAACACCTGGACGGTGTGCGCCGAGCAGCGTTTGGCCGCCGGATGCGCATTGAACACCACCGCGTTCCCCGCCGCCACCATCGCAATCGCATTGCAAATGATGGTGGAGGTGGGGTTGGTGCTGGGGGTGATGGAGGCGATCACCCCATAGGGCGCGTATTCCACAATGGTCAGGCCGTGATCGCCGCTCCAGGCCGTTGTGGCCAGGTCCTCTGTGCCCCGCGTCTTGCGGGCGTTGAGCAGGTTCTTTTCAATCTTGTCCTCGTAACGCCCCATGCCCGTCTCCTGCCAGGCTTCGCGGGCCAGGACCTGGGCGTACTCCTCAGCGGCGCGGCGCATACTGGCCACCATGCGCTCGCGCAAGGCCAGCGGCATCTGACGGAGTTGCAAAAAGGCGGCCTTGGCCGCAGCCACCGCGCTCTCCACCTCCGGGAAGACAGGCCCCCCACTTCCTCCTTCCCCTGCCTGCAAGGGGTATGAAGAGGCGGTCGGGGAGGGGCGCAGTTCCGCCAGCACATGCTGGACAATCGCATCTATTTGGGCATCGTCTAACATCTGTCCTCAGTCGTCCCTCGTTGCTCGTCCCTCGTCAGCCTCTATCGGCAACGTAAAGGAGAAGATGGCGCCCCAGCCGGGAGCGTTGTCCACCCAGATGTGCCCCCCCTGGGCTTCAAGGGCCATGCGGCAGAAGGCCAGCCCCAGCCCAGTTCCCCCGTGAGCACTCTCCTGGGCCGTATTGGCCTGCCTGAACTTATCAAAAATGGCCTCGCGGTCCGCCTCAGGCACCCCTGGGCCGGTATCGGCCACGCGGACCACTACGCAGCCCGGTCTCTCATCCGCCGTCAGCAGCCCGGCGGAAACATGCACGCGACCTCCGATGGAGGTATGGCGCAGGGCGTTGTCAATCACGTTACTCAAAACGCGCTCCACCAGGGCTGCGTCCGCGCGGACCGGGGGTAGATTGGGGGGCAGGTCCAGGGTCAACTCAATATCGCGCCAGGTGGCTTGCAGGCCGGCCCCACCTATGGCGGAAAGGATGATGGGGTGCAGGTCCACCCGGTCCAGATTGAGGGGCATCTTGCCCTCTTCCAGCCGTTGCAAATCCAGGATGTTATGGATCAGCCCCATCTGCCGCCGGGCAGCGCGGATGGCCACCCTGATCGCGTGCGTGTGCTCCTCGTTGAGCACGTCGCGCAGGTCCTCCGCCAGCACCTCCAGCGTGCCTAAAATGACCGTGAGCGGGCTGCGCAGGTCGTGCGCGATCATCCCCATCAGGTCGTTGCGCAGGGCCTCCATCCGCTGGAGTTCCTCATAGCTGTGCTGAAGCTCCAGGGTCAAGGCGTTGGTGTGCAACAGGGCGCGAACACGGGTGAGCAGTTCCAGCCGGTTGAACGGCTTGCTCAGGAACTCATCCGCGCCGGCCTCCAGCCCGCGAATCTTATACTCCAGGTCTTGCAGGATAGTGATCAGCACCACCGGGGTAAAGCGCAGGGCTTCAGCCTGCTTCAGGCGGCGGCAAACCTCAAAGCCGTCCATCTTGGGCATCATCACATCCAACAGGACGAGATTGGGCTGCTCCGCCAGTGCCCGCTCCAGCGCCTGCACGCCGTCGTAGGCCGTAATGACCTCGTACCCCGCTGCGGTCAGCAGGTCCTCCAACAACTGCACGCTATCCGCTGCATCGTCTGCCACCAGGATTTTGGCTGGCCCACTCATCGCCATCCTCATGCGCTCGCCCCACCTGTCAGGCATCGGCGATCAGTTCACTGGTCATTGGCCTGTGCTCCTGCACCCGCGCCAGGCTGGCCAGGACATCTGCCCGCCCCACAGGTTTCACTAAATAGTCCCTTGCCCCCAGTCGCAGCCCCAGCCCGCGCTCGTCTATCACCGACAGGATAATCACGGGGACTGCCGCCGTCCGGGGGTCTCCCTTCAATTCCGCCAGCACCTCCCAGCCATCCTTACCCGCCATGAGCACATCCAGGAGGATGACCTGCGGCTGGAGTGCCTGGGCCAGCATGATCCCCTCCTCCCCGTCCCGCACCGCCAGCATCTGATAGGCATCCTGCCCCTCCAGATAGGCCCGCATCAACTCCTCAATGGCGGGGTCATCGTCAATCACCAGGACCAGCCCCTTCCCCGGCTCCAGCTTCTGCGCCAAGGCTTGCAGGGCTGTGCTGCTCAACTCAGGCTGCCTGCGGCTTGCCACCGTCGGCAAGATAAACGTAAATGTGCTCCCCTGCCCCAGGGTGCTCTCCACCCAGACACGCCCCCCGTGCAGTTCCACCAGCCGGCGCACAATGGCCAACCCCAGCCCTGTTCCACCGAACTCCCGCGTGGCCGATGGATCGATCTGGCGGAACTCCTCAAAAATCAGGGGCAGATGCTCTGGAGCGATCCCGATCCCCGTGTCGGACACACTCACCGCGACCCAGTCGCCGGTATCGGTATAGGGATAGACCGTCACGGTCACGCCGCCCTGGCGCGTGAACTTGATGGCGTTGGACAGCAGGTTGTTCAGAATCTGTATCAGGCGGGCCTCATCCGCCTGCACCGGCAGCACGGTCTCATCGGCGACGACCTGCAACCACAGCCCCTTTTGCCGCGCCATTGGCTCCATGGTCTTGAGGGTGGTCTCCACCACGCGGTTCAGGTTCACATGGCGCCGCGTCAGGGTCACCTTGCCCATCTCAATACGCGAGATGTCCAGCAGGTCATTGATCAGGTCCAGCAGATTGCGGGCGTTGCGCAGGATAGTCTGCAAGCGGTCGCGCTGGCGCGCCGTCAATTCCCCATAGGTCTCCTCCAGCATCAGTTCACTATAGCCAATGATGGAGTTCATGGGCGTGCGCAGTTCGTGGCTCATATTCGCCAGGAACTGGGTCTTCACGCGGTCGGCTTCACGCAGGCGCTCGTTGGCCTCGGCCAACTCTCGCGTGCGCGCCTCCACCTTACGCTCCAGGTCTTCGGCAGCCTGGCGGAGCTGCTCAAACAGGCGGGCGTTGGTGATGGCGATAGCCGCCTGCGGCGCCAACAGCATCAACCGGCGGATGTCGTCCTGGCTGAAGCTGTGCCCGCCCAGGTCATTGCGCACATTCAGGACGCCGATCACTTCCCCCTGCCACTCCAGAGGCACAGCGGCCACAGCCCCTGTGGGCTCCCCGTTATACACGTGGGAGCGCCCCTCCCAAGCGCTGTAATTCTCCACGGCCAGCGGCTCGCCCCGCAGCACCACCTGCCCAGATAGGCCCTCGCCCACCTTAATGCGCGTGCCTTTATAGTCGCGCTGGCGGTCCGGATTATGATCGGCCACAACCACCAGTTCGCCGGCCTCCCGGTCCAGGAGATAAATCAGACAGCCTCTGGCGGCGACCAGTTGGACGGCTCGTTCGGCAATGGCGGTCAGCGTTTGCGACAGGTCCAGTTGGGCGGTGATGTCCAGCAAGGTCTGGCGCACGGCGTTGAGATCGGCCAGATGGCGGCGTGTCTCTTCAAACAGACGGGCGTTGGTGATGGCGATGGCCGCCTGCGGCGCCAGCAGCATCAGGCGCTGGATATCCGCCTGGGTAAAGGCACGCCGTTCAACATCGTCCAGCACGTGCAACACACCGATGACCTGCCCCCGCCACTCCAGCGGCACGCTGGCGATCGCTGTAAAGGGCTCATGGGCGAAAAGCGGTGAGCGCCCTTCCCAGGCCTGATAATTGTCCACAATGATGGGCTGGCCGCTGGCTGCCACTTTTCCGGCCAGGCCCTCACCCAGTGCCAGCCGCATCCCGCGATAATCCCGACCGGCGCCTGTGTTCGCCACCACTTCCAATTCGTTGCGCTCAGCGTCCAGCAGGTAAATGGCGCTGCCCTGCGCCGAGACGAGGGCCCTGGCCCGTTCCGTGATGGCCTGTAATGTCTCAGGCAGGTCCAGTTGCGCCGTAATATCCAACAGCGTCTCGCGCACCGCGCTCAGGTCGCGCACCTGGTCATGCACTTGCGCATCCAGGCGGGCATGGTCCACCGCGATGCTCACCTGCTGCGCGAACGTCATCAGTAACTCCAGGTCCTTGTGCGTCAAGGGCCGCTCCGGCCCCGATTCCACATTCAGCACGCCGATCACGTTTGCCCCTGCTTCTCCGTCCGCCACCCGCAGCAACGGCACTGCGATCTCCGTAGTAATGCCCTCCTGGGTGCGGATGAAGTCCGGGTCTTGGGCCACATCGGGCACCAGCGCCGGCTGGCCGGTGCGGGCCACGCGCCCGATCACACCTTGCGTCACGGGCAGGCGCGCGAGATCATAGGCCGGGTCAAAGCCCAGGCAGGCCTCACAGATCAACTCATCGCCCTTCAGCAGATACAGCCCAACACGGGGGTAGCCGAAGCTGGTGTGCAGTTGGGTGACGATCTGGATGAAGACCTCGTGCAGATGAAGGGGGGAGTGAATGGCCTGCGTTACCTGTTGCAGGGCCTCCACCTGGACCAGCCGTTCCCGCGCCTGTTCGTAATGTCGGGCGTTCACGATGGCCGTAGCGGCCTGGGGCGCGAGCATGATCAGGCGGTGGAGGTCCTCCGGGGTAAAGGCGCGCCCCTCGGCGTTGTCGGCGACCACCAGCACGCCGATGACCTGCCCCTGCCACTCCAGGGGCACGCCGGCGGCGGCTGTATGTTGCTCCGCAGCCAATGCCGCCGGCCGGTCCTCCCAGTGTCGCCAATCCTCCACCGTCAGCGGCTGGCCACTGGCCGCCACGCGCCCCACCAGGCCCTCCCCCAGCTTCAGCCGCAGGCCCGTATGGTCGCGCTCCAGGCCATAGCACACAGCGAGCGCCAACTCCTGGCGCTCGGCGTCCAACAGGTAGATGCCGCTGCTTTTGGCGGAGGACAACTCGGCGGCGCGTTCAGCGATAGCACTGAGCACCTGGCGCAGATCAAGCTGCCCGGTGATGGCCAGCGAGGTCTCATGCACCGCGTTCAGGTCGCGCACCTGATCGCGCGTCTGCCGATGCAGTTGCGTCTTCTCTGCCTCCACTTTGGCGATATAGCGGCTTATGCACGTGGCCGCCAGGTACAGGAGTGCCGTGTTGCTCAGCGCCATGACCGTTGGCGTCAGGCGCTCTATGGCGATGGGAATCGCCTGGAACAGCACCCAGGCCACCCCCATGACGGCCAGCACCACAGGCAGGCTGAAGCGGGCGGCGGCAGCGCCGATGACGAAATACACAATCGGGTGGGCCGGGCCGTTCAGGTGGCCGCTGAGGTAGTAGATGCCTGTGGCCGCCAGCATATCGCCCAGGCTGAGGATGATCCTGACCCTCGCCTCCTGCCCCGCTTCCGCGGCGTGGGAGCGGGAAGATGTACGGCGCGGCAAGGCCAGGGCATACAGGCCGAGATGGGCCAGGGCCAGCAAGAGGATGGCCGCCACCGTGACCGGCCGGACCAGCAACGCGCTGACAGCCGTATAGCCCATCACCAGCCACTGAAACAGAACGAAGATGCGCTCCACCGGGCTGGGGATGCGCTTAAAGAGACTCGCCAGGCTTTCCAGCACCGGGCCTTCAACCCGGTTCGGTTCCTGTCTTGCGATATTTGACTTCGCCATGCACTTCCCAGGTGTCCACAATCGCCATGATCACCGCGTCACAGGGGCGGCGGTCGGTCAGCACGGTCTGCCGCGCCGAACTGCCTGTCGCATACATGACGATCTCGCCCACCCCGGCGCCCACCGCGTCCACAGCGACGACATAGTTCCCCGTCTCCACGCCCTCCAGGTTCACCTGGCGCACAACGAGGAACTTCAGCCCCTCCATCTTCTCATCTTTGCGCGTTGCAACTAGAGTGCCGACGACGCGACCGAGTAGCATATGTCCTCCGGCCAGCCGCAGCCAGCCATCAGGGGCATCACCGCTTCTCTGATGACTGACGACCGACTACTGACTACTGCATCTCGGCGCGGGCCTGCTCGGTGCGCCCCAGCGGCAACACCAGGTCCACGTTGATATGCGGGCGTGGGATGACATGGACGGCCACCACCTCGCCGACCTTCTCCGCGCCGCGCACGCCGGCCTCCACCGCCGCACGCACAGCGGCCACGTCGCCGCGCACGATGGCGGTGACATAGCCCCCGCCGGTCTTCTCATAGCCGACGAGTTCCACCTTGGCCGCCTTGACCATGGCATCGGCAGCCTCTACCATCGCCGCAAATCCCTTGCATTCAATCATGCCGAGTGCTTCAGCCATACGGGGGTACTCCTCCTTAAATCTTCAGGGTTTCATGATCGGGTGATGATACCGTTTGGTTTTGAACCCCCTCCCTATCCCTCCCCCTTGACGGGGGAGGGAAGCTGCCTCCTTATCCCCCTCGCTCCCTCTCCCGACGCGTCGGGAGAGGGGTTGGGGGGGTGAGGGCCATATCGCCCCCTCCCCCCTTGTGAGGGAGGGCGGGGAGGGGGGCAGCGTCACTCCCGTCTGCCTCCAGCCATCTCCTTGCCCTGGATGCTCTCAATGGCGGCAATGGCGGCGCCGTACCCGGCCATAATGTCGCGCTCCTCGCCGCCCAGGTACACGCGGCCAAAGCTGCCAAAGGCGCGCACCTCCAGGATATTGATCTCGGCGGCCTTCTCGGCCTCGTTGGCCGCAATGGCTGCGTAGGCCGCAGGCTCCACCTCCAACACGTACAGGGTATGTCCGGCCAGCAGCATATGCCCATGGCGCATCCGGTTAATGAGTTGAGCGTGGTGCGCGTCCACCGCACGGATGATCTGGCTGGAGAGGATGCGCGGCTTCCAGCGGTCGGTCTCTTTCAGTTCCAGCGCGTTTAAGATCGCAGCCCCCGCCGCGCGCACCGCCGCCTGGGAGGGGGAGTGCACCTCCAGCAGCCCATAGAGCCGCTCAATGATCTGCATCCCCGGCCGCACCTCGGTGGCTTTCAGGGCGATGTCGGTGATGCGGTTGATCTCAATGCCGGGCGCGATCTCCACCCACAGCGAGGCGTCACCCGGCAAGGGCAGGAAGCCCTGGGCGACCGTGCCCAGGAAGGCAGCATGTTGCGGTTGCAGGCTGTCAAGGAACACGTAGGCGCGCAGATCGGCCATATTTTCCCTCCTCCCCCGGTCTCTTCTCGGCCTGAGCCGATATTCTTGTGGAAGAATCCGTTTCCAAATGGGGGATATACCCCCACCCTGGCCCTCCCTTGCCAGCGGGAGGGCCGATATTATCGCTAGTATCAGGCTCCCCAGTACCGGGCTTCAGCCCGGTTCCTTACCCGCCCCCGCCACAGGCGGATGAAAACCGCTCCTCCCCATTTATGTCCAATCGCGCAAACCGCGGCCACCCGCATCGGTGGCCCGCCGATGCCTGCGCGTGGGCGGTTCGCGGCTAAACGACGCTTCTGGCCCCAGCAACGTCTCCAGCCGCTCAAGCGTATCCTCGTCATAACTGTGCTCGCCGCAGATGTCGCATACCCAGGTGAGCACATTGGGCAGGGTCACCAGCATGTCCCCCATCCGGCGAACATAGGTGGTCGTCGTTTCGTGGAGTGTGCCGATATGGCAGTCCGGACACAGGCTCATGCTCGCATGGCCTCCTGCACGATTTTCACACCCGCACTGGCGCCGATGCGCGTCGCGCCCGCCGCCACCATTTTCTGAGCGTCCTCATAAGAGCGGATACCGCCCGCTGCCTTGACCCCCATGGTTGGGCCGACGACACGCCGTATCAGGGCCACGTCGGCCACAGTGGCCCCGCCCGGCCCAAAGCCCGTGGAGGTCTTCACATAATCCGCGCCCGCCTCCTTCGCCAGTTGGCAGGCCACCACCTTCTCTTCATCCGTCAGCAGCGCCGCCTCAATGATCACCTTGACGATGGCGCCGCCCGCGTGGCAGGTGCGCACCACCGTGGCGATGTCCCGGAACACCGTATCATAGTCCTTGGACTTCAAAGCGCCGATGTTGATGACCATATCTATCTCACGGGCGCCATCGTCTATGGCCCGCTGGGCTTCATAGGCCTTGACCTCTGTCAGCGTGGCCCCCAGCGGAAAGCCGACCACCGTGCAGACCTTGACCGGCGAGTCTTTGAGCAACTGCGCCGCCAGCCTAACGTAGGAGGGATTGACGCACACGGCAGCGAAGCCATATTTGCGGGCCTCATAGCAAAGCTGGGCGATCTCCGCCTCGGTCGCATCGGGCTTCAGCAACGTGTGATCGATCATCGTCGCAATGGACAGGTCTTTGGGGATCACCCCCAGCCCGGCGGAGATGCGGTTGGCGCCCGCGCCGATCACCCGCTGCACGCGGTCGGCGCAGTCGCGGACGCAGACACCGTCTTTGCACTGGCAGGCGTCTGCGCCATCGCCGTTTTTCGCCCGCCGTTCCTCCTCGCGCAAGGCGATCAGCACGTGCTTGGTGATCTGCTCCACCAGGCGTTCAATCTGATCGGGCGTGAAGGTGTCCATTACTTCAGATACCGCTTCTCAATGGCCATAATCTTGGCCACGCGCCGCGCATGGCGCCCGCCACCAAACTCCGTCTCCAGCCAGGTCTTGACGATCTGCCGCGCCAGGTGCTCTCCGATCAGGCCCGCGCCCAGCGTCAGCACATTGGCATCGTTGTGCTCGCGGCTATTGACCGCTGTGGCCTGATCGTAACACAAGGCGGCACGCACGCCGGGCACTTTATTGGCCGCCATGCACGAACCAATCCCGGCGCCATCCACGATAATCCCACGCCAGGCGCGGCCCTCCGCCACCAGGCGAGCCACCGCGTAGGCGAAGTCAGGATAGTCTACCGCATCTGGGCGATTTGTGCCACAGTCTATCACCTTATAGCCCAATTCCTCCACGAACCCTTTGAGCGCCTCTTTGAGGCGATAGCCAGCGTGGTCAGCGCCCAGGGCAACGGTGCGCCCCTCACTTCCTCCCTCCCCCTCACGCCGCTGGAGGAGGGGGGATGAATAGGAGGAAGGCTGAGTTGACGGCACCAGGCGGATGCCGCGCACCTCCGCCGCATCACGCGCCAACGGCGTGATCAGCGCGTTCGGGGGGACCTCCAGCGTTGAGTTAGGTGGGGTCTGCTGGACAGTGGCCTCGGTGATCACGGGGCGGGCCGAATGCCCTGCCCCTTCCCCCGGCGCCCCGGTGGGGAGGGGGGAGGGAAGGGGCGCTGAGGCAGGCTCCGCCATCGCGGGGGTGAGGCCCAGCGTACGCAGCAGCACCCGCCGTACAATCGCCCGAACCTCCGCTTCCGATGGCGTTTCCATGTTGCTGACGACGAACGGGGGCGGCAGATGACGGACAACAGGCTCTCGCCCGTCGCCTGGCGCCCGCCGTCTAAGGGCCGGCGGCGTAGCTGGCGTGGGGGACCAGGCCGATGCGGTCCAGCGGCCAGTAGGAGAGCCACGCCTTACCGATAATGTTCTGCCCCGGCAGAACGCCCCAGTTGTGGGAATCGCTGGAATTGGCCCGGTTATCGCCCAGGACGTAATACTCGTCTGGCCCTAATGTGCGATCATCCGAATAGTAGCCGGGGCCATTGATATAAGGCTCGTAGAGCTGGACGCCGTTCACAAACACGATCCCGTTCCTGATCTCAATATGGTCGCCGGGCAGGCCGATAATGCGCTTAATGAAATCGCGATGGCGGTCGTTGGGAGGGATGAAGACGATAATATCGCCCCGCTGCGGCTTGCTGAACAGATAACTGATCTTGGAGACGATCACATACTGGCCATCCTGCAACGTCGGGTACATGCTGGTGCCCTCAATACGGAAGCGCCCGGTGGCGGCATTGACCGCCAGGAAAATGATCACCGTGAGGAGGAGAGTTTCCACCACCTCACGGAACAGGGCCTTGCTTTGCGCTTTCTCCGCTGCCTCCCCCAGCGCCGCTTCCGATGATCCTGTCAAACGCGGTTGTGTCTCCCAATACTCCACGAATCCAACTCCTTATTAATTACCTTGGTCGCTGTCGCCGAAGGCGACGTATGACCTCGTGCCCCGCGATTATAACCCAGGTCGGGGCGCGGGGCAAGCGTACTATATTCCGTCTTCCCTCAGTCACTGCAACACATGCCTGGCAATGACCATTCGCTGTATCTCGCTTGTCCCCTCGCCGATGGTCATCAGGCGTTGATCGCGGTAGATGCGCTCCACCGGGAACTCCGCCGAGTAGCCGTAGCCGCCGTGAATCTGAATGGCGTGGAAACAGACGCGCTCGGCGACCTCGGAGGCGAAGAGCTTGGCCATAGCGGCTTCTTTCGTAAAGGGGCGGCCCTGCCCTCGCAGCCAGGCGGCGCGATAGGTCAGCAGGCGCGCCGCATCCATCCCGGTGGCCGCGTCAGCGAGCATCCACTGGATCGCCTGGTGCTGGGCGATAGGGACGCCGAAGGCCTGGCGCTCTTTGGCGTACTTAACCGCCTCCTCAAAGGCAGCCTGAGCCAGCCCGATAGCCAGCGCCGCGATCCCGATGCGGCCATGATCCAGGGTAGCCAGGGCCTCCGGCAGGCCGCGCCCCTCTTCCCCCAGCAGGTTCTCCAGAGGCACGCGGCAATCCTGGAAGGTGAGGGCGTGGGTGGGCGAGCCGCGCAGCCCCATCTTCTTCTCCGGCGGGCCGATGATCAGCCCCGGCGTGTCGGTGGGCACAACGATCAGGCTCAGCCCGCGCTTGCCCGCTTCCGGGTTGGTGCGGCACAGCACGATGATGATGTCAGCGATAGAGGCATTGGTACACCACATCTTGCTGCCGTTGATCACCCAGGTGTTGCCCTCTTTGACGGCGCGGGTGCGCACACCGCCGCCCAGGTCGCTGCCTGCGCCCGGCTCGGTCAGGGCCAGGGCGCCCAGGCCGGCCCGACCCTCGGCCAGTGGCCGCAGCCATTTCTCTTTCTGCTCGTGCGTGCCGAACAGCGCCAGCGGGGTGCAGCACAGGCCATTGTGTGCCGCGATACTGAGCGCGGTGCTGCCACAGCCCCGGCCCAACTCCTCAATGGCGATAGCCGCACTGACCGAGTCCACACCTGCGCCACCATACTCCTCCGGCGCGGCCAGACCCAGCAGGCCCAACGGCCCCATCTTGCGCACGGCCTCCCAGTTAAACTCGCCGGTCTCGTCCACATGGCGGGCACGCGGCTTGAGTTCCTTCTCGGCGAAGGCGCGCACCGCCTGGCGAAACATCTCCTGCTCTTCCGTAAGCTGGAAGTTCACGCCTCTACCTCCGTTGTCCAGCGCAACATGCTGCGCCACTGGTGCATGAAGCTGGTGTGGGACTGCCAGCCGATGCCGGCCTGGCCCCAGACGTCCTGAGCGGTGGCCGGATGGATGGCCGGGTCTACGAAGGCCCAGCCCTGGTCCGGGTCCCAGGCATAGAGAATCTTGACGTGGCCCCAGAGCCGTTCGCGCCCCCAGGCCCGCCAGTCCAGCAGGTTGCCCACGCTGACCAGGGTGATGCGCCCTTCGCGCAGATTCTGGCGCAAGCGCTCCTCGGAGCCGAACAGGCCCCAGCGGGCGCGGAAGCCCATGCGCCGCAGGATGTCCGCCGGGCCCCAGGGGAAAGTGGCCCAACCGGGCACACGGCGATAGAGGAGCGGAGGCGGCGGCCACCAGCGCCATACGGGCCTGTCCAGTTCACGGGCGATCTGTGCAGCGCGGTAGCGGGCCTCGCCCAGCAAGGCGTTCGCGGCCATCGCCACGCAGAAGGGAGCGCAGTCATTGGTCGCCCCCTGGTATTCATGGTAGCGCCAGACCTCAAACGTCAAACGTAAAACCTCAGACGCCAAATGTAACCTATCATCATCCTTGACGTTGGACGTTTCAGGCTCGGCGCTTGATACTGAACGCTCCAGGCTCATATCGCCCTCTTGATCTCCTCCACCGCCGCCGGGTTCTCCAGCGAGGACAGGTCGCCGGGGTCCTGGCCGAGGTAGGCGGCGCGGATAACGCGGCGCATAACCTTGGCGTTGCGCGTCTTGGGCAGATCACGCACGAACCTGACCTCGCGTGGCTTAAGTGGTTTGCCCAGGTGTTGTGCCACGCGCTCCTTGAGAGCCTCGCGCAAGCCCTCATCCGGCGCATAGCCCGGTTTGAGCACGCAGAAGCACACCACCTCCTGGCCCTTGAGCGGGTCGGGGACGCCGATGGCAGCGGCCTCGTTGACCGCCGGATGGCCCACCAGGATGGACTCCACCTCGGCGGGGCCGAGCCGCTTGCCTGCCACCTTGATGGTATCATCGGAGCGGCCCAAGATGTACCACAGGCCGTCCTCGTCCACCGCCGCCCAGTCGCCGTGCACCCAAACATTGGGGAAGCGCGACCAGTAGGTCTGGATATAGCGGTCGGGGTCCTTCCAGAAGCCGCGCGTCATGCCGATCCAGGGCTGGCGCACGACGAGTTCGCCGACCTGACCGCGCAGGCTTCTACCTTCGTCGTCCACCACATCGGCAGCCATGCCCGGCACCGGCCCGGAGAAGGCGGTGGGCTTGAGCGGCGTGAGCACATTGCCCATGACAATCCCGCCGGAGATTTCCGTGCCGCCGGAGTAGTTAATAATCGGCAAGCGCCCACCGCCCACGGTGTGGAAGAACCACAGCCAGGGGTCGGGGTTCCAGGGTTCGCCGGTAGAGCCGAGCAGGCGCAGGCTGGACAGGTCGTGGCGCTTGACGAACTCGTCGCCATAGCGCATCAGCGCCCGCACCAGCGTGGGCGAGATACCCAGGACGGTGACCGCGTGGCGCTCCACTAAAGCCCACAGGCGGTCGGGGTCGGGGTAATCCGGCGCGCCGTCGTAGAGCAGCATCGTCGCCCCCAGCAGCGTCGTCCCAAACACCTCCCATGGCCCCATCATCCAGCCCATATCCGTCACCCAGTAGAGCGTATCCGAGGGCTTCAGGTCCAGGCCGAACCAGATGTCCTGAGCCGACTTAATGGGGAAGCCACAATGGGTATGCACGGCGCCTTTGGGCTTGCCGGTGGTGCCGGAGGTGTAAATGATCATGAGTGGGTCTTCGGCGTCGGTCGGCTCGGACGGGGCCTGGCGCGGCTGGCCTTCCATCAGGTCGTGCCACCAGTGGTCGCGCCCGGCCTGCCAGGGGAGGGCCTCCCGGCCCACCCGCTTCACGGTGATCACGTGCTGGACCGAGGGCGATTGCGCCACCGCCTCATCGGCGATGTCCTTCATGGGCACGACCTGGCCACGCCGGTAAACACCGTCGGCGGTGAACAGGGCTTTGGCCTCCGCGTCTATCAGCCGGGTGGCGATCGCGGGCGCGGCATAGCCGGAGAACAACGGCAGGACGATCCCCCCGATCTTGACGATGGCGAGCAGCGCAATGACGATCTCCGGGATCATGGGCATGTACAGGCCGATGGCATCGCCCTTCTTCAGGCCCAGGCTGCGCAGCGCGTTCGCCATGCGGTTCACTTCATAGTACAGGTCCAGGTAGGTGAGCGTGCGGGTCTGGCCTTCTTCACCCTCCCAACGCACGGCGGCGCGGTTCTGGGTGGGCGTGCCCAGCCACTTGTCCAGGCAGTTGGTGACGATGTTGAGCTTGCCGCCGACGCACCATTGCGCCCAGGCGATGCCGCGAGAGGTGTCCAGGATGCGCTCATAGGGCCGGTCAAAGCGGATGTCCAGGTCAGCCAGGACCGCCTCCCAGAAGCGCCCAACGTCCTCTGTGGACCAGCGCATCAGCTCGTCAAAGTTGGCCAGGCCGCGCCGGTCCATGAAGGCTTTGATGTTGCTCTGCGCAATCAACTCTGGCGTGGGCCGCCAGACGACAGGCCCTCCGAAGGTAAACTCTGCTTCCATAGGCGACCTCCATAACCATTATACACTACGGCGATGGGGGTGACTATTAGGCGCGGTTGAAGAACAGGATAACCAGGAAGGCGATCAGAGCCAGCAGGGACAGGCCCAGGCCACCTCACCTGGCAGACACGATCAGCGGCGCCGTTTATGGCGCCGCCGAAGACTTGCCCGCAGAGACCGCCTCAGAATGCGGCAGTTCTTCGCCTGTGACTTTGCTATAAAGCATGTCCGGGTCCAGGTCTGCCCCATTGGGCCAATATACCGTTCCCCATTCAGGGTTCAGGCTCACTCTGGCAAAGAACTCCGGGTCCTTAAGGGGAGCGAAAACACCGCTGAATTCAACGATTTCGGTGACATCCACAATACCCTCCTGACCATCTTCAAAGCGCAGATGAAGACGGTAACCTTCAAGGGGCTTGACCGCTACAATATCCTTCAACATCGTTTACTCCAGAGGCTCTATCCGCCTGAGCGGCGCCTGTTGGCGAGCCAGCTTCCAGTTCTCTTTCAATTCGTCTTGGTGGGCAGCCGCCCATTCCATGACCATACCGAACACCCTGGGCGAAAGGTGTCCGCGAAAGAGTGTGAGCGTATCAATGGCGATCAACGCTTTCTGCTCCCCATAACGCACATGGAAGTGAGGGGGCTGGTGATCACCATAATACATCGTGATGATGATCCCAAAGAACCGACATATCTCCGGCATACCTAATAGAGTCAGCGGACATTATGATACCCCCGGAGCCGTAAAAGTCAATTGGGAACATTGCGGGGGTGTATTTCAATTTTGGGGCAACTGTCAGCAGTCACCCCCTCCCCCTCTATGGGGGAGGGTTGGGGAGAGGGTGACTTCCCGGCTACGCTGCCCCCCTGGTGAATAGGATAGCCAGGAAGGCGATCAGAGCCAGCAGGGACAGGCCCAGGCCGATCTTGCCCAGGCCGGGGCGGTCCGTGCCCAGGAGAAGTGCGCCCAGGCTCAGGCCCAGCGCCAGTAGGGCCAGGTCCAGCCCATAACGGACAAAGGCTGAATGTTGTTCGGCGCTGACCAGGAACGCGGCGCCGCTGATGGCCATCCCCAGCAGGGCGCCGACGATACCGGCCAGGGCAAAGCCATCCGCCGGCGCATTCGGCAGGCGGCGGGCGCGTTGGAACTCCCCCCACAGCCGCAGCGCGTACACCGCCAGCAGGATGCCGATGGCCAGGATCAACGTGTCGCCGGTAGCCTGGTTGAATTGCAGCCCCCCGATAGCCAACAGCAGGCCCTGGCCGCCCAGGAAAACGGCCTCCCCCGCTAAAAGCGCCGCGTGCTTCAGCCACAACGAGGCCAGCCCCAGACCGATGGCCAGTATCCCCCATAGCGGATCGAGCACAGGCGGGAACTCCAGCAGGCCTGGGCCAAACAGGGCGAACAGGCCCAGGACGATGAGCGAACTGCCCCAAATACGGATCATGGTGCCCAGGTGGGCGCGGTCGGCTTCTACTTCGGCAGGCGTAGAGGGTCTGGATGAGAGAGGTTCAAGGGGACGGTTTGTAAATCTGGGCACCGCATGACTCGCGTGGAACTATTTCGCCACCCCCAATATCAGGACAGGAATATCAATATCGGCGATTCCACGATTCTCTAAATCCCACACGATCTGCTCAAAGAACGATACGCCGGTTGACATCTCATCGGCAAAGTCTTTGACAGGGACGATCTCAATACCAGCATCAATGAGACCGCGCCGGTGGAATATCGTCATCTTGGCGCAAACATTATACACCATGAAAGCATATTTCCCGAATTGGACCTCTACACCGACACGATTCTTCACGAAATCCATCTCTCGGAAAGCACCTTTATAAGACGTGGAGGGTATATAGCCAGGGGTATAGTATTGGGACGAATATTCACAGGGGACTTTGTGCTTACGCCAACCTCGGGCGCTGAACTCTGCTCTGAACGCGCGGTTCAAGGCCCTCGGCTCGTAGAGCGTCCTTCCAGGCATAGTCTTTTCTCTACTGATTTTGGTCTTGTATCTCTGGCTATCTACAGTAGCGATAATTTGTTTGACCTCTTCAAGCTCAGCGCTGAACTTTGCCTCTATAATCTCTTCTCCTTTGTTGAAAGAGTAAATCCCCGCGATAATCATTCGTAGTCGCCTTTGCTCTCCAGGAGCCTCTGCCGCGAGACATCCGCCCATTCATCGGGGATTTGCGAAACTTTTTCTCTGCCCGTCGGCGTATATACAGGCCTGCCCATCGGCCTGAGACGAAGCGTACCGTTAAAGTAAGCCAGGATGCGCTCGCGGGCAATATCAATATAAGCAGCCTCCTTTTCGCTCCCCATCGCACGCCGGTTATGCTTGATAGCAGCTATCAGAGATGAACCTACACCAGCGTAGGGATCAAAGACCCAATCCCCTTCATTTGTCAGAGCAAGCACACAACGCTCCACAAGCTCAACGGGGAATTGGCAGGGGTGGATCGTTTTCTCCGGATGATTTGATTTTACGTTCGGGATATTCCAAAGAGCGCTGTCCCAATCTTCCACTAATATCTCCCAAACGTCTGACGGATTCTTTCCCTTTGGGTTGCCCGATGGTTTGCCCTTGTTAGGCCCCTTGTAATGGCGCTTGCCAGGATACTTCGCAGGTACGCGCACCGCGTCGAGATTAAACACATAGCGATTGCTCTTCGTAAACCATAGAATAGTCTCATAACGGCCAGAGAACCGCTTTGAGGCGTGTAATCCGTGTCCGAAGTACCAGATAATTCGGTTTCGCAAGAACAAGTTGAGCTTCTTAAAAATATCATAGTAGAGAATATCAAGAGGGTAAACCTCGCCGTCTTGCACGAAATTGCCCACCTGCCAGCAAATACTCCCATCCTCTCTCAGAACTCGGTAGAGTTGAGCGATCGTTTGCGCCTGTGTTTCCAAATACTTTCCAATGGAAACACGGTCTTCGTAGTCTTTGCCAAGATTATAAGGAGGGGAAGTGATAATAAGGCTGATTGAGTTATCCGGGATCGTAGGCAGAAACTCGTTCACATCACCGTGATAAAGCACGATATGCGCATCCGGATGGAAATAACCCTCAATCTGTTTCGGTGTATTGAAAAGAGGCAGGTTTGCCATAGACTTTATCCAGAGTTCAGGTATAAGCCATGATAATCATACTTAATCATACTCTAATATGGCGTAACGCCGCAAGATAGAATAGGCCGATTCTCCTTAAGGCGTCAGCCGCTCCATGTCGCGGGGGAACAGCGTGGCCTCGCGCAGGTTGGACAGGCCAGCGAGTTGGGCAATAAAGCGCTCCAGGCCGATGGCAAAGCCGCCGTGCGGCGGCATCCCGTGGCGAAAGGCCTCCAGATAACCAGCGAAGGGCTGCGGCGACATACCCCGCGCCTCCAACGCGGCCAGATAATCGGCGTAGCGATGCAGCCGCTGCCCGCCGGTGACGATCTCCACGCCGCGAAAGATCAGGTCAAAACTGTTGGAGTAGCGCGGGTCCGCCGGGTCGGGGTGGGTGTAGAAGGGGCGCTTGCTCATCGGATAGCCGGTGACGAACACGAAGTCCGAACCGTGCACCTCCCGCGCCCACTCGGCCACCCAGCGCTCATCCTGGGGCGACAGGTCCGGCTCGCCCCGCACGTCCACGCCATAGCGGTCCAGGATGAGTTGCTGCGCCTGGGTGAAATGCAGGCGAGGAATCTCGGCGGGCACGGTCGGCAAGGTCAGGTTCAGCAGGGCCAGATCGCTGGCGTGATATTCCCCCAGCCAGGCAATGATCGCCGCCAGCAGGCGATTAAGCAGCGCCATCACGGTGGTATGGTCGCGGATGAAGCCGAATTCCACGTCCAGACTGACGTATTCGTTGGTGTGGCGGGCAGTGGAGTGCGGCTCGGCGCGGAAGACCGGCCCAACCTCAAACACGCGCTCAAATACGCCCACCATGATCTGCTTGTAAAGCTGAGGCGATTGCGCCAGATACGCCGGGCGGCCAAAGTAATCAATCTTAAAGACGTTGGCCCCCCCCTCCGTCGCCGAACCGACGATCTTGGGCGTCTGGATCTCGGTGAAGCCTTCGTTGCGCAGGAATTCGCGGAAGCCGGCCATCACACCGGAGGCCAGCCGGAACAGCGCGCGCCTGGCCGGATGGCGCAGGCCCACAGTGGCATGGTCCAGGAACGTGTCCAGCCCGACCTTAAGTTCACGCTTGTTAATGGCGAAGGGCACCGGTTCGGTGACCGGCGTGATCACCCGCACCTGGCAATCGCGCAGTTCGGCGCCCCCCGGCGCCTGCGGCTCGGCCACAACGCGGCCCTCCACCTCAATCACAGACTCCACCTGGCAGCCTGCCAGAGGCGCCATCTGCTCAGGTGTCTCCAGCACGGCCTGGAAGAGGCCCCAACCATCTCGCACGAGCAGGAAATTGATCCCGCCCAGCCGCCGCAGCGTGTGCAGCCAGCCCGCCAGCCGCACGCGCTCGCCGACGTGGTTCGCCGCTTCCGTTGTGCGTACCCGTTCCAGTTCCACCTCCCCCCGCCTCTCTAGCATAGCAATGTATCGGCAGGTATAGAAACCCGCCATCGGCAGGTATAGAAACCTGCCCTACGTTATGGAGACAAACACCTTCGCCAGCGACTCGCCGTACACCGCCAACTCCCACTCGCACACCCAGCCGAAGGGCGTCACCACCACCTCATAGCCCGTTCGCCTGAGCCGTTCCGCCGCGCTTTGCAGGAAAGCCTGGGCGAAGGCAGGCGAGGCTTTGCTCTCGGCCAGGTGGGTGAAGGAATGCAACACCACGCGGCGCAGGCCGCGCTTGCCCGCCAGCCATTTGATATTCTTGACGAACTTGGTCTCCAGCCCGCCCGGATCAGCCTCGTCCCCCGCCTCAGCGTGGACAAAGGCGACCACTGCCTCTTTCACTTCGTGCGCTTCGGGTGCATCTACCGCCTCCGGCAACGTCTTCTCAAAGGGCGCGAACCAGAAGCGCCGGGCCTGGAACATGAGCAGTTTCATCTCAGGGCAGTTGCAGCGTGGCCACCACGGCCCCGGTCGCATCAGTGAGCGTGGCCTCGTCGCCGCGGTCGCCCCACACCGCCGCCGGGCGTCCCCAGTACAGGTCGGTGGCCGAATTCGTACCGGCGGCGGTGTGCACCTGGACCTGCGCGCCCTGAAGGAGCACCAGGCTGGGAAAGACGAAGCGGTTGCCCTGCTTATCGCTCAACGTCCAGTTGGCCAGGTCCACCCGACCGCCTTCGTTGATCAGGACAATGGCCTCATTCGCCAGGTCCCCCCGGCCCGTCACGCCGCGCAATGTCACCACAGGCGGGGCGCCCGAAGGGGTCACGGTGGGGATGGGGGTCGGCGGCGCGTTGGCCGTGGCGGTGGCCGCCGCCACCGCCGTCTGCGCCGCGCCGCTCGTGGGGATGATCAGCGTCTGGCCCACCCGGAGGAGGTTCGGATCCGCCAGTCGGTTGACAGCGATCAGATCCTCTATGGTCACACCGTACTGCTGGGCAATAGTGGAAAGTGTGTCGCCAGCCTTGACAACGTAGATCGTCCCTTCCGGCGTCTCTGTCGCCTCTGACGCGGCAATGGTCGCCTCAGGGCCTGGCGTTTCACCGGGCGCTGCCGTGCCTGCGAGAGCGGGCAGGCCACTGCGTGGCGGTGCGCGCCGATCCCACAGGGCCAGGACTGACAGGCTGACGACCAGTGAGACGACGACGTTGATCAGGACGAAGCCGAGCAGGCGTTTCGGTGACATGGGAACGTGAAACGTAAAACGTGACGACCTGTTACGCTTCGCGCTTTACGTGAGTGATCTTAGCACACATGGAGAGGCTTGACAAACGCGAAAAGGCGTGTATAACCGACCCTACCCCAAATCTCCGGCAGAATAGGAAAGCCCTGGGAAGCGATTCCAGCCTTGAGAACGATAAGCCACCTGATGCTGATTGGACTGACCGCTTTAAGCTGGCTATACGCCCTGGGCCTGGCGGCCTACCTGCCGTTGCGTGAGGTGTTGTGGCGGCGCGGTTGGGGCGTCCTGGCCATCAACTTCATCCCCTGGCTGTTCGTGCCCCTGCTCGTCCTCATCCCCCTGGCGCTCCTGCTGCGCGCCTGGCCCCTGCGGGGGGCGACGCTGCTGGCCACGCTCGTCTTCCTGGTGCTCTACGGCGACCGCTTCCTGCCGCGCCTGCCGCCGGCCCAGGCCAACCGCCCCGCCTTCCGGGTTATGACCTGGAACATCCACCTGCGTAATCTGAACATAGAGGAGGCCGCCGCCACCATCGCCCGCGAGTCGCCCGACATCGTTGCGCTGCAAGAGTTGGGGGTGGAGATGGCCGAGGGGCTGGTGGCGCGACTGGGCGAGCGCTACCCGTATCGCGCGTTGCACCTGGGGGCCGGCTACTGGAGCAGCGGCGTACTCAGCCGTCACCCCATTCTGGAGGATAAGGGCTTCCTGGTGAGCGCAGGCCAGCCCATCGTGCACCATATTGTCCTGGAGGTGGCCGGGCAGCCGGTCTACCTCTTCAACGTCCATTTGCACCTGCGCGGCGTCGGGGAGGGCAATGGCGACGAATTCCTGACCAGCACCTTCCCTGGCCTACGCGCTGCCTTCCTACAGGATGAGGAGGTGGACAGGCTAATCGCCGAGGTTCAGGCGCAACACGAGCCGGTTCTGGTCGTGGGCGACTTCAACCTCACCGATCAGACGCCCAACTATGCGCGGATCAACGCCGTGCTGCGCGATGCCTTCCGGCAGGCGGGATGGGGCTTCGGCTTCACCTACCCCAACAAGAAGCACGTTCGCGGCTTCTACACCCCCTTTCCGCTGGTCCGCCTGGATTACGTGTTTCACTCGCCCGACCTGCGGGCCATACGGGCCTGGGTGGGGAAAGAGGGCGGCTCGGACCATCGCTACGTGGTGGCGGAGTTATCACGCCAGGACTGACGCCCGGCACAGAACCTGCACCCGATCAGAGCAGGAATAGCCTAATGGTCAGGTTGACAGATTATAACACCTATGTTAAGCTCTCGCTTGGCTTTGCTGCGTTATGCTGGCCGCAGCCCCTTTATTTTTTTTAAGAAGGACCTGCTCCCCCGCCGGAAGCAGGTTAGGAAGGAGAGAGCGCGATGAAACACCGATTCATTATCCTCCTGGCATTGGCCTCGCTCGTGGTGGCTGCCTGTGGTGGTATTCAACCCCCCGCCCAGCCGACGGCGGCGCCGGAAAAACCCACCCAGGCGCCACCGGAGAAGCCGACGACCGAGGCCCAGCCTGAGCCTACCGCCACGCCCAGGTCTAAAGCCGTCTCCTCGCTGGACGAGGTCAAATCGGCCGTGATCCAGATTGAGGCGCAGGGCAGCTTCGTGGACCCACAGGTGGGGCTGCAACTGAATGTCGCCGGGCGAGGCTCCGGGTTTATTATTGACCCCTCCGGCCTGGCAGTCACCAATAACCATGTGGTGACCGGCGCGGCCCTGCTCAAGGTCTGGGTGGGCGGCGAGCGCGATCCACGCAACGCTAAGATCCTGGGCGTTTCCGAGTGCTCCGACCTGGCGCTCATTGATATTGATGGGGAGGGATACCCCTACCTGGAGTGGTATGAGGGGCGCATCACGACGGGGCTGGATGTGTACGCGGCGGGCTTTCCGCTGGGTGACCCGGAGTTCACGCTGACGCGGGGGATTGTCTCTAAGGAGCGGGCCAGTGGCGAGACGAGTTGGGCCTCGGTGGATGCCGTCATTGAGCACGATGCTACGATCAACCCCGGCAATTCCGGTGGCCCACTGGTCAACAAGGACGGCAAGGTCGTGGGGGTGAACTTTATGTACGATCCGGATGCCGAGCAGTACTTCGCCATCGCGCCTAAGGAGGCTTTGGAGATCATTGACCAGTTGCGCCAGCGCAAAGACGTCACCTCCATCGGCGTGAACGGCCAGGCCGTCACTGACGGGGAGAGCATCTTCGGCATCTGGGTGGCTGCGGTGAAGTCCGGCTCGCCTGCAGACAAAGCGGGTGTCCAGGGCGGCGACATCATCACCAAGATAGAAGGGTTAGTGCTCGCCACCGATGGCACCATGTCGGACTACTGCGACATCCTGCGCACGCATGAGTCCGAAGACACCCTGAGCCTTGAGGTCTTGCGCTTCGCCACTCAGGAGGTCCTCGTCGGCCAGCTCAATGGACGCCCGCTGGAGGTGTCCTTCTCTTTCGCCCAGCAGGTGGAGGAGGAAGCGGGCCAGCAGGTGGAGCAGGGCACAGCCTACACGGAGTACGTGGAGATCTACAACGACGGCGGGGAGATCAAGCTGTCGGTGCCGAAGGAGTGGAGCGACGTGGATGGGCGCGATTGGGCGCCCAACAACGAGAATGTCGGCCCGGCGCTCTCCGCGGCTCCCAACCTCCAAGAGTACTACGAGACCTACTCCACCCCTGGCGTCTTCTTCGCCGCCTCCAAGGTGCTGGCGCAACGCTATGACGAGAACTCCTTCCTGGATGAACTGGACAAATACGCGGAGTGCACCTATGAGGGGCGCTACGACTACGCGGACCAGTTGTACGCTGGCGTGTACGATCTCTTCACCAACTGCGGCCCGGATAAGAGCATCATCATCCGGCTGGCCGCCGTGCCGGAGAACCGGGCGTTCCTCATGTACGTGAATGTCCAGGTGGTGACCGAGGCCGATCTGGAGGCTCTGGACGCCATCCTGCAAAGCTTTGAGGTCGTCAAGGACTTCTAAACGGGTCTCACCACAACCGGATACATCCCGTACCGGGCAGAGACACGACCGGGCTGAAGCCGGGTATTGAGGTAGGGGCACGACCGGTCCCCAATCTCCCAGTGCCAGGCTACCCAGTACCGGGCTTCAGCCCGGTTGGGAGGGGACTTCCCTCCCCCACAGGGGGGGAGGGTGGTTGCGCTTGTTCCCTCCCCCTGGATGGGGGAGGGTAAGGGAGGGGGCGGCCCTGCCCCCCACCCCAGCCCCCCCCCGCCAGGGGGGAGGGGGTGAGAGCGGCAGGGAGGGGTGTTCTGCCCTCCTCCCCTCGGATGATACTGGCCCCAAGATTGACATGCACCTATAGGGGCACGGCATGCCGTGCCCCTACGGTTTATTTCGCGGCAATGTCTTTCAGGCCGACCGTCTGTGGCTCCTGCGCCACAGATGCGCTATCTGAGGGGGCTGGCGCCTCCGCAACGGGGAGGTGGCGGCGCGCCTGCTGGCCGATGATCAGCACCACCCCCGCCACGATCACAGCAGTCGCCAGCAGCGTTTGCAACGTAAGGGCCTCGCCCGCCAGCGCCCAGCCGAGGAATACCGCCACCACCGGATTGACGTAAGCGTAGGTGGAGGCCCGCGCAATGGTGGTGACGCGCAACAGCCAGGTATAGGCGCTGAAGCCCGCCAGTGAGCCAAACAGGATCAGGTAGGCCAGCGCCAGGAGCGAACGCAGCGAGACCGCGCTCATGTCCACCCTGGCCCACTCCCCGGTCACCAGCCCGGCCAGAAACAAGAGCGCTCCACCGGCGAGCATCTCCATCGCCGTCGCCAGGAGCGAGGCGGCCGGCAGCCGCGCCTGTTGCGCAAACAGCGACCCCGTTGCCCAGGAGAGCGCGGCCAGGATGAGCACCGCCGCTCCCACAGGCGCAACCTGCCCCTGGCCGTTCAAGGCGCCTGGGCCGACAAGCAGCACCACGCCGCTGAAGCCCAGGACCAGCCCGATCACCACACGGCGGCTGGGCCGGGCGCCGTGCCACAGCCAGCCCAACAGCGCCATCCACAAAGGCGAAGTGGCGATCAACACCGCTGCCAGGCCGGAGGGCACGATCTGCTCCGCCCAGACCACGCCGCCGTTCCCGCCCAGCAACAGCAGCGCACCCACGACCGCTGTGTTGCGCCACTGGAATCCCTGGGGCCGGGGGACACCGTGCAATCGCATCCAGGCATACAGCACCGCCCCGGCGATAAGGAAGCGCGTGCCCGCCATTAA
Organism: Anaerolineae bacterium; assembly: GCA_034432795.1. Taxonomy (GTDB): domain Bacteria; phylum Chloroflexota; class Anaerolineae; order DSLN01; family DSLN01; genus DAOUBF01. Next base: position 27,620 of record DAOUBF010000006.1, read on the forward strand.
GAAGGGTGGCAACGTCTCAATGGCGAAGCGGATCGCCAGATAAGTGGACCCCCAAATCAGGTAGATCGCCAGGAATGCCAGGGCGACCTTGAAACGATGAGACAATCTCACTCCAGAAAATCTCCTTCTCTGCAACGAAGTAGCCCAGCCGCTGCCTGTGTAGGGCGGCTTTCCATAGCCGCCGGAGAGCGGCAGGTTTGGAAACCTGCCCTACGCCTTGATCCACAAGAACGAGGCCCCCCAGATCAGCCCCAACAGCCAGAACGCGCCCCATTCCTTGAGCTTCATTGGCGATAGTCTCCTCTATATCAAACGTGAAACATCAAGCGTGATACGCATCATGACGTTTCACGTTTGGCGTTTTACGCCGCCATCGGCCTGCACACCGTGCAGGGCCGATACCCGGCCTGAATCGCTTCCTCTTCAGTGCGGAACAGCACGCGGTGGCGGTCGTTAATGCGCCGGGCGTGCGCACAGGTGGGGAAGCAGAAGATGTGTGTGGTCTCGCTGCCGTAATAACGGATGCCGGCGCGAGCCAACGCCTCCAGCGCATCGGGGTCAACGCCCTCTGCCCGCAGGAGCGCCCGCTTAACCGGGCTGCCGCCCAGGCTGTAATTCCCGATATGCCCATCACTGCGCACCACCCGGTGGCAGGGGATGAGCAGCGGGATCGGATTGTGCCCCAACGCCGTGCCCACCGCCCGCCCGGCTTTGGGATGGCCGATCTCGCGCGCGATCCAGGCATAGGGGCGCACCTGGCCTCGCGGGATTTCCAGCGCCTTGAGCAGGACAGCGCGTTCAAACGCCGACAAGCCGCGCAGGTCAAAGGGCAATCGCGTCCGCTTACCGCTGAGATACTGCCTCACCGCACGCACCAGGTCGGCGGGCGGCTGCAGTGCGGGATAAACAGGCCGGTTGAAGCGCTGGCGGAAGACCTGCTCAAACCTGGCAGGATCGTCCGCCCGCATGAGCGCAGAGATGCCATGAGCGTTATAGGCGATGAACACCGGCCCGATCACGGCCTCCAGGCGCCAGTAGGCATCGCCCAGGCCCACGCGCATCAGCACTGCCGGAAGCAGGCTGGCGGGCGCTTTCACATCGCCCAGGCGGTGCAGCCCCTGCATCAGCTCCGGCGACTCCATTGTCAGGACATGCTCAAATTCATCCATCTGTCACCCCGCTACTATCCGCTGCTCAGCCATCGCCAGGCGTAACCGCTGAACGCCCCGATGGACGTTAGATTTGACGGTGCCGACCGGCTGGCCCAGCACCGCCGCGATCTCGGCATAGTCCAACTCCCCGACATAGCGCAGAAGCACCGCCAGCCGGTAGCGCTCTGGCAGCGTCGCCACCTGCGCCACAAGCTCGCGTTCGCGCTCGGCGCGCTCGGTTATCAGCTCTGGCCGATCGCCTTCGTCATCTTCCGGCTCCATACCGGCGCCGTCGCCCAGGCTGTCAAGGGAGACAAGGGCCAGCCGCCGCGCCCGCGCCTGGTTGCGGAAGACGTTCAACGCGATCTGATACAACCAGGGCTTCAACGCCATCGTCCGAATACGCTCGGCCTCATAGCGCTTCAGCGCATAGTAAGCGCGGACGAAGGCATCCTGGGCGATCTCCTCGGCGTCCTGGGGGTTGGCGCTCAGGCGCAAGGCGAACGCGTACAGCCGGTCCTGATAGGCCAGGACCAGCCGCTCAAAATGGCTGTCCACACCGGTTGCCAATTGCGCCGCCAGGTCATCCATATGCACGCGCCGAACTCCTCAGCCGTACCACTCCCGCTGCCGCTGTTCCTCCAGGTTGTAGAAATGTTCCCGGCTGTCCACGCCGTAACGCAGGGCAGCTATATCAAAGGCAATAAGCACAACCAGGGCTATACAAGCCATCCACACACAATCCGGCAGGGCCATTCCACACCTCCTTCGGCGCTGCCACCGTGCGCTGCACTCACTTCTGAAACACAGGACCAGCCTGTCCGGTTGCACGCCGGGCCGTGGTTTATCCGGTTGCCAGATGCCAGGCCACACCTGTGACGTGGCCTAGGGCAACACCTTCTCCTGACCTGCCGTTGCCTTTGGCGCGCGTTGGCGCGGCTCCAGCAGGACCGGCAGGCGGGTATCCTCCTTGGCGGTGGAGAGCACGATCATGCTGACGGTGCGGGCCACGTTCAGGCTGGCCCGGACGTGGGTGAGCAGGCGTTCCAGGTGTTGGGGGCTGGCCACTTTGACCTTTAAGATGAAGCAGTCCTCGCCAGCTACGTGATGACACTCCAGCACTTCAGGGGCCTCAATCACGTGCGCAACGCCGGCCTTCTCCTTCTCCGCGTCCGTATTCACGGTCACGCGGATAAAGGCCGTGATGGGCAGGCCCAGCGCCTCGGCATCCAAAAGGGCGGTGTAGCCCTTGATCACTCCACGCGCTTCCAGCTTCTTGATGCGCTCATACACCGAGGGCGCGCTCAGGCCCACCTGTTCAGCGATGGCTGTGTTGGTCATACGGGCATCGCGCTGAAGCAGGTCCAGGATCTTGCGGTCAACTTCGTCCAGCATGATGACACTCCTTAGGCGATCCAACACTATCACCTAAAATTATAAGACGAAATCGGCAGAATGTCAATACCTTTTTGGGGTAACTGCTTTCCTATAGACGTCACAGGCAACAGCGGGTAGAATGAGGACACGCAGATACAGGCCTGGCGGGTTGAAGCCTGCCTGCCTGAAGGGGGAAAAGCGCTGAGGAGCAAAGGCGATGGATAACACGGTGTTGGTCGTGGACGACGATCCCGATGTGCGCTTTATCATTAAGGCCGTGCTGGAACGGCTGGGGTATGAGGTGCTGGACACGCCCCTGGGAGCGCGGGCGCTGCAACTTGCCCGCAACGTCCACCCTGCGCTCATCCTCTGCGACATGATGATGCCCAGCATGGACGGGCTGGAGGTGCTGCGCCATCTGCGCGCTCAGCCGGAGACCGTTTCCATTCCGGTGATCATGCTCACGGTGGTGGACGAGCCGGAGGTGGTGAAGCAGGCCATGAAAGCTGGCGCCACCGACTTCCTCAGCAAACCGGTAGATATTGAGGTCCTGGAAAGCGCGGTGCGCAGGCTGGCCGGAATGAGGACGGAAGACGGAGGACGAATTAAGTGAGATCTGACGCGGGGCGACTGGACATAACGGGGCTATAGGTTGGGAGGCTAAGGGATGATCGGTGTACTGGACATACTTCTGTTTCAAGTGCTGGTAGGTGGAATGGCGCTGGGCATGTTTCGCGGGCTGATCCGCCAGACACTCAGTGTCCTCATCCTGTACATCGCTGTGGTCCTGGCCGCCATGAGCTACGGCTGGTTCGCCGCCCGCATTGGCGCTATGGTCAGCAACCCCAACGCCCTCTCCAGCAGCGTGGCTTTCCTTATGCTTCTGGTACTGCTCGCCGCCAGCCTGGAGGCCATGATTCAGAAGACCTACCCCAGGCTGGAATGGAAGGCGTTGGGCGGGTTGAATCCGCTTGGGGGAATGCTGAGTGGGTTCATCTGGGCGGTGGTGACCACCACCTGCTTCCTCATCGCCCTGAACTTCGCCCTCAACGGCGGGAATTGGGGGCCTATTGAGGGGACGCGGCGGCTGCTTTTTAACGCCACCGAGCACTCGGCGCTGGTGGCCATCTACCGCAGCGCCTTCCCTGTCTTGTCACAGGCCCTCAGCCCCTTCTTTCCTCACGGCCTGCCGCCGCTGTTCGTCCCGCCGCCCATCTAAGCCGTCAGCGCTTAGCTTTCCTGGGGGAGGATAGGGCCGCCCGGTTAGCACCTTCGGTTGCACTCAGTACGACAGGAAAGCGGATGTTGCAGACAGTCTCTCAAAGTTTCTCCGGGTTCCTAGAGTTCCTAGGGAACAAGCTCCGCTTCCTTATCCCGGCGGCCCTCATCCTGCCCCTGGCCTATGGCCCGCTGACCGCGCCTGGGCACCAGGGGCAGGCGCCTGTGGTGGACACGATCATCGTGCTGGACACCACCGCCTCTATGCGTGGCATCGGCGGCTCCAAAAACATCTGGGACCAGGTGCGGGCCACCGTGCTGGCCCTGGTGGAGGCGCTGCCGGACGGCACCCGCATTGCCATTGTCCCCTTTGACCAGGGGCCGCGCCTGGACCGCGTCTTCCCCCCGCTGCCTGCGGGGAGCACCGAACTGCACCCCAAGGCCCTGGATGCCCAGGTGCGCGCCGAACTGCACAGCTACTTCAATAGCCTCCCCGCCGACGGCCAGCGCACCTGGATTTACGAAGCGGTGGAGTATGCCCTGAACCGCCTGCGCGACTGGCAGGCCGCTGACCCCGACACCCCACACCGGCCTTCGCTTTTCCTGTACACGGACGGCCTGGACAACGGCCCCCATGCCGATACCGACATGAGCAATATCGCCGGGCTGTATCAGGACGCGCGCGCCGGACTGCCTTTCCTGTACGGTTTCTATGGCGACGTGGGCGAGCAATTAAGCCAGGCTGCGCGCACTCGCCTCACGGAAGCCGGCATTGAGGTGACCACCGGCCTCCCGGCCCGCACGGTCAACGTCCAGCCCGCCAGCCTGGACTTCGGCGAACTGATGCCAGGGCGCGAGGTCACGCGCACCCTCCGCTTTGACAGCCGCACGCCAACAGTCTATGGCAGCCTGATCCACGTCCGCCTGGACACGACTGCGCCCGTGTCCCTCACACTCACCACCTTTCCCTTGCACGAGACGATCGTGATCGGCCTGAAGCCGCTGGGGGTGCCCCAACCCGGCCCGCATCAGGCGCGCCTGCTCCTCAGCACCGAGGATAATAGCCTGAGCCTCAACCCGCCGCTGGTGGAGGTCCTGTTCCAGTGGCCTGTGCCGACGGCAACACCAACAGCGCCTCCGCAGGTGACCGAGCTACCGCCCCCACCCACAACGACTCCAACACCGAACCTGCCCACCCCTACGGCGGCGCCAACCGTGGAGGCCACTTCACCTGCGCGTGTGGTGGCCATCGGCTCCAACGAGCGGCTGCCACTTGTGCTTGCCAGCTATGACCTGACCAGCGCCTACCTGCCGCCGGTGGACACGCTCGTGATCACGCGGGCGCTGAAGCTGGATTGGCGCGTGGAGCGAGACGACCCGGCGGCAGCCCTCTCCGCCTCTCTTGAGCTTGACCACGCCATTCCGGTGAACCTGCACGTCCCGGAGAGCGCCTATCTTCAAACCCGGCCAGATGCGGCCCCCGCCGCCACGCTGGCGCTTCAACCCGATGACCACAGCCTGATCATCGCCCTCATCGTCCCGCGCAGCCAGTTGGAGGCGCTGGGCTACGGCAGCCACCCGGTCAGCGGGCGCGTTATCCTCCAGGCGACCCAGACCGAGGTCCGGGGCAGCGTCTCGCCCCGTTCGGAGAGCGGAAGCTATGAAATTCCCTTCGTCCTGGAGGTCAGCCGTTCTCTGCCCGCGACCCTGTGGATCACGATTGGCTTCGCTGTACTGATGGTCGGGGTCATCGGCGGTATCCCGCTCTATCTGCGCCTGGGCATCAAGCGCTTTGCACCGGGCCTGGTGCTCAGTTTGAACGGCAGGCTATTGGGCCATATGGAGCTGGCCGACTGGCAGAAACAAGGGCGGCCCTTCCCCCACGCCAAACTGACGATTGGCAGCTTCCGGGACGCGGTGGACCTGGGCTGGGGCGAGGCATACACTGGGGTGGCGGAGTTATTTGCCGATGAGGGGGGGCAACCCTGGCTGCGCCATCGTGGGCGGCGGGGCGTGCGCCTCTATGTGCGCGGGCAAGAGGTGCGCCCCGGCCAGGCTGTCCGGCTGGGACACCGTGACCCGGTGCGTATCACCGCCGACTCCGCCCAGATCGTCACGGAGCATATTCTGACGGTGATTGACCGCACCAAACTGGCGTGAGAATTTCTCATGAAATTCTCATCTTGGATTCATATCTTATTAATGTGATGGATTTATCTTCTAAAGTAGCAAGACGCTCTGGCATGGGAAGCGCATCCACAACGTCGGGTTGAGAGCAACCAGAGCGTGGCCGTAAAAGATCAACCTCCCTCGTGATCGCTCGACGGCCAAGAGCCTGCCGCTCAGGGTGGACCGCCCCGCCTCTGAGCGGCCAAGCAGAATCCGAGCCCGCTATCCGCCGGTGGGCTCGGATTCTTTTAACACCAGGGCCAGCGCGCCCAGCAGGCCGACATCATCGCCCAGTGCCGCCTGCACAATAGGTGTGTTCTCCCAATAGACGGGGGACATAGCCAGTTCGCGCACCCGCGCCCGTATCGGCTCAAACAGCAGGTCGCCGAGCTGGGTGACGCCGCCGCCGAGGATGACTATGCCGGGGTTGAACAGATGAAGCAATGTGGTGATGCCCTGGCCGATGTAGCGGGCGGCACGGGTCACCAGGCCAATGGCCACAGGGTCGCCTGCCAGCGCCGCCTTGCCGACGATCTCACCAGTGACGCCAGCGGGGTCCCCTCCGGCCAGTTCAGCGATGGCCGGCGCCTGGCCCTCCGCTACCAGCGCCGCCGCCTGCCGCCCCAGGGCCGTGCCCGAAGCCACGGCCTCCAGATGCCCATAGCCGCCACAGCCGCAGCGCGGCCCGTCCGGCTCCACGACGATATGCCCGGCCTCGGCCCCCAGCCCATCCCGCCCCAGGAGCATCCGCCCATCGGTGATAATGCCGCTGCCGATGCCCGTGCTGATCGTCAGATAGATCACGTCATTGTAGCCGCGCCCCGCGCCGAAGCGGTGCTCGCCCAGCGCGGCCAGGTTGGCATCGTTGCCAATAGACACCGGATAGCCGAAACGTTCGGCCACCAGATCGCGCAGGGGCACGTTGACCCAGCCGGGCATGTTCGGTGCGCCGATGATCACGCCTGTGTAGGGGTTGAGCGGGCCGGGGACGGCCAGGCCGATGCCGATGACCTCCTCACCGCCCTCCGGCAGCACCCGCTCAATCAGGCGGTACAGCCGCGCTAGGACCGGGCCGAACCCCTCAGCCACGCGCGTGGGGATGCTTTCGCGTTGGAGCATCTGCCCGGTAGGGGAGAAGCGGGCTGCGCGGAGATGGGTGCCGCCAATATCCACACAGAGGATAACCTGGCTCATCCACCGATCTGGGACATCACCCGTTCCAGGGGGATGACGTTGTGGGCCAGACCGTGCCCCCAGGGTTTGTGCCAGATCCCCTCGCGGATCAGCGCCTTGATCTCCTCAATCGTCGCGCCCTGACGCAGCGGAGTGAGAAGGTCCACCTCCTTATCGCGCAGCAGGCACAGCCGCAGGCGGCCATCGGCCGTGAGCCGGGCACGGCTACACGAGGCACAGAAAGGTTGGGTCACAGAACTGATAAAGCCGAGGATGCCGAGGCTTCCCGGCAGGCGGTAGAGGCGGGCTTCGCCATCCAGGCGGCCACCATCCACAGGCTCCAGTGGCCCCAGCGCCGCCGCGATGCGCTCCATCATCTCTTCTGCGGTAACCAGGCCCGTCCTGGCAAACTCGGCGACCTCGCCGAAGGGCATCATCTCAATGAAGCGCACCTGCCAGTCGTGGTACAGGGTCAACTGGGCCAGGTCCACGACGTCCTCTTCATTATAGCCGCGCATCACGACCGCGTTAAGCTTGATGGGCCCCAGCCCGGCGGCCTCCGCTGCCTCAATCCCGGCCCAAACGTCCTCTAAATCGCCCCAGCGGGTGATGCGCCTGAACTTGTCCGGGTTGAGAGTGTCCACGCTGACGTTGACGCGCTGCAAGCCGGCCTGTTTGAGCGGGCGGGCCAGTTTGGCGAGGAGCACACCGTTGGTCGTCATGGTCACCTGGCGGATGCCGGGCGTATGGGCGATGGTGTGGACGATCTCCACGATGTTGGCGCGGACGGTAGGCTCGCCCCCGGTCAGGCGAATCTTCTCAAAGCCCAGGTCTGCGCAAGCGCGGACGAGGGTGAAGAGTTCATCGTCTTGCATCAACTCCTTGCGGGGGCGGAAGGTCATATTCTCCGGCATGCAATAGACGCAGCGCAGGTTACAGCGGTCGGTGAGCGAGACTCGCAGGTAGTTGATATTTCGCCCGAAGCGGTCCAGCGCCATAACTTCATTCTAGCACCAGGCAGGGTATTTGTCAATAACCTGTCTGAACTTCAGAGTTGAGCCGGATGACAAAGCGGAGGCCCGCTTTCACGGGTGTATTCCATATTGGGGGCCGCCCTGCGGTTGAAACCGCGCCTGACAGGCCGGGCGCCCCCCGACATGGAATGGGCAAGGCGGGATAGAATACCTGTAGGGCGGCTTTCCATAGCCGCCGCAGAGCGGCAGGTTTAGAAACCTGCCCTACGCCGGGGAGGGAAACCCGGCCTACTCAGTGTCATCTCCTCGCCCGCCAGCCGCTGCACCAGCCGCTTCTCCAAGGCGGCCTGCGCGTCTTGTACTATCCTCGTCTTCAGTTCCTGTTGTGCCACGTCCATGCTCTGCTCTCTCCTGGTCTCGTTGTTCTCGTCGTGGTCAGCGTACCACATCTGCCCCGAATATGGAATACACCCTCTTCCACCGCCACACTCTTTCAAACTAGCAGCCTGTGCTATAATGGGATGTGTCACTGAAAGGAGGGGTGTATGGACCTGCAATTGACACCTGAGCATATAGAGATCCGCGATCTCGCCCGCAGATTTGCCCAGAAAGAGATTGCCCCTATCGCGGCCCACTTTGACGAAACCGGTGAGTTCCCCTATGAGACCGTCAAGAAGATGGGCCAGCTCGGCTTTATGGGCATTGAGGTCCCCGAAGAATACGGCGGCGCCGGCCTGGATACGATCTCCTATGTCCTGGTCATGGAGGAGATCAGCAAAGCCGACGCCTCGCACGGCACGATCGTCTCGGTGAACAATTCGCTGGTGTGCCATGGCCTGCTGCAATTCGGCACCGAGGAACAGAAGCGGAAGTGGCTGGTCCCCGTCGCCAGTGGCCAGTACATCGGCGCCTACTCACTCACCGAGCCAATGTCCGGCTCGGACGCCGGCAACATGCGTTCGCGGGCCGTGCGCGACGGCGACTTCTACATCATCAACGGGCGCAAGTCCTGGGTCACCAGCGGCCCAGTCGCCGATGTGATCATCCTCTTCACCATGACCCAGCCCGAAAAGCGGCACCATGGCATCACCGCCTTCATCATTGACCCCAAACAGCCGGGCCTGACCCGCGGCAAGGTGGAACCCAAGCTGGGCATTCGCGCTTCGGCCACCTGCGAACTCGTCTTTGAGGATTACCGCTGCCCGGTGGAAAACCGCCTGGGCGAGGAGGGCCAGGGGTTCAAAATCGCCATGACTATCCTGGATGCCGGGCGCATTGGCATCGCGGCCCAGGCGCTGGGCATCGCCGAGGCTGCCTACGAGGCCTCGGTCAAATGGTGCCAGGAGCGCGAAGCCTTCGGCAAGAAGATCGGCGAGTTCCAGGGCCTGCAGTGGATACTGGCCGATATGAAGACGCGCATTGAAGCCGCCCGCCTGCTTATCTATAACGCCGCGCTGGCCAAAGAGCGCTCCAAGCGCACCGGCGAGCGCTACACGCTGGAAGCCTCTATGGCCAAGCTCTACGCCTCCGAGATGGCCAACTGGGTTACATATAAGGCGGTGCAAATTCACGCCGGGATGGGCTATAGCAAAGAGATGCCCATTGAGCGCTATTTCCGCGATGCCAAGATCACCGAAATCTACGAAGGGACGAGCGAGATTCAGCGGCTGGTGATCGCACGGCATATCCTGGGAGACCTAGCGAGGTGACATGAAAGCCGTCCTCTTCTATGAACACGGGGGGCCGGAGGTCCTGCGCTACGAGGACTTCCCCACGCCGGAACCCGGCCCGGAAGATGTCCTGATCCAGGTCAAAGCCGCTGCCCTCAACCGGCTGGACCTGTTCGTGCGCCAGGGCTGGCCGGGCCTTAAGCTGGCTTATCCGCATATCCCCGGCGCGGACGCTGCCGGGGTCGTCGTTGCCGTTGGTGAGCGCGTCCAGGACGTGGCGCCGGGCGACCGCGTCGTGGTCAACCCCACGCTCAGTTGCGGGCACTGCGAGTTCTGTATGCGCGGCGAGGACCAACTGTGCGCCGATTTTCGCCTGCTAGGCGAACACGTGCGCGGCAGCTATGCTGAATACCTGGCCGTGCCCGCCCGCAACGTCGTCCAGGTCCCCGACGGCTTTCCTTTTGAAGAGGCCGCCGCTGCCGGGCTGGTTTACGTGACCGCCTGGCATTCGCTGGTCACTCTGGGCCATGTCCGCCCTGGCGAGACGGTGCTCGTCGTGGGGGCAGGCGGTGGCGTGAACACCGCTTATATCCAGATCGCCAAACTGGCTGGCGCCACCGTCTATGTCGTAGGCTCCAGCGCAGAGAAACTGGAGCGGGCACGTGCGCTGGGCGCGGATGTACTCATTGACCGCAGCCAGGAGGACTGGTCCAGGGCAGTCTTCCTGAGAACCAACAAGCGCGGCGTGGACATTGTGGTGGACAACGTCGGCCAGGCGACCTGGTTCGGCAGCATCCGCGCCCTGCGCAAGGGCGGGCGCATGCTCGTCGTCGGTAACACCAGCGGCCCCAAATTTGACCTGGACATCCGCTATATCTTCGCCAAGCACCTGAACATTATCGGCAGCACAATGGGCTCGCGCAGCGACTTCGCCACGGTGATGGGGCTGGTGTTCGCGGGCAAACTGCGCTCCATTGTGGACACGGTCATGCCGTTATCCCAGGCCCGTGCGGCGCACGAGCGTCTGGCCTCGCAAGAGCACTTCGGCAAGATCGTGCTGGTCCCATAGGTCACCGTGAGCAACGCACAGGGACAGCAAGGGCGCAGGCCACTCCGCCTTGTGGCATTAAGCGGGTTCATCGCCGCGCTCGGTCTGCTTGACCTGGCCCGAATGCTCCAGGCACTGCTGCAAAGCAGCTTCCTGATCGCACTGCAGCTCTCCATCTCGCCTTTCCTCCTGGCCTGGGTCAATGGCGTCTGGGCGCTTGTGCTCCTGGGCTGCGCCCTGGGCCTGTGGCGGCGGCGCCCCTGGGCACGTCGCGCCACCGCCATCGCCGTGCCGCTCCACGCGCTGACCTTCCTGGGCCTGCAACTGGCCTCCGCCCGCTCGGACTTCGCCCGCCAGGCCCTGCCCGCTGCGCTCCTGGAGGCTGGCGTAACCATCCTGGTTGTTTGGGTGTTGTTATCCTTGCCAGGCACAAAACGTGCTTTCACCACAACGGATCAGCTATGACCACCAACCCGAAGATTGAACAACTGCGACGATTGAAAGAACAGGCGCGCATGGGCGGCGGCGAAGAGCGTATCCGCCAGCAACACGAGCGCGGCAAGCTCACCGCCCGTGAGCGCCTGGACCTGCTGCTGGATAAGGGCAGCTTCCACGAACTGGATATGTTCGTCACCCATCGCGAGACCGAATTCGGCATGGGGGAGAAAAAGATCCTGGGCGACAGCGTGGTCACCGGCTGGGGGACCATTGACGGGCGGCTGGTGTTCGTCTTCTCGCAGGATTTCACCGTCTTTGGCGGCAGCCTGTCCCGCGCCCACGCGGATAAAATCTGCAAGATCATGGATATGGCCATGAAGAACGGCGCCCCCGTCATCGGCCTGAACGACTCCGGCGGCGCGCGCATCCAGGAAGGGGTCGTCTCCCTGGGCGGCTATGCCGATATCTTCCTGCGCAACACGCTCGCCTCCGGCGTCATCCCCCAAATCTCCGCCATCATGGGGCCGTGCGCGGGTGGCGCGGTCTATTCCCCCGCGCTCACCGACTTCATCTTCATGGTCAAGAACACCAGCTACATGTTCGTCACCGGCCCGGACGTGATCAAGGCGGTCACCCGCGAGGAGGTGACCTTTGAGGAGTTGGGCGGCGCTATGACGCACAACGCCATCAGCGGCGTGTCACACGTCGCCGCCGAGAACGAGGCCGACTGCCTCTACCTGATCCGCAAGCTGCTCAGCTACCTGCCCTCCAACAACATGGAAGACCCACCTTATGTAAAGACAGGCGACGACCCTTTGCGCATGGACGAGCGGCTGGACACCATCGTGCCCGACAGCCCCACCAAGCCCTATGATATGAAAGAGGTCATCCGCCTGATCGTAGATAACGGCGAGTTCTTTGAAATCCACGAGCACTTCGCCCAAAACATCATCGTGGGCTTCGCCCGGCTGGGTGGTTATAGCGTAGGTATCGTCGCCCAGCAACCGGCGGTCCTCGCGGGCGTCCTGGACATCAACTCCTCTGTCAAGGCGGCGCGCTTCGTGCGCTTCTGCGACTGCTTCAACATCCCCATCATCACCTTTGAGGACGTGCCCGGCTTCCTGCCCGGTGTTGCCCAGGAGCACGGCGGCATCATCCGCGAAGGAGCCAAGCTGCTCTATGCCTATTGCGAGGCGACCGTGCCCAAGATCACGGTGATCACCCGCAAAGCCTACGGCGGCGCCTATGACGTGATGAACTCCAAGCATATCCGCGGCGACTTGAACCTGGCCTGGCCGACTGCAGAGATCGCTGTGATGGGGCCGGAGGGCGCGGTCAACATCATTTTCCGCAAGGAGATCGCCGAGGCCGAGGACCCGGAGGCCAAACGCGCCGAGTTGGTGGCCATGTACCGCGAGAAGTTCGCCAACCCCTATGTGGCGGCTTCATGGGGCTACATTGACGACGTAATTGAGCCAAAGGAGACGCGCCCGCGCCTGATCAATGCGCTGGAGGTGTTGCGCAACAAGCGCGACACCAACCCGCCTAAGAAGCACGGCAACATCCCGCTCTGATGTCTTACCCGCCCCGGTGCCGAGCCGGGGCGCTTCGTGCGGGCTTGACCAGGGGTAAGGCACGATGTATGATCACGTTTTGCAGGAGGTATCTATGACGGTGTATCAGTTTACTGTGGTGATTGAGCCAGATGAGGGGGGGTATCATGCCTATGTCCCAGCCCTACCGGGCTGTCACAGCTTCGGAGACACAATAGATGAAGCGCGCGCCAACATCGCGGAGGCAATTGAACTCCACATCGAGAGCATGAAGCAAGATGGGGAAGCTATCCCGATTGAAAGCGAGCCTCTGATTATTACACGTCTATCGGTGCCACTGGCCGCATGAGCGAAAAGCTGCCACGGGTTGATGCACAGCAGTTGGTTCGAGCGCTGAAACGTGCAGGTTTTAAAGAACAACGACAGCGTGGTAGCCACTTACATATGCGACGCGAATCTGATGGCAAACGAGTGACTATACCGATTCATAAAGGACGGCAGATACCTATAGGCACGCTACGGGCCATTCTTCGCGATGCGGACATCAACATTGAGGAATTTCGGAGACTATTATTGTAATGAGCTGGGATATGATTCTCATCCAGCCTGGGAGCAACTGCGACCGGCTTATCTCTACAATTGAGTTTAACACAGGCCGGGCATCCAGACCAAGTGAGTGCACACTTGGAAGGTGATGCACGGACGAAGCGCAAAGATGAGTATTCAGATGGGTGAAAGATCCCCATCTTGAGTTCATGAAAGAGGTGCAATGATGGATTGGAGGGAACGAATCTCTGTTGACCCATCCGTATGTCACGGCAAGGCGTGCATTAAAGGCACGCGCATTATGGTATCGGTGATCCTGGACAATTTAGCGGCGGGAGTTAGCGAAGAAGAGATCTTGAAAAGTTACCCTTCTCTAACCCCTGAGGACATCCAGGCTGCGATAGCTTATGCTGCCGAACTTGCCCGAGAGCGATTGGTACCGCTGGCCGTTGGGACAGGGCAATGAAATTTAAGGTTGATGAGAATCTACCGCTTGAATTCGCAGAGCTTCTTATCGCAGCCGGATATGATGCGGTCACAGTTGTGGCCGAGGGTCTGCAAGGCAGGGATGATGCTACTATTACGACCTATGTTTACGAGAGGAGCGCATCTTGGTTACTCTGGATTTAGGCTTCGCCGACATTCGCGCCTATCCACCAGAGAACTTTCCAGGTTTTATTGTCTTCCGGCCAGGCCATCAAAACAAGCGACTTCTTTTAGAAATATTGCAGCATACTATTCCATTAATGGACCGAGAGCCTTTAGAACGACATCTATGGATTGTTGAGGAAACGCGTGTCCGCATACGGGGGAGAACAGAGTAGAAATGTTCAAGAAAGTCCTGGTCGCCAACCGGGGTGAGATCGCCGTCCGCATCATCCGCGCCTGCCGCGAACTGGGCATTGCCACCGTGGCCGTGTTCTCGGAGGTGGACCGCACCGCGTTGCACGTGCGCTACGCCGACGAGGCCTACTTTATTGGCCCGCCTCCCGCTCGCGAGAGCTACCTGCGCATTGACAAGATTCTGGACGTCGCCCGGCGCAGTGGCGCGGACGCCATCCATCCCGGCTACGGCTTCCTGGCCGAGCGCCCCGATTTCGCCGAAGCCTGCGCCGAGGCCGGCATTGTCTTCATCGGCCCACCTGCCTCGGCCATCGGCCTGATGGGCGATAAGGTCGTCGCCCGCAAGACGGTCCAGGCCGCCGGTGTGCCCATCGTCCCCGGCACCGAGGAGGACCTGCGCGACGATGAGGTGGAGCGTGCTGCGGCCTTCGTCGGCTTCCCATTGCTCATCAAGGCAGCGGCGGGCGGCGGGGGCAAGGGCATGCGCGCCGTCTATCGCCCCGAAGACCTACGCAGCGCGTTGGCCAGCGCCCGTCGCGAGGCGGAAGCGGCCTTCGGCGACGGCTCGGTCTATCTGGAGAAGATCGTGGAGGGGGCGCGCCATATTGAAATCCAGATTCTGGCCGATTCTCACGGCAATGTCATCCATCTGGGCGAACGCGAGTGTTCTATCCAGCGCCGCCACCAGAAGCTCGTGGAGGAGGCCCCTTCTCCCTTCGTGGATGAGGACCTGCGCAACCGCATGGGCGCGGTCGCCGTTAAAGCGGCCCAGGCCGTGAATTATGTCAATGCCGGGACGATTGAGTTCCTGGTGGACAAGGCCCGCAACTTCTACTTCCTGGAAGCCAACACCCGGCTCCAGGTGGAGCACCCGGTGACCGAGATGGTCACCGGCGTGGATATTGTGAAGGAGCAGTTGCGTATTGCGCGTGGTCGCAAGTTGCGCTACACCCAGGACGATATCCGCATGAACGGCTGGGCCATTGAGTGCCGCATCAACGCCGAAGACCCGTACAATGACTTCCTGCCCTCCATTGGGCGCCTGACCGGCATGACGCTGCCTACCGGCCCCGGTGTGCGCGTGGACAGCGGCGTGTACGAGGGCTTTGAGATCACCCCCTACTATGATTCGCTGATCAGCAAGCTGATCTGCTGGGGCGAGACGCGCGGCGAGGCTCTCCTGCGCATGCGCCGGGCGCTGGAAGAGTACCGCATCATGGGCGTCAAGACGAACATCCCCTTCCACCAACGCCTGCTGGACAGCCCCCGCTTCATGGGCGGCCAGTTTGACACCACCTTTGTTGAAGAGCGCTTCTCCTTGAGCGAGGATGGGCAAGGGGACCAATGCGATCCAGAGGTTGCCGCCATCATCGCCACGCTGGTCGCCCACCAGCGCGGGCAGCAGGCAGCCCAGGTGGTGGCGCGCGATAGCCGTGACCTGAGCAACTGGAAGTTCTTCGGACGCTACGAGAGGATGCGGCGATGAAGTACGCCACCACAGTAGGCGACCGCACCTTCATCATTGAGGTCAACCGCGAAAACGAGGTCATTGTGGACGGCCGCCTGGAGCAGGTGGATTTCCGCTCTATTGACGGCCATACGCTCTACTCGCTCTTGCTTAACAACCGATCTTACGAGGCTTTTGTGGAAGAGCGCGAGGGCGTTTACCACGTCTTGCTCCAGGGGCGTCTGTACACGGTAACGGTTGAGGACGAACGGGCGCGGCGGCTTTCCCAGGTGTCGCGGGGCTTCGCCCCCCCAACCGGCGAAATCCAGATCAAAGCCCCTATGCCGGGCCTGATCGTGGGCATCCCAGTGGAGGAGGGCCAGACGGTCAAGGCCGGGCAGGTCGTGGCTATCCTGGAGTCCATGAAGATGGAGAACGAGTTGAAAGCACCGCGAGCAGGCGTGGTAAGTCGGGTGCGGGTCAAGCAGGGCGATAGCGTGGAGCAAAACCAGGTCTTGCTCACCCTCCAGTAAAAACGGATGGCACATACGCACATAGAGACCGAGGTCAAATTCTGGGTGGAGAGCCTGGCGGCCATACGGGATCGGTTGGTGGACCTGGGAGCCATTCAGGTGGGGGAGCGCGTGCTGGAGACGAATATCCGCCTGGACCGGCCCGACCGTTCCTTAAGTGCCAGCGGACAGGCGCTGCGGCTGCGGCGAAGTCAGCCCTCGCCCTCAACCCCCTCTCCCCCCAGCACCGGGCTGTCCAGTACCGGGCTTCAGCCCGGTTCGGGAGAGGGAACAAAGGAGAAGAGGGCCTTCACCTCTCTCACTTACAAAGCCCGCCTCGCCGGGCCTGGCAGCGAGACGGCCCCGGTCAAAGAGTTAGAAGAGATTGAGGTTCAGGTCAGCGATTTCCACCGTATGCAGGCCATCCTGGAGCGGTTGGGCTTTGAGCCGATCTTCCTGTACGAGAAGTATCGGGAGACCTTCCGTTTAGACGAGGTTGAGATCATGCTGGACGAGTTGCCCTACGGTTGCTTCGTGGAGATTGAGGGCGAAATCAGTGCGATTGACCGCGCCGCCGCACAACTTGGCCTGGCAGCAGCCCGGCGCGTCCCCGGTACATACCTGTCCCTGTTTGAGGCCCTGCGGCAACGGCGCAACCTGCCCTTCCGCGACCTGACCTTCGCCAATTTCCGTGAATTACACATCACCCCGGCAGACCTGGGGTTGTCCCTCCCCCCCACCACCGGCCTCCCCAGTAGGGACGAGGCGCCGCCTCGCCCCTATCATCCGCCCGGTTGGGAAGAGGTGAACCGGCGATGAGAGCCTCAGTCCAGGGGTTCAGCCCCGAAGCCTCCAACGTGCTCCGCTACGCCCAGGAAGAGGCCATGCGCCTGAACCGCAAGATCGTAGGCAGCGAACATATGCTCCTGGCGCTCGTCCGCGAGGAAATGGGCCTGGCTGGCCGCGTCCTGAAAGATGCAGGCCTCAGCCTGGAGCCAACACGAGATGCGGTCGCCGAACTCACCGGCCCGGCGCAGTCCCTGGGCGGGGCGCCGGTGGCGCTCACGCTCAGCGTACAACAGGCCCTGGAGCTTGCGGTGGATATGGCCGAGCAGACCCATCAGGAGGAGATCAACACGGGCCATCTCCTGCTCGGCCTGCTGACGCGCGGCGGCGTGGTCATGGACGTGCTCAATCATTTCGGCATCCAAGGCGAGCTTGTCCAGGAACGTGTGCGGCAGGCATTGGCGCAGACCGGTGGGAAGGAGAGATGAGCCTTGAAGAGCGATTGGGAACGCGATGTCCTCAAACCGACCTTAGAGAAATCCCCAGAGCGCAAAGCGCGCTTTGAAACCTCCTCCGGCATCCCGCTGGACACGCTGTACACGCCGGAGGATGTCCACATAGACTACGAGCGCGACCTGGGCTACCCCGGCCAGTACCCCTTCACGCGGGGTATTTACCCGACCATGTATCGCGGTCGGCTGTGGACCATGCGCCAGTACGCCGGCTACGCCACCGCCGAGGAATCCAACCGCCGCTACAAGTATCTGCTGGCGCAGGGCCAGACCGGCCTCTCGGTCGCCTTTGACCTGCCCACTCAGATCGGCTACGATGCGGATGACCCCCTGGCCGAAGGGGAGGTGGGCAAGGTCGGCGTGTCCATCTCCTCGCTGGAGGACATGGCCCGGCTGTTTGACGGCATCCCCCTGGACCAGGTGAGCACCTCCATGACGATCAACGCGCCTGCCGCCATCCTGTTGGCGATGTATATCGCGGTGGCGAAGCGTCAGGGCGTGCCCCCGGCCAGGCTGCGCGGCACCGTCCAAAACGACATCCTCAAGGAGTACATCGCGCGCGGCACGTACATTTACCCGCCCGGCCCGGCCTTGCGCCTGGTGACCGACGTGTTCCGCTATTGCAAAGAGCACATGCCCCACTGGAACACGATCAGCATCAGTGGCTATCACATCCGCGAGGCCGGGGCCACCGCTGTGCAGGAGGTGGCCTTCACCCTGGCCAACGCCATTACCTACGTCCGGGCGGCGATTGACGCCGGGCTGGATGTGGACGAGTTCGCCGGGCAGATCGCCTTCTTCTTCAATGCGCACAATCAGTTCCTGGAAGAGGTCGCCAAGTTCCGGGCAGCGCGGCGGCTCTGGGCAAAGATCATGCGCGAGCGCTTCGGCGCCCGCGACCCGCGCTCGTGGCTATTGCGCTTCCACGCCCAGACCGGCGGCTCCACTCTGACCGCACAGCAACCGGAGAATAACGTCATCCGCGTGACCATCCAGGCGCTGGCCGCAGTGCTGGGCGGTGCTCAGTCGCTGCATACGAACTCACGCGATGAGGCGCTCTCGCTGCCCACTGAGGAGTCCGTGCGCATTGCCCTGCGCACCCAGCAGATCATCGCCTACGAGTCGGGCGTGGCCGATACGGTGGACCCATTGGCGGGGAGCTACGTGATTGAGTACCTGACCAACGAGATTGAGCGGCGGGCGCTGGTCTACATAGAGCAGATTGAGGCGATGGGGGGCGCGCTCAAGGCCATTGAATCCGGCTACATCCAGGGCGAAATCCAGGAAGCGGCCTATCGCTATCAGCGCGCCGTGGAAAGCGGCGAGCAGATCGTGGTGGGCGTGAACCGCTTCCAGACGGATGAACCCACGCGGCTGGAGACCCTGCGCGTGGACCCGGCTATTGAGGCCCAACAGCGGGCGCGGCTGGCGGCGTTACGCGCCCGCCGGGATGCCGAGCGCGTCAGCGCACTCCTGGCCCGGCTGGAAGCGGCCGCACGCGGCAACGACCCCCTCATGCCGCTCTTTATTGAGTGCGTGGAAAATGATGTGACCCTCGGCGAGATTTGCGGAGCACTGCGGCGGGTGTTCGGCGAGTATCGGCCTACGGTGAGCATCTGATCCAACTTTAGGAGGTGGCGTGATTCGTCATATCAATCACATCGCTATCGTTGTCTCGGACCTGGATGAGGCGCTTTCTTTTTATCAGGACGCGCTGGGGATGAAGCTAGGCTACGTTGAACCCAACGAGGAGCAGGGGGTCGTCGTCGCCTTCCTTCCCGCTGGTGACACCGAGGTGGAACTGGTTGAGCCGGTGGACCCGAATACGGGCGTGGCCCGCTTCCTGAACAAGCGTGGCCCCGGCCTGCACCACATCTGCTTTGAGGTGGATAATATTGAAGCCACCCTGGCCCAACTGGCGGAGCGCGGCGTGGAGTTAATCAACCCCCAACCGATCATCGGCACCGGGGGCAGGAAAGCGGCCTTCATTCACCCGCGTAGCGCCTATGGCGTGCTGATAGAGTTGTACGAGGCCACGCCGGAGGAGGCCCGGCGGCGCAGAGAACGTGTGCGTCGCTGGGGCCGGCGGCTGCGCGCCCAGCAGCGCGTCGCCATCGCCGGTGTGCGCGCCTTCCTGCGCGGCCTGCGTCGGAAGAAGGAACTGCCCGCCGGGGTGGCGGCGGGCGGCGATGGGGCAACCGCCCCGCCTTCTTAGCGTTGCCCTAGCCGGGATATGGAGGCCCACCGCAAACGGTGTAGGGGCGCATGGCCATGCGCCCCTACAGGCTGCGCTCAAGCCACACCGTAATGGACATTAACGAAATAACACCGTAACAAATGGGGATGCCCGAATACGCCACCGTGAACGGTGGCGCTTAAGGCCCGACTTCAAGCCACACCGTTTACGGTGCGGTGCTTCTATATATGGCAGGGCCTCCATCTTCCGACCCGTTACATGGTTTAAATGCTTTTGCCTTACCTTATCGGCCTGTGCTCTTTTCCACTGATTCACTCCCCCGCCTGACCCACCCCCGTCTTCCCATTGACCGCGAGAGGAGAGGGTGATATTGTAATCACGGCACTGTGCCAGGGGGTCGCGCCGATGTCGCGACCGCGCCACACCCGCCTGCGTCTGTGGGCTGTGTGAGGCGAAGGTCGTCACGCCGGAGTAGCCCCCTCATTTTTTTAAACTAACTGAATTCTAACCGCTCTATATCTTCCGTTTTATTGAAACAGATGACGTTCCTCACGTATATTGATTGAAAGAAACTGAGATGGTGCTGATAAACGCATTGGATCACATATCTGATCAGGAGCAGGGACCGGACGTGGAACAACTCACACAACGGCTGGTAGCGCGCTTGAGCCGTCTAGGGGCTCAGCGGCAACTGGCCGAGTTGGAGCGCCTCAAAGCGCTCGCGGAAAGCTACGGCGCGGATTTTGAGCACAGCGAAAGCGGCGCGAGCCTCCTGGCGATGCAGGCGCTCCTCGTCGCCCGGATCAAAGCCGCCGAGCCTTATCACCGCCGCCCCAAGTCACTGAATCGCGAGCAGGTGTATCAGGCTGCGCGGGCCATCGCCTTGGCCCTTGTAGAAACCGGCTCCCTGTCTCGTTCCTCGCTTCCCTGCAAGTCCTTCAATCCTTTCTAATCCTTCCTGGGCTTCCCGACCCATGCCGCTGCCGGGACGTTGCAACCCCGCTGGATGGCGTGCTGATTACGCTCACCCTGGCGGCAGCGAATAGAGAAAATCGCCTCTACACATCCGGACGGGGTCTGGGCTGGGAGGGGCGCATTTCAATTTTGGGCAACTGTCAGCCGTCACCCCCTCCCGGCCCCTCCCCCTGGATGGGGGAGGGGCCTAACTCCCTGCCCCCTTCCCTACAAGGGAAGGGGGGATCACTCCCCTCCCCTGAGAGGGGAGAGGTTACCCCCCCTGGCGGGGGAGGGTTGGGGTGGAGGGGTAACCCACCGGGTCATCTGCCCCCGAATCTGCTATACACCCCCCAGGGGATTCATGCTTGACATGCGCTGCGAAGGGGGGTAAAATATGTCGTGTCAATCATCGCGCCCTCGTAGCTCAGTGGATAGAGCACTTGGTTGCGGACCAAGGGGTCGTGGGTTCGAGTCCCGCCGAGGGTGCCTAAAAGAGCAAAATATGGGGAAACCGCCACATTCCCACATGTGGCGGTTTCTTTTTCTGCCCGGCCGCCAATGGTAGCGGAGAGGCATAACGGCGCTTGACCAACCGGAGAAATTACGCCTTTGGTAAACGCCGCTGAATCTCGCCGGGTAGGGGAGAAAGCGAGAGGCTCACGTCTAGAACAGGTGCTGAGAGTGTAGTATAATCCCTGGCAATGAGCCGAATCCCCAACGTCATCTTCAGCTATAGGAATTAGAGGCTATGGAGGAGCACAGGATGATGGACGTGGCTACAGGGGTGGTGGATGTCGCTGAGGTGGCGGCGCGGGTGCGCGAAAACATCCAGAAGGTCATCGTGGGCAAAACCGAGGTGATCAACCTCACCCTGGTGGCCGTCCTGTGCGAAGGCCACATCCTGTTTGAGGACGTGCCCGGCATCGGCAAGACCACTCTGGCCAAGGCGCTGGCCCGCTCGCTGGGCTGCTCCTTTCGCCGCATCCAGTTCACCCCCGACCTGCTGCCCAGCGACGTCACCGGCATCTCCTACTTCAATCAGAAGACGCAGGAGTTTGAGTTTCGCCCCGGCCCGATCATGGCCCAGGTGGTCCTGGCCGACGAGATCAACCGCGCCACCCCGCGCACCCAATCCGCTCTGCTGGAGGCCATGCAGGAGCGCCAGGTAACGGTGGACCTGGACACCTGGCCCCTCCCCCGGCCCTTCATCGTCCTGGCGACGCAGAACCCCATTGAATTGGAAGGCACTTTCCCCCTGCCAGAGGCCCAGATCGATCGCTTCCTGATGCGGCTGGCGATTGGCTATCCTTCGGTGGAAGAGGAGGACGCCATGCTGCTGCGGTTTGAGCGCAGCGACCCGTTGGAGACGCTACAGCCGGTCACCAATGCAGAGCAGATTCTGGCACTCCAACGCCAGGTACGCACGGTCCGCGTTGAGGCGTCGGTGCGCCGTTACATTGTCTCCATCGCCAGGGCGACGCGGGGATATGAGGGCATCACCCTGGGCGTCAGCCCGCGCGGCACGTTGGCCCTGTATCACACGGCCCAGGCCTGGGCCGCCCTGCAAGGGCGCGAGTTCGTCATCCCAGACGATGTCAAGTTCCTGGCGCCCTACGTCCTCACGCACCGGGTGCTGATTGATCCCCAGGCGCGGCTGCGGGGCCGCCAGCCCCATGAGCTTGTGGCCGATATTGTGGACACGGTGCCGGTCCCGGTGGAGCAGTAACTCAGGCCCGGTACACCCTCACCTGTGCGCCGCGGTTGTCGGCGCGCACTGTGAACGTCTGCCCCTCCCCCCGGCCCGCCAGGAACGCCTGGGTCGCGCCCGCTAGGTGGTACGCCGCCGCCTCGCCCTCTACCAGGCCATAGACTGTCGGCCCCCAGGAGCTTTGGCCCGCCCCCGCTGCCCCCTGCCCCAGCATAAACCCGATCAACTCCTCCGACAGGCTATGGGCATAGCGCCCACCCTGCACAGCGGCGAAGCAATCCCCCACCAATTGCTGGATCGCGGTCAGGGCCTGACCAAAGGCCAGGATGTCGCGCTCCACCAGGGCGGGCAACATCTTCATCAGTAGCAGCCGACTGATCTTCTCCACCATGGCTGCCGGCGCCTGGGGCAACGTCTCAAAGGCGCTGCGCTCGCGCTCACCGCTGAACCCCGGGCTGATTTGCGGCACGACGACCACAAAATACCACTGCTCCGGAAACGGATGCTGTACCAGGATCGGGGGCAATTTTCTCTCCCCTGCCTGATCGCCTGGGGTCACCCGATGGCCGCCGTCCAGGATGAAGCCGCCGCGCTGGAAGGCGGCGCTGCCAATGCCAGAGTGCACCCCCCGCCCAACGGCCACGGCGACCTCTGGCACGCTCAGCCGTAGGCCGCTCAGTCGCGCCAGCGCTGTGCCCACCGCCAGGGCCAACTGCGTGCCGCTCCCCAGGCCAACGTGCGCGGGGATGCCGGCCAGAAGGCGCAGGCGCACACGGTAGGGCAGGGGATAGCGTTCCAGGAAGCGCCAGGCGAAGGTGGCCACCCGCTCTGCTTCCGGCCCCTCAACCTGCACCCAGGGAAGAGCCTCCGGCCCGCTCATGCCGTCCAGGGATTCAGCCTCCAGAACGACATTCGGGCGCTCAATCGCCACCCCGATGCTCCCATACAGGCGACCCAGGTCGCCATTGATGTCCAGAAGTCCCAGATGGAGACGAGCCGGTGTCTTAACCCGAATGCGCATCTGCCCACCTCGTGATGAACTCATGGACGCGCTGCAGGGC
The DNA here is from genome assembly GCA_034432795.1 of Anaerolineae bacterium. Taxonomy (GTDB): domain Bacteria; phylum Chloroflexota; class Anaerolineae; order DSLN01; family DSLN01; genus DAOUBF01. Next base: position 50,960 of record DAOUBF010000006.1, read on the forward strand.
TTCCTTCTCGGTCGTGTCGCCGGTCTTGTGCACGATCTCCGCGTAGCCCTGCATGGCTTGAAGCACCGTCGCCGGATCGTACAGATGCAGGCGCGTCGCCATAATGGTGGCCTCAATCACGGCATTGCGGGCGCGGCAGAAGCCCAGGAAATCGCGCTGCCAGCCTTTGCCCACCACACGGCAGTGCACCTCGGCGCGCTCCTCTGTCCCCTCTACGGCGACAACGGCGAGTTCACGCCAGGAGCAGGCCCCCTGGAACACGACGCCTGGCACCGCCCGGGCCGGGAAATGGGGCAACACGGCGTCATACAGCGCTGTCTGCACAAACGCCAGAACGTCGTCCGTCAGATTGGCCACCCCGTAGCCGCTGTCCAGCAGGTTGCGATAGGTCTGTGTCTGCCGGAACGGGCGCACAATCATCGTCTCTTCGCCCCACACCACGCCCATCGGGGCGAAGTTAGGCCGGTTCTGGGCATCTACCGTGGAAAAGATCACCTCAACGATCATAACAATCCTATGGGGAGCAGGTACTCCGGGCCGGCGCGGCGGCTGCTGCCGATGACCAGCCGGTAGCGCCGGCCGCCGTCCACCTGCTCCAGCTTGCCCCGCGCCTCTACCCGCTCGCCGACCTCGGCGACCTGGCTGAACAACCCCTCGTAGGTGCAGATTTCGCTCACCGCAACGGCTGGCCCCTCCAGGATGCGGACATCGGCCAGCGCGTAAATGGCGGGCATAAACACGGCATCCGCCGCGTCCGCGATCGTCGCCTGCAACCGCACCATGCCCGCATCCCGGTAGATGTGCTCGCCGTACACTTCCTGGATCTCCGCGTCGGTGCGCGTGGGGTGCAGGGAGACGATCACCCCCTCTTTGGCCCTGTGCGGATAAGGGAAGGTGAAGGTCCAGCGGCGGGAGACCAGCCAGCGCGCCTGCGCCTCGCTCAACCCGAAATACCTCATCACACCCCGACACCAGTCCTCTATGTAGGCTTTATCCGGGGGCGCTGTGCCGGGCAGCCCATCGGCCAGGGCCGGGCGCAGGCGGCGGACATTCTCCCGGCCATAGACCGTCAGGTCAATGTCCGAGAAGCCGGGATCGTGAATCCCCAGCAGGATGGAGCCGGTGACCCCCAGGCCGGCCGGGGAGAGGCCCGTCGCCTCCTGGATCGTCTGGACGACTTTGACTACTGTCTCTTCCAGCGGATCGGCGGGATGGGCCAGGATTTCGGCCAGCCGCTGCTCAGGGCAATAATAGGTCCGCACGTACTCATGTGGGACCATAGAGAAGCGCATGTCCCGCACCGGGCAGGTATGGACATAGTGAGGGTAGTGGGTTTGCAGAATATCCAGCGTCTCGGCCACCTGATGGGCATGGTAGAAGGCCAACTCCCGGCGATAGGCCCGCCCCTGCCGCTGCCAGCGCCCCGCTGTGGCGGGGGAGTATTTGAGATAGGCCGTGTATTTATCCGGCGGGTGCAAATAACCGACGACGCAGAAGAGCAACCCTTCTTTGGTTTCAATGAAATCGCGGTCTTTGGGTTTGCGCTGTGCTGGCAGCGCGGAGTTATCGCTCATAGTAAGGTACTAACGGATTAGCCTTGTGGTTAGTGCACAACCTGTTTCCGATCATCCGTTCAACCCGTTCCCCGAATCCGTTGACAGCCGTCCGTCCTCACCCAGATACCCCCAGCGTAGCGGCTCTTCCTGCATATAGCGCTTGCCCAACTGCACAGCCAGGCTGGCCTTATACAGTTCGCGGCCCAGATAAAAGGCGTGCGAGGCCTCCTCCACGCCCAGTTGAGCGAAGATGGCCTGGATGTCCCTATCCTTGATGAACAGACGGTTGTTGAAGACATAGATAAACCCACCGCTGGTGAAGATGCGGAAGTTCGGATCGCGCACCTGGGCCTGCATGGCGCGTAGCTCCTCTTCGGTATAGGACATGTAAGGGGGGTCTTTCACCGTCAGCAGGCTATCATCTATATGCTTGGGCAGGATGTGGTTCTGACAGGCGTAGTACATCAGCTTGCGGGCCAGGTCCAGCTCGCGCACAGCCCCCCGCGCCCAACTGATCACCTCGGTGGTGAGCACATAATCAATGCCTAGTTCGGTGATAATGCCGGCCATAACCGCGTTAATGCCGGTGGAATCGGCATCGGTCAACTCCGTCAGGTTGCCCACCCCCATAAGCATCTCCGCCTGGGGATGGCGTCGTCGCGTTTCGTAAAATCGGTACAGCGACTCGGTGAAACCGAAGCTGATGGGATTGAGGATGGGGTCAATGATATAGGGGACGCCCCAGGCCTCCAGTTGGGCGATGTTGCGCTCCAGGCTCTCCAGCCCCTGGTCAAAGTCGGGGATCACCACGACCTTACACTTGAGGTGGCGGGCCAACTCCAGGTTGCGCGAGTTCACACTCAACAGCATATCCAGGCCGGCGCGGTCGGCGCGCAGGATGTCCTCTGTATTGAAGGTATCCAGGCTGACCACGAAACCGCGCTCCTTCAGCGCTGCGACCACCCTCTCCACGCCGGGGAAGCTGCCCTCCACCGGGCAGCCCAGGTCAATGATGTCGGCGCCTGAGGCGCGGTAATATTCGGCGCGGGCCAGGATTTGCTCCAGGCTGAGTTGATAGGCGTCCACGATCTCGGCCAGGATTTTAACATGATAGGCGCCGTAGCCCTCGCGTCGGCGCTCCCCCCCAAAGAAGGCAGGGATGTCCTTCAGGTCCTTCGGGCCGCGCACGACCTGCACCCCGAACTTCTCGGCGATCAGGGCGGGGTCGCCCCGGCATAGGCCGGGGATCATCACAATGTCGCAGCCGCGGACGCTCTCCAGGCGCCTGGCCACAAAGCGCGTGTCCATCAGCGCCGCCACCGAAGCCGGGAGGACGGCGATCTCGTAGCCGAATTCCGGCGCCATCTTCGCCAGCGTGTCGGCCAGCGCCTGCGCTGCCAGCCTGCCGGTCACAAATAGGTAGCGAGACACCGCTCCATCTCCTCAATGCTTTCCACAACGGTGACCCCCGGAAACTTTCTCAGCCTGGCCGTGTTCTCCAGGTCAATCGGGCGGGGATAGACCTTGACCGGCTCTCCATGCGGGCCGACGGAATCCATCTCCGGCGCCAGGTCGGTGGGCATGACGATGATCGGCACACGGGCCTTGCCCGCCTGGGCGAACAGGTTGGTCACCAGCGTATCGGAGATGCCATGGACGAACTTGGCCACCGAATTGGAGGTGGCCGGGGCCACCACCAGGACGCTGTAGGTGCCTCGGAACAGACGCACCACCAGCGGCGCACTGGCCAGGGTCTCACGGTAGATGCGCACGCCAGGGACCCGTAAACGGTCCTGAAGCGCATAGATGCGGATGACCTCTTCAGCGGCACGGGACAGGAAGATGTCCACATTCGGGTAGCGCAACAGGCAATTGGCGCAGTCGGCCAGGGTGTGGCCCGCGCCGGTGATCGCCCAGGCGATACGGGTTTCCTTGCTTCCCGAAGATGATCTGCTGGGTAGCTTATCGTTCACAGGCGGCCTCCGTGAGAATCATGGTATCGTCAGGGTGATTGCCCAAAAGCAATCGGCACCAGGTGCGCCCGTCCCGCGCCTGCACCCGTTCCAGCGTGCCGAAGGCCAGGATGGTGTCGCCCGTCCGGGCCTGTTCGCAGAACCGCCCCCGGTAGGAGACAATCTCGGTTGGCGGGGGGGCCAATTCCACCTCTGGGGCTGAATCCAGGAAACGCACCGCCGTGAGCGTGTAGCGACAGGGGGTGAAAATGGCTTCACTGGCGTCAGCGACGGTAGCAGCAATCCCTACGCGCCCTAGAGGCCGGTAATGGACATCGCCATAACGTTCACCCACTTCCGTAGGGGCCTTGAGAAAGCGGATGAAGTAAGGACGATGGCGGAACTGCCCTTGCATGACCTTCTGGCTCTCGGCCCGGACAAAGTCGGCGAAGCCCATATGCGTGTCGGGCAGACGTTCCGCATAGAGTGCCTCCATGCCATGCGGATCGAGAGGGCGCACCTCCATGCCCGCTGTTATCCCCTGCTCCGCCTGGCTCAAGAGGCGTTTGAGCGCCCGCCAAACGGCGTAACAGTTCCGGCTGCCATACACGCTGATGTCCAGGTCGGACTGGGGCGTGTGCAGACCGAGGAGCAGCGATCCGGAGACCCCCAGCGCTGTCCAGGGAATAGCCGCCTCCTCCTGCAACAGGCGGGCGAAGGCCAGCGCATCCTCTTCAACCCCGTCGCGGTGCTCTTGTTGCGCCAACTCTTGCAGGCGCCTGCGCGGATCGTACACCCGGCGAATACAGGCATGAGGCACACTTTGCAAGACCACCTGGCAGACCGGATCAAAGGCCAGGTAGTGCGGATAGCGGGCGCGCAGAAACTGTTCCTGCTCCGCGAAGTGATACAGGCGGCGATAGCGCTGCCCTGCCTTCCAACGGTCCCCGCTTTCATCCGGCGCGTAGCGCAGGATAGCGAAGAAGCGATCGGGGGGATGCACCAGGCCCTTGACGGCGAAGAACAACCCCTCATGCGTCTCCAGATAATGGCTCTCTATCACGTCGGTCAACCATCTGGTCATCGGTACTTATCCACTCACCCCCTCCCCCCTGTGGGGGGAGCTGCCCTCTCCCAACCGGGCTGAAGCCCGGTACTGGGTGGGGGCATGTCACCCCTTCCCCCGTCCAGGGGGAGGGAACTTGTGCACAGATTCACTTGCCTGCCCCGATTATCCATGTTAAGATAAAGGCCATGCAACTCATGATCAGCGTCGTCAACGCCAGCGAGGCACGGGAAGCCATCGCCGCCGGTGCAGACATCCTGGACGTGAAGAACCCCGCCGAAGGCTCCCTGGGCGCGCCTGCTCCCGCTGTCATCCAACAGATACGCGCGCTCACCCCCAGCACGGTCAAGCTTAGCGCGGCGATTGGCGATATGCCCAACCTGCCCGGCACCGCCGCGCTGGCCGCGTTGGGCGCGGCCTCGTGTGGCGCTGACTATGTCAAGGTCGGCCTGTGGGGGCCGCAGAACGAAGCCGAGGCCATTGCGCTGCTGCGCGAAGTGCGCCGGGCCGTCAGCGCATTCCCCAACGTGGCCGTGATCGCCGCTGGCTACGCCGATGCCCACCGCGCCGGCAGGCTGGACCCCCGGCTGTTGCCCCGCATCGCCCGTGATGCTGGCGTCACCGGCTGCCTCCTGGACACGGCCATCAAGGACGGGCGCGGCCTGTTTGACTTCCTGGCGCCGGACGTGTTGCGCGCCCTGGCCGAGGAGGCCCATGCCGCCGGGCTGCTCTTCGCCCTGGCCGGCGCGCTCCAGGAAAAGGACCTCCCCCTGGTTCGCGCTATCGGCGCCGATGTCGTCGGGGTGCGTAGCGCGGCCTGCCGGGACAACCAGCGCGCCGGGCCGCTGGACCCCGAGCGGGTGCGGCGGCTGCGTGCGGCCCTCGCTCCCGCTTTGCAGGCCGCCGTATAGTCCGGACAGGATCGCATAGAAACCCACCATCACGATACACCGCTGGAATCCAGGTGCCCAACGTCTTCCCCGTATGCAGCAACTCGGTCAGCCGCTCAGGGTGGCGGCCATTGATCACCCAGGTGTCCAGGCGCAGGGAGGCCAGGACCGTCGCCAGGGTGCCATCTACGCCCCCCTGATGGCGGGCCAATTCCTCCACGCTCAGCCGGGTCAACAGCACCGCCTCGTTCCCTTGCGCGGGGGGCGCCGAAAACAGCCCATCCACGTCCTTCAACAAGACCAGGCGAGGGGCACGCGCCAGCCCGGCCACCCAGGCCGCGATGGCATCGGAGGTCACCTCCCAGGAGTGCGGCAAGGGATCGGCCTGGATCAGCAAAGCGGCGGGCAACAGAATCGCTACCTGGCCTGCTGCGGCCACCTGCTGCGCCGAGAGCAGGTCGGTCACCAACCGGCCCCCCGGCACGAGATCACCCAGCAGGCAGCCAACCTGATCCATCGCCAGGAGCGCCATCCGGTGGGCCGTCGTAGCGCTCAGGTGATAGCGGCGGTCGGCCTGGCGGACCGTATCGGCAAACGCACCCCCACCGGGCACAACCAACAGGCGATACGTCTGCCCCAACTGGCCTATCGCCTGGCACAATGCCGCCAGCCCTTCGCCCCGGCTCAGGCTGCCGCCTATCTTGAGAACAGCATCCAGGCCCATCGTCAGCCCGCCTCCAGACGCTCGGCCAGCAGATGCGCTGCTGCCAGGGAGGGCGCCACGGCGGCGCGCTCGCGCCCCCACTCCGCCGTCAGGTCCACCACCCTCAGCCCCAGGCGCTGACCGGCCTCCACAGCCAGGAAGGCCCCTGATCCCATCGCCACCAGCGGCAGGTCGCCCCGGTCGGCCAGGCGCGACAGGACCTGAAGCAGCCCCTGCGCGATCTGCTCCACCTGTTGCGTGTGAATGTAGCGTGCAATGGCCTCAATCTCCGCCACGCTGAGCATCTCCGTATCGGCGCACACCAGCCGGGCCAGCCGCCCCCGCGCCGAGGCCACGGTCGGCGGGCGGCCATCGGGCGTCGGGCAGGTGTACTCTTCGGGGCGCACGTGGCCCAGGATCAGGTGGACATCCCCGCTGATGGCAAAATACTCGGAAGCCACACGGCAGAATCGCCCACGCACAGGCACGCTGTGGACGATGGCCGCCAGGTGCGTGCGCAGCGCACCGGTATAGACCAATTCCCCGGCCATCAGGCGCTCCAGGTCGGTGCGGCCCGTATTCGCCACTCGCCCATCCAGGATGGGGAGGATGTCCGTCGTGGTGCTGCCCACGTCCACCAGTACGCAGTCCGGATACGCCCTGGCGATGAACAAGGCCGTCGCCAGCCAGTTGGCGGCAGCGAACTCCAGGGGGCGCTGGCGGGCCTGGGCCAGCGGCACAAACTCCCCCGATAGGCTCAAGGCATAGGCGGGGCACGTTGGGAAGGTCGCCTGCAGGCACTCCAGGACGCATAGCACGCCCTCCCGCTTGGTGGCAAACACATCGGATAGTTCGGCGGTCATGGTTACCGCCATCGCCTGGGGCAGCTCCCCGGCGACTTCGGCCAGCACCTTCTGGAGCACTTCGGGCAGGCGCTCCTTGGCACGCCAGATCTCGTAAGGGCATGAAGCGGTCCTGACCGCCTGAGCCGCGCCGCGCGCATACACCAGCCAGGCGGCCTTGACATTCACGCCGCCAATATCCCAGCCCACCACCGTGATCATCCGATCCGATCCCTGCCCTCCCTTGTCCATCCGCCGTCCTTGCTGAAGCGCACCCGGCCCCGGAGCGCAACGCTCCCTGGCAAGACGCCCCGGCAAGCGGCGTCCCAGATGGCCTGGGCCAGGTTGAAGGGCGCTACCCGGCGCAGGCCAATATACGAGGTCGTCAGGCGGGGGTTGATCTCCAATAGCCAGGCCTCTTCCCGCGTCAGCACCAGGTCCACCCCGACATAACCGCGCAGCCCCGGCAGCAGGCCAACCGCCGCCTGGGCCACGGCGAAGGCGCGCGCCCGCAATGGATGCGCTAACGGCACCACCCCGCCGCGATAGGTGAAAGGGCAGCCCACCGCGATGTCCTGCCCGTTCAGGCTCAGCGGTACGGCCTGGCCACCAGCCACCAGCAACGAGACGCTGGCGTGGCTGCCAGGGATAAAGCTTTGGAGTAAAATCTCCTCATGCGGGGTGGCGCGTCGCACGACCACCAGGGCCTCGGACAACTCCGCCGGCCCATTGACCAGGCAAACCCCTTCGCAGCCGACGCCATCCAGCGGCTTGATCACCAGCGGGTAGCCCATCTCGCGGGCGACCTGGGGCGCCTCGGCGAAGCGGGCGCGGCGGGTCAGCGGCGTAGGCAGTCCCGCCTGGCGGAAACGCTCATAGCAGGCCGCCTTATCGCCGGCGATGGCCACGGCGGCCGCGCTGGAACTCAACAGCGGCTTGCCTGCCGCTTCAACCCATGCGCTGATCCGGGCCAGGTGGCCCTCGGTCTCCGGCGCGATCAGCAGGGCGGCGTCGCTGCGGGCCAATAGCGCCGAGAACATAGCCTGGTACTGGCCGGGTGCCACCTGCACCACCTCATCTGCGGGGAGGGTGCGGTGGGCCAGACGAGCATCCACTGTGGTCAGCGTGCGCACCGCGCCCCAGGCGCGGAAATCGGCCAGGAGCGCCTGGAGCATGGCGGCGGCCTCGTCGGCCAGCCCAAAGGGGAGGTCGCCCGGCGGCCAGCCCCCGCCGGTGACGAACTCATGTACGAACACATAAGGAGGCGAGACCATGCGCGTGATCCCCGTCATGGATGTGCGCCAGGGCCAGGTCGTCCACGCCCTCCGGGGCGAGCGCGAACACTACCGGCCCGTGACGAGTATATTGACCGATAGCGCCGAGCCACGCGCCGTCGCCGCGGCCTTCCGCGATAAGCTGGGGCTATCCGAAGTGTATGTCGCCGACCTGGACGCGATCCAGGCGGCCCACAGCGGGCGCTGGGCCTTGAGCACCAGACATCGGGAGGTGCTCACCTCCCTGGCCCACCAGGAGGGTCTGCACCTCCTGGTGGATGCCGCTGCCGCCGATGTCCCCAGCGCGCTGGAGGTCCTCGCCAGCGGCGCCAGCCAGGTGGTCATTGGCGCCGAGACCCTGACCACCTGGGAGGCCGTGCTGGCCCTCCCCGCCGCGCTCCCTGCCGGACGCCTGGTCTTCAGCCTGGACATGCGAGCCGGGCAGGTGCTCTCGCGCTGCCCCCAACTGGCCGCCCTCAGCCCCCTGGAGGCGCTGGAAAGCCTGGCCCAGGCCGGCTGGCGGGAGGTGATCCTGCTTGACCTGGGGCGCGTGGGCACGGGCGCGGGCGTGGACCAGGCGCTCATCGCCGCCGCACGGGAACGCCTGCCCGATCTGGCCCTGCTCATCGGTGGAGGCATTCGCAACAGGGATGAACTCCATGACCTGAAGGCTTTAGGTGTGGCCGCAGCCCTCGTCGCTACCGCCTTGCACCAGGGGCGTATCACCGCCGAGGACATCGCCGCGCTAAAGCGCGATCCTTAACTGGCGCTTCACCACCCACGTCTCAATGAGGATGGACGATTGTCCTCTGTCCTCCTCTTTTTATTTTCACCGCAGAGCGCGCAGAGGACGCAGAGATTTCTATATAAATGTCCTCTGCGCGCTCTCTTTGCTCTCTTGTATCCGCTAATCCGCTACCTATCCGCTGTCCTCTCCGCCCTCCGTCTAATCTAATTCGGAGAGGGCCTGGCTGTAAAACGCCGTCTGCCCAGGGGATTCCTCCACCCCTACCGTCACGCGGGTGAGATGCCCCCCACCGCGCGCACGCAACTCTTTGGCCACCTCCCCCCAGATATATTCCGCCAGCCGCTCGGCGGTGATGTTATCCACAGGCAACGCCAGCACATCTTCTGCCGGGAAAAGATAGCGCCGCTCCCCCAGGCGGACCTCCCATTCCTTCTCATGCTGCTGTATCTGCATATGCGGGTTGTGCAGCGGCAGCAGGAAGCGATGGTCCAGGGTATTGCTGATGCGCCGCAAGGTCTCTTTCAACGGGCCGAAATCGTACACGTAGCTATCGGCAGTCAGCGGCCCTTCTACCGTCAGCGAAAGGGCGTAGTTGTGTCCGTGCAGTCGCTCGCATTCGCCGCCAAAGGTGATGAAGTGGGCGGCGCTAAAGCGCAGATTGCCCTTCTCAACTGTTACTTTGAATCCCATGATTCGCTCCGTTCCCCTTCAACTCGCCAGCCACTCCTGAAGAGAGGTGTGCCTGAGCAGGTGCTCACCCGCCAGGATTTCGCGCCGGATCTCGCCCAGCGTGCCATAGCGCTCGGCAAAGGCGTTGTGCTTGTGGATGCTTTCCAGGTTCATCTGCTTCGCCAGGATAAAGGTGTCATCCGGCAGGTCGGGGTACAGGTCCACCACGTTCTGGAGCATCTCCCGCACCACATCCTCCACGAACCGGGGGTTGCGGTGGGCCTTGTTCACCACAAACAGTTCGTCGGGCCGTTTCAGCAGGTCATACGTCTCGGAACTCATGGAGGCTTCCACGATCCCCACCAGGTCCTCCGCCTGCACCTCCTGGTCCGTGCCGACCAGCAACGTACCGCGCCCGCGTTGATTGTGCGAGGCGATAGGGATGGCGTTCAGTATCTGTTCCACCTCGCCATTGGAGAAGCCTTCCTCCAGCAGGCGCTCGCGGGAATAATCCCGGATCATATCCTGAGCGCAGGGGCAAACGGTCATGCCATCCACCTCCACGCCGACGATGTGCTTGCTGCGCTCACGGGTGCTCACGGCGATCCCGATCAGCGTGTACAGTTCCTGCATCTTCTTGATAGACACCGGTGCGGTCTTCTCCATGGGGTAAACCGCCCGGATATGGGCCTCGGAGCGGATGGCGCCCTGGCTCTCCACCACACGGCGGGCAATACGCTCGGCCAGGGTCTCAATGTTGGGCGACTTCTCCAGCGTGATCTCGTCGGCGACCTCTTCCAGCACATCGGTGAAGCGAGACATGTGGACGCCCATGCGCTGCGGCTCCAGATCGGCGAAGAGATCGATCTCGGCGTAAAACAGGTGCTCCTGCCCGCCGCGCGTCAGGCGGATGACGCGGTGCAGGCCGGTGACGCCCGCCCGGCTTAAGCTCACCTGGGTCACCGGCACGCCCTGTTGGACATCTCGCCCCAGGCGGATGCGCAGGCTACGTGGCGTGGAGGAGACACCTTTCCTGTTCACCCGGTGCAACAGTTCCTTCACCGTGAGATTCAACACGGGATGAACCACATCCGGGGCGATTTCGGCCAGGGGGACCAGGACAAAGGCACGTTCGGCCATGCGCGGGTGGGGGATGGTCAGATCGGGGGAGTCCAGGACCAGGTCGTCGTAGAACAGGATGTCTATGTCAATCGGGCGCGGCGCGTTGCGAAAGCTGGCCTGCCGCCCCATCTGCCGTTCAATCTGCTTCAGAGCGCGCAAGAGTTCATGGGGCCCCAACTCCGTCTTGATCAGACAGGCCATGTTGAGAAAGTCAGGTTGTTGCAGGTAGCCTACGGGCTTGGTCTCGTAGCAGGAGGAGATTTTCTCAATGGAGGCCAGCGTACGGATGCGCTGCAATGCCTGTAATAAATTGCTCTGGCGATCCCCCAGGTTGGCGCCCAGGGCCAGATAGACCTCATGAAGTTCACCCATATCCCGTGTTCCTCTGCCCTTCCCATTAAAGGCACTCAACGGATTATTTCACAATGTCACCTTCGGTGACATAGACAAGATAACTTATACCATAAATCGGGCCTGGGGAAGTCACCAGTGACAAATGTCATCCATTGCCGGTTACAGACATCAGGTTTGTGCCCCGGGGGCAGGCCCGCTCACCCTCTCTCGCCACAGCGTTAACCGCCGTGTGCCCTCCACCTGCTGGAAAGTGGCCCCCTGGCCGACCGTGCGCAACACAGCCGCTTCATCTACCACCCGAACACCGGAAATGATCGTCGCGCCGTGAGCGAACAACACCGGCGAAAGCGGCGTGCTGGGGCCCAATACCATCACCAGCGCCTCTGAGCGGCACAACCGGAGCAACCCGTCCAGGGTGTGGTTGATCAGCGCGCTGCCGGTGAGCGCCACCACGTCGGCCTGAGGGATCAGATCGGCGGCGGCCTCCGCCGGGTATTCTCCCTCCACCGGGCGCTGCTCAATCACCCATAGCTGCCCGGCCACCCGACGCAGTTTGGGGATGAAGGGGAAATGCCCCACGATGGCGATATTCTTGCCCCGCCCGCTCTCGGCCAGCACCTCTGCGGCGTCTAGCTCCACTGCCTGGCGCTCATCCACATCCAGCAGCGAGTTGAGGGCCGCCACGCCGATACTGGCCTCCAGCAGGTCGTCCGAACGCGCATATTCGGCCAACTCGCGGGCGCTCTTCAAGTGCAGGCGCCCCGCGTCCCGGACCTGGGCGTGGCCGTGCGGCCCTTCGCTCATCAGCGTGGAGGCCAGGCCGCAGCCGCGACTGCACACCACCGTCCAATGCGCGCCGACCAGCACCGAACGCACGGGCACGTCGTCGGGCAGGCTCGCCAGCAGGTCATCCAGGATGCTCATCGTCTATCGCCAGTCGCCCCACCCGGTATCGGGCTCCCCAGAGAGGGAGATGACCTCCCTCCCCCTGAACGGGGGAGGGATAGGGAGGGGGTGAGATCGTCCTTCAGACCTCCACCCCCAGCAGGGTGCGGATCAGGTAGCCGATCACGAAGCTGAAGGCCGCCACCCCCAGGCTCAGCCCGGCCATCTCCAGGAAGCGCGCCCGGAACGGCTCGTCCTTGGCCACCGAGATGTAATAGTTAAACAGGGCCACGATCAGGACCGCCGCAATCAGGGTCACACTCAGGCAGGCGTAGTAGTTCTCCAGGAGCAGATAGGGCAGGACCAGGATGAGCACGGTGAGGATATAGGCCGTCCCCGTGTACAGGGAGGCCCGCAAGGGATGCCGCTCCGTCTCCTCTGAGCGCGTGGAGAGATACTCTGAGGCCGCCATAGACAGGGCAGCAGCGATCCCCGTGATCAGGCCGCTGAGGGCGATCAGTTTGGTGTTCTGCAGGGCCAGGGTCAGCCCGGCCAGCGCCCCGGTCAACTCCACCAGGGCATCGTTCAGGCCCAGGACGATAGAGCCAGCGTAGCGCAGCCGCTCCTCGTCCAGCAGGCCGATCAGGGCCTCCTCGTGCTTGTTCTCCTCGTGGATCAGGGCGTCCACCCCAGGGAGCTTGCCCTGCAATTGGGCGTAGTTTCTGGCGGTGTCCTCCTCGCCTCGCTCCATGAGCTTGATAGCGAAGGTGAAGCCGAAGATGCGACCGATCAGATAGTAGGTCCAAACCCACAGCCAGTTGGGTGAAACGTCCTGGCCGGAATATTTCTTCCAGCCATGATAGTGGCGCAGTTCATCCTCAGCGATCTGCTCCAGGATGCGGCGGTTCTCGCCGGGCTGGATGGAACTGGCCAGGCGGCGGTAAATATGGTGTTCGCTGATTTCATTCTTTTGGAAAGCCAGCACATGCTGGCGCAACTCTTCGCTGACCACCATCGCCATGGTTCTCCTCAATGGTCTCGTCGATCGCGTTCAGCAGGTCTATTTTATCCCGGCGGCCCTTCTGCTACAAGATGGCGCTCAGCGGGGCAAAGCAGGAGAAAAGCATGCACAAGGAGGAGGGGGATTCTGCCCCCCACCCCAACCCTCCCCCACCCAGTACCGGGCCTACCCAGTGCCGGGCTTCAGCCCGGTTGAGGGAGGGGACAATTTCCTTCCCCCCGGACGGGGGAGGAGCGGGTCCTGTGCCTGCTCTGGTAGCAGGGCAGGCGGCGTTATTTGGAATCCAACTGAATGATGAGCGGAGAGGCTTGCGACTGCTCCGTCAGCGTCACCACGCTGACGCGCGCGGCCACCTCTTTGGCCATCCGTATCAAAGCCTGCCCGGCGGGTGAGTCCGGCGCCGCAACGACCACCGGCTGCCCCGTATCCCCACTGACACGCACCTGGGCGTCCAGCGGGATTTCGCCTAGGATGGGCACGCCATAGCGCTCAGCCACCGGACGGGCGCCGCCGCGACCGAAGACGTCTCCCACCATGTTCTCCACGATGCCCAGAATGGGCACCTCCAGCTTCTTGAACATCTCCATGGCGCGGACAACGTCCTGGAGGGCCACCTGCTGCGGCGAGGCCACGATCACCGCCCCGCTGAGCGGCACGGATTGGGCCAGCGTCAGCGGCGCATCGCCCGTGCCCGGCGGCAGGTCAATCACCAGATAGTCCAGCGGCCCCCAATCCACATCGTGGAGGAACTGGCGGATAGCGCTGTGCAGCATCGGCCCGCGCCAGATGAGCGGCTGGCCCTCCGGCACCAGGAAGCCCATAGACATCACCTTGACGCCGTAGCTCTCCAGCGGAACGATCTTGTTCTCCCGCCCCCTGGGCGTCCCCGACACGCCCATCATGATGGGCACATTCGGGCCGTAGATATCCGCGTCCAACAGGCCCACCTGCGCTCCGCTCCGGGCCAGCGCCACCGCCAGGTTGACGGCGATCGTCGTCTTGCCTACGCCGCCCTTGCCGCTGGCGACCGCGATGGTATTGCGCAGCGGCAGCGAGAGCCGCCCCACGATGCGCGCATCGGTAGGCACGCTGGCATCCCACTTGATATGGACCTCTTTGACGCCGGGGAGCGCCAGCACGGCCCGGCGGGCTTCCGCCTCAATCTGCGTCTGCAGCGGGCAGGCCGGTGTCGTCAACACAATGGTGAAACTGACCGTCCCATCTTCAACGGTCACATCTTTGATCATCTTGAGAGTGACCAGGTCACGATGCAGTTCCGGCTCCTGCACTGTAGAAAGCGCCTGGAGCACCATCTCCTTCGTGACCGTGTGGTCAGAGCGATCTTGACTACGATTCAACACCACAGCAACATCCTTTCAAAGGGTCTTCAGCTTCCAGCTTCACCCAATGTCACACCCTCGCTGTGGACGCCTACCGTCTGCTGTCCATTGGCGAGATAAGCTTCAATCTCCCTGTGCGCCTCGTTATAGAGCTTGAGCAGTTCGCGGTCGCTGCCCTTAAAGCGCCCGATGGTCGTCTTGGCGCACAGGGTACAACCGCGCATGGCGCGGTAACTATCACACTGGCAACTCAAACAGCCATCCAGCCGGATCATCATCAGGCTGAAGGCCAGGCTTCTTGGGTCCGTCTCCGGCAGCGCCGCGACCTCGGTCACAAGCTGCCGCCATTGCTCCCCGCGCAAGTCGCGCAGGTGCGGGATCACCCGGGCAGGGAAGAGCATCTCGGCGTCATTCTGGTACATACCTCTTTTCTACCCCTCATCCCCAGCGGATCATGGCCTGGGAGCAGCGCGGCGGCTGGGCCAGCACACTCCCTCGCAGCCCGAAGGCTGGATGCACTGCAGAGCGCCAGCGGATGACGCTTCACGCCTGCTCCCCGCCGCCCTCGCCAGCGCGCTTGGCCGCCTCGCGGGCGCGGCGGCGCTCCTCCATCTCGGCCTTGCGCCGGGCAATCTCCTCCGGCGACAGGCCCCGACCGGTGGGCGCGCCCGCGCTGGGGGGTGGCGTTGTGGCGGCGGGCGCGGCCTGCGCGGGCGCCGCCGCCGCTGCCGCGGCGTGTTCCGCCGCAGGTCGCTTCGCCTTCGCGCCCTCTTTCTCGGCCCGCGCCGCTTCCTCGCGGGCGTAGTCTGTGGGCCGGATGCTGGCGTAGTAGCTCACCGGCTTGAGCAACCGTTGCAGGTCAAAGATATTCGTCGTGGTGCGATCATAGGTGGCCAGCTCAAAGTCATGGTCCATCTTGATCGCATCAAACGGACAGAACTCGGCACAGAAGCCGCAGTTCATGCAGATGTCAATGTCAATGTAGAACTCTTCCGGCTCCGGCTTGGGCCGCCCGGTACGCGGGTCGGTGCCGCGCACGATCCAGATGCACTGCGGTGGACAGACCTTGGCGCAGATGCCGCACGAGGTGCAGCGGATCTGCTTGGTCTCGTCCTCGTACAGCAGGAAGGGGATGAAGCGGAACTGCTCCGGGATAGGCAGGCGTTCTTCCGGGTACTGCACCGTGAAGATGCCCTTGCCTTTCGGCCCCTGCCGCACGGGCAGGATGTCGCTGCGCGTATATTTCCTGCCGAACCAGCGGATGTCTTCTATATACGACTCAACAAAGTGCTTGAGCGTCACGCCCAGGCCACGAATGATCCCTAATCCATACATGCGCTTAGGCCCTTTCCATTAGGTTGACCACCCAGAATCGGGTGTGTTTCTACCTCCGTCCTCTGTCCTTCAGCGGTCTGTCTCACCTAGCACGATGTCAATACTGCCCAGGATGACCACCACATCGGCCACCTTGTGGCCCTTGCACATCTCGCCCATGGCCGTCAGGTTAATGAAGCTGGGGGCACGGATGTGATAACGCCAGGGGTTGGGCTTGCCGTTGGAGACCACATAGAAGCCCAGCTCCCCCTTCGGGTTCTCCACGCGGCCATACGCCTCGCCCGGCGGCACGCGCACCTGATACTGCGGCTTGCCCGCCATGATCTCGCCGCTCTTGGGCATCTGGTCCAGCACCTGTTGCAGGATGCGCACGCTCTGGCGCATCTCGTCAACGCGGATCAGGTAGCGGTCATAGACATCGCCGTTGTAGCGCACGGCCACATCAAAGTCAAAGCGGTCGTAGATGGAATACGGCTCGGCGCGGCGCACGTCGTAGGGGACACCGCTGGCGCGCAGCACCGGCCCGGCGGCGGAGTAGGCGATGGCCATCTCCGGCGGCAGGTAGCCCACGCCCTTGCAGCGCGAGAGGATGATCTCGTTGTGCGTCAGGTAATTGTCCAGTTCGTCAATCGCGCGCGGCAGGCGCTCAAAGGCCAGTTCGCGGCAGCGCTCATAAACACCCTCAGGCAGGTCGCGGACCACGCCACCGAAGCGCATGTAGTTGCACATCATGCGGCTGCCTGCCGTAGCCTCAAACACGTCCAGGATCAACTCGCGTTCCTCAATGGCGTACAGCGCCGGGGTGAAGAACGCCCCCAGGTCGTTCAGCAGGAAACCGATGGCCCAGAGGTGGTTGACAATTCTGGTCAGTTCCACCATGAGCACGCGGATGTACTCGGCCCGCTCCGGCGGCTTGATGCCCATGAGCTTCTCCACCGCCAGTACATAGCCCAGGTTGTTGGACATGGAGCAGATGTAGTCCAGCCGGTCGGTGTAGGGGATGTTCATGATGAACGTGTTGCGCTCGCCGATCTTCTCATGGTTGCGATGCAGATAGCCCATTACCGGCTGCAGGTCCACGATGGTTTCGCCGGAGAGGGTGACGACGACGCGGAACACGCCGTGCGTGCTGGGGTGCTGCGGGCCGAGGTTGACCACGATGTGGTCAGTCTTCAGCCCCCGCGTATCCTCATCCACCGTCTGCAAGACGGCATCGTACACGCCGCCGTAGGCGCTGACCTGCGTCAGCCTGTCCAGGTCGTCCGGCGGCATCCAGTCGGGCGGATAGGCGACATTATCGCCGAAGGGTGTCTTCTCCTCAGCGCGGAAAACATGGCCCTCCGGCCAGCGGCTATCAAAGGGTTTGCCCTCCTGCTCGTAGTACGCTTCTTTCCAATCCTTGCGCAGGGGATGGCCGTGAAAGCCCTCCCACAGCAGGATACGCCTCAGGTTAGGATGACCGGCGAAGCGAATGCCCAACAGGTCCCACGCCTCGCGCTCCTGGAAGTCGGCGCCTGGCCAGACGGGGACCAGCGAGGGCAGGACGGCGTTATCGCGCGGGCAACGCGCCTTGAACACAACTGCCGGGCCGCCCTCAATGCGATAGGCGTGATAAACCACCTCCATAAAGCCATCGTTAATGTAATCCACCCCTGTAACAGACGACAGGTAGGTATAGCCTAGTTCGTCGCGGAGGGTGGTGGCGACTTCAACCAGCTTATCGGAGTTAACGATGAAACCCGAATAGCCTGGGCGCGTATCCGGGGTGATCGCGCCGGGGAACTTCTCGGCGAGCACGGCCTGAACCTGGGCCGGGTCGGTGATAACTGTCTGGGGCACTTCTGGTGCAATCGTCATGAAAATCTCCTTGCTCTTCTCATCCAACGCCAAGCGTCAAGACGCCTGACGTTTCACGCCTGCTCCCCGCCGCCCTCGCCAGCGCGCTTGGCCGCCTCGCGGGCGCGGCGGCGCTCCTCCATCTCGGCCTTGCGCCGGGCGATCTCCTCCGGCGACAGGCCCCGGCGCGGTGCGGGCGCCTCGGCCGCAGAAGCAACGGTTTCGGTTACCGCCTGGGCCTGCACTGCAACGGCTTCCTCTTGCCGCTTCTGCGCCAGATACTCGGCAGCGCGACGCTTGATCTCCTCTACCTGGCGCGGATCAAGCAGGTCCGGCCCCAGCACCGGGATGGGGATGGCTTCGCCTGGGCCGCGCTGGTACCAGGGCACGGTGCGGAACGACTGCCGGGCGATCTTCTCCTGCAACTTGATCAGCCCGTGCAGGAGCGCCTGGGGCGTGGGGGGGCAGCCCGGCACGTACACGTCCACCGGAATGTACTTGTCCACGCCGGAGACGACGTTGTAGCCCTCTTTGAAGGGGCCGCCGCCGTTGGCGCACGCACCCATAGAGAGCACGTAGCGCGGCTCCGGCATCTGGTTGTACAGGCGCACGATCTGGGGGATCATCTTCTTGGTGACGGTGCCAGAGACGATCATCAGGTCGGCCTGGCGCGGGCTGGGGCGCATGACCTCCATGCCGAAGCGGGCCAGGTCGTAGCGGCTGGCCGCTGTACAGATCATCTCAATGGCGCAACAGGCCAGCCCGAACATCAGCGGCCACACCGACATCTTGCGTCCCCAGTTGTAAATCTGTTCAAGCGTGGTAATGGCGATATTGCTCCGAAGCTCCTCCGGCACGGGAATGTCCGGATTGAGCAAATCGTCAGGGATCAGATGTGACATTAAGGCGTTGCCTCCTCAACCCATTCTTGTAAAATCGCCTGGAGCAGGCTCTCGTTCACCAGCTCCGGGTCATCGGCGAATTCTGGCAGCGCAGTGACCCAAGCGGCTAACTGTTGATAACTCACCTCTTCAAGGTTGACCTGTAGATGCTCCTGGATCAAGCGGCGGGCAATCGCATACGAGGAGTCCCAGTACAAAGCCTCGCTCATCGTTACTGCACCTTGCCGAACGCGCCAGTATCAATCTGGGCGCGCTGCAAGCGACCGCTGTAATCCACGTAGATCGCCTTCCACTCGGTGAAAATCTCAATGGCCGTCAGCCCGGCCTCGCGGTGGCCGTTGCCCGTGCCCCGTGTCCCGCCGAAGGGGAACTGGATCTCGGCGCCGGTCGTGCCATGATTGACATAGACGATGCCCGTCGTCAGGTCGCGCATGGCCCGGAAGGCCTTGTTCACATCCTGGGTGAAGATAGAGCTGGACAGGCCATAGGGGACGCTATTGTTCACCTGGATAGCCTCCTCCAGGTCCTTCACGGTGATCATGGAGAGCACCGGGCCGAAGATCTCCTCTTGGGCAATGCGCATATCCGGCTGGACCTGGTCAAAGATGGTCGGCTCATAGAAGAAGCCCTTGCCCAGGTCCGTGTAAATCCTGCCGCCGGTGAGCAGGCGCGCCCCCTCCTGCTTGCCGATCTCCACATACGAGTGGATTTTCTCCAGGGCCTTGCGGTTGATCACCGGGCCGACATCGGTCGTGGGCAGCAGGCCATCGCCCAGGCGCAGCTTGCGCGTGCGCTCCACCAGCGCCTCGGTCAGGCGCGGCTTGATGCCCTCCTGAACGATCAGGCGGCTGCAGGCCGTGCAGCGCTGGCCGGTCGTGCCGAAGGCCGACCACAGGACCGCCTCCACCGTCAGGTCCAGGTTGGCGTCGTCCAGGACAATGACGGCGTTCTTGCCGCCCATCTCCAACGACACGCGCTTGAGCGTCCTGGCCGCCTCCACCGCCACGTGCGTCCCCACCTCGGTTGAGCCGGTGAAGGAGACGACCTTAACGGTGGGGTGATGGACGAGCGCCTCGGCCACCTCGCCGCCTGGGCCGGTGACCAGGTTGAGCACGCCCGGTGGCAGCCCGGCCTCCTCAAAGACCTTGACGAACTCCGCAGCGAGCATGGGCGTGTCCGAAGCGGGCTTGAACACAACCGTGTTGCCCGCGATCAGCGCCGGGAAGATCTTCCAGGAGGGGATCGCAATAGGGAAGTTCCAGGGGGTGATGATCGCCGCCACGCCGACGGAATCGCGCACGGCCATGCCGAACTTATTGGGCAGCTCCACCGGCGCGGTATAGCCGAGCAGGCGGCGGCCCTCGCCGGCGATGTAGAAGGCCATATCAATGGCTTCCTGCACATCCCCGCGCGCTTCAGGCAGCACCTTGCCCATCTCGCGGGTGAGCAGGCGGGCCAGGTCCTCTTTGCGCTCCACCAGGATTTGGCCGACGCGATAGAGGATTTCGCCGCGCTTGGGCGCGGGCGTGAGGCGCCAGGAGGGGTAAGCCTTGGCTGCGGCCTCCACCGCAGCCTCTGCGTCTCGGGCATCGCTCCTGGCCACGACGCCCAAGAGCTCCTCGTTGGCGGGGTTGATGTCCTCCATGGTGGCGCCGCTGTGCGCGTCCACCCACTTCCCGCCGATGTAGTTGCGGTACTGCATGGTTTAAATTAGCCTCCCGTTCCAGGATGCTCTCCCTGGCGACCCTGGCCCAATCATATACGAACGGCGATGAGAGGGCAACTCCACCTCCTCGCCGCTCCTCCCCCCGACCGGGTAAAGATGATGAAATTCACAAATATTATAAGGACATTGGGGGCATCTGTCAAGCAGAAGGCGTAGCATAATACAGGCAGCTTCACAATCTATGTTTCCCTCTGCCCACCCGCTCCCCGCAAGCAGGGGAGGCGTGACACCAATGCCCCTCCCCCACAAAAGGGGAGGGGATGGCTTGACCGAAGCATGATGGAGGGGCACGTTGCAGGCGTGACAGTGAACTTAGCCACTCTGGCCCACTCTTCCTATCCTCTTTGAAGACGTGATCTTTGTCACCCACAAAAGGCTACATTTGCCACTGTAGCTACCTGGGCGCCTGTTCTACTATTAGAGCGGACGATGGGCGCCGGGCGATCATCCATCGTCAACGAAAGGGGTAAACGCTATGGCGAAAGGCAGAATCGTTATTGAGACACAGCGTTGCAAGGGCTGCGAGTTATGCACCACCGCCTGCCCCAAGGACCTGATCCGCATGTCGGAGACCTTCAATGCCAGGGGCTATCATCCCGCCACTTTCGTGGACCCGCAGGGCTTATGCACGGGGTGCGCGCTTTGCGCCTGGATGTGCCCGGATACGGTGATCACCGTGTACCGGGAAGTCGCCATCAGCCGCAGGCCCATGGCGTTGAGCGCAGCCTAGGCGGCGCGTGTCCAACCTGGCATGTCTGGCGCGTAGGAGGATGTATGGCTAAACAGTTACTCAAGGGCAACGAGGCGATTGCCGAGGCGGCGATTCGCGCTGGGGTGGAGGCCTATTTCGGCTATCCCATCACCCCGCAGACCGAGCTTTTGGAGTACATGGCGAAGCGCATGGTTGAGTTGGGCCGGGTGTTCCTCCAGGCCGAGAGCGAACTGGCCGCGATCAACATGGTCTACGGCGCGGCCTGCACCGGCGCGCGCGTGATGACCTCCTCCTCCAGCCCTGGCATCAGCCTGATGCAGGAGGGGCTGTCTTACATCGCCGGCTCCGAAGTGCCCTGCGTCATCGTCAACGTCATGCGCGGCGGGCCGGGCCTGGGCAATATTGCCCCCTCCCAGGGCGACTACTTCCAGGCGGTCAAGTTCGGCGGCCATGGCGACTTTCACCCTATCGTCCTGGCCCCCTCCACCGTGCAGGAGGCCATTGATCTGACGGTCCTCGCCTTTGACCTGGCCGAGAAGTACCGCACCATTGTCTACCTGCTCCTGGATGGCACGATCGGCCAGATGATGGAGCCGGCGGAATTGCCGCCCATGCAGCCGCTCAAACGGGAGCGCCCCGCTTGGGCACTGACCGGCGCCCAGGGCCGCCCCAAGAACATCATCTCGTCTATCTATCTGGTGCCCGAAGAACTGGAGGCCTTCAATCGTAAGCTCCAGGCCAAGCTGGACCTGATCCGCGCCAATGAAGTGCGTTATGAGGAGATGGATGTGGACGATGCCGAGGTGGTTGTCGTCGCCTTCGGCACCGCCGCCCGAATTGCTAAGAGCGCGATCAAGGCCGCCCGTGCCAATGGGATCAAGGCCGGCCTGTTGCGCCCCATCACCCTCTGGCCTTTCCCAGAGGAGCGCATCTCCCACCTGGCCGATAACGTAGATGCTTTCCTGGTGGTGGAGATGAACGCCGGGCAAATGCTGGAAGATGTGCGCCTGGCGGTGAGCGGTCAGGTGCCTGTGCGCTTCTACAACCGTATGGGTGGGGTCATCCCCCTCCCCGATGAGATCCTGGGGGCGATCCAGTCCATCCACGATCAGATTCGGGTCACCCGGCCTGTGTTCCATGTGGAGGGCTTTTAGCAGGGAGGACGGAAGATGGACGACGGACGACGGACAAGGGACAACGGACATGAGGAGATCGTCTTCCAGCGACCGCGCGCGCTGAGTGACGTGGTCACCCACTACTGCCCGGGCTGCACGCATGGCATCGCCCACCGGCTGATTGCCGAGGTGATTGACGAACTGGGCATCCAGGAGCGCACCATCGGCGTCGCACCCGTTGGCTGCGCCGTGTTCGCTTACAACTACTTTGATCTGGACTTCGCCGAGGCGGCTCATGGGCGCGCCCCGGCTATGGCTGTGGGCATTAAGCGTGTGCTGCCGGACCGGGTGGTGTTCACCTATCAGGGCGATGGCGACCTGGCGGCGATCGGCACCGCCGAGATCATCCATGCGGCCACACGCGGCGAGAATATCACCACTATCTTCATTAACAATGCGATCTACGGCATGACAGGCGGCCAGATGGCGCCGACCACCCTGCCCGGCCAGAAGACAACCTCTACGCCCTTCGGGCGCGATGTGGAACTGGCGGGGCTGCCCATCCGCATGGCAGAACTGCTGGCCACCCTGGACGGCTCGGCCTACATCGTCCGCCGCAGTCTGCACGACGCGCGGGCCGTCAACGCCGCCAAGAAGGCCATCAAGACCGCCTTTCAGGTGCAACTCGCCGGCCTGGGCTTCTCTATGGTAGAGCTTCTCTCAAGCTGCCCCACCAACTGGGGCCTGACGCCGGTGGAGGCCCTGGCCTGGATCCGCGATACCATGCTCCCCTACTACCCGCTGGGGGATTACAAGGTGTTGGATGAAGTGAAGCGGCTGACATAAACCGTCAAACGCCATCGCGTTTGACGCATCACGCCTCACGATTCAGGATTCACAGGAGACACTCTATGCACGAAGAAATCATCATCAGCGGCTTTGGCGGGCAGGGGGCGTTATTTGCCGGGCAACTGCTGGCCTATGCCGGCATGAACGAGGGCAAACACGTCACCTGGATCCCCTCCTATGGGCCGGAGATGCGCGGCGGCACCGCCCACTGCACCGTGGTGATCTCGGATGAACCCATTGGCTCGCCCCTGGTTCGCCACCCCAGCGTGGCGATTGTGATGAACAATCCATCGTTGGACAAATATCAGCCTCTGGTCAAGCCCGGCGGTGTGCTGATCGTGAATAGCTCGCTGATCACCCAGCCGATCACGCGAGAGGACATCCGTGTGGCGCTGATCCCGGCCAGCGCGGTGGCTGACGAGTTGGGGGATAGCCGGCTGATGAACATCGTCCTGTTGGGCGCGCTGCTCGCGCTTGTGCCTATCCTCCCGCTAGAGGCCATTGACCGCGCCCTGGCCGACCATATTCCCGAACGCCACCGCCACCTACTGCCGGCCAACATGCAGGCGCTGCGTCGCGGGGCCGCGCTGGCGATGGAAGGCCAGGCGGCACGCCCCCACCCGGTGCCCACCGGCTGAAGTAGGGGCGCAATGCATCGCGCCCCTACCCCCCCACCCCAACCCTCCCCCACAGCGGGGGGAGGGAGTAAGTTCCCCCCCCTTGGATGGGGGAGAGGCAGGGAGGGGGTGAGAACCGGGCATTGGGCTGCAGGGTGAAAAGAGGTACTAACGGATTAGCCTTGTGGTTAGAGGTTCTCGCCGGTAAACCGATAAATTATCTATTTAAGGAAGGTTGAAGGATGGAGAAACGACTTGTCCGGGATTGGATGACCCCCAATCCGATCACAGTGAACAGCCGGACGCCGCTGCCCGACGCCCACCAGATCATGATGACCCACCGTATCCGCCGCCTGCCGGTGGTGGATGACGGCGTGCTGGTGGGCATCGTCACGCGGGGCGACATTCGCGGCGCCCAACCCTCCGAGGCGACCAGCCTGAGCATCTATGAGATTCACTACCTGCTTTCCCGCCTCACCGTCGGTCAGATCATGTCCAGGCCGGTGATCACCGTGACGCCGGACATGACCGTCCAGGCGGCAGCCGCGCTGATGCTCCAGCACAAAATCGCCGGCCTGCCCGTTGTGGAGGATGGCCGCGTCGTGGGCATCATCACGGAATCGGACATCTTCCGCATGGTCGCCCAGGCCTGGGTGGAGGAGAAAGAGCCGATGGAATGGCGCTAAAGACGGGGAAAGAAACCCCGTCTTTTTATCGTCCGAACCGCGCACAACGCCCTGCCCGGTGCGGATGGTTTGAGCAAAGGAGACATCACCCCATGACGACACCCTGGACCAAGCGTTACGCACAACGCACCCACTGGGTATCCAGTTCCACCATTCGTGAGCTATTGAAGCTCACCGAGAAAGGGGACATCATCTCATTCGCTGGCGGGCTGCCGGCGCCGGAGGTCTTCCCGGTGGAGCAGTTTCAGGCCGCCTGCCGCAAGGTATTGGAGGAGATGGGGCCTAAGGCGCTGCAATACGGCGCCACCGAGGGCTACATCCCCTTGCGCGAGATGATCATCCGACACATGGCCCGCTACAGCATCAAGGTCGGCCTGGAAAATGTGCTGATCACCAGCGGCTCGCAGCAGGCCCTGGACCTGATCGGCAGGTTGCTGATCAATCCGGGTGACCGTATCCTGGTGGAAGAGCCGACCTATCTGGGCGCGCTTCAGGCCTTCAACGCCTACCAGGCCGAGTACGTCACCGTGCCGGTTGACGACGAAGGGCTGTGTGTGGCCCGGCTGGAGGAGGCGCTGCGCGCCGGCCCCAAGTTCATGTACATCCTGCCCAACTTTCAGAACCCCGCCGGTGTCACGCTCTCGCTCAGGCGGCGCATTGAAGTGGTGGAGCTGGCCGAGCGCTATGGCGTGCCCATCGTAGAAGATGATCCCTATGGCCAGTTGCGCTACGAAGGCCACCACATCAAGCCATTGGTGGTACTTGACTCCGAGCGCTTAAACGGCCATAATGGGCCACGCTACAGCGGCAACGTTATCTACCTGAGCACGTTCAGCAAGACGCTCGCGCCCGGCCTGCGCCTGGGCTGGGTGGTCGCGCCGGAGGAGGTCATCGCCAAGCTGGTGCAACTCAAGCAGGGCATGGACCTGCACACCAGCACGTTTAATCAGATGGTCGCCTACGAGGTGGCGCGTGGTGGCTTCCTGGATGAGCACGTGCGCCTGATCCGGCGCGTCTATCGCGAGCGGCGCGACGTCATGCTGGCGGCGCTGGAACGCTATTTCCCACCGGGTGTGCGCTGGACACATCCCCAGGGTGGCCTGTTCCTGTGGGTCACCCTGCCTGAAGGAGTAGATACGACGGAGATGCTGCCGCAGGCGATTGAAGAAAAGGTCGCCTATGTGCCGGGCGCGGATTTCTTCGCCCTGGGCGGAGGCCACAACACCATGCGGCTGAACTTCTCCAACGCCTGCCCGGAGAGGATTGAAGAGGGCATCCGGCGGCTGGCCCGCGTGGTGGCCAGGCAACTGGAGCTAGAAATGTCAGGAGCCGGTAGCCGGTAGGGGGACGGCGCGCCGTGCCCCTACGGGAGACGGAGGCAGTATGAACATCGGTGTTCCCAAAGAGCGCCGTCCTTACGAGAACCGCGTGGGCCTGACGCCCATCGGGGTGGAGTTGCTCACGCAGCGCGGCCACCGCTGTTACGTGGAGCGGGGCGCAGGCGTGGGCAGCGGCTTCACGGATGAGGACTACGCCCGCGCCGGCGCCACGATCGTCTATGAGGCCGAGGAAGCCTTCGCGCGGGCCGACCTGGTGCTCAAGGCCACGCGTCCCTTGCAAAGCGAGTTGGAATGGCTGCACGAGGGGCAGGTGATCACCGGCTTTCTGCACCTGGCCTCGGCGCAGCGGGCCAAGATTGAGACCCTGCTGGAGCGCAAGGTCGCGGCGATAGCCTACGAAACCATCCAGCTTGACGATGGCACACTGCCCGTGCTCAAGCCCATGAGCCAGCTTGCCGGGCGTATGGCGCCCCAGGTGGCCGCGCGGCTGCTGCAGAACGACTACGGCGGTAAAGGCATCTTGCTGGGCGGCGTCCCCGGCGTGCCCCCGGCGGAGGTGGTCATTGTAGGCGCGGGCGTGGTGGGGACAAATGCGGCGGCGGCCTTCCTGGGCCTGGGCGCGCATGTCACCCTGTTGGACCACAACCTGGCGCGTCTCCAGGAGGTGGACCAGCAGTTCCAGGGGCGGCTGGTGACGATGGTCTCGCACACGTTTAACCTGGAGCGCGTCTGTCGCTATGCCGATGTGCTCATCGGCTGCGTGCTTGTGCCAGGCGCACGCGCCCCCATCCTGATCACGCGCAAGATGGTGGCCTCCATGAAGCCGCGCTCGGTCATCCTGGACATCTCCATTGACCAGGGCGGCTGCGTGGAGACCAGCCGCCCTATGCATCACGGGATGCCCACGTTTGTGGAAGAGGGTGTGATCCACTACTGCGTGCCCAATATGCCCGGCGTCATCGCCCGCACGGCGACGCACGCCTTCCAGAACGCGGCCTGGCCCTACATCCAGGCCATCGCCGATCACGGGCTGGAAGCGGCGGTGGCCGCTGACCCGGCGCTGGCGCGCGGCCTGAACACCTACAATGGCGAGATCAAGAACCCCGTCCTGGCAGAAGCCTTCGCCAATAAGCAGCCTGCCTCTGACGGGAAAGGGAGCAGCTATGCCCGGCTGGATGACTGAGTACCGCAGTAAGATATGCACCGCCCAGCAGGCCGCCGCGGCCATCCAGTCGGGCCAGCGCGTGTTCCTGACCGGCAACTGTTCGGTGCCCCAGAAGGTGCTGGCAGCGCTGGTGGACCGTGCCCAGGAGTTGCATGATGTGGAGATCGTCCAGGTGCTCACCGTCGGCCCGGCAGCCTATGTCCAGCCGGGCATGGAGAAGCACATCCGCGTCAACACCCTGTTCATCAGCGACAACGTGCGCGACGCCGTCAATGAAGGCCGCGCCGACTTCACCCCCTGCTTCCTCTCGGAGATCCCCCGCCTGTTTCGCTCTGGCAGGCTGCCCATTGACGTGGCCCTGATCCACGTCTCGCCCCCGGATGAGCACGGCTTCTGCTCCTTTGGCGTAGAGGTGGGCGTGACCAAGACCGCCGCCCAGACGGCCAGGGTCGTCATCGCCGAGGTCAACGAGCACATGCCGCGCACGCTGGGCGATAGTTTCATCCACATCTCCAAGCTAAGCTATATCGTGCCGGTGAACTACCCCCTGCCGGAGTTGCCCATGAGCAAGGCTTCCCCCTTGCAGGAAGCGATTGGCCGCCACGTGGCCTCCCTCATCCCCGATGGGGCTACGCTGCAAATGGGCATCGGGGGCATCCCCGACGGTGTGCTGGCGGCCCTGCGCGACAAGAAAGACTTGGGCGTCCACACCGAGCTATTCTCAGACGGGATCATTGACCTGGTGGAGGCTGGGGTAATCACCAACGAGAAGAAGACGTTGCATCCGGGGAAGATCATCGCCGGCTTCGTCCTGGGGACGCAACGCCTATATGAGTTCGTCCACGATAACCCTATCATTGAGTTGCATCCCACCGAGTACGTCAACGACCCCTTCATCATCGCCCAGAACGATAACATGGTGGCGATCAACTCGGCGATTGAGGTGGACCTGACCGGGCAGGTGTGCGCGGATTCCATCGGCAGTCGGCTGTACAGCGGTGTGGGGGGGCAACTAGACTTCATTCGCGGCGCGGCGCGCTCCAAAGGCGGCAGGCCGATCATTGCCCTGCCCTCTACCGCCAAAGGCCAGAGCCGCATCGTGGCGCAGCTTAAGCCGGGCGCGGGGGTGACCACCACGCGCAACGACGTGCACTACGTGGTCACCGAATACGGCATCGCCGACCTGTATGGCAAGACGATCCGCCAGCGCGCCCGCGCTCTGATTGACATTGCCCACCCCGACTTCCGTGAGGCACTGGAACGGGCCGCGCACGAACTGCGCTATCTGTAGGGGACGAAGGACAGTGACGGAAGACGGAACCAGAACCGGGCTAAAGCCCGGTACTGGGCCGTCCATCGTCGGGCGCGTAGCGCCCATTCCGTATGCGAAAGGGAGCGGAAGATGAAAGCCCGCGACATTATGACCACCGAGGTCATCACGGTCCGACCGGAGACACCGGTCAACGAGGTGGCCCGCCTGATGATTGAGCACAACATCAGCGGCCTGCCTGTGGTGGATGAAGAGGGGAGCGTCATCGGCGTGATTACGGAGTTGGACCTGGTGGTGCGCAATGCCCGCCTGCATCTGCCCACCTTCATCCAAATTCTGGATGCCCAGATTTACCTGGAGACCCCTGGCCGCTACCGCGAGCGGCTGCGCCATATGCTGGGCACGCAGGCGCAGGACATCATGTCCTCCCCGGCGGTCACGGTCAGCCCGGACACCGAGTTGGAAGACGTCGCCGACCTGATGGTCCACCGCCGGGTGAACCCCGTGCCGGTGGTAGACGTCCACGGGCGGCCGGTGGGCATCATCAGCCGCTCCGACATCGTGCGCCTGATGGTTCAACCCTCAACCCCAGAGAACGAAGGAGGATAATCTGGCCGCCATGCGGATACGCACGCATCGTCTCCCTGGTCTCGTCTTGACCGATATGGAGTTCCAGGTCCCCCTGGACCACAGCCAGCCTGATGAGCCACAGATCACGGTTTTTGCGCGGGAGGCCGTGGCGCCAGACAAAGAGGGGGCCGACCTGCCCTGGCTGCTGTTCTTCCAGGGCGGCCCCGGCTTCGGCGCCCCCCGCCCACTGGGCAACGCAGGCTGGCTCAAGCGCGCCCTCCAGGACTACCGCGTGCTGTTGCTGGACCAGCGCGGCACTGGCCGCAGCACGCCGCTGACTTTCCAGACCCTGGCCCGCCTGGATAGCCCCCAGGCCCAGGCCGATGTTCTCAAGCACTTCCGCGCCGATGCCATCGTGCGCGACGCCGAATGCATCCGCCGCGAGTTACTCGGCGAGGAAGGCCAGTGGAGCGTGTTAGGGCAGAGCTTCGGTGGCTTCTGCGCCACGCATTACCTCTCGGCGGCGCCGCAGGGGCTGCGGGAAGTCATGATCACCGGGGGACTGCCCCCACTGAATCGCTCCGCCGACGACATCTACCGCGCCACCTATCAGCGCGTGCTGGAGAAGAACTATCTGTACTATGAGCGCTACCCAGAGGATGCCGAACTCGCCCAGGAGATCGCCACCTTTTTAGCCGATCACGATGTACACCTGCCCGGCGGTGGGCGCCTCTCGCCCCGGCGCTTTCAGCAACTGGGCATCCACTTCGGCATGAGCGATGGCTTTGAGCGGGTGCACTACCTGCTGGAAAACGCCTTCGTGGAGGGGGCCAGCGGGCGCGAACTCAGCTACACCTTCCTGCGCGAGTTGGAGTCCATGTTCGCCTTTGAGACCAACCCCATCTATGCGCTGCTCCACGAGGCGGAGTACTGCCAGGAAGAGGCCTCCAACTGGTCGGCGGAGCGCATCCGCGCCGAATATCCCCAGTTTGACTGGGCGCCGGGCAAGCCCCTCCTGTTCACCGGTGAGATGGTTTACCCCTGGATGTTTGAGGAGTATGAGCGCCTGCGCCCGCTCAAGCAAGCTGCCGACATTCTGGCCGCCTATGACGGCTGGCCGCGCCTGTACGACGTGGCCACGCTCCAGGCCAACACCGTCCCCTGCGCCGCCGTCGTCTACTATAACGATATGTACGTTGAGCGAACCTTCTCCGAAGAGACGGCGCGCACCATCCGCGGGCTTAAGCTGTGGGTGACGAACGAATATGAGCACAACGGCCTGCGCGCCGACGGCGAGCGCCTGTTGGGTCGCCTGATCGCCATGCTGCGCGGCGAGATTTAGCGGGGAAGTCCATCGGGGATATGGTCGCCGGGGGGCGGTGAATGGACGGTAGACGACGGACGACGGCTCACTGGCCGTCGTCCGTCGTCCGTCATCATCAAAGGTGAACTATTCCTTGCCTGAGGCCCTGGCCTTCAGCAGTTCGGCGACGGGGTAGGTCGGCGAGAGCCGCTTGATCTTGTCAATGATTCGCTGTCGCTCGTCCGACTTGAGGTCGCCCGCCAACAGTCGTTCTTTCAGCTTCTTGA
Organism: Anaerolineae bacterium; assembly: GCA_034432795.1. Lineage (GTDB taxonomy): Bacteria > Chloroflexota > Anaerolineae > DSLN01 > DSLN01 > DAOUBF01. Next base: position 81,095 of record DAOUBF010000006.1, read on the forward strand.
TCTTTTCGCGCTTTTTCCTTTTTTGCCGAATGTCCATCTGCCGTTTCTTCCGATTGATCTCCCCCATAACCTCACCTCCCGGTGAAAGAGATGAAATGTTGAGTGTCTCAGGTTTAGAGATGACCGAAAGCGCCAGGTCGCCACAGGTGCATGGCCCAGGCGAATCCGTCAGTACCTTGTAGCACACTTGGCCGCTTCCGTCAACCGCAGGACAGGGCAGCACCGCGCAGCGCCGGGGTCATTTGACCTGCCCCGTCCCTTTGGCTATACTATCCTTGAAAGGAGGCGTAAATGACAGCTCTGGTCACGACCCTCAGCGGTGTATTGCGTTACCGGGGCCGTGAAGGCCAGTGGAGTTGGGCCTTACACCGTATCAGCGGCCTGGGTACGCTCCTATTCCTCTCTATTCACATCCTGGATACCGCCACAGTTTACTTTGCACCCCAACTGTATAGCCACGCCATTGCTCTGTACCGCCATTGGCTCTTCGGCATTGGCGAGATCATCCTGGTGGCCTGCGTCATCTATCATGGCCTGAATGGGCTGCGCGTGGCCGTGTTTGACTGGAAGCCCGAATGGATGGTCTATCAAAAACAGGCCAGCTACACCGTCTTCGCCGCCTTCCTTGTCTTGTTCATCCCGGCGGCGCTCATCATGGGCAATACCATCATCCAGAAGAGCATCCTGGGGAGGTAATCATGGCCACCTACGCTCACCCGGTGTACGCGCGCCCGGTGGCGCAACCACGCGCCAAACTGGAATTGTACGCCTGGCTGTTCATGCGCCTGTCGGGGGTCTTGCTCATCCCGCTGGCCTTTGGCCACCTGGCGATCATGCACATCATCAACAATGTCCATATGATTGACCTGGATTTTGTGGCCTTGCGCTGGGCCACCCTGGGCTGGCGCGTCTATGATGCCGCCCTGCTTGGGCTGGCCTGGCTGCATGGCCTGAACGGCCTCCGCTACGTTGTGGACGATTACGTCCACGCCCCCACCTGGAACCGCACCATCAAGTGGGCCATGATTGTGGGGGGTGTGCTGATTTTTCTCATTGGCGCGGCTGCGCTGATCGGGGGGGTCAGACCTGAATAGGCAGCAGGTCGTGTATTTGTTTGGAGATGAAGATGGGTCCACAGGCAACCAGCCCGTCAAGGCCGTTAGAGCGCAGCCACTCTCCAGGAGGAGACAGAACAGAGCGGCCGCCGTTCAACCCCGGTGACCATCTCTCGCGTGCCGAGTTTGAGCGGCGCTATGCGGCCTATCCGGAGATCAAGAAAGCCGAGTTGATTGAAGGAGTGGTATATATGCCCTCTCCTACCCAGCACACCCATTCACGGCCGCATCTGTGGATGGCGACCTGGCTTGGGGTCTACATGGCGGCGACGCCCGGCGTAGATGCACATAATAACGCCACCGTCCGGCTGGACCTAGAGAATGAGGTACAACCGGATGCGCTGTTACGTCTAGAGCCTGCATTGGGTGGCCGATGCCGGGAGACGGAGGATAACTATCTGGAAGGTCCGCCGGAACTGATTGTGGAAGTGGCCGCAAGCAGTGCAGCTTACGATCTGCATGAGAAGCGCCGTGTCTATGCACGCAATGGGGTAGAAGAATATATCGTCGTACAAATATACGAGCAGCGCGTAGAATGGTTCGCTTTACGGGAGAGTGCTTACCAGGCGCTAACACCGGACGAACGAGGCATCCTCCGCAGCCAGATATTCCCTGGATTGTGGCTGCAACCGGCCGCACTCTGGTCAGGCGATCTGGCCACGATGTTAGCTATTCTGCAAGAAGGGCTGGCCTCGCCGGAGCACGCCGCTTTCGTACAGCGGCTGAAAGCCTCAGGCAGTCAACTGTAGGGAGAAAGATAGAGATGCAAGTTCACACCTATGATGCTATTGTGGTGGGTGCGGGCGGCGCGGGACTGATGGCCGCGCTGCACGCCTCGCGTCAGGTCAAAACCGCCGTCTTGAGCAAGCTCTATCCTACCCGGTCGCACACCGGCACGGCCCAGGGGGGCATTGGCGCGGCCCTGGGCAACGTGGAAGAAGACCATTGGGAGTGGCACGCTTTTGATACCGTGAAGGGCAGTGACTACCTGGCCGACCAGGACGCGGTGGAGATTCTGGCCCGCGAGGCTATTGAGAATGTGATTGAACTGGAGCACATGGGCCTGCCCTTTAACCGCACGCCCGATGGCAAGATTGACCAACGTCGCTTCGGCGGCCATACGCGCAACTACGGCGAAGGGCCGGTGAAGCGCGCCTGCTACGCCGCCGACCGCACCGGCCACATGATCATGCAGACGCTGTACCAGCAGTGCATCAAGAACAACGTCACCTTCTATGACGAGTATTTCGTCCTGGACCTGATTATTGAAGATAACATCTGCCGGGGTGTTGTGGCGGTGTGCATTGATACGGGCGAGTTGCACGTCTTCCACAGCAAGGCGGTGCTGTTCGCCACCGGCGGCTGCGGCCGCATGTGGAAGGTCACCTCCAATGCCCACTCCCTCACCGGCGAGGGCATGGTCATCCCCTACCGTCACGGCATCCCCCTGGAAGACATGGAGTTCTTCCAGTTCCATCCCACCGGGATGTATGGGCTGGGCATCCTGCTCAGCGAGGCCATCCGCGGCGAGGGTGGGGTGTTCCGCAACAACCTGGGCGAGCGCTTCATGGAGCGCTACGCGCCTACCATGAAGGACCTGGCCAGCCGCGATGTGTGCTCGCGGGCGATCTACCTGGAGATCCGCGAGGGGCGCGGCATCAACGGCAAGGATTACGTCTATCTGGACGCCACCCACCTGCCCAAGGAACGCATAGAGACCGCGCTGGCCGACATCGCCGATTTCGTGCGCACCTACTGGGGGATTGACCCTTCCAAAGACCCTATGCCGGTACAGCCCACCGCCCATTACGCCATGGGCGGCATCCCCACCGACGTGAACGCCCAGGTGATCCTGGATGAACACAATACGCCGGTCGTGGGCTTCTATGCCGCTGGCGAATGTGCCTGCGTCTCCGTGCATGGCGCCAACCGGCTGGGCACCAACTCGCTGGTGGACCTGGTGGTGTTCGGGCGGCGCGGTGGTCGGGCTATGGCCGAGTTCTGCAAGCACGCCGACCTCATGCCGCTGCCCAAGGAGCCAGCCGCCTGGGCGGAGGCCGAACTGGAACGCCTGCGCAACGCCAACGGCAAGGAACGTGCCGCCGACATCCGCAGTGCGCTCCAGCAAACCATGATGGATCACGTCGGCGTGTTCCGTGAGAACGCTGGCCTGGAGACGGCCCTGGACACCATTAAGGAGCTTCAAGAGCGTTATAAGAACATCCGCGTGGACGACCGGGGGCGCCGCTTCAACACCGAGGTCCTGGAGGCCTTTGAGTTGGGCAGCCTGCTGGACCTGGCCGAGGTCACCACGGTCTCTGCCCTGGCGCGCACCGAGAGCCGGGGCGCCCACTGGCGCGAGGACTTCCCCCGGCGCGATGATGTCAACTGGCTGAAGCACACCCTGGCCTACCGCAAGGATGGCGAGATCGTCCTGCGCTATAAGCCGGTGACGATCACCCACTGGCAACCGAAGGAGCGCGTTTACTGAGGATGGACGACAGGCGACTATAGGCCGCAGATGACTATGGACTGCGGAAGGTTTGACTTCCGCAGCCCATATGACTGAAGGGAGAGCATGAAGGTTCATCTACGTATCAAACGCTTCAATCCAGAGAAGGACCAGGCGCCCTGGTGGGGTGATTATGAGGTGGAGGGTGAGCCGGGCGAACGCATCCTGGACCTGTTGCACAAGGTGAAGTGGTATCAGGATGGCACGCTCACGCTGCGGCGCTCGTGCGCGCACGGCATCTGCGGCTCGGACGCCATGCGCATCAATGGCAGGAACCGGCTGGCCTGCAAAGTGCTCGTCCGCGACCTGACTCAGCCCATTGTGGTGGAGCCGTTGCTGGGCCTGCCGGTGATCAAAGACCTGGTAGTGGACATGGAGCCGTTTTTCAAGCATTATCGCGCCATCCTGCCTTACCTGATCAACGATGAGCCGCCGCCGGAGCGCGAACGGCTGCAAAGCCCAGAGGAGCGGGAGCGCTACGACGACACCACCAAGTGCATCCTGTGCGCGGCCTGCACCACCGCCTGCCCCTCCTTCTGGGCCAAAGGGGAATACGTTGGCCCGGCAGCCATTGTCCAGGCGCACCGCTTCATCTTTGACAGCCGCGACCGGGGCGCCGCGCAGCGCCTGGCCATTCTCAACGATCCCAACGGCGTCTGGCGCTGCCGCACGATCTACAACTGCACCGAGGCCTGCCCACGTGGCATCCGGGTGACACAGGCCATCCGCGAAGTGACGAAGGCGATAGCGCTAGGAAAGGTATGACGGAGGACAGATTCACCGCAGAGACACAGGGAGCGCAGAGAAACGCAGAGCTTGAAGAAAAAGATATTTAACTCACTATCTTTCTGCGCCCCTCTGCGCACTCCGCGTCTCTGCGGTTAACCTACCCTCCGCCCTCCGTCAGCGAGAGCTTCATTATTGAAACGCTGGACGATCCGCACGGGGTTGACTGTGCTCCTCCTGGCGTTCGGCCTCTCCCTTCTCCTGCTTGCGGGGGTTGGGGGGCTGGTCGCCCAGAGCGATACCGCACGCAACCGTGTTGAAGCCCAGCACTGGGCAGTTCTGGCGCTGGGCGGGCTGATCGCGCTCGCCAGTGGCCTGGCATTGGGCCGGACGCCAGACCGCCCCCTACGCCAATTGATGCAGGCCATGGACGCCCTGGCCAGCGGCGACCTCAGTGTGCGCCTGCCGGAGCAGCCGGGCACTGCCCTGAACGAGCTGGTGGCTGCCTTCAATCGCATGGCGGCGGCGCTGGCCAACGAGAACGCCCGCCTGCAAGAAGAACATCAGCGCCGCCTGGACGAACTGGCGCTATTGCACCAGGCCACTATGGCGCTGAGCCAGAGCCTGGAGCGCGAGCGGCTGGCCCAGGCCCTGGCCGGCGTGCTGGAGCGGCTGCTGCCCTACGACCGCGCCGAGGTGCTGCTGCTCCATGAAGCCAGCGGCGAACTGATCCCCTTCCTGATCCGCGAGCGACACGAGGGAACATCGGAGCCCGTCACACCACCGCTGGAATCTATTCGCCAGTTGGGCCAGGGCATCACCGGCTGGGTCGCCGAGCACAACCAGCCGGTGCGCCTGGGCGATGTCACCCAGGGGACAGACCTGCCTTATATCGCCCAACGTCCAGGGGTGCGCTCCATCCTGTGCGTGCCCCTGCACATCGGCAAATGGGCGGTGGGCGCGATCAAGCTGGAGAGCGCCGAGCCGGGGGTCTACAGTGAGCACCATGAGCACCTGCTGATGGCCCTGGCCGGGCAACTCGCCGTAGCCATTGAGAACGCCCGGCTGTTCAGCGAGGTCGGCGAACGAGCCGCCGAGCTGGCCCACCGCAACCTGGACCTGGCCGCGCTGCTCAATCTGTCGCAATCGCTCACGCTCACCCTGGAGCCAGAGAAGCTGTATGAGGTGGTGCTGCATCAGGCGGTTGCCGCCATCGCGCCCGCCGCAGGGGGCATGTTATGGCTGTATGCTCCCCAGGAGGAGAAGCTCGCTCTGGTGGAGGTGTACGGCTATCACCTGACGGAGGACGAAGGGCGGAGGACGACCCCCAACCGCCTGAGGCGCGCACGCCTCTACCCCGGTGAGATGACCGTCGGCGAGGCCTTTGCTCAGGGGGCGCCGTTGCGCCTGACATCCCCCGCCGAGTTTGCGCCTTATTTGAAAAACGCCCGCCCCGAAACGCTGCAATTGTGGCAGATGCTGGGGCAGGTGGCGCTCAACGGAGTATCACCACCGGATCGGTCTAAAGGGATCAGGGGAATTCAGGCGCGGGGCCAGCCCTCCGCCCCGCTCTACAGCCAGATCGTTGCCCCTCTCACTGTGAAAGGCAGCAGCATCGGCTGCCTCAACCTGGACACATTCGGCGAGCCAGCCTTCTCCGAAGCCGACCTGGCCCTGCTCCAGGCGATGGCCAACCAGGCGGCGGTGGCGATTGAGAACGCCCGCTTGTTCGCCGCCATCGCCGAGAGCCGCGAGCAATTGCGCACCCTCTCGGCCCAGATCGTCCAGGCCCAGGAGGAGGAACGCCGCCGCCTGGCACGCGAACTGCATGACGAGATCGGGCAGGCGTTGACCGCCATCACGCTGGACCTGGGGATGCTGGCGCAGTTGATCCCCAAGAGCGATGAGCGCCTGCAGCGGGCCTTGGAGGACGCGCAGACGCTCAGCCAGAACGCCCTGGAGGAAGTGCGGCGCCTGTCGGTGGAGCTGCGCCCGGCCATCCTGGATGACCTGGGCCTGGTGCCCGCGCTGCGCTGGACCCTGGACCGCCATATGGAGCGGACCGGTGCCCAGGGCCGGTTTGAGGTGATCGGATTGGAGGGGCGCCTGCCGGGGGAGATTGAAACCGTGTGCTATCGGGCGGTGCAGGAGGCCCTGACGAACGTCGCCCGCCACGCCAGTGCGCGCAGCATCGCTGTCAGGCTTGAACTGGAGCGCGACGGGCGCACGGTCCATCTGACCATCAGCGACGATGGCGTGGGCTTTGATGTCCGCCAGGCGCTGCACCGCGCCCAGGTCGGGGGGAGCCTGGGCCTGCTCGGACTGCGCGAGCGGGTGGAATTGCTCGGCGGCCACCTGGACATCCGCTCGCGACCGGGCCGGGGGACGACGGTTGAGGTTCGCCTGCCGGTCAGCACCCAGGCCGCCGTAGGAGAACGATGAACAAAATCCGCGTGATCCTGGCCGATGACCATACCATTGTGCGGAAGGGGCTGAAAGCCCTGCTGGCCGCTTATCCCTATATTGAGGTCGTAGGCGAGGCTGCCGACGGGCGAGAGGCCGTCCAGTTGGCCGAGACGCTACGCCCTCACGTCGTGGTCATGGACATTAATATGCCCGGCCTGAACGGGCTGGAGGCCACGGATCGCATCAAGCGCCGCTGCCCAGAGGTCAACGTGCTCATCCTGTCTATGCACGCCAACGAGGAGTATGTGCTCCAGGTGTTGCGCTCCGGCGCCTCCGGCTATCTGTTGAAGGACTCGGCCACCGAGGACCTGGTGGCCGGGATTCAGGCCGTGACTGCGGGCGAGGCTTATTTAAGCCCGCGCATCTCCAAGACGGTGATCGCCGAGTACGTGCGCCGGACCGAAGCGGAAGCCCAGCGGCGCCCCCACGAGTTGCTCACGCCCCGCGAGCGCGAAATCCTGCAACTGATCGCCGAGGGCCGCACCAGTAAGGAGATCGCCAGCGAACTGCACCTGAGCATCAAAACGGTGGAAACCCATCGTGCCAACCTGATGGACAAGCTCAACATCCACAACCGCGCCGGCCTTATCCGCTACGCTATCCGCGCCGGCATCATCCCCCCAGATCAGTAGTCCGTCGTCAGACCCCCCAGGTCGCGGGATCGTACCCCCGCCCTCACCCGCCCCACCCCGTACCGGGCTTCCCATTGGGCGGGGGACAGACCACTCCCTCCCCCTGGATGGGGGAGGGCGGGGGAGGGGGTGACAAACAAGCTAAAACCGATTCTCCTCAGGCGTTGCCTGGCCCCATTGACAGCCTCCCCAGGCGGAATACAATAAAGCCGATGTCCGCCGACTTTGTCCGTCGCGCCGAGGCTGCGTTAAACGACGCCCGGCTGCAGGCTGCGCTGGCCCAGGCGACCGGCCGCTTTCTCACCAGCCGGGAACGCGCCTGGGGCGAATTGGAGGACATCCAGGCGCACCGCCAGCGCGCCCGCGCCATCCGCGACCACGTCCTGGATCACCTGGACGACTATCTGGCCCGGCTGGAGGCAGCCCTCATCCGCGCCGGCGGTAACGTCCATTATGCGCCCGATGCCGCCGCTGCCTGCCGCATCATCGCCGACATCGCCCAGGCGCACCGCGTCCAACTGGCCGTCAAGTCCAAGTCCATGACCTCGGAGGAAATCCATCTGAACGCAGCACTGGCGCAGGCCGGTGTGGAGGTCGTGGAGACCGATCTGGGCGAGTGGATCATCCAGCTTGCCGGTGAGCCGCCCAGCCACATCATCGCACCGGCGGTGCACAAGACCAGGGGGCAGGTCGCCGAACTCTTCGCCGCAGCCACCGGCGAGGCCATCCCGGATGACATCCCCACGCTGACGAAAATCGCCCGGCGCGAACTGCGCCGCCGCTTCTTAAGCGCCGACCTGGGCATCTCCGGGGTCAACTTCGCTGTGGCGGAGACCGGGACGCTGGTGATCGTCACCAACGAGGGCAACGGGCGGCTGGTGACCAGCCTGCCGCCCGTGCACATTGCCCTGATGGGCCTTGAGAAGGTGGTGCCGACCTGGGAGGACCTGGCGGTGCTATTAGCGCTTCTGCCGCGCAGCGCCACCGGCCAGAAGATCTCCAGTTACGTCACGTCAGTAACCGGGCCGCGCCGGGCGGGCGAGGCCGATGGCCCGGCGGAGTTGCACCTGGTCATCCTGGACAACGGCCGCCGCCGTATCCTGGCGAGCGCTTACCGGGAGTCCCTGCGCTGCCTGCGTTGTGGCGCGTGTCTGAACGCCTGCCCGGTGTACAACGTCGTCGGCGGTCATGCCTACGGCGGGACGTACTCCGGGCCGATTGGGGCGGTGCAGACGCCCCTGTTTGAGGGGCTGGCCGCGCACGCCGACCTGCCTCACGCCTCCAGCCTGTGCGGCGCCTGCCTGGACGCCTGCCCGGTGGAGATTGACATCCCCCGGATGCTCCTGGACCTGCGCCACGATCTGGCGGAGGACGGAGGATGGAGAGGACAGCAGATAGGTAGCGGATTAGCGGATACCAGAGAGCAAAGAGAGCGCGCAATAGAAATCTCTGCGTCCTCTGCGCGCTCTGCGGTGAAAATAAAAAGAGGAGGACAGAGGACAATCGTCCGTCGTCTGTCATCTCTCGTCCCCTGGCTGTACCGCTGGGTAGCGCAGAGCCAGGCCCGCTGGCGCCTGGCGCTGCGGCTGGCCTATTGGCTCTCGCGCCCCTTCGCCCGCGATGGGTGGATGCGTGCACTGCCCGGCCCATTGGGGCGCTGGACACAGGCGCGTGACTTCCCCGCCCCCGCCCGGCGGAGCTTCCATGCCCGCTGGCATACACTGGCGGCCGAGCGCACAAAGGGCGGAGGACGAAGGACGGAGGACGGCGCAGGGGCGAGGTATGCCTCACCCCTCCAACCCCCGTCGTCCGTCACCCGTCCACCGTCGTCTGTTTGGGAGCGCTTCGCTGCCGAACTGACCCAGGTCGGTGGCGCTGCATTCCAGGCAGCGGACCGCGCCGAGGCCATACAGCAGGCCCTTGCCTGGGCGCAGGCACATTCTGCCCGGCGCGTCCTGGTGTGCGCCGCGCCGGAGACAGAGGGGGTGGCGCAGGCGTTCGCCGAGGCGGGGTTTGTGGTGGAGGAAGCCGCGCCTGTGGGTGGCGTGCGCAGCGATGAAGAGCGCGCCCGGCTGCGCCAGCGTTGGGCCGCCGCCGACCTGGTCATCTCTGGCGCGGATGCGGCCATCGCCGAGACCGGGACGCTCGTCCTGGCCGCCCGCCCGGAACTGCCTCGCGCTGCGACCCTGCTGCCGCCGTTCCATATCGCCCTCCTAGATCAGGCGCGGCTTGTACCGACCCTGACCGACCTGATCCCGATGTGGCGCCGCCAGGGGTGGCCCAGCGGCCTGTTGTTCACCACCGGCCCCAGCCGCACCGCCGACATTGAGCAGACCCTGACCATCGGCGTACACGGGCCGAGGGAAGTGCTGGTGATCGGCTTCCCCGCCTCTAACGGAACTCCGGGAAGCGAGCCAGAACTGCGTTAATCACATCCATCGTGGGGCCGAGGACGACCAATGCCTGATTAGAGCGGAACAGGAGGCATTGGCTGCTTGCGCTGCCGCTCCAGCACCGCTGACCGGGGCGTTGCTCCCCGGCCTGGCCGCCGAAGCGTGCCTGGGCATAGCGCGTGTAGGCGCCCACGAACTCGGTGGCCTCGGCAGCCGTATCCCAGACCGTGCGCAGCGCCAGGACGGTTTGCGCCTGGGCCTCCTGGTAATACACGGCGTAGCGGTCGCCGCCCCAGCCCTCGGCAGCAGCGCTGGCCTCCTCGGAATCTATCTGGCCTTCCAGGACGACGCGCAGCAGGAACTCGCCCAGGCTGTCCTCGTCCATCAGCCGCCAGCCAGCGCCCAGCGTGTCGGTCAACGGGGGCAGCGTCACCGGCTGCGGGGCATCGCCAGCGCGATAGCGCTCCGGGTGCATGATCTGTTCGGTGGAGACCGGCGGGTCGGCCCAGACCCGATTGACGGCCTCCCACCCGCCCTCATTATAGAACTCCTGGACGAATTGCAGGCCATAGACATAGGGGAACTGGAGCTCCTCCTGGAAGACGCGGGGGGCGTTTTCCAGCGTGCTCTGATCGGCTGCGCCCAACTGCTCCAATAGCCCGGCCAGGTCCTGAGGGCCGAAATAGCGTTGTACGTACTGCTGCATGATCAGCAGGGCATCGCCCTCGGCCAGGGCGCGGATGGCCTCGGCGCGCTGCGAGTCGCGCTCATCGTCAATCCCCAGGCCCTCCAGGTCAAAGTGCTGGTCTTGCAGCGCGTGCCCGTACTCATGGGCGAAGGTGGTCTTCTCCAGCGGGCCGAATTGGGCCAGATCGCTGATCACGTAGAGCTTTTTGGCATCCGAGTCGTAGAAGCCGGCGATCTGCTCACTGTATAAGTCCACATAAAAGCCATGCAGGTCCATCTCGCTGTCCAGGAGGCCGAAGGCCAGCAGGGTGATCAGGTCGCTGCGGGCCTCCTCCTCGGGGTAATCCTCATTGAGCTTACGGGTAATATACTCGCGCAACTCCGCCGCGGTCATGATGGCGCGTTCCACCGGCCGCCTGGGTGTCAGCCCACGCAGGGCACTGACCTGGCGCTGGATAGAGTCCATCAGGCTGACATCCAACGCCGGCGTGATAGTGGGTGGGGGCGTTAGCGTGGCCCTGGGGGATGGCGGTGGAGGCGTAATGGAGGGGGTGGAGAGCGGGCCAGGGATGGGTGTGCTGGTCAGGCGGCTGCGCAGGTCGTCCAGTTCGCGCTGTTGCGTGGCCACCTGGGCCTGGAGGTTGGCGATAAGCGTGCCGCGCGCTTCAGCGGTCGCCTGGGCGGCGTCAAGCTCCCTTTGCGCGTCGCCGATCCTGGCGTCGGCGACAAACCAGCCCAGAGCCAGGAGGGCGCTGGCGACGAGCGCGGCGCCCAGGCACAGAGCAAGGGCCACAAAAGCTATCGGAACCAGAGTACGACGCATCTACGCTCTCCTCATAAACGCCCCTACCCTCCCTCTGGATGGGGGAGGGGCAGGGAGGGGGTGACATTGCCCCCCACCCCAACCCTCCCCCGCAAGGGGGGAGGGGGTGAGTTCCCAGTACCGGGCTTCCCATTAGGGGGGAGATGACCTCCCCCGGCCCTTCCCCTTATAGGGACGGGAGTGGTTAGGCCGAGGCCACCAGCACCGACAGGATCAATGAAAGGGCCAGGACGATGGCCGCCGCCAGGCCGAACAGCACGACCCAGGGACGGTTCTCGCGTCGCGCCTGGCGGTTGGCCTTCGCCATCTCCTCCAGCTTCTGGCCCTCCAGGATGGCACGGCGGGCAAGCAACGCCCCACCGGGGTCACCGGCGATGGGAATGGCCGCCATCAGCCCCAGGACAATGGCCGCCCAGAACAGGGTCTCGGCCAGGTCACGCGCCGTCAGGCGGCCGGCAGTCCCGTTGCACAGGCCCGCCAGGCCGAGGACGGCGGCGAGCAGCAGGCCCAACTTCTGCCAGAAAGGCCGCCCCCTATGGGGGACATTGCGCTCAGCGCTCACACGCCTTATTGTAGCTGTGATAGGGGAAACGGGGAAATCGCTATGGCCCTCCCCCCGACGGCGCTGCCGGAAGTGGCGTAATGGTCAGGGCCTGAGTTGGAGCCGCGGTGGGCTGTGGGCCGGGCCAATCCGCTGGTTCCGGCATGGGCGTGGCGGTGGGGCCGTCCACGCCCGCCGTGGTGAAGCGCAAGGTGTAGGGTCGCTCACCCGTGCGGTGGACGATGACCTCAACAGGGGTGTTGGGGCGCAGCAGTCCTTCGGGGTCAAAGACGAAGCGGGTGAAGCCAGTCCCACTAAAGCTGCTCGTCCCTGGGACGATCTCGCCGCTGTCAGCGTAAAGAACACGTATACCGCCGCCGCTCCCGCCCAAAAGCAGGCCGGGCCAGCGCTTCTTCAAGGCCATGTCCACCAGGATCAACGTATCTCGCGGCACATCGGCCGCGCCATCGGGAGGCACGGTACGCACTACCGCAGGCGCGGTGGTCCACCACCAGAGCAGGCCCAGCGCGGTCAGAACAAGGAGCGGCAGCCCGATAGACGCCACGCTCTTAAGCGCCATGCCTGCCTGCCACCAGGCGTGCAGTGTCCGGCCCAGGGCGAACACACCCAACGCCAGGATCATCAGGTGCAGGGCCAGCCCCAGGCTGATCAGGGGAATCGGGGAGGGGACCCAGGGCAGGGGTGTGTATTGCCAGTCTTCCACCCAGGCCGGCAGCGGAGCGAAGAGGGCGCGTCCGTAAACCCAGGCGCTCCGTCCAACCCAGAGAAGGAGCAGTCCAAGCCCTCCAAACGTGATCAGGCGCCAGAAACCATCCCCCAGGCGCCCCCAGCCCCGCTCCCAGGCTCGCCTGGCGAGAAGCAGGAGCAGCACACCCGGCAAGGGCACGGCCATATACATCTCCCTGACGACGCGGAGGGGGTAGGCGAGCGGGCTGATGTCCCAGACGTAGGCGGCCAGCCAGCCCAGCCCCGCCCAGAGCAGCATGTGGGGGAAGGCGGGCAGCGCCCAACGGGGCCGCGTCCCTTGTCGGAGAGCGAGGATGAACCCTAATAGGGCGTAAGGGAGCACAAGCCAGCGCACGGCGAGGAATAGCCACCCGGCCCAGGTCACCGTGGGCAGCCAGGCATCCGGGACGACGTGGTTTGAGGAGTGCCAGCCCTGAATACTCCCGGCCGCCGGCAGCATACCGGCCGGGCCAGGCAGCACAAGGGTCGGCGCGAGGGATGTAGCGGCCAGGAGGACCAGGGTCAGCGCCTCCCAGGGGAAGCGTCGTGCGACCGCCTCCGGCTCGGCATGGAAGAGCCGCCCGGCCAACCCCCAACGCCGAGGCGGCCCCTGGGTCACCAGCGTCAGCGCCGCCAGGGCGTAGAGCAGCGGAAGGCCCAGGACGAGGACACCTATCGGCCCTGGCGCACCCATGTTGCCCCAAGACCACAGCGCAGCCCACCAGGTGGGATACGTGACCAGGAGCAGCCCGTGTGCGACGGCCCAGGCCAGCAAGAGGCGCGGCCAATGGTAGATGAGCGAGAGCATCACCAAGGCCAGTCCGCTGAGGAAGTTAAAGGCGAGAAAGCCCTCCTGCGTGTCAAGGGGGTCATAGGGCGCGTAGCGAGTGACGCCCAGCACACCGGTGGCGGGGATGGCGCCGAGTGCCGCCAGGGTCAATAGCGGTGGAATGACGAGGAGCCAGGGGGAAGCCGGGTCGCGCCGGGTGCGCAGCAGGACGACCAGGCTGCCCAGGACGAACAGCCCGTGCCAGGCGACCGCGCCCGGATGCAACACCCAGCCGTCGGCCCGCAGGCCGAAGGCGATCAGGCTCACCACCGCCAGGGCGTGAGCCAGGGTGTAGATCAGTAACAGGACACGAGTGAATGTGGTCATCCATCTCCAGGGTATCATAAATTCATCTGCCTGTCACCTGTGGAAATCCACAGTTTTTTCGCGCTTGCCCTCATCGCGGCTGGGGGCGCCAGTCGCCCAGGGCGCAGCGCGGCGGCAGCCGCCACACCGGCAACAGGAGCGGATCAATCTGCCCTGTCCCCGGCAGGTCTACGCCGAAGACTGCCAGGCGGCCTCCTCTATCTCGGCCACGCGCCGGACCTGCGCGGCCAATTCGTCCTGCTGCCGCCTGTCCACAAGCATCATCCCGGCGAACGCGAGCAGTGGTACGATCACCAGCCCCAGCAGCACCCATTCGACTCCTGCCACACGTCAAAGAGCGCGCTCCAATCCATGTGGCCATAGTACGGGATAATCGTCGTCTGCCAATCACCGTAATACTTAGATCCGCCAGGCGACTGGGAGAGTTCATCCACCACCCGGCGCGGGTCGCCGCCTGCGGACGGGACAAGCCAGAGGGAAGCCCGGTCCTGGGCGTCACCCCGGACGAAAAGAATGTGATCCCCGTTCAACCACAGCGGAGCCTCGTCACCGTAAGCCGGGTCATCCGTCAGTTGGCGTGGCCGGGCTTCCCCCAGGATATTGACCACGAACAGGCGACGCTGCATCAGCCCCGCTTTGGCCTCGTTCCCGCCCCCCAGGTCGCCTTTGTCGGGCATGGCGATATAGGCGATCTGCTGGCCATCGGGCGACCAGGCGGGAGAGGAGGCGGCCACATCCGCCGGGGTCAGCGCCCGGCTCTCACCCGTCCTGGCCGAGAGGAGGTGCAGGCGCTTGCCCGTCCATGCCCCTCGGCCCCCGCCCGCGATCACCGCCACCCGGTCGCTCCCGGTCGGGCTGGGGACGACGAAATCGGCGTAGGCCAGCGTGGTCAGGCCGGGCTGGAGCGGGCCGCCGCCCTGAACAGGCAGGACGAACAACTCGCCGCCGTCGGCCAGAAGCGAGCGTGAGTACATCGGGTCCACCCAATAGAGCAGGGCCGACCCGTCCGCGACCCAGCCCGCCAGGAGTGGCTCATACGTCTCCGTACCTGCGTTGAGCAATTCAGCCGCGTCGCTGCCATCGGCGCGGATGCGCCACAGGCTGGCGTTGCGCCCGGGCCGCTCGCCCTCCTGCCGCATGGCAATATACTCATAAGCCAGCCAGACGCCATCGGGGCTCCAGGCGAAGCCCACCACGCCTGTATAGGGCTGGCCCACATCCGCGCCCACCAACTCCTGTTGGTTCGCCCCGTCGGCGTCCACAACCATCAGGGCGCCATCCCCGGTGGCGTAGGCCAGCCGATCTTGCGTCGGCGCCCAGGCAAAGGCAGTGATGGCGGCGCCGTCGTGCACCACATGGGCGGCGCTGCCATCAGCGCGCACCACCCACACCTGCTCCTGGCCCTTGCGGAACGCCAGCCATTCGCCGGAGGGCGACCAACGCGGCTCACGGTTCTGGCCGTCGGTCGTCAGGCGTTGGGGTTGTCCCTCGGGCAGCGCCTTGACCCAGATGTCGCCGCCCTGGACGTAGGCCACTTTGCCCAGAGATGGTGGAAGCGACACCGGCGTGGGTGTAGGCAGCGGAACCGGGGTGGATGTGGGCAACGACGTGGGGACCTCCGCAGGGAGGGGCGAGGGCCAAGGGGTGATTGTGGGCGTGGGCAGCAGGGTGGCTGGCGCACAGGCGGCCAGCAGCATGACCAGCGCCAGGCCGACCCCGATAGACTTCAGCCCTGTTGTCAACTTCATTGTTGTGCGACCTCCATTCTCAGGATAAGCAGCCCCCCATCGCCGTCGGCGACGATCACCCGATCTTCTACAACGGCGATGCGCTGAGCGTTCCCCGGCGTGTTCGCTGCGCCGACCAGGCGCAACGCTGTCGGGTCCGATACATCAACGACCCACACGCCAGTACGCCCGGAGGCCACGTAAGCGTAAGTGCCATTCACAGTCACATCCAGCACGTCCCTGGCGATATTCAGGGCACCGACCTGGCGCGGATGGGCAGGGTCCGAAATATCCACCGCCCACAACGCATCCGCTGACCCGACGTAGGCATAGCTGCCAGCCACCGCGACGCTGCGCGCTTCTTTGGGCATCGTCAGGGCGCCGACCTGGCGCGGGCTGGCGGGGTCGGCGATGTCCACCACGCGCAAGATGCCCCCAGGCTCATACGCGCCCTGGGGATAGTATCCCCCGACCAGATATACCAGGCGGCCAGCCACAGCCACATCAAACGTGCCGCCCTCAACCGCGAGTTGGCCGAGCACACGCGGCTCAGCCGGATGATCCCACGCAATCACCCGCAGGTCCCCATCCACAACCACAACCGCGTCGGCGCCGCCGGAGCCGTCCACCAGGACCACGTGATAAGCAGCCCCTCCCAGGGCCGAGGCGCTCAGCGCCCTGACTTGGCGTGGCCTGGCCGGGTCTTGCACATTGAACAGATGCAGGCCGTCCTGCCACGCCGACACCAGCGCGTACCCGTTCCAGATGGCTAACCCATTCAGCCACGTCGGCTCCTGAATGACACCGACTGCATGGATAGCCTGCACATCGGCCACATCAAGTATCACAGCGGTCTTGCCACCGCTCAGGGCGTAGGCGTGGTCATCTGCCAGGATCACATCGTCCACGCTGCCAGGGGTATTCAACCGGGCCGCTCCTACCTCACGCGGGTGTGCTGCCTCCCGGACATCAATCACACGCAGGCCGTCTATTGGCCCTACCACGTATGCGAATCCTCCACTCACCACGAGGTCCCTGGGCAACACTGGCGCATCGGCCCGGCCGATTTCACGAGGCTTCGCCGGGTCCGAGACATCAAACAGCATCAGGCTGGCGCTGCAATGGCCGAACTCGCAGAAGGCGTTCGTCATATAGGCGGTCTCGCCCGCCACCGCGACCGTAGAGGTCGCCATCGCCAGGGTGTCCCAGGTGCCGACTACCCGCAGCCGGGCCGGGTCGGCGATGTCCACCACCCGCAGGCCGCCCCCGGCGATATAGGCGTAGCTACCGGCGACGGCGATGTCCTCGGCGCTGACGGGGAGGCGCAAGGCGCCGCGCTCACGGGGCTGCGCCGGGTCGGAGACATCCACCACTTGAAGCCCCTTCTGGTGGGCAATATAGGCCGTGCCGGAGACAACGGCGAGGGCAGAGACGTCGCCCGGCATCTCCAGCCGGCCCACTTCACGGGGCGCAGTGGGGTCGGCGACGTCAATCACCGTCAGGAAATTCTGTGCGCCGACGTAAGCCAGGCCGCCCTGCACCACCAGCCGGGAGGCGCTTCCCCGCGTTTGCACAGCGCCCACCAGGCGCGGCGAACTCCGGTCTGAGATGTCCAGCACCACCAACCCCGCGTCCCCGGCGGCACCATAGGCCAGATCGCCCACCACGTCCACGTCCTGAACCAGGCCGGGCAGGGCCTCGCTTTGACCCACCTGGCGTGGGGCACGGGGGTCGGCGACATCCAGGACGATCAGGCGTGGGCCTACGCCCAGATAGGCTGTATCGCCCGCAACGGCGATGCTGGCGGCGGCTCCACCGAACTGCTGAACCAGGCTGAGTGTCACCTGCTGCGCCCCGCCGGTGGGCGTGGGAGGCACTGGCGTCGTGGGGAGTGTCCGGACCGCCAGCCCCTGGTCGGTCCACAGGTAAAGTTGGGTGGGATCGCCTGGCGCAACAGCGATACGGTAGACGGCGCCCAGGTCAAAGATGCGCTCCCAGGTCTTGCCTGCGTCCTCACTCACCAGCAATCCCTGTTCGCTGCCGAGATAAAGCCGCTGGGGGTGATCGGGATCGGCCACAAGCGTATGCAGACCGTAAAATCCCAACCCTTCGGCCCGTGTATAGGAAGCCAGGGCCTCCTGGCCCACTGTCACCCATCTGTCTTCATCAGGGATGATCTGGCCGTGCCGCAGCCGCGCCAGGACAACCTGGGAGGTCTGCGGAGTCGGCGAGGTCTCGGTGAGCGCGTAGACATCGGGGGGATACATCCTGTGGACGAGGATCGGCACCCAGCGGTAGGCGCGTTGAGTGGGCGGCAGGCCGGTGTTGAACTCCTGCCAGGTCCGGCCCCCGTTCAGGCTGCGGAAGATACCGAAATCGGTGCCAGCGTAGAGGATGTCCGGCGCTGTGTGATCTATCAACAAAGAGGTCACGCCCTCGTGATTGGGGATAAACGCCTCGGTCTGGAAGAAAGGCGGGAAGAAACCCTCGTAGCGCTGTTCCCAGGTCTGGCCGCCATCCTCGCTACGATACAGCCCGCGTTCCTCACGCGGCAGGTCAAACGCCCGCCAGACATACAGAAACCGGCCTTCGTGAGGCGCAATCGTCCAGGCGGCTACCTGGTCCTGAATGGCCTGCCAGGTTGCGCCCTGGTCATCGCTGCGGTAGAGCGTCCAATTGGCCCGCACGAAGATACGGCCCGGTAGCATCCGGGTGACTACGACATCTTGTTGCGGGAGCAAGGCGACAGCGTTGGGGCGGCTGGCATCGGGCAACAGTTCAGGCGTGTGCTCAGGCGCCGGGAGCGGCAGGCGTTGCCAGGTTTGCCCTCGGTCCGTCGTGCGATAGAGCGCATTCGTCACCAGAAGCGCATAGGCCGCTCGTGGGTCGTTCGGGTCCGCCGCCAGAGAGATCACGGCTGCCGGCAACGCTGAAGTGGGGGCGGCCGGCCTGGGGGTTATGACAGGCCAAGATGTGGCTCCAGGTGACGGCGTCGCCGACGAAGCACCCTCCCTCTGGAGAGGGAGGGTCGGCGTGGGGACCGGCGCCGTCGCCGTAGGGGTGAGCGGACTGGCGCAGGCGGCCAGGAGGAGCAGCAAACCCAGCGCTGATAATACCCGGATGAGAGAGTTGGACAGCTTCATCGGTCGCCTCCTGGTTCACAACCTGTTTCAAAAATGCCAAAGCCCTCACCTTCACCCCTCCCTCTGGGTGGGGGAGGGGCAGGGAGAGAGTGAGATGCCCCCCACCCCAACCCTCCCCCACAGAGGGGAGAGGGGGTAACGCCTGTTCCCTCCCCCTGGACGGGGGAGGGTATAAGGGAGGGGGTGTTGAAATGGGTTCCACTCGCCATGTCGGCGCTGAAGACCGCTACAGAGTATATCATAGCATAATGAGCGCCGGTTGGCATGATGGCTTGCCAACGCCTGGGCTGCGCTCATCTGACGAATGGCCTGTTCCGCCATTGAAGATAGACGCGGTTCAGGCCAGTGGGGTTCCCTAAAAAACGCCATTCTGCCTGTAGGGGCGCACAGCCGTGCGCCCCTACAGGTGAGGTTTCACGGCACGTGGAAGGTGAAGGCCCAGGGCCCCTGAATGCGCGTCTGCTCACCAGGGCGGTTGGGGTCCATCCCCACCAGATCTGTCACCGTCAGCTTCCATTCCCCATGCCAGTCGGCCAGAGGCGCTATGAAGCTATAACGGTAGCACCCCGCCCTCTCATGATTGACAGTGCTGATCGCATCGGCAACATCGCGGCCAGCCCCGGCCTCCAACGTGGCAATAGGCACCCAGGATTCGCTCTCCCCCTCCGGCGGGTCAAAGCACAAGATCGCTCGTGTCTCGGCGGGAGTGACCACCACCCGCTCCAGCCTGACCGTCACCCCCGCCACCCTGGCGCTCTCCTGGACCAGGGCGACGCGCCCAGGGATAAAGGGCACGCTGAAGTCAAAGGTGAATGGGCCGGCCAGGGGTTCTTCCTGGTATCGCATAGCGGGCGCGATAGCTACCGTTGAGGTCGGCGGCGCTGTCGGCAGGGGCGTAGAGAGTGCATCTCCCACAGGCACCAGTCTCCCCAACACGATCTCCAGATGTAAATCCAGCTTCGCCGGCTGCCCCTGGACCGCCGAGGCATCAAAGGCGCTGACGAAGGCGCCTTGCCCCGGTGGGAGCCGAACCCCTAGAAGTTCGGACGCGCCTGTCACCCCCGCCCCGGCCATCTCAGGGAAGCGCCTGCCCTGGTTGTCCGTCAGCGTAGCCCGCTCAATCAGGTTCTGCCCCGGCGGCCCGCTGACAGTGTAGGCGATGAGAATCTGGTTGGCGTCTGCATAGACCCGCTCCAGGGTGACCGTCCAATCCCCGATGGTCTGGCTGAGGTGCACCTCCTGGGCCAGGCGAGCCTCCCCCACATGTTGCCAGCCGGGGCTGAACTGGAACAGGCGACCGATCACCGGGCCGACCGCATAGGCCGCCGCGCCCAGCGTCAGGACCAGGCCCAGGACCAGCAAGGCCCACCCCAGCCGGGTAGCGGGCCGCAGGTGGAGCCGACGTGCCCGCGGCTGCACCCTCGCCTGGATCGCCGGCCACAGGTCCAGATCGGCGGGGACCTCCTGCTCAGCCAACTCGTGCAATGCATATGTGATACGCTGCTCTTTCATACCGGGTTCCCTCCTCTTAGATGCCGGGAGGCGCTCAGGAAGACGGGGGTAACTCTGGGGCGTCATCCCCAGGCTGCGGCGACCACAGCGGGCGCAACAGCGTGCGCAGGCGCTGGCGTGCGGCGTGCAGCCGCCACTTGACCGTGCCCGGCGAGCAGGCCAACTCCTCGGCCAACTCCGCCTCGCTCAGGCCCAGGTAGTAACGCAGTACCACCGCCGCGCGTTGCGCCGGGGAAAGCCGCCCCAGGGCATCCTGGATGGCCTGGCGGGTCTCGGCGGCTTCGGCCAGTTCTACCGGCCCGGGGGCCGGGTCGGCCAGAAGCTCAGCCAGCGATGCTTCACCCTCGTTTCCCGCCTCCAGCGGGACCTGGCGCTCGCGCCGGGCAGCGGCCTTCACCGCGTCATTGACCACGCTGCGCAGAAACCAGGGGCCGAAAGGCCGCTTAAAATCAAACTGGCTGATGCGCTCATAGGCCCGTAAGAAGGCCGCCTGCACGATGTCTTCGGCCAGGGCGCGGTCGCGGGTGATCAGCGCGGCGGCCCGCACCGCCTGCACCTGGTAGCGGCGTACCAGCGCTTCCAGCCCGGAGATGTCGCCCCGTTTCAGCCGGGCGATGGCTTCCTCTTCTTCCATGCGCGCTCTCCCGACAGAATATCGTGAGGGCCCTCTACAAATATTATCCCCAGATGGGGGAAAAGGTTGGGGTGGGGGGTCATCTCACTCCCTCCCTGTCCCTCCCCCGTCCAGGGGGAGGGAACAGGCATCGCCCCCTCCCCCCATTGCGGGGGAAGGTTGGGATGGGGGGCAGGATGCCGTTTGCCGCTCTGCGCCAGGGATGCTACAATCATAATTATCAAGCCCTTATCTTTAAAGAGCGGTCAGCCTCTGCCCATTTGCTGAACGCTGAGCACTAAAACAAGGGGGTATGCCGTGCGACTTTATAATACCCTGAGCGGACGCATAGAACAGTTTGAGCCGCGTGATGGACGCGTGGGCCTGTATGTTTGCGGCATCACGCCGTATGACACCACCCATATCGGCCACGCCTTCACCTACGTTGTCTTTGACGTCCTGGTGCGCTATTTGCGCTACCAGGGCTATCAGGTCCGCTACGTTCAGAACGTGACCGATATAGATGATGACATCCTCCGGCGCGCCGCCCAGGTGGGCATCCCCTGGGATGAACTGGCCCGCATGGAAACGGCCCGCTACGTCCAGGACATGGCCGAACTGAACGTGCTCCCGCCGGACGTGTTCCCCTGGGCCACACAGGAGATCGCCACGATGATTGAGATCATCCAGGCGCTGCTGGAACGCGGCTACGCCTACGAGTCGGGCGGCAGCGTGTATTATGCGGTGCGCGCCGACCCAGAGTACGGCAAGTTGTCCAAGCTGGATTACGCCGAGATGCTGCGCACGGCCAATGAACGCGGCAATTACCCGGATGACCCCAATAAGCGCGACCCCCTGGACTTCGTCCTGTGGCAGGCGGCCAGGCCCGGCGAACCCACCTGGGATAGCCCCTGGGGGTCGGGCCGCCCCGGCTGGCATATTGAGTGCAGCGCCATGTCCATGCGCTACCTCGGCCCCACCGTGGACATTCACGGCGGCGGCGCCGACCTGATCTTCCCCCACCATGAGAGCGAGATCGCCCAATCCGAGCATTACACCGGGGTGAAGCCCTTCGTGCGCATCTGGATGCACACCGGCATGGTGCGGCTGGGTAATGAGAAAATGAGCAAGTCACTGGGCAATCTCGTCATGGTGCACGATGTGCTCAAGCGATATAGCGCCGATGCTTTGCGCCTCTACCTGCTGAGCTTCCCCTATCGCAGTTCCTGGGCCTATACCGAAGAGGGGGTGGCCCAGGCCGAGGCTCTGGCACAACAACTGCGCGAAGCGGCCCAGAGCAACGGCCATTCTGACGGCCCTGCGCTGGACCCCGGCCCATGGCGCGAACGCTTCCTGGCCGCGATGGACAACGACCTGAACACCCCGGAGGCCATCACGGCCCTGCGAGACCTGGCCAACGCTATCCGTGAGGCTCAGGCGCAGGGGGGCAATAGTGAGGAGGCGCAGGCGGCCTTGCGCGAACTCGCTGGCGTCCTGGGGCTGACGCTCGCCCGCCGTGCGTAAGGCAAAGGGTAAGATTCACCCCCTCCCCCTCTGTGGGGGAGGGTTGGGGTGGAGGGCCACCTGAGTTTATTCCAGCACCAGCTTATACACCTCGCGGCGTGGCCAGCCCGATGCCCTGGCCACACGCCGGATGGCTTCGCGGCGCGGGACGCCTTCCTTCAAGAGAGCAGCCACAGCCGCACGTACCTGCTCTGCCTCCCAGCGTGCCTGTGCCTTCTCAGCCTCAGACGCCCCCGCAATCACCAGCGTGATCTCACCCCGCGGCGGCTGCGCCTGATAATGCGCCAGCGCCTGGCTCACCGTCCCCCGCCATACCTCCTCGTGGACCTTGGTCAGTTCCCGCGCCACCGCGATACGGCGGTCGCCCAGCACGGCCTGAATGTCGGCCAGCGTCTCCACCAATCGGTGGGGGGCTTCAAAGGCGACCAGGGTGCGGCGCTCAGCGGCGACCTCCGCCAGCAGGCGCCGCCGTTCCGCCGCCCGGCGCGGCAGAAACCCCAGATACAGGCAGGCATCGGTGGGCAGGCCGGAGACGACCAAAGCCGTCACCAGGGCCGACGGCCCCGGCACGGGCACGACACGATGGCCGGCCTCTAGCGCCGCCTTGACCAGCTCATAGCCCGGATCGGAGAGGCCGGGCATGCCCGCTTCAGAAACCAGGGCCACATCGCCACTCGCCAGGGCGCCCAGGATGACATCCAGTTTGCTCAGTTTGTTATGCTCGTAATAGCTGGTCAGGGGGGTATGGATGTCGTAGTGGGCCAGCAGGCGGCGGGTGCGGCGCGTGTCCTCCGCCGCGATCAGGGACACCTCGCGCAGGATGCGCAAGGCGCGCAGGGTGATGTCCTCCAGGTTGCCGATCGGCGTGCCAACCAGATAGAGCGTGCCCAAGGGCCCATTCCACGAAAGCGCTGCCTCAGGTCAGCGCCGTTTCCCCACGATCCACTGCCTGCTCCCCGGTATCCGGTGGGGAATGCCGCTGAGGATGCCCTCCTGGTTCTCAAAGGCGCCATTCACCACGATGCCGCCTGCGCGGATCTCATAGCGCCGGATGTCCTTGGCATGGTCGCTGCCGCGCATCTTGAGCACCACAATCGCCCGCTGCATGGCGCTCTCAATCTCCACATAGCGCAGCAGGATCACCGTGTCCACAATGTAGAGCAGCCGCCCCCGCTGGGTCTGCCACAACCCCGTGCGGCTCTCCTCGCTCAACAAGACCGAGGTGACGCCTTCGCGCTTCAGCCCGTTGACGACCTCGGTGTACATCTGACGGAGTTCATGCGGGTCGTCGCTCAGGCGGGTGAAGTGGGTGATGCTATCCAGGGCCACACGGCGGATGTCGGCGTCCATCATTGTCCGCAACAGGGGGCTATCGGGCGTCTCCAGGCTCTTGAGGAACACCTCCGGCGAGGTGAACAGCATGTGCAGCAGCCCCCGGCGTTCCAGATCATGCAGGTCCCAGCCCAGGGATTGGGCATCGCGGAAAATAGACTGCGGAAACTCTTCAAACGAGATCCACAGCCCCGCCTGGCCCTGTTGCGCCCCGTGAGTGAGGAACTGCAACGCCAGCGTGGTCTTGCCGGTGCCGGGTGCGCCGCCGACCAGGACGGATGATCCTGGGAGGAAGCCCCCATGCAACATCTCATCCAGGCCGGGGATGCCTGTGGTTACACGTTCTGCCATGTCAACTCCCATTATCCACAAAGCGCTCAATCTGTGCCTGGGTGCGCTGCTCAGCCAGCCAGCTTTCCAGCCGGTAGCGGTACAACGCAGCCTGCTGCTCTGGGCCGAGCGGGCGGGCCGGGTCACGCTCCAGCACCTGGACGATGTGGTAGCCCAGGCTGGAGCGCACAATAGCGCTGATCTGGCCCGGCTGCAAGGCGAAGGCGGCTTCCTCCACCGGCGCCGCCAGCAACTGGCCGCGCACAACCCAGCCCAGGTCCCCGCCCTGCGCCCGCGTGGTCACATCCAACGAGTGCGTCCGGGCCAGTTCGGCGAAATCGGCGCCGTTCGCCAGGCTGGCGAGCAGGTCACGCGCCTCGGCCTCGGTCGCCACCAGGATATGGCGGGCATGGACCTGCTCGGCTCTGGATGGTGACGGGCCGGCGATGTGCTCCAGGAGCGCCTGCGCCAGCAACTCCATGCGCAGCGCGTCTCGGAATGTTGCCGGGGTCCAGCCGTTGGCCTCCAGCCAGGCCGCGAAGCGCCCCTCGCCACCGACGGCCTGGATAGTTGCCTGAACCTCGGCCTCAACCTGCGCCGTCGGAACCGTCAGTCCCACCTCTTGAGAGGCTTGCAAGATCAATGCCCGATCCACAAGTGTCTGCAGTGCCTGGGCCGGGCAGGGGTCAGGGGGTGAAGTCTCCGCTCCCTGGATGGCGGCGCGGCAGCGGGCCAGTTCAGCCTGATAGTCGGCCAGGCGGATGGGCTGGCCGTTGACGCGCGCGGCCAGAGGCTCCGGCGTGGGGCTGGGCCGGGGCGTTACGGTGGGCAGCGGGGTCGCCGTTAGCGGCGGCGTGGGCGTAGGCGTCGGCGTGACGGGCGCCGGACGGCAACCGGCCAGCCAGAGCAAGGCGCACCCGCCGATCAAGGCAACGACCTCACGTACCGAACTGGGACTTCGGCCTGGCACGCCGCCATTATACACGATGCTGCCAAACGGGCCGAAGTGGATACTCAACGGATTGCTGTCAATGGATTCTGAGAACGGATTGAACGGATTATCTACAGGGATCAAGGAAAGGGGGGCGAGGCAGTGCCTCGCCCCCACCGGTAAAGGCAGCCCCAGGTAGGGACACGGCATGCCGTGTCCCTACTTTTGGATGATGGGCAGGAACAACTGGACCGGGCTACAGGCGAAGTAGTCCAGCAGGCTAGGCAACCTGCCGGTCACCGGCCTGTACAGGACGGCGCGCCCGTCCTCCAGCCGGGCCGAGTTGGCGTAGGAGTACACCGTGGCATAGGTGCTGCCGCCCACCAGCGGCGACTCCACGCCCGCCGTGGTGAAGTCCGGCCAGCTCACCGTCTGGTACTGCACCTTGATGGTGTTGTCCGTCAGGTTCAGGATGACCTCAAACGTCTCCGGGTAGCCACTGGCCCAGTGCTCCACCTGATACCACTCCACCACGAACAACTGCTGGTTGTTCACGGTGAGCGTCTTGGTGAGGATCAGCCCCTGTGTCCCATTCGCCGGGTTGAGGTCCTCCACCAGCCCATAGATGGCCTTGTTGGGCAGGCCGATGAAGGGGATCATCATGTTGGCCCCCGCCCAGTTCTGGTCAAAGACGATGAACCCGTTGGAACTGGCATAGGCCGTGCTCACCGGCGTGCCATAGAACAGGAATGGGGCGGGCAGGTTCAAGCGCACGGTGCCTTCATCCCCCAGGGTGTAGGTGTACGCCCCCCTGGCGTCAATCCACTCATAGGTCGGCCCGCCAGGATGCAGATTGTCATAGCAGGCATAGTCCGCACGCGGCGTCAGCGAGAAGTCCTGGGTCATGTTGCCGTTCAGGACGACCGTGGCCGTCACCGGCGCATACCCCGGCTCGCTGGAAGCCCGGATGGTGTAGCTGCCTTGCGCCAGGCTCAGGCTGTATTGGCCGGTGGCCGGGTTGGTGCGCACCGGCAATACCGGGACGCCCAGGGCCTCTACCTTGCCGTAGAGCGGGGTGCTCCCCTCCATGACCGTGCCGCTCAGGGTGTACACAGGCTTCGCCGTCAGGTTGAAGTCACGCGTCGTGGTCTGCCCCTGGGTGACGGAGACGGGGCTGGGCGTCGTCGGCTCGTAGCCGTAGGCGGTAACCCAGATGTTATATGTGCCCTCACCGGCGACGAAGCTGTAGTTGCCATTGGCGTCCGTCGCCTGGGTCAGGGTGATCACCCGCGTGCCGATCTGCCGGCTGATGCTCACCGTCGCGCCCCGAACCGGCTGGCTGCCAGAGGTGACTTGGCCGGAGAGCGTGCCAGCGTGCCAGACCATATCCACAGCGGTCTTGACGTCAATGCGCCCCCAGCCCACCGCGTTGTTGGGGAAGGTGTTGCTGGAGACGCCACCGCACGTCTGGGCAGGGGAGATGAGGATGCGCTGGGCGGTTTGCTTGAGCAACTCCTCAAGCTGGGCCACCTTCCCGGCCATCATCGGCTCGGCGGAGATGATCAGCGCCACAGCGCCGCCCACATGCGGCGAGGCCATAGACGTGCCGCTGAACACGGCGTAGCCACCGCCAGGCACGCTGGAACGGACGCTCGCCCCCGGCGCGGCCACATCCGGGCCGGTGCCCCCGAACGGATTCGGCCCCCGGCTGGAGAAGCTGGCAATGTTGTCTGCACTGGTCGTCGCCGCCACGTTCGTGCCCACATCCGGGTTATCGCCGGGCGATCCCAGGGTAGCGCACGCCGGCCCACTGTTGCCCGCAGAGAAGGTGGGGAAGACGCCGGCAGCGCGCTGAGCGGCGATGACGCCGTTGAAGATCAGGCTGCCGCCGGGGCCGCCCCAGGAGTTGTTGACCACATGGGGGCGCTTGCTGGGGTCGGGGTTCTGACCGTTCAGGTCCCAGGGGGCAACCATGAACTGCTCGGAGGAGAGCAGGGCATCGTTATCGGGGCAGCAGCCCAGGGCCGCGATCCATTTGGCGCCGGGGGCCACGCCGATCTGGTTCGTCTGGGTGGCGTCCTCGCCCACCTGCGTGCCCATGGTGTGCGTGCCATGGCTGTCCGGGTCATAGGGGTAGGGGATGCCGGCATCCGCATCCCACCAGTTGTAGTTGTGGTCAAAGCTGCCGCCGCCTAGGTTGCCGCGATACTGGCGCACCAGCGCCGGATGGGTGTAATCCACGCCGGTGTCCACGTTGGCGACCACCGCGCCCGTGCCGGTGATGTTATAGGTGCTCCACACCTCCGGCGCCCGGATCCTGGTGATGTTCCACTCAACAACGCCGGGCGCCTGAGGCTCCGGGTCGGCGGGCAGCGGCTTAGGCGGCTCAATCTTGAGTTCCGGGTAGATGTAAGCGACCTCCGGGCGGGAAGCCAGCCAGCGCAGTGTGTCGGCATCGGCGCGGACCGTCACCAGGTTGACGATCCAGTAGCTGTGGTAGTCGGCCACGGCGCCCTGGGCCTTGCGGCTGGCCAGCCCGGCCAGGACCTCCGGCTGGGTGCGGTCGGCCACCTCTTTCAGGGCGCGATACACCGCCCAGCCGCGCTCATTCCAGTCCTGGATGCGCTCGGCAAAGGAGAGGTCGGCCTGCTCCTTGAAATACACCAGGGCATAGGCCAGGCCATCGGGGGAGCGTTCGGCGGCCTGGAGCACAGCCGGATCGATCTTGGCGAAGGGCGCGGCTTCGGCACCACCGGTGCCGCCCATCCTACCAGGCTCAGCGGGGACGCCCAAGGGGAGGAGCAACAGGCCGATGATGATCACACCGCGCACAGCCCACCGCAACAGGTGGGCGTGGAAGGAAACGCTCATGGGTGCCTCCTTGTCTAGCTCAGGTTCAATACTCAGACGGTGGGGGCCACAAACGTATAGGAAAGTATATGGGAGACCTGCGTAAAATGCAAGTCAAAGCCGGGAGAAGGGTGTATTCCATATTGGGGGCCGCCCTGCGGTTGAAACCGCGCCTGACTGGCCGGGGGCCGGGCGGCCCCTGACATGGGATGGGCAAGGCGGGATAGAATAGTAGGGCGGCTTTCCATAGCCGCCAAAGAGCTTTAATATATCCAGGGGATCAGCTTCTTCACCCGCTGCTGATAGGCCCGATACTCAGGATAGACCTGGGCGAGCCAGCGTTCCTCTTGCCGCGATTTGAGGTCAAAGAAGAGGAACAGGATGACCCCCAGGCCAAGCCCCACCAGGCTGGTGTTCCACAGCGCCCAGCCGAAGGCCGCCAGGATCAGGCCGAAGTAAATCGGGTGGCGCACAATGGCGTAGGCGCCGGAGGTGACCAACGTGCCGCCCTCTATGGGCCTGGGGAACGCCGTGAGGTTACGCCCCAGGCCGAGCACAGCGACCATCCCGAACAGGCCGCCGCCGGCCATGAGGAGCACGCCGATCACGCGCAGCACTGTTGCCCCCGCGCCGGCGCGGAGGAAGAGAAGGGAGAATCGGTCGCTCAAGGGAGCGAAGACGATGATGAGGAAGAGCAGAAATTGTAAGATGACCCAGCCTTCGCCGCGCCTGCCCATCATCTAAGGGTACTAACGGATTAGCCTTGTGGTTAACAGATCCAGGTGATCGGGAGAGAGGCCGTCGCCTCGGCGGTCTGGCCACTGTTATCGCGTAAGGTCAGTTCATACACTACCGAGAACTGGCCCTCACAGCGCACCGGCGGGTAATCTATGAGCAGGCCCCCAGGCTCTGTAATGGGAGTGGTCATGTAGGCTTCCGTTTCGCCTGCGTAGCGGGCGGTGATCGTCCCCCGATAGGGCGCGCAGCCGCCGGTCACGCTCCAGACCACCACATGCACCTGGCTGGTGTCCCCTTTGTCCGGGCGCAAGAGCACATCCCCCAGGGGCGGGCAAGGCCCCGGCCGGGCTGTTTCCGTCGGCCTCACCGGGCTTATGGCCAACTGCAGCCAGAGGACCGGTTCATCTCTGGCGATTTTGCCCTCAACCAGGGCAGCCGCCTTTGCCTCTGGGACGGCCTGCGCGATCACTGTGATGTCCAGATTCCCGATATGGTCGGCGACCCCTTTCACCAGCGGTGCGATGTCTCTATCCTCCATAGAGTATAGCAAGGTCAGTTCAAAGCCGCGAGCGTAACCCGTCTCCGCCATCAACCTGCGCGCCACTTCCAGATCGTAGTCCACATCGCGGGCGTCTCCCTTCCACCTGGGCCACTCCACGATCACGGGGATGTCCTGGCCGGGAAAGGCCTCCTCCAGCAGAGCCTGCCAGGGCAACGCCCGCAGGATAGCCGCTTCCACGCCGCTGTTGTCCAGGGGGCCGCCCCCGCCCCTCAGGAACAGGATGGGAACGCCCACAGAGAACTCGCCTGGCTGCGCCGAGGAGGCCCCCGCCCCGTTAAAGGCCTGGACCTCATAGTGCACTGTGCCCGCCGCGTACGGCCCCACCGTGAAGGCGCACCGGGCGACGGGGTCGCCCTGACCGTCGCACGCCCAGGCCAGCCGCCCGTTCACATAGGTCAGGATGCGAGCGATGCCGGACTCCTCATCCTGGGCCTCAACCTCAAAGGCGATCGCCTCCTCTGCCGTCGGGTTCGGCGGCGCGACGTCCACACGCAGGATCGCGGGGGGCGTTTGGTCAGCCAGCGGCCCCGATCCCACCTCGCCCACCTGAATCGGCTGCGGCGCTGCCGGGCCAAACCCCTCCGTCTTTAATAGCCGGATCACCTCGCCATATACATCCCATAGCCCCATCTCATCAAAGATCGGGCCGATCTCGCGGATGGGCCGCGCAGGCATCGGCTCCTCTCCCCGACGCACCACGCTCCACTCGCCAGCAGGCACGGTTACGGATGGCCCTGGGTGGCCATCCACCCAGTTGGAGAGCGTGGCTTCGCCCATCTGCGTCCACAACAGCATCATACGCATCTGCGGACGGTACGCAGCCAGAAACACGGTGCCAGTCGTCTGGATGACCGCCACTGGCGGATCGGCGTCCGTGTTGACCGTCACGCCGGGGCAGATTGTACTGAACAACTGGGCGCCGTCAACGCTGACATTCCCCACCGAAATGCGCTCCAGGCGCAGATTGGAGCCGCCGAAGACCAACACCCGCATACAGCTCGCCAGGTCAAGAACGCCCTGGCCCGCGTCCGAGGTACGCACACGGTCGCCATCCTGGATGGGCTGCCGCGTCGCCGGGTCCAATGGCACGAAATTGGGGCTGCCCGAAGCCAGCAGCACATCGGTGAGCCGCACCTCCACGAACGATCCCGCCAGGGGTGGCGTGACCGGCGCCGGTGCGCCACTGCAGGCGATCAACATCCCCAAGAGCAACAACTGGATGGCCCAGCGGACAGGGAGCCTGTTCACGTGGGGCCGGCTTTGGGTCGGCCACACCCTTCGTCCTTTGTCAATCCCCTTACACATAGCGTGCCCTTTCCAACTGTTCGGCCAGGCGGTCGCCGATCACCAGGCCGGCAGCTAACCCAGATCCGATGATCCATCCGATGAAGGCATTCAGCAACACATAGGTGACCCACAGAACACCCTCAGGGAAGTTCAGGAAGATGATCGGATTCACACCTCCGGCGAAGCGCCAGGGGATGGCATCACCCGTGATCAGTGGCAACCCCGACAGGCGGGTGGCAACGATCGTCAGGAGCGTCCCCAGCCCGGTGCTCAGCGCCAGCCCGGCGGCGCTGTAGCCCACGCGCCGCATAGGTGGCCCACCAGGGGGCCTGCGCAAGGCCCATTCGTTGGCCAGGGCGAAACCGCTGCCTATCACACCGCCGATGAGCAACGGGCGCAACTCCAGCCAGCCGCCTGCCGTCTGCGCCTTCACGATGACGGCATTCGCCAGGGCAAATCCGGCGATGACCACGAGCAAACGCAACGCCCCGGCTGCTCTGGGGCGCATAGGCGAGGCGATCACATCGGCGATGGCGTAGGCCAGGCCAACGATGCCGCCTATGGCGACTTCTACCCCTAAGAGGACGATGAATTCCAGCGTGGGATTGCGAACCGGCGGGCTGATGATGGAGGCGGCGATGATGGGCGTCAACGCCGCCGGAAAGCCGACCAGGACCGTGCCCACGAAGGCGCTGGCAGCAACCGAGGCGATCTTGACGCGGTTGGCCCGCAGCCGCAGGGTGAGAACGACCAGCGCGATCAGCGGCTGAACGGCGAGCGACGGCCAGGGCCAGGGCACGCTGATGAAGCGCATCCACGCCAGTGCCGCCAACGCACGCGAGAAGAGCACACGCGCTGGCCCGCGCTGGCGCAGGTGGCCTGGCGAAAGGTAAGGCTGCAAGGCGGCCAACACCGCCGGAACACCGAGCACGCTCAAGGCCAGCGCCGCCGCCACGCGCACGTTCTCAATTGGGGAGCGCAGCGTCGCCTCCCCCAGCGTGTTAAATACACCTTCTTCCCTCAAGCCCAACGCCTCGGCCACGTCGCCGACGACCGGGTCGGCGTCATCGCCGCTTTCTAGCTTCTGGAATGCCGCCTGCGTGGGCGCGTCTTTCGCCAGAGCCTCCAGCCAGAAGCCGGGATCGGCCTCATATGCGACCGCGCTGCGCAAGAGAAGCGCGAAGGCGCGTGGCTCTGGCTTGAGGAAAGAGAGCGCGCCCTGAATACGGCGCAGACGGCGCGGCTCGGTTAACAAGCGCTGGTCGTCCCAGTCGGCCAGGGCGCGGGCCAGGGCCGCGCTGCCGCGCTCCTGATCAAGTTCGTCCTGGAACCAGGTGCGGATCTCGGCGACCAGGGCGCTGGCGCTGAGGGCGAAGGCGCTGTCGTCGCGGGCCTCCACCAGCCGCCGCCCCTGCAGGTGCTTCAGCAGGCGCAGAGCCTCCGCTTCGGGCCGGGCAACCGCGGCGGCCAGATCGGCCAGCGCGTAGAATTGCAGCGATTCGCTTTCGGCCATTTTGTACATCAGGCGGCGCATGATCAGCCAGTCGTCATCGCTCACGCCCAGGGCCGCTTTCTGGTCGGACAGGTAGCTGCGCAGAATGCCCCGCGCCTGCCCAAGTTGCCGGTACAGAGCCAGCGAGATCAGCGCCTGCCTGCCGCTCCCGGCCACCGCCGCCTGCGCCTGCGCGTACAGCCGGGTGCAGACGATCTGCAAGGGCGCAGGGTCAATCACCCCATCGCTCTCCCCATCCAGCCGGTCAAGCTGGGGCAGGAGCCAGCGGGCCACCAGCCCCTCCTCAAACACGGCGCGGTCCACCCCGCCCTCTACGCGCAAGGGCCGGGTGATGGCCTGGTGGGCCTCGTCCAGGCGCAGCCCTGGCACAATGTGGACGTTGCTCAGGAAATCCGCGCCGGGGATGCGCGTTTGCAGGTCGGCGGCGGCGGCGCGGTAGGTGTCGCGCAGGACGAAGACCAGATGCAGACGGCCTGCGTTGTCCTGCGCCTGCGCCGCCACCACCTGGCGGGCGAAAGCGTCCTGTTGGGCGGGTGCTGCCGAGAACAGGCGCTCAAACTGGTCAAAGAAGATCACCACCTGCCGGTTTGTCTGGCGCATGAAACTCGCCAGAAGGGCGGGAAGCGATTCTTCCTCAGAGGGCACCAGGGACAGGTCAGGGATTTGCTGGAGCGCCTGGCGCACCCCGGCGACCGGCGCGGCGTAGTCGCGCACGGCGAAGGCGGCCACGTCACCGTCGCGGGATAACAGGGGGAGGAGACCGGCGTGGATAAGTGAGGTCTTGCCGATGGCCGCCTTGCCTATGAGCGCCGTCGTCCGGTGGCTGCGGATGGCAGCGCAGATGTGTTGAGCAAGGCCCTCACGGCCAAAGAAGAGGTCCTGATCTTCAAACGTGTAGCTGTCCAGGGCCTTGTACGGCTCGGCCTGGCGCGGCCGTTCGGGCCGGGGCGCCGTCCCCGGCCCGCCGAAGAGGTACACACTGACCAGCGTGCCGATCTTCACGCCGGTGACCTCGCCACTGACATCGCCGGTGGTGATGGTCACGCGGATGGGCGGTGTATCTCTTATGGCGTCATCTGAGGACATGGTGCTATACCCTTGGGGCGAAGCGGCGCCTGGTCCGTCCGTCGTCCGTCCTACTTCAGCGCCTGTTTCAGCGTCGTGCGCAGCCCCGGCACACGGTCAAGCCAGACGTTCTGGCCGGTGCGATACCAGTCCAGGTAGTCGCCGCCGCTGTAGATCGCATAGCTCAGGATGGCAGCATAGGCGGCGTACACGGCCAGCGGCCCCCAGGGTACAGCGGCCACAAGCGGCGCCTTCACCAGGGTGAGGATGCCCAGGATGCCATTCAGCGTGCTCCGCGTCTTGTCATAAGCGGCGATCAGCCCTTCAAGCGTCTGTGTGGCCTGGTTATATGCCTTCGCCTCGCTGTCGGCCGGTGCCGCCGCCACGAGCTTCCTCGCTTCTTCGCCGATGCGCCCCGTCTCGTACAGTCGGCCCAGCAGGCCCACTACGGTCTCGCGCTTCTTCTGGATGTCGTCAAACCACTGGAGAACCTGCGTGCGAATCTGCTGCTCCTGCTCCGGCCCAATGGCGGTCTGGAGCTTGAGGATGGCTTCGGCCACCAGCCCCGCCACGCGGCGGACGATCAGGGAGACCCCGCCCGGCACACGCGCCAGGACCTCGTTCCCGGCGAGCAGCGCCGCCGATTGCAGCGTCCCCAGGCCAATCGTGCCCATCGCCACCACCGCGCTCTGGCCCAACGCGGCGGCGTCATCGGGGATGTCCTGCAGGAAGCGGGCGATGGTCTTCTCCAGCAAGGCGCGGGCCGCCTGTGGGTCGTCGGGCAGGGCCGGTCGCTCCACCTCAATCAAGCCGGATAGCCCATCTTCCAGCGGCGCTTCCAGCACACTGCGCAGGTCGCCCAGTGCCAGCATGGCGCCGCGTGTGCTGCGCTCAGGCCCTTCGCCTGGCCCGGCCTCCTCCAGCGCCAGGATGTCCCCGGCCACGGACAGGTCATACGCAGCGGTGGCCAGCAGTTTAAGCGCGGCCAGGCCGACCTGATCGGCTGAAGCCGCCTGCAGGCTCACCGCCAGCGCCTGGCGCACGTCGGCGGCGCGGGCGGCCACCGCCTCCCCCTGCGCTTCCAGGTGCTGCGCGTAGATGGCCTCGCCCCGCTCCGGTTTCTCGGCCACCGCCGCCGGGACGGTATATAAATCGTTGACCGCCTGGGTGTAAGCCTGCCAGGCGTCCTGGAACGATGGTGTTGCAGGCATAATCCCTCCTCCTTGGCTTGTCGCCGATCCACCGTAAACGGTGGGGCGTAGGGGCGAGGTGGCGCCTCGCCCCTCCTAAATTCCCCCGATCTCCACGCCCGTGACCTGGCCGCCGGCCTGAACGTCGCCGCCCTCAATGGTCACGTCCACCGGGCCTGTGATGTTCTCGGCGCGGTCTGCCCGGAAGCCCGTGACCCGACCGGCAATGTCTCGCAGGCGGATGGCCACGCGCGTGTAGAAGGGGTTCTGCTGCGCCTCCTCAGACTCCGGCTGCGGCAGCGGGAAGAGCACGCCCGTCTGGTCGTGCAGGTACAGGACCGGCGTCCCCCAATCGCGGTTCTCCAGGCTGGTGCCCAGATAGATCGCCTGCCGCGCCTGGAACAGCGCCTCGTCCACCGTCGTGCCGCTTAACAGGCGCGGATACATGACCTCGGCCAGGCGGATGGCGTTCTCATCCTGGATGCGGAACTGGTTGCCGATCACCGCCGGGATGTTCTCGCGGGTCAGCGCCGCGGCGATGCCGGTCCACAGGTTCTGCCCGTCGCGGCGGGCGGTCTCGCAGCCGCCCAGGATCACCAGCCGGACGCCCGCGCTGCCCAAAAGCTCTGCCAGCTTCTCACCGCTGAACGTCTCGCTCTTATAGTCCGCCCGTTCCAGGATCAGGCTGCCCTGGCGCGAGATCGGCTCAAACAGCGCATGGCCAGAGAAGTGGAAGATGTCGGCGCCGGCCTCGCGCAACGTCCCAATGAGCTTCTCCAGGGTCGCGGGCGCCTCCACCCAGGCCGTCTCAATCACCGCCGCGCCGCTGCGCTCGTTCAGCGCTGTTGCGGCCTTCTGAATGGCCGCCTTGTCCCGGTCCACCTCCAGGGGCGGGGTCTGATCGTCGGGGCTGGAGAAGGCGGCCACGACGCGGGCCAGCGGGCGCTGCGGCAGTCTGCGGGCGGCGGCCTCCACCGTATCCGTACGCACGATAGAGATGTCCCCTTGTAGCGCCAGGAAGTCTGTGGCCTGCACCTCGCCTGCGGCTTTGGGCAGCGCCAGATACTCCCAGGGCAACTGCGCCAGGGCCACAGCGTCAATGCGCAGGCGCAGGCGCAGCCCCTCACCCGCCGCCAGCGCTGCGCGGCTGCGGTTGAAGAGATCGCGCACACGGCCTTCGGGCAGCGCTAGGTCGGCCAGGAGCGCACCGAGTTTCGCCAGGTCCTCCCGCGTCAGACGCCGCCGCGCCTCCAGCCGCCCGATCAGCCCGCCCATCCCCTGCGCTGGATCATCCCAGAAGTCCGTCGGCGTGTAGGTGCGGATAACGGCGTCGTCTGGCCGCATGGCACCGCCGGGCGCCTCGCCCTCTACCCAGACCCTGAACGTGCCGTCCGTCTCGTTATAGCTCGCCAGGCGCAGGTTCAGATCGCGATAGACCCGTGGCGCCCTGGCCTGTGCGTCTGTAGGGGATGTTGAGTTCATGTTCGCGCCCTCCTTTTTGGTGCCCAACGGCGCATGGATTTACCCCCCCACCCCAACCCTCCCCCGCAAGGGGGGAGAGGGCAATTCCCTCCCCCTTGTGGGGGAGGGGGTGACAGTACCACCTGCGCTGAATCCTCCGTCGTCCGTCGTCCGTCATCCGTCAATTATGCCTCGGCCTCAACCGCGACCAATTCCTCCAACTGCACGCCCGCTTCGCCCTCGGCCAGGACGGTGACAACCAGCCTGTAGTAGCCCTCCAGCGGTGGGGCGGCCAGGCTGCCCTCATAGTTGCCCGGCGCCGCCTCGCTCTCCCACAGGGGCACCTTGGGCAGGTTCTGGGGCGGCGTCACCTGGCCCGCGCCTGGCAACGCCTCACGCCAGGCGAGTTGCGCCGCGATGCGGGCTGTGGAGACGGGCGAGGCGTCCGGCGGATTCCTGTGAACGGTGGCTCGCAGGTGAATTGGCTCGCCTGGATGATATACATCCCTGTCCGGCTCAAACATGATCGTTAAATTGCTGGTGGTGAGGGTAGCGCGTTCGCCTGCCTGGTACCTGTCCACCAGCTCCCATTGCAGGAATTCCAGCACAGCAGGGTTGACATAGAGGTCGCCATGGCTGGCGACGAAGGGCAGCTTCGCCTGGGCATGGGGATGGATCGCGCTGCGCTCCGGCACCGTGCCGTCGCCCGCCTCGGTCGCCTGCCAGTCAATGCCCGTCCAGCGTCCCCCAGGGCCGATGTGGACCACGCCCAGCGTCGTCGTGGGCAGTTTGCGCCCGAAAAAGCACAGCGTCTCCACGCTTATATCGTTGCCCAGTTCCTGGTTAAAGCGCCGCCCGTCCAGCAGCAACTCCCGCTCGCGCTCGCTGTCCAGCCAGCGCAGGTCGCTATACAGGTCAATAGCCTCGTTATCCGGGTCGCGCAGGAAGGGATTGCGCCAGGGGATGATCTGGTAAAAGGAGGGGAAGCTGCGGATGACTGCGCGGCTGCGCTCGGCGATGCCGAACGGGTTGAAGCGGGCACGAAACAGCGTGCTCAGCCCGTTGAACATGACATTCATGGCCTTTGGGGCGCCATCCCAGGGCGAGCCTAGCAGGAACAGCCGCCCAACGCGGGCCTGGCCCCCTTCTCTCTCAATGTACCAGCGTGCGACGATACCGCCGTTGCTGTGGCCGATGATCCAGGCCTGGGCGCCCGGATGGTACGAGCGCCAACGGTCAATGGCTTCACCGAGTTGTCGGGCGGTGAGGCGATTATCCTGACGCCAGTCGTAGGCGAAGCTATACACCTCCAGGTCCCGCTCGGCGTACTTCGCCGGGTCAGCGCGATAGCCTATGCCCTCCAGCGCGGTGACCAGGCGGCTATAGTGCTCCTGCTTGGCCCAGGGCGGCACGAAGATGACCTGGTCCATGATCCCTGCTGGCTCCAGGGCCTCGTTAGGATAGGCCATCGTCTGGAAGAGCTGATCCAGCCAGTCATCCCACTGCCAGGGGTTCAGCGGGATGGAGGAGAAGTCCACCCAAACGATCTGGCCGCTGGACTTATCGCGCAGCTTGCTGCCCATATAGCCGGGGACGATCACAATGAAGTGGGGGGGCGCGCCGTTTGCCATAAGAACTCTCCGCTTTCGCCTGAGAAACAACCGCGCCGACAGCCCCGCTCCTGCACTGGAACGGCTTTTGGGCTATCGGCGCGGATACAATCAAATCATCTATTGTCCTGCCAGGTGGTTGGCCCGGCAGTCACACAGGTCAGCAAGACCCGGTCATCCCTTCATCCCTTATGATACAATCTGCACCCTAAAAGTCAAATTTACAACGCCATTATAGGCCCTTTTTACTTTCTGGCAACAAGGCCCTGCGCTATAATCCGTCATGGTAAGAGAGCAGCCCCACCCGCTATCCGCCGATCATCTCCCGCGCCTGCTCCACCACCCGCCGCTCATTGGCGAAAGCCAGCATCTGCAAGGCCTGGTCCAGCCCGACCCAGCGGGCCTCGTGCACCTCGTAGTCGTGGTCGCTCACCTCCCCCGACCGGTACGCCAGCAGGTAGAAGTGGACGAACTTATGGTAGCGGATGCGCTGGCCTTGCTCGGCGGCGATGTACCAGTACTCAATCCTGTCAATCGGGGCGACCAGCTCGGCCTCAACGCCCGCCTCCTCACGCACCTCGCGCAACGCCGCCACCTCCGGCGCTTCACCGGCGTCCACCAGCCCCTTCGGCAACTGCCAGCGCGGCGGATCACCCACCGAGATGAGGACGACCTCAACCTGGCCTTCCCGCCGGCGGAAGACCACGCCCCCGGCGGAGACCTGAGTCACTGTTTTGATCTTGGGCATTCGGTTTCAGAAACCGCCTTCTAACTCCCAACAGCGCCATGCTAAGGCGCGAAGCGCCGAAGAATCTCTCAGCGTGCGCCGAAAAGCGAGAGGCTTCGCTCGTTGCGCTCGCTCAGCATGACAGGAGAGTGACTTTTCAGGCATACTCAGGCGATCAGCCTGGCGTTCAACCGGACCTCCGGCCCACCGGCCAGCGCCTTGGACACCGGGCAGTTCTGCTTTGCTTCGGCGGCAAGCCGCTGGAAGGTCTGCTCATCCACCCCAGGGACCTCGGCTTCGGTGTCCAGTTCAATCAGCGAGATCGTCGGCCCTTCGGTCAGATGCACAGTGGCTGTCGTGTGAATGCGCTGAGGCGGGTAGCCGCTTCGGGTGAGCAGCCCCGAGAGAAACATGGAGAAGCAGCCCGCATGGGCCGCGCCCACAAGTTCCTCCGGGTTCGTCCCTTCACCCTGCTCAAAGCGCGAGGCGTAGGTGAACGGCCCTTCAAAGGCCAGGCCACCCAGCTTCATGATCCCCTTCCCCTCGCGCAACGTCCCCGTCCAGACTGCTTCGGCTTTACGAATGGCCATAGGGTTTGTCTGTCCTCCTTCCGACCGTGTTTCAAGAGAAATATAGCCCATGTCTTGCCATGCGTCAACCGCGAAAAGACGGGTTGCCCCCTCCCCCTGGATGGGGGAGGGTTGGGGTGGGGGGTAGTCACCCCCTCCCTGCCCTGCTCTGCGTGCGGTTCCAACCGCATGGTTGCGTCTACCAGATAGATTGCATATTACTGCCTATTTTTACAATTAACTCAGAATTTTGGGACGCTTTTGGGACGTTTTTGGGACGCTTATGTGATACACTGGTGTTGGTATGTATCCCCAAATCCATACTGCCGGCGCCTTCCTCCTGCTGAGCCGGCCAGCATCCTAAAGAGGCCGCCGATTCCCCCCGCTCAGGCCCCGTTGGCGGCCTCTTTAGCTTTCTCACACGCGTTGCCCATTGTCCTGCCGACTTTGCGTGGTAGCGCCACGCCGGATAAAATTCCCCTGAATTACCCGCTCACCATTGGATACGACGGTGAGCTTGAGGAAGGCGATGGCGCATTGGGGCGTGATCGGACACGAATGGGCGGTAGAGTTGCTCAGCCGCAATCTGGCGGCGGGACGGGTGCGCCATGCTTACCTGTTCACCGGCCCTGCGGGCGTGGGCCGGCGCACGCTGGCGCTGGCCCTGGCGCGTGCCCTGAATTGTACCGGCCCCCAGCCCCCTTGCGGCCAGTGCCGCTCCTGCACCCTGATCGGCGATGGCAGCGCTGCTGCCCCGCCTCGCCACCCCGACGTCCGCCTGATTGAGCCTGTGGAGAGCGGCGAACGCATCCAACGTCTGGAAATCCGTATTGACCAGATCCGCGACTTGCAGCACGAACTGGCCCTGACGCCGGTGGAGGGGCGCTACCGCATTGCCATCCTGTGCGATTTTGAAGCCGCTAACGCCCACGCCGCCAACGCCCTCCTCAAGACGCTGGAGGAGCCACCCCCTCAGGTCATCCTGATCCTCACCGCATCTCAGGCGGATGTCCTCCTGCCCACGATTGTCTCGCGCTGTCAGGTGCTCAATTTGCGCCCGCTCCCCTGGCAAATTGTGCGCTCTGCCCTCCTGGCGCGGGGCGTCCCCGCCGACCAGGCCGAGACCCTGGCGCACCTGTGCGGCGGGCGTCTGGGGTGGGCGTTGCGGGCAGCGGCTGACCCGGAGCTTCTGGCGCGGCGCAGCCAGGCCCTGGACGACTTGCAACGCCTGCTCAAGGCCAGCCGTAACGCCCGCTTCACTTACGCCGAGGAACTGGCGCGGGACGGGCAGGCGCTGCGTGAGACGTTGGAGGTCTGGCTGAGCTGGTGGCGCGACCTGCTCCTGGTGACAACGGACACGCAGGCGCCATTAACTAACGCGGACCGCACACACGAACTGGAGCGCTTAGCCCAGACCATCACAGCGGACCAGGCCCGACACGCCCTGGCTCTGCTGCGCGACGCCACCTGGCACCTGGACCGCAACGCCAATCCGCGCCTGCTGGCCGAAGTGCTGCTGCTTGATCTACCCCGGCTGATGTAGAATCCCCAGTAGGGGCACGGCGCGCCGTGCCCCTACTTCAGCCCGGTGGGCGTTATGGAACGTCATGTGCGGTTTATTCCGCTCGCTGTCGCAATTGCTCAACCACATCGGGCGGCACCCAGATGCTGCCGAGCATGGCGTGATCGGGGTCATCCAGGGCGTGGAAGTCGCTGCCGCCGGTGGGCACCAGGTTATACTGGCGGGCCAGGGCCAGAAGCATCTCCTGCTGTTCGGGGGTGTGATCGGGGTAGTACACCTCAATCGCGTCAAGGCCGGCGGCGACCAGGCGGAGGATGAGCGCCACCGTACCCGCCATCGCCGGGTGGGCCAGGCTGGCAACACCTCCGGCAGCATGGATCATGGCAATGGCCTCTTCCGGCGTAAGCCGATAGCGGGGGACGTAGGCCGGCCCTTCATGGCCGATGTACTTCTCAAAGGCTTCGCTGATCGTGGTGATGTAGCCGCGTTCTAATAGCGCCCGTGCCACATGGGGGCGACCGACCGCGCCCTCGCCCGCGATAGCCTGTACCCGCTCCCAATCCAGCGGCAACCCCAGGCGGGCCAGCTTCTCCACCATCAGCCGGGCGCGCCCCAATCGGGCGTTGCGCAACGTGGCCAGGTGGGCCTGGAAGGCGGCATCATCCGGGCGGACGAAATAGCCCAGGAAGTGGACATCGCCGTCTTCGCTTTCCGTGTTGATCTCCACGCCGGCGATGACCTCCAGGCCCGTGCCCCGCGCTGCGGCCTGCGCCTCGGCCACACCGTCGGTGGTGTCATGATCGGTGAGGGCAATGGCTGTCAGGCCGCGCTCCAGCGCCAGGTGAACGAGTTCGGTGGGTGTCAGGCGGCCATCCGACGCCGTGCTGTGTGTGTGCAGGTCTATGCGCATGAAGCCAATATACCCTGCCCTGTGCCGCTGTGCAAGTTCACCCCGGATGTATTCCACGGGGCAGATGTGGTACGCTGGCCACGACGAGAACAACGAGAACAGGAGGGAGCAGAGCATAGACGTGGCACAGCAGGAACGGAAGACAAGGATGGTCCAAGACGCGCAGGCCACCTTGGAGAAGCGGCTGGCACAGCGGCCAGCGGGCGAGGCGATGACACTGAGTAGGCGGGGTTTCCCTCCCCGGCGTAGGGCAGGTTTCTATACCTGCCGCTCTTCGGCCCTGTTGCGGCGGCTATGGAAAGCCGCCCTACAGGCTTCCAGACCCTCTGGGCCGCCGCCTGAATCCTGCCCCAGATGTGGAATACACCCATCTGGAGATAGCCAGTTGCGCGAAATGACTAAGCCGACTATAATTCCCTTACCGACCTGTTTATAGTCATTCCCCCACATGAAAGGGCCGGGAGGAGTCATGAGCGAGAGCGCCATGGTTTCTGCCACACAGGATCAACTCGCCGCCTCAAGCGCGCAGATAAGAAGCCCTGGCTGGCGCCGTATCGCCCGCACGCTCTCCCCCCTCGCGCTTATGGCCTTCATCGTCCTCCTGTGGGAAACCGTCAAGTTCGCCTTCAACATCACCGACTACAACCTGCCTCACCTGATCCCCCTCCCCTTTCTGAACCGGGGCGGGACAGCGGGCGACGAGATGCCATCTATTCTGGGCGCGTTCTTCAAGCCGACCGCCACCGGGCCGCTGTTGATCACCGTCCTGGCCAAAGCCGCGTTGATCACCTGGCTGGAGGCTTTGGCCGGGTTCATCCTGGGCGGCGCTTTGGGCTTCCTCCTGGGCGTGACCTTCGTCCATTCGCGCCTGCTAGAGCGCGGCCTGCTCCCCTACGTCGTGGCTTCGCAGACCGTGCCTATCCTGGCCATCGCCCCAATGGTCGTCGTCTGGCGCGGTACCGGTTGGGACAGCAAGGCCATCATCGCGGCCTACCTGACGTTCTTCCCGGTGACGATCAATACCCTGCGCGGCCTGCAATCGGTGGAGCCAACCGCGCTGGAACTTATGCACTCCTACGCCGCCACCAAACGCGCTATCCTCTTCAAGCTCCGTATCCCCGCTGCCGTGCCCTATATCTTCACCGCGCTCAAAATCTCGGCGACGGCCAGCGTCGTCGGCGCGATCATCGGCGAGTTGCCTGTGGGATCCACCCAGGGGATCGGCCCGGCGATCATCAACTACGCTCAGTACTACAACACCTGGCCGCCCAACCTGTGGGCGACCATCCTGGTGGCTGCGCTGGTGGGCATCGGCTTCTATGCCCTGGTCGCGCTGGTGGAGCGTCGCGTCGTCACCTGGTTGCCACCGACAGAGGGAGGATAACCTATGGTCCAACCACCGGTTGATTCTACCCCTATCGTCAGCATTGAGAACGTCAGCAAGGTCTTCGGCAACGGCGCCAACAGCACCACCGCGCTCCATCGCGTCAACCTGAGCATTCAGCCAGGCGAGTTCGTCTCGCTCATCGGCCCCTCCGGCTGCGGCAAGTCCACACTGTTGCGCCTGGTCGCCGACCTGCTCCAGCCAACAGAGGGAACCATCCGTGTCAAGGGCAAAACGCCGCGCCAGGCCCGCCTGGACCGCGATTACGGCATGGTATTCCAGTCGCCGGTGCTCTACGACTGGCGCACAGTTAAGCGCAACGTGCAGCTCCCCCTGGAGATCATGCGCTATCCGCCCGCCGAGCGCGAGCGGCTGGCTGAGGAGATGCTGGCGCTGGTCGGGCTGGCCGAGTTCCGCAACCACCGGCCCTGGCAACTATCGGGCGGCATGCAACAGCGCGTGGCCATTGCCCGCGCCCTGGCCTTCAAGCCCTCCATCCTGCTCATGGATGAACCCTTCGGCGCGCTGGATGAGTTGACCCGCGAGCGCATGAACTACGAGTTGCTCAACATTTGGGGTCAGACGAACACTACCGTCATCTTCGTGACCCACTCTATCCCCGAAGCCGTGTTCCTGTCCAGCCGCGTCGTGGTCATGACCCCCCGCCCCGGCAAGATTGAGAAAGTCATCCCTATTGACCTGCCCCGACCGCGCACTTTTGAGACGCGGGAGCAGACACGCTTCTTTGAGTTGGTCACCGAAGTGCGCGAAAGCCTGAGGGAGACATAATGGCCGTTGAGGTCCCGGAGATTTATGCCGAGCGCGCTGCCGACCGCCTGATTATCGGTCGCACTACACGGCTGCTGCGGCGTTACATCCCGGCGTTGGTGGTCTTTATTCTGGTTATCCTCATTTGGGAATGGGCGTTCCACTTCTTCCAGATCGGCAGCTTCCTCCTCCGCCCGCCCTCCAGCATCGCCCGCAAGTTCGTGGAATTGTGCCCGCCGGCCTCCATTGGGCCGGGGTTCGCCAACGCCGCCGTGACCTTCGTGAGCGGCCTGGTGCAGCCAAGCCGGTGGTCGCGGCTGGGGCTGGATGTCTATGGGGCGATGGGCGATTGTACGCTGTTCGGCCGGGGGCTGTACACGTTTATGGAGGCCATTGGCGGCTACATCATTGGCTGTGGGCTGGGGCTGCTCGTCGGCTTGAGCATCGCCCGCTGGCCTGCGGCCTCTCGCCTGATCATGCCCTACGCCATCGCCACCAACTCCATCCCCATCATCGCGCTCTCGCCCATCATGACGGTCTGGTTCGGCATTGAGCAAGGCTCTAAGATCGCCATCGTGGCCGTCATGACCTTCTTCCCCATGCTGCTCTCCACCATCCGGGGGTTGAACTCCGCCGACCGGGCC
Source organism: Anaerolineae bacterium (assembly GCA_034432795.1). Lineage (GTDB taxonomy): Bacteria > Chloroflexota > Anaerolineae > DSLN01 > DSLN01 > DAOUBF01. The sequence continues at coordinate 124,805 of DAOUBF010000006.1, forward strand.
TCGCTGGACCTGATGCGCTCGTATGCGGCCACAGAGCTAGAGGTGTTCTTCAAGCTGCGCCTGCCGACCGCGTTACCGTTCATGTTCAGCGCGCTCAAGGTCGCCACAACGCTGAGCATGATCGGCGCGGTGGTGGCCGAGTTCTTCGGCGGCTTCACCAAGGCGTTGGGCGTGTATATCAAGAGCGAAGCCAGCCTGCTGCACCTGGATGAGGCCTGGGCAGCGATCATCGTCGCCTGCATCCTGGGCATCGCCTTCTACTGGGTTATTGCTTTGATTGAGCGGCTGGCCTTGCCCTGGCATGTCTCGTTCAGGACGGAAGACGGATGACGGAGGACGGACCCCTCCCCTTACTTCCCTCCCCTAATAGGGGGGGGGAAGGGGGAGGGGTTCCTCCGTCTTCTGTCCTGACACTGGGGAAGGGGGTGATTCTCAAAAAAACGAATCGTCTGGCGTGCGAATACCCCATCATTTAAGCCTGAATCTTAAGGGAGGAGGAACGCGCTATGAAACCCAAGTGGATGCCCACAGCCCTGCTGATCGTCGTGCTCAGCCTACTCATCACCGCATGTGGTGGTACCCCCCAACCCGCAGCCACAGGCGCCAAGGACAAGGTCACGCTTCAGCTCAAGTGGGTGGTGCAGTCGCAATTCGCCGGCTATTATGCCGCCAAGGAGAAGGGCTTTTACGATGCCGAGAACCTGGACGTGACCATCCAGCCCGGCGGCCCCGACATCATCCCGGAGCAGGTCGTCGCCGGTGGATCGGCCCAGTTCGGCCTGGACTGGCTGCCCAGCCTGCTCTCCGCCCGCGAGCAGGGCACGCCGCTGGTCAACATCGCCCAGGTCTTCCAGTACAGCGGCATGCGCGAGATTTTCTGGAAAGATAGCGGCATGACCGGCGTGGCGGACTTCAAGGGCAAAAAGATCGCCGTCTGGCTGGGCGGCAACGAGTTTGAGCTGTTGGCCACGCTCAACAAGTACGGCCTGGACAAGGACAAGGACCTGACCATCGTGCAGCAGCCCTTTGATATGAACCTGCTGCTCAACCGCGAGGTGGACGCGGCGGCGGCCATGACCTATAACGAGTACGCCCAGGTCCTGGAGACGACCAACCCCAAGACCGGCCAACTCTACAAGCCGGAGGACCTGGTGGTGATTGACTTCAACAAGGAGGGCACAGCCATGCTGGAGGACGGCATCTTCACCACCGAGGCCTTCCTCCAGGACGCCAAGAACCAGGACATCGCTGTTCGCTTCTTGCGGGCCTCGTTCCGCGGCTGGATTTACTGCCGCGACAACTGGCAGGAGTGCGTGGAGATCGTCCTGAAGCAGGGGCCAACGCTGGGGCGCGGGCACATGACCTGGCAAATGAACGAGATCAACAAGCTGATCTGGCCTTCCCCCAACGGCATCGGCGTGATGGACCCGAAGCTCTACCAGCAGACGGTGGACATCGCGCTCAAGTTCGGCGTGATCAAGAACCCGCCCCCGGCCAATGCCTACACCGACAAGTACGCCAGGGAAGCGCTTCAAGGCATCACCGAGGACACCAAGGGCCTGAACTGGCAACCGGCGGTGGTGGAGGTGACGCCAGGAGGCAAATAACTTATGTGAGGACGGAAGACGGAGGGCTTCTCCGTCTTCCGTCTTCCGTCCCAATGATCAAGGTGAAGGAGGACCTATGGCACGGATTGTACGCGGCGCCTTGTTGCAGGCCACCTGGACCGGCGACAAGGAGTCCATGATCCAGAAGCACGTGCAGTATGTGGAACAGGCAGCCAGGCATGGGGCGCAGGTGATGTGCTTCCAGGAACTGTTCTATGGGCCGTACTTCTGCCAGGTGCAGGACCCCAAGTTCTACAGCCTGACCGAGCGCATCCCCGATGGCCCCACGACCAAACTGATGCAGGAGGTCGCCCGGCAGAACAACATCGTCCTGATCGTCCCCATGTATGAGGAGGACCAGACCGGCGTGTACTACAACACCGCCGCGGTGATTGACGCGGACGGCAAATACCTGGGCAAGTACCGCAAGACACACATCCCCCAGGTGAACGGCTTCTGGGAGAAGTTCTACTTCCGGCCGGGCAACCTGGGCTATCCGGTGTTTGACACCGCCGTTGGCAGGATCGGCGTGTACATCTGCTATGACCGCCATTTCCCAGAGGGGGCACGCATGTTGGGGCTGCACGGGGCGGAACTGGTGTTCATCCCCTCGGCCACCTCACGCGGCCTCTCCATGCACCTGTGGGAGATTGAGCAGCGCGCCCACGCCATCTTCAACGGCTATTTCGTGGGCACGATCAACCGCGTGGGCCAGGAGCCGGAGCTTGGCCCCAACGACTACTACGGTACGAGCTACTTCGTGGACCCGCGCGGCCAGTATGTGCCCGACATCCTCACCGGCCAGCCCAAGGCCAGCGACCGCGAGGAGCAACTGATCATCGCCGACCTGGACCTGGACAAGGTGCGCGAGGTGCGCAATACCTGGCAGTTCTACCGCGACCGCCGACCGGAGGCATATGGTGATATTGTGGCGCCGTAGCTAAATCAGAGAGGAACTCTAGGAACTTGGAGCCAGGCATCCGGCGGCTATGGAAAGCCGCCCTACTGCTCGGACCCAGCCGTAGGCCGGGTTTCCATACCCGGCATCTGAGTTCCTCTGGGTTCCCCTGAATTTCTACGGCTGCCAGAGGAGATGGATGGTATGCTCAACTTTGGTATTACACTCAAACCCGACTGGGCCATTGAGGACCTCGTGGCCTTAACCCGCAAGGCCGAGGAGAACGGCTTCACCTACGGCTGGCTGTTTGACTCGCACGTCTTGTGGAAGGAGATTTACCCGCTGCTCACGCTCATGGCGCTGAACACCACGCGGATGCATCTGGGGCCGTGCGTCACCAACCCTGTCACCCGTGACCCGACCGTCACGGCCAGCGCCCTGGCGACGCTGAACATCATCTCCGGGGGACGTATGGAGATGGGCATTGGGCGCGGCGATAGCGCGCGGCGGGTGATCGGCAAGACGCCCACGACGGTGGAGCGTATGGCCTGGGCGGTGGAACTCATCCGGGCGCTGGCCAGCGGCCAGGAGGTCATGTATGACGGCACGCCCATCCGCCTGACCTGGGCGCGGGGGTCGTTGCCCATCTGGATCGCCGGTTATGGCCCGAAAGCCTTGCGCACCGCCGGACGGCTGGGCGATGGCGTCATCCTCCAGTTCGCCGACCCGCACCTGATCAAGTGGTGTCTGGGTTTCGTGTACGAGGGCGCACGCCAGGCGGGCCGCGACCCCGCCTCCATCCAGGTGATGAGCGCGGCGCCGACCTTCATCAGCAACGACATGGCCAAGGCGCGCGATCAGGTGCGCTGGTTCCCCGCGCTCGTCTCCAACCACGTCGTGGACCTGGTCTCGCGCTACAAGCCGGAGGAGTTGCCGCCGGAGTTGACCGGCTACATCCGCACGCGCCGGGGCTACGATTACCACCACCACGCCGAGGTGGGCAGCGACAACGCCGAGTTCGTCTCCGACGAGGTGGTGGACCGCTTCTGTGTGCTCGGCACGGTGGAGCAGGTGCGGGCCAAGCTCCAGGAACTGGTGAACGTCGGCGTGACGCAGTTCAACATCTATCTGATGAGCGGCGACGAGCCGGAGACGCTGGAGGTATATGGGCGGGAGATCATCCCGGCGTTTAGATAGACGGCGGACGACGGACGACAGACCGTCGTCCGCCGTCTGTCACCTGTTGGGTGTTGAGCAGGAGGGCCAGATGGTTCGTAAGTTTCTCTCTATAAGTGCGATCATATGCCTTCTGGTCCTACCACTCCCAATGACGGCCTCATCTCCATCGGCAACCGGTCAGCCAGCCCATGTTCCCAACCATGACCGTGTAACACAGGCGCTCCAAAGCGCCCCGCTCATGTTCGTTGAGAACGTGGGCCAGTTTGACCCCCGCGCCCGCTTCCAGGTGCGCGGAGGCGTGGGGAGTGGGACATTGTGGCTGGCGGAAGATGGGCTGTGGCTTACGGTGGTAGAACCTAATCCCCCAGCCCCCTTCCCTCTCAGGGAAGGGGGCGTAGGGGCGCAATTAATTGCGCCCCTACCCCTCCCTCATAGGAGAGGGGTCCGAGGCATTAACATCAAGCTTAGCTTCCTGGGCGCCAACCCCCACCCGCGCCTGGAACCCTTTAACCGTCTGGAGACGCATGTCTCCTACTTCCTGGGCAACGATCCGGCCAAGTGGCATCCCGACGTGCCGGTGTGGGGCGGTGTGCGCTACGTGGGCCTGTATCCCGGCATTGACCTGGAGGTGGGTGGGGCGCGAGACCTGGCGGGTTTGCGCCTCATCGCCCGGCCCGGCGCTGATCTGAGCGCGGTGCGCCTGCGGGTGGAAGGCGCGGATGCGGTTGAGGCGGAAGGCGACCAATTGCGCCTGACGACCGCCGTTGGCTCGCTCACCCTACCGCCCCTCTTAGCCGGTGACGATACACTCTTGCAGCCGGCTATCGTGAACGACGCCATCGCCTTCGCCCCACATCTGTTCAATCCGTTCCCCGAATCCGTTGACAGCATCCCCACCAACCTGGCCGGCCTGGTGTATAGCACATTCCTCGGCGGCGCTAGTAGTGATGGGGGGTTGGCTATTACGGTGGATGGAAGTGGGGCTACTTACATCACTGGCGAGACTTGGTCACCCAACTTCCCTGTCACACCTGGGGCTTTCCAAGTAACTCTGAACGGTACTGAAAGTGATGCTTTTGTAACTAAGCTCAATGCGAATGGGAGTGGGCTGGTGTATAGCACGTTCCTCGGTGGCAGCCAGGTTGAAGGTGGCTATTCCATCGCTGTCGATGCCACCGGAGCAGCCTACATTACTGGCGAGACATTATCAAACAATTTCCCAACTACGCCAGGAGCGTTCCAGCCGATCTTCGCGGGTTACAGCGATACATTCGTGACCAAGTTGAACACGGCCGGTAACGGCCTAATCTATTCCACCTATCTTGGTGGCAGTCATCGTGAATGTTATACCGACTTGGCCGGCACAACTGCCTGCGCTATCGCGGTAGACGGCAGTGGCTCGGCGTATGTCACTGGCTACACTCAATCATCTAACTTCCCTATTACGCCGGGGGCCTTCCAAACCACCTGGGGCGGGGGTACGTGCTCTGGTGATCCGTGTGCAGATGGCTATGTTACCAAACTGAGCGGAGATGGCAGTCTACTGCTATATTCCACCTACCTGGGTGGTAATCAAGGGGACAGCAGCAAGGCTATCGCAGTGGATACAAATGGAAGGGCCTATGTCACCGGCTATACATACTCGACTAACTTCCCAGTAACATCAGGCGCATTCCAAACGAACTGCAACGGCGGTGTATTTGGTTGCGAGGATGCTTTCATCACGAAGCTGAATGAGGATGGTAGCGCGCTCATTTATTCAACTTTTCTTGGCGGTAATAGCGGAGACTATGGTCAGGACATTACAGTAGATACAAGCGAATCTGCCTATATCACAGGTGTCACATTTTCATCTGACTTCCCAACCACGCCAGGGGCTTTCCAGACAACTTATAGGAACTGGGACGCATACGTAACAAAGCTGAGTGCGGACGGCACCAGGCTCGTATATTCCACATTCCTTGCTGGTGCCCAACGAGATGAGGGCAGTGGTCTCGTAGTCGCCCTGAGCGGAGCCGTCTATGTTGTCGGCTTCACAGCTTCATCAGACTTCCCAATCACTCCAGGGGCATTCCAAACGACACAGCAAGGCGGTTGGGATCTCTTTGTAACAGAATTAAATGCAGATGGCAGTTGGCCTATATATTCCACTTACCTGGGCGGCAGCGATAACGATTGCTATTTCGGTGGATGCGATATCGTGGTAGATGCCACTGGCGTAGCGTATTTAACGGGTTTGACCGGATCGCCTGACTTTCCAACAACGTCTGGAGCATTCCAAACGACTCATGGTGGAGGATATTTTGATGCCTTCGTAGCGAAGCTGGATATGATTTTGAACCTACCCATACGAGCTTACCTGCCTCTGATCCTGAACCGCCCTTGAGGGGCGCCAACTGTACAGGGAAAAACATGCGCACCAACGCAAACGGGCTATAATGCCGATTATCTCGTGAGGAATCATTCAGCGCAGACTATTCCACACTTTACCGAAAGGAGGAAACAGCCATGTCTACACTGATCAAAAATGGCCGCGTGATCACCGCCACAGACGATTATGTGGCCGATGTGCTCATTGAGGGCGAGAAGATCACTGCCATCGGCCAGAATCTACCGGTCCAGGCGGACCAGGTGGTTGACGCCAGGGGCAAGTACGTCATCCCCGGTGGGATTGACGTCCACACCCACATGGACCTGCCCTTTGGCGGCACCTTCGCCTCGGATGACTTTGAGACGGGGACGATTGCGGCGGCGTTCGGCGGCACCACGACGATCATTGACTTCGCTGTGCAGTACAAGGGCCAGACCATGCAGCACGCGCTGGACACCTGGCTGGGCAAGGCCGACGGTAAGGCGGTCATTGACTATGGCCTGCACATGATCATCACCGACCTGCCCGATGATGCCCTGCCTCAAATGGACGAGATGGTGCGCCAGGGCGTGTCCAGCTTCAAGCTGTTCACCGCCTACCCTGGCGTGTTCATGGTGGACGACGCCACTATCTACAAGGCGCTCAAGCGCACCGCCGACAACGGCGGCTTCATCTGCATGCACGCCGAGAACGGCGGCGTGATTGACGTGATGGTCAAGCGCATGTTGGCCGAGGGCAAGACCGCGCCCAAGTATCATGCGCTCTCGCGCCCGGCGACCGCCGAGGGCGAAGCCACCCACCGCGTCATCGCCCTGGCCGAGATGGCCGGCGTGCCCATCTACATCGTCCACGTCTCCAGCCACCTGGCGATGGAGCAAATCCGCGAGGCCCGCGACCGCGGCCTGCCCGCCTACGGCGAGACCTGCCCGCAGTACCTGTTCCTCTCCTACGATAACTACGAGGAGCCGGACTTTGAAGGCGCCAAGTACGTGTGCTCGCCGCCCATCCGCGAGAAAGAGAACCAGGCGCACCTGTGGACGGCGCTGGAGGTGGACGACCTGCAGGTGGTGTCCACCGACCACTGCCCCTTCTGCTTCAAGGAGGGGCGCGGGCCGTATGGGCCGCAGAAGACGTTGGGCCTGAACGACTTCAGCAAAATCCCCAACGGCGTGCCCGGCGTGGAGAATCGCCTGCACCTGCTGTACAACGGCGGCGTGCTCAAGCGCGGCTGGAGCATGAACCGCTTCGTGCAACTCACCAGCACCGCCCCGGCCAAGCTGTTCGGCCTGTTCCCACGCAAGGGCACCATCGCGGTCGGCTCCGACGCCGATGTGGTCATCTGGGACCCGGAGGCGCGCTGGACGATCAGCGCCGCCACCCACCACATGCGCGTGGACTACAACCCGTATGAGGGCATGGAGGTGTTGGGGAAGGCGGACAAGGTCTTCTCACGCGGCAGGCTGGTCGTGGATGGCGACCGCTTCCTGGGCAAGCCCGGCGACGGCCAGTTTCTCAAGCGCGGGACGTACGCGCTATAGATGTAGTTTTCACCGCAGAGACGCAGGGAACGCAGAGGGGCGCAGAGCTTCTCAGAAACGGCTAGAGATGGAGATCAACGAAATCACTCAGGCCATCATTAGTGCGGCCATTGAGGTCCATCGCGCGTTGGGGCCGGGTCTTCTGGAATCTGTCTATGAAGAATGTCTGTGCCGTGAGTTGACATTGAGAGGCATTCCATTTGAGCGGCAACGACAACTTCCGATAGAGTACAAAGGTCTGCGCCTGGATAGTGCTTACCGTCTTGACCTGCTGGTAGCAGGAGCCGTTGTTGTGGAAGTCAAGGCAGTTGAGGCATTGCTGCCTATTCATGACGCTCAACTCTTGACTTATATGCGGCTAGGCGGCTGGAAGGTGGGCCTGTTGATCAACTTCAATGTCCGACTGCTCAAGCAAGGGATTCGCAGATTCGTCTTGGGTCTGGAGGAATAATTCTTTCATTAATCCTCTGCGCCCCTCTGCGCTCCCTGCGTCTCTGCGGTAAATAGAGTTGACATAAGGAGATCGCTATGGTTATGACTGACACCGCCACCATGACGGCGGAAGAGATCGTCGCGCTATGTAAGCAGTACACCCTGTTTGAGTGGACGGCCCAAGTCAACGCCAACCCCATCCCGGTGGTCCGCGCCAAGGGCGTGTACTTCTGGGACGCCAACGGCAAGCGCTACCTGGACTTCAACTCGCAACTTATGTGCGTCAACATCGGCCACGGCGATGAGCGCGTCATCCGCGCCATCCAAGAGCAGGCCGAACGACTGCTCTACGCCAACCCCTTCCTGGCGACCGAGCCGCGCGCCCGGCTGGGGCAGATGCTGGCCGAACTCGCCCCCGGCGACCTGAACCACACCTTCTTCACGCTGGGGGGCGCCGAGGCCAACGAGAACGCTATCAAGATCGCCCGCATGGTCACCGGGCGGCACAAGATCATCGCCCGCTACCGCTCATATCACGGCGCCACGCACGGCGCGGTCACGCTCACCGGCGACCCGCGTCGCTGGGCCGCCGAACCGGCCATCCCTGGCGTGGTGCGCGTGTTTGACCCCTACCGCTATCGCTGCCCCTTCTGCAAGCACCAGCCCGCCTGCACCCTGGACTGCCTCAACCACATTGAGGAAGTCATTATGTACGAAGGGCCGCAGAATATCGCCGCCGTGTTCATTGAGACGGTCACCGGCACGAACGGGCTGATCATCCCGCCGGATGGCTACCTGCCGGGGCTGCGGGCGCTGTGTGACAAGTACGGCATCCTGCTCATCTGCGACGAGGTGATGAGCGGCTTTGGCCGCACCGGCGAGTGGTTCGCCGTCAACCACTGGAACGTCGTCCCCGACATCATGACGCTGGCGAAGGGGCTGACGAGCGCCTACCTGCCGCTGGGGGCGGTGATGGTGAATGACCGCATCGCCGACTATTTCCAGAACAACGTCCTCTGGAGCGGGCTGACGTATAACTCGCATCCGATGGGGCTGGCGGCGGCCATCGCCACGATCAATGTGTACAAAGAGGACAACCTGATTGAGAACGCGCGGCGCATGGGCAAGATTCTGGGCGAGGAACTGGAGCGGCTCAAGGCGAAGCATCCCTCGGTGGGCGACGTGCGCTACATCGGCCTGTTCGCCATTGTGGAACTGGTCAAGAACCGCGAGACGCGGGAGCCGCTGGTGCCCTTCAACGCCAAGCCAGCGGAGATGGGCGTGATGAACCAGTTGGGCGCGTTCTTCCGCGAGAACGGCCTGTACACGTTCCTCCGCTGGAATAACTTCTTCTGCAACCCGCCGCTGTGCATCACCGAGGAGCAATTGCGCGAGGGCATCGCCATCATTGACCGGGGGCTGGAGATCACAGATCGGGCGGTGGAAGCCTGAGGCAGATAAGCCCAGGGCCTGTCCCCACTCTCCCCTCCTGGCGGGGGTAAAGCAGGCGTGGATGGCTGTTGACAAACCATGATGTCGTGATATCATATCAAAAATCAACCTGAGAGGTGCGGAATGGGCAATTGAGGGCGAGCGCACCCTGGCCTGAACCACGCCCGATGAGGAAGCACGCTCAGCGCAGTAAGGGGGCGCTCCCATCAGGAGGCGAACATGGACATACAGCCAGACAAGGTTAATGCACTCCGTGAATGGGTCGAGAGGGTATACCCCGATTGGCCCAATGTTGCCGACCCCCATCTGCAAGAGGCGATCGGGCTGGCAGGCGAGTTGCTGAGCCAGGAGGAACTGCGCCGCCTGCTCAACGCGGGTCAGTACGCCGAGATCATGGATCGGCTCAGGCGAGTTGGGGAGGCAGGCAAGGTCCTCTTTCTGGGCGGCCCAAACCAAGGCGAGTTGGACATCTTACAGCAGGCGGCATCGGACCCGCCCGGCTTCTGCCAGGCCCTGGTTGACCTTCTCTACGGCTCCGG
>DAOUBF010000007.1:0-2991 GCA_034432795.1 Anaerolineae bacterium
CCTGCCCATTATCCGCCATGACTTCGCGCCGCTCGTGTTCGGCCCGCAGGCGGTAGCCCACCCCCCACTTGTTCAAAATATAGGAATAGGCGCCATTGTCCCCCAAAGAGGAGGTCAACTTGCGTCGCAGATGATGGATATAGGTCTTGAGAAAGGCCACATCATCCACGTACTCTTCGCCCCACACCTGGCTCAGCAGTTCCTGATGCGGGACAACGCTGCCCGCCTGCTTAACCAGGCAGGCCAGGACCTTGAATTCGGTCGCCGTGAGCATCACAGGCCGCCCCTCCAGCGTGACCAAACGCCGGTCCAGGTCAATCACCAGATGACCATCGTCATAATCGGGTCTGGCGGAGGAGAACATTGGACTAAGAGGCTGGGCCTGCGCAGAAATGGCCGCACGGCGCAACAGCGCCCGCGCGCGCGCCTCCAGTTCCATCAACACCACCGGTTTTGTCATGTACTGGTCCGCACCTAAAGTCAACATCTCAATCGGGCCAGGCACCCCCTCCTGGGTTGCCACGACCAGGATGGGCACGGATGAACGCTCACGCAGCCAGAGGCATAACGAGCGCCCCTCCGCATCCGGCATACGGGCATCCAGGATGACCAGGTCCGGCTGGTAGCGCGCAAACGCGGCCTGGCCTGTTTCCCCGCCTTCAGCCGTGTGTACCTCATAGCCGCGTGCGCTCAGATAACGCTGTACGAGGTCCAGGGTCGCAGGGTCCCTGTCTATAACCAACACACGTTTGGATCCCACCATAATGTCAGGCTCAGTTCCGAGGCATTCACCGAGAGCATGCCAGCATCCTAATTACTGGCCATGAGTCTCCTCCATTGAAATCTTATAGCATGACAAAATCAGATTGGGGTACGAGGCTGGTTAAGAAAAGTTAGGGGGAGCGTTGTGCCGGGCGCGACTGTATCAGGGAGGAAAGCCAGTTTAGGCGTGTCGGGCAGGTTTCCCTACCTGCCGCTACGGTACAGATACGGCGGGTATGGAAGCCCGCCCTTACGGCGGGTATGGAAACCCGCCCTACGGCCTGTTTTCAAAGTCTCGGCACTATCCGTAACGCCGTTACGACTCAGCCATCCGTCAAGCGCGATTTGGATTGTTTGAAAACACGCCCTAGTGTGTAGAAACCCGCCTGACGAAAGCCTTCCCTAACAGCTTGCTTGGTCATGCACGAAGGATGCGGGGACCTCACCGTGAACGGTGAAGTGTAGGGGCGCCGGCCGTGCGCCCCCACCGGGTTCGGCGACTAGCTGGTGTTATCGCGTGTAGACAGGCGGTACCCCCGTCGCCGGTCGGTGAGGATATACTCCGGATGGGCCGGGTCGTCCTCAAGTTTTTGCCGCAGGTAACTGATATACAACCGGAGATGGCGCTGGCGGCCGGGATCGGCCACGCCCCAAACCTCATGAACCAACGCCTGATAGGGCACGGTGTCTTCCGGGTGAGAGAGCAGACAGGTGAGCAGGCGAAACTCAGTGGGCGTCAGCGGAATGTCCTGGCCACGTACAATCACCGAGCGCGCCTCATAGTCCACGATCATCTGTCCTACAGTGCGCAGCGTATTGGGGCGGCGCCACCAGGAGGGCGCGCGAGCAATGCGACGCAGTAACGCCCGGATCCGGGCGATCAATTCCGCCGGTGCATAGGGGATACTGATGAAATCGTCAGCACCCACATATAAGCCCTCAATCAACGCTGACCTGTCTACCCGATCCCCTATGGCGATGACGGGTACATCGGATAATTCGCGCAACTTGCGCAGAATTTGCAGCCCATGCAAAGCGGGGCTGATCAGGTTAAGCAAGATCAGGTGAGGGCGGAGTTGATAGGCTAAATGCAGGCCCTCAGCGCCACTTGGCGTTTGCGCTACTATGAAGCCCCCCTGCTCAAGCACACCTCGCAATGAGCCGGTGAGACCTTCGTCATCATTGATGATCAAGATCACCGTTGAGCTTCCAGGCTTTTGGGCATCTCCTCCCATGTTCCACCCCCAATTGTGAATGGTTAAATCAACTACGTAAAAAAACGTAGAGAAGAATACGATGAATTGGGGATGGTGAGAGCATGATCCCCGCCTTATAATGGATCAGGCGTAGCCGGTCCAGCTAAGACCGGGCCATAGTGCCTGTCCTCCCCCCTCATGCTGCCCGAGGATCACGGAGGACGCTTGAGCCAGTAAGTTTGTAGAGACGCACGGCCGTGCGCCCCTGCCAGAGTGAGTGGCGGTCAGGCTGCTACTATCATAAAGGACTAAAGTAGGGAAAGAGCAAAGGTAGGGTTAGAAAAGGGATGAAACGACGCATTCTCCTCATTGATGATGACCCCGATCTCATCCAACTGCTCAAAATGCGCCTGGAGAGCGCTAACTTTGAGGTGGTCTTCGCCCAACGCGGGCTGGAGGGCTTGCAGCAGGCCTACCGCACCCAGCCCGATGCCGTCATTCTGGACCTTGACCTTCCGGACATGGATGGCTGGACGGTGTGCCAGCGGTTGCGTGAATTGTCCAACGTGCCCATCCTGACGCTCACCGCCAGCACCTCTAAGAGCCACCTGGTTCGCGCCCTGAACATCGGCGCAGATGAGTATGTTACCAAGCCCTTCAGTTGGGATGAGTTGCTGGCCCGCCTGCACGCCATGCTGCGACGGGCCGCCATGAGCAAACAACCCGGCGGCATTCAACCCCTGTCCCATCAGGCCAGCCCTGCGCTGCGGCTGGATCCAACCCGCCACACGGTCACTGTGCGCGGCAGAAGTATTGAACTGACGCCGATTGAGTTCCGCCTGCTGGCCTGCCTACACCGCCACGCCGGGCGCGTCCTCCCCCACCACTACCTGCTCATGGAGGTGTGGGGGCCGCAGTATGTGGATCGCACGAATTATGTCAAGCTTTATATCCGCTACCTGCGCGAGAAAATTGAGGACGATCCGCGCAACCCTCAACTCCTGCGCACCGAGTGGGGGGTAGGGTATTATCT
>DAOUBF010000008.1:0-3441 GCA_034432795.1 Anaerolineae bacterium
GGGGGGGTGGTGTTGGACAGTTCTGGGGCGGTTGGGGGGCCGAGTCCTGGGGTGTGTCGCTATGGGGGTGTGCCGCCTGCTGGCCCGGTCTACTCCACCGACACACCCTTCACCGGGGCTGAGCGATACCTTTATCTCCCCATTATCGTGAAATGGTTCTGACTTGGAAACGGTAACGACATCCCGACCGAAACTGAGCCGCCGTGACTTCTTGAAGATGATCGGAGCCGCCGGCGTCCTGACGCTACCCGCGTTCGGCTATGGCCTGCTGCGTGTCGGGGGAGGCGAGCTCCCGCGCGCCGCCTCACCCTATGCCATAGACGAATCAGCGCACCCCCCCCCATCTGGTGAGACAGGTATTCCCCTGTTGCTGCTGACCAATGAACGTGCTGACGATCCCTTCGGCGCCTATCTGGCCGAGGTCCTGCGCGCTGAGGGATTGAACTGTTTCCGGGTGGCCCGTCTGTCTACTGTGGATAGCCCCACCCTGGAGCGCTTCTACCTCGTGCTCCTGGCAGAGGGGCCACTTGACCAGGCACAGGTGGAATTGCTGGAAGGCTACGTGGCCCGAGGCGGGCGGCTGATCGCCATGCGGCCTGACGTCCGTCTGGCTCCTCTCTTGGGCCTTGAGCGCGCCGCAGGCAGCACCACTGAGGGTTACCTCCAGGTGGACACCGACCACCCTGTAGGGCAGGGGATTGCGGCCGAGGCGCTACAATTTCACGGTAGCGCCGGCCATTACCACCTGGCTGGCGCCCAGGCAGTGGCCTGGCTGGTCAACGGCGATCAGGCGTGCACAGATTTCCCGGCAGTGACCCTATATCGTTATGGGCAGGGACAGGCCGCCATGTGGGCCTATGACCTGGGGCGCAGTGTAGCGTACATGCGCCAGGGCAACCCTGCCTGGGCCAATCAGGAGCGGGATGGCCGCGATGGCGTACGGGCACAAGACGCTTTCGTCGGCTGGATCGATCTTGATCGCATCGCCATCCCCCAGGCAGATGAGCAAATGCGGCTCTTGAGCCAGTTGATCAGTGCGATGCTCGCCGATGTATTGCCACTTCCACGCCTGTGGTACTTTCCGGGCATGGCTGCGGGGATGCTTATCGCCACCGGCGACTCCCATCAAAGCCCCGCCTCCGTCATTGAGGACGTGTTGGCGCGTGTGGAGCAGCGCGGCGGCCATATGTCCATTTATTATTCCCCTCCTTTAGTGAATGACTGGCGGCGCACAATACAAAGGGTGCAATCGTGGGTGGCCGATCTCTCTGGAGCCTCAGCCGATCTTCCCACGCCGTCGCAGGTCGCCGGTTGGCGGGCACGAGGGCATGAGTTCACCCTGCACCCCTATGTGGAAGAGGGTCTGGAAGCGGGCTGGCAGCGTTATTGGAAAGAGTTCACCGGCCTGGGCTATGGGCCGGTATCCCCCACAGTGCGAACGCACCGTATTCTGTGGACGGGCTGGGTGGAAACGGCTCGGCTCCAGGCCAGCTATGGCATCCGCATGAACCTGGACTACTATCACTATGGGCCTGCGTTCCGGGACAAAGCGGGGGAATGGAGGTACGGCCATTTCACCGGCAGTGGCCTGCCCATGCGGTTTGTGGATGAGCAGGGCCGTATCTTGAACATCTATCAGCAGCCGACGCAATTAGTGGATGAACAGGTGATCCGCATGCCCTGGGGGTTGGGCGGCGCAGATATTCCAGTTGAAGCCGCTATAGAGATCGCGCGGACAGTGCTTCAACAGAGCATAGCAGCTACCTATAGCGCTGTGGCGGCGCAGTTCCACATTGACCCTTTCGCTATAGGCGGGGACCTGGCCGTGAAGGCAGGGCGCTGGCTGGAGAGTACACTGGATTATGCAGCGGAGCAGGGCATCCCCATCTGGTCGGCTGCCAAATGGCTGGGCTTCACCGAGGCCAGGCACAACACGACCCTGGAGCGGATGCAGTGGGATCCGCTGGGGCAGCGTTTGAGCTTCTATCTAATAGCCCCTGCCACTTCACAGGTGGATTTAACCATCCTGATCCCGCAGCAACATGGGGAGGCCAGGCTGGCCCGGGTGGAGGTGGATGGCGCGGCCATGGTGTATCACCAGCGCAATCTGGGCGGCGACAGCTACGCCGCTATCTCCGTCGGAGCTGGTTCTCACCAGATCGCGGCCATCTATCAGGCATAGCCCATATTGGAAGATGACATTGGCTGCAACGTCTATCTCTGAATGGACAGGGGTCATGCTGGCCCTACTGGTGTTAGCAGCAAACTGTAGCGGCCCAACTATAGCCGCAGATCAGAGAACGCAGGCGGATTTCAAACGGATTCCATTTGAGACAATGGCTCAGGAAGTCTCGTTTCAAAGCGAAGACGGCACGCGCCTGGCGGGGCAGCTTGATCGGCCACCCGGCCAGGCCAACCCGCCGCTCGTCTTTATCATCCACCATTCGGGCGCGGTGGACCGCGACGCGTATCAGTACCTGGCGGCACGCCTGGTCCCCGCTGGTTACGCCGTCTTTCGCTTTGACAAGCGCGGCACCGGGCGGAGCGAGGGCACATATGGCTGTTGTGAGGATAGCGATGCACTGGCGGCCTACCGGGCGGCTGTCGCGCAGGATGGAATTGACATGAGCCGCGTTTTCATCGTTGCCCAGAGCATCGGCACACGCATCCTGGCCGGGCGATTTGAGGAGTTCGCGCAGGTCCACCGGCCAGCAGGGGTGGTGCTTCTATCCAGCCTGCTGCCAGGGAAAGACATCCTGGCGATCCAGGCCCCGCTCCACATCATCATCTCGGATAGCGAGCCTGACCTGGCGGCCCTCGGCGAAGACGCTGTGAAGGCCCATCGGGCCGCCTACGGCTATGGGGCCAGCTACTTTATCGCGCCCCACACGGAACATACCCTGTTTGACATCTCAGGTGGGCCAATAGATTGGTCAGATCCCAACTGGCCGGAAAAATTCAGCCAGGATGCCTGGCTCAGCCTGCTGGGCTGGCTGGAAAACCAGTGCCGGTCCAGGGAACAGTCTGAACGAATCTATCCATTCATTAACTTGGCGTTTGCTGTTTCCATACCTTACCCCGGTATGATTAAGGTAGGGAGTAGCTTCCCTGTTGCCATAGGGTGGAGTGATGACTCTGCTGTCTCGGATGGCGCATTTTGAGAGAAAGCGGTGGGCTAAAACGGCTGTGCTTATGAGTATGGCAGGCTTCATTGCTTTACTTCATAGCCCCTGGGCGGCAGCTCAAAGCGGGACAGGTTACTCTCTGCGCTTTTACGGGCATGGGGTCAATGACATTGACCGCGTCAAAATCCCCATTGACCCCCATGTCCCCGCCGACATCGGCGCCTCCGACTTCACCCTGGAAGCCTGGCTCAAAGCCACACTCCCCCAAAACCCCAGCCCCCCCTGCTCCCCAGGCGATGACAACTGGATCTACGGC
>DAOUBF010000009.1:0-59190 GCA_034432795.1 Anaerolineae bacterium
AACCCGGCCCGCGACCTGGGCCCACGCATTGCCCATGCCGTGCTGCCCATCCCGGGCAAGGGCGACTCGGACTGGGGTTATTCGTGGGTGCCGGTGGTCGGGCCGATCATCGGCGGCGTGATCGGCGCCCTGCTGTGGGTGGCGCTGGTTCCTGCCTGATGGAATAGGGTGGTGGGCAGTGAGCCGTGGGTAGAACGTTCACTGCCCACCACTTACTTTGGTTAAGGAGGGGTCACCATGAAAAAGCTGATCAACAAACCGGAAGATGTCGTGAAGGAAGAGCTGGAGGGGATCGCCCTGGCTTATCCCGACCTGGTCAAGGTGCACTTTGACCCGAACTTCATTTACCGTGCCGATGCGCCAGTGAAGGGGAAGGTGGCGGTCATCTCCGGCGGCGGCAGCGGCCACGAACCCATGCACGGCGGGTTTGTCGGCCCGGGCATGTTGGATGCCGCCTGCCCCGGCGCCGTGTTCACCTCGCCCACCCCCGATCAAATGCTGGAAGCGGCCAAGACCGTGAACAGCGGCGCGGGGGTGCTGTTCATCGTCAAGAACTACAGCGGCGACGTGATGAACTTTGAACTGGCCGCCGATATGGCCCGCGCTGAGGGCATCCGCGTGCTCAACATCCTGATTGACGACGACGTGGCGGTGAAGGACAGCCTGTACACCCAGGGGCGGCGCGGCACAGGCACGACCGTGCTGGCCGAGAAGATCTGCGGCGCCGCCGCCGAGAAGGGCTATGACCTCAAGCGCCTGGCCGACCTGTGCCGCAAGGTCAACATTAATGGCCGCTCTATGGGTATGGCCCTCACCTCCTGCACCGTCCCCCATGTGGGTCGCCCCACCTTTGAACTGGGCGAGGACGAGATGGAGATCGGCATCGGCATCCATGGCGAGCCGGGCCGCGAGCGCATGAAGCTCAAGAGCGCCGATGAGATCACCGAGCTTTTGGCCCTGTCCATCATTGAGGACCCCGCCTACAAGCGCACCGTGCGCGAGTGGGACGAGGACAAGGGCGAATGGGTGGATGTGGAACTGGAGGACCCGCCCTTCCAGCCCGGTGACCGCGTGCTGGCCTTTGTCAACAGCATGGGCGGTACCCCGGACATTGAACTCCCCATCGTCTATCGCAAGCTGCACGAGATCTGCGAGAAGAAGGGGCTGAAGATCGTCCGTAACCTGATCGGTCGCTACATCACCTCGCTGGAGATGCAGGGCTGCTCCATCACCCTGCTCAAGATGGACGACGAGATGCTGGAACTGTGGGATGCGCCAGTGAAGACCGCTGGTCTGCGCTGGGGCATGTGAGCGCCTAAGCCCCCTGAGAGACTGGCGCGGACGGAGGCTGAGAGATTGCATGACGATACCTAAAAGTAAGATTCTGGCGTGGTTACGGGCGAGTGCAGCCGTGCTGGAGGAGAACAAGACGTACCTCACAGACCTGGACTCGCCCATCGGTGACGCGGACCACGGCGTCAACATGGACCGGGGCTTTAAAAAAATCTTAAGCCAGCTCCCCACGGTTGAAGACAAAGATATTGGCACCATCCTCAGGACAGCCGGCATGGCGCTGGTGAGCAGCGTCGGCGGCGCCGGTGGGCCGTTATACGGCACATTTTTCATGGAGGCCGGCAAAGTCACCGCCGGTAAGACGGAGCTTTCCGACGAGGACCTGCTGCTGCTCCTGGAGTCCGGCCTGAAAGGGGTCATACGCATCGGAAAGACCAACCTGGGGGACAAAACCATGGTGGATGCCCTTCACCCGGCAGTAGAGGCATTACGTAAAGCATTGGCCGATCACGTGGGGACGGCAGAAGCGCTGCGCCTGATGACAGAGGCCGCCCGGCAGGGCATGGTGGATACCATCCCCATGCTCGCCAGGAAGGGCCGGGCCAGCTACGTCGGCGAACGCAGCATCGGCCATCAGGACCCCGGGGCCACCTCATCCTACCTCATCCTGAAGGCGCTGATGGAAACCATCACAGCGGACCAACCGGGGTAAGACCCAACGCTGGGGGAGCCTGAGTTAGAGAGGAGGTGATGGTCTGCGGACAAAGGGGCCTGGAACGATACCGATTTTAACACCGATTACAGAGAGACTATCTGAACCCTAGAAGGAGGGAGACATTCCTATGGCAGAGAAGAAGTACGCAGCCGCAGTGGACCAGGGGACGACCGGCACCCGTTTCATGGTCTTCACCCATGACGGCAAGGTCGCATCCACCTATTACGAGGAGCACCGGCAGATCTACCCCCAACCCGGCTGGGTAGAGCACGACCCCATGGAGATCTGGGAGAAGACCCAGAAGGTGATCAAAGGCTCGCTGGCGGCTGGCAACATTGACCCCAATGCGATCGCCGCGATCGGCGTCACCAACCAGCGCGAGACCACCATCCTCTGGGACAAAAGCACAGGCCAGCCGGTGTACAACGCCATCGTCTGGCAGGACACCCGCACCCGCGACATCTGCCAGAAGCTCATTGATGACGGCTTTGAGCCGACGGTGAAGCAGAAAACCGGCCTGGTCAGCGCCACCTACTTCTCCGGCCCCAAGATCAAGTGGATCCTGGACAACATCCCCGGGGTGCGCGCCCGCGCCGAGCGTGGCGAGGTGATCTTCGGCAACATTGACACCTGGGTGATCTGGTGGCTGACCGGCGGGCCGAAGGGCGGCGCCCACGTCACCGACTACACCAACGCCTCCCGCACCATGCTCATGAACCTCAAGACGCTGGACTGGGATGACGAGATCCTGAACTACCTGGGCATCCCCCGCGCCTGCCTGCCCACGATCCGCCCCTCCAGCGACAAGAAGCTGTATGGCAGCACGCCGGTGGATGGACCGGTCGGTGCGGCTATCCCGGTGTGCGGCGACCTGGGCGATCAGCAGGGCGCGCTCGTGGGCCAGGTGTGCTACAGCCCCGGCGAGGCCAAGAACACCTATGGCACCGGCAACTTCATGCTGCTCAACACCGGCACAGACATCGTCCCCTCCAAGAGCGGCCTGCTGACCACCGGCGCCTATGCCACCGAGGAGGGCAAGTGCATCTACGCCCTGGAGGGCTCCATCGCCATCACCGGCGCGGCCATCCAGTGGTTGCGCGACAACCTGGGGATCATCAAGAACGCGGCCGAGACCGAAGAGATCGCCAAGTCGGTGGAGGATGCCGGTGGCATCTACTTCGTCCCGGCCTTCTCCGGCCTGTTCGCGCCCTACTGGGACATGTACGCGCGCGGTGTCATCGTCGGCCTGACCCGCTACATTGACAAGCGCCACATCGTGCGGGCCACGCTGGAGAGCATCTGCTACCAGACCCGCGAGGTGCTGGACGCCATGCAGGCCGACTCCGGCATCAAGCTGACACAGCTTAAGGTGGACGGTGGCGCGGTCAAGAACAACTTCCTGATGCAGCTCCAGGCCGACATCCTGGGCGTGCCGGTTGTCCGCCCCACAGTGGACGAGACCACCGCCCTGGGCGCGTCCTACATGGCTGGCCTGGCGGTGGGCTTCTGGAAGGACCTGGAGGACCTGCGGGCCAACTGGGGCGTGGACCGCGTGTTTGAGCCGCAATGGAGCGAGGAGAAGCGCGAAGAAGGCTACGCCGGCTGGAAGAAGGCCGTGCAACGCACCCTCCATTGGGTGGAGAAGGGTAGCTAACGACGGAGGACGGAGGACCGGGGATGGAGGCCATCTAGACGGTCCTCTATCCTCGGTCTTCCCCTGTTAAGGGGCTTCACTCCCCCTACCCTCCCCCTTGATGGGGGAGGGTTAGGGAAGGGGTGACAGTCATGAGTTCAAAGATGAGCACATTTCACGCAATTGTCATCGGCGCCGGCTCCACCGGCTCCGCCACCGCGCACGACCTGGCCCTGCGTGGCCTGCGTGTGACCGTGCTGGAGCGCGGCGAGATCGCCTCCGGCACCACCGGGCGCAACCACTGCCTGTTGCACTCCGGCGGGCGCTACTGTGTCCGCGACCAGGAATCCGCCATTGAGTGCATTGACGAGAACATGATCCTGCGCCGGATCATGCCTGAAATCCTGGAGCTTAATGATGGCCTGTTCGTGGCACTCAACGAGGACGACCTGGCCTGGAAGGAGAAGTTTATCGCCGGCTGCGAAGCCTGCCATATCCCCTATCGCGAGATCCCGGTCAAGCGCGCCCTGGAGATGGAACCCAACCTGAATCCCAATATCCTGGCGGCGGTGCAGGTGCCGGATGGGGTATTTGAGCCGTTCCACTTCTGCCTGGCCTTCCTGGCGACCGCGCGCAAAAATGGCGCGGTGATCCGCACTTATACCGAGGTGATTGACCTGGTATGCTCCGGTCACACTGTGACCGGCGTAAAGGTCCGCGACCACAAGACCGGTAAAGAAGAAGTCCTGGGCGCCGACATCGTGGTCAACGCCACCGGCCCCTGGGCCGAGGAGATCGCCCACATGGCCGGTGTGGACGTGCCGGTCTCGCCGACGGCAGGCGTGATGGTCACCGTGAACCGGCGCACGAACAACATGGTGATCAATCGCATGAACAAGCCCTCCGATGGCGACATCGTCGTGCCTCAACGCACCACCGCCATCATCGGCACCACGTCCTGGACCATTCCTGATCCCGATCTCATTGAAATTCCCAGGGATCACATTGAAAAGATGATCCAGAAGGGACAGGAGCTATTGCCCATTATCCGGCATCTGCAAACGCGGGGCATCATGGCTGTCGCCCGGCCGCTGATCCGCAAGGCCAACGTGGACGAGCGCGAGGTCAGCCGCACCTTTGAATGCTTTGACCACAAGCATGATGGCGTGGACGGGTTCGTCACCATTTCCGGTGGTAAGACCACCACCGCCCGCGCCATGGCCGAGAAGGTCAGCGACATCGTCTGCGCCAAGCTGGGCATTCAGGCCGAATGCCGCACACGCGAGACGCCGTTGGTTTCCTACCGCCTGTTTTATAACTGAGTATGCCTATCCAAGTCCCGCTCAAAATCTTCCGCTACAAACCCGGTTCTGAACCGCACTATGAATCTTATGTCGTCAGCGTGCCCGAATATGCGCACGTGATTGACGCCATTGAAGCCGTCTGGGCGCAGCACGACCGCTCGCTCACCTTCCGCCACGCCTGCCACCATGCCTCATGCGGCACCTGCGCCGTGCGCATTAACGGGTACGAGAAGTTGCCCTGTATCGTGCCGGTGCGCGAAGCGCTGGCCGGGCGCACCGAGATCCTGATTGAGCCACTGCGCAACTTCCCGCTGGTCAGTGATCTCGTCGTGGACGTCGCCGGGTTCTTCCGCAAGCAAGAGGCTTCCGGCCTGATCCTCACCCGTCAGGTAGAGCCTACCCTGAACGGCCAGCCCTATGTGCGCGCCGAGGTCTTTGACGCCACCGGCCATCTGGAGAATCGGCCCTACAACCGCTTCCAGAACTGCATTGAATGTGGCATCTGCATCAGCGCCTGCCCAACGATGGCCGCCACAGACAAATTCTTCGGCCCGGCGGGCCTGGCAGGGATCTGGTACGCTTTGCAAGAGACGAACGACCCGGCCAGGAAAGAGGCGCTCCTGGCGCTGGCAGATGACGAACAAGGGGTATGGCGCTGCCACAGCGCTTTTGAGTGCACAGAATCCTGCCCGCAGGCCGTGGATCCGGCAGGCGCGATTATGGCGCTGCGGCGCGAATTGATCGGTCGCAGGTTCAGACGTTTATTTGGCCTCAACAGAGGAGCAAAGTGATGGCGGGAAGACAGGAGTCTAAACTGAGGCGTGCCCTGCTCTGGGGGGATGTGCGCGGGCGTGGATTGGGTATGTGGGCCTATGCGCTCAACCGCATCACGGGCATCGGCCTGGTCGTCTATCTCTATCTGCATCTGGTCGTTCTCAGCCTGCTGGCACAGGGGGCCGCGGGGTGGGATGCGTTTATCGCGCTGGCGAAGACGCCGCTCTTCCTGGCGTTGGACGTGATCCTGCTGGTAGGCCTGCTCATCCACGGGCTGAACGGCCTGCGCGTCACCCTCAACGCCCTGAATATCGGCGTGGCCGCGCAGAAGCAACTCTTTGTTGTCGTGATCGCACTGGTCATCCTCCTCGGTCTGACCGGGGCGGTGCGCATTTTCACACAATAGGTGGCCTATGGAGCACAGCCTGGACTTCACAGAAACACGTCCGCGAACAGGCGTAGGGAGCTGGAGTTGGATCTGGCAGGCGGTGACCGGGCTGGGGATCATCTTCCTGGTGGGTCTTCATATGATCGCCCACCACTTTGTGGTGGAGGGCGGCCTGCGCAATTTTGAGCAGGTGCAGGCCTACCTGCGCCACCCGGTCATCCTGCCGTTGGAGGTGTTGTTTCTGATCGTCGTCACAGCCCACGCGCTATTAGGGGTGCGCGCCATCCTGTTTGATCTGGGGCTGAGCGATCAGACGGAAAAGCGCGTCACCCAGGCCCTGACGGTTGTGGGTATGTTGACAATAGGTTATGGTTTGTGGCTGACCTGGGTGGTCATTCGGTAACGGAGAGTGATTGGGAAGCCGCCTGGGCGCCTTATGATGAGGCGACATACGCAGCCGCCCTCGCCGCCGTTGGCCCAGATGATGTGATCATAGACATCGGCGCCGGCGACCTGCGGCTGGCGCGACGCCTGGCGGCAGTGGTGCGGCATGTCTATGCTATAGAACGCCGGGCGGATATTCTGAACCTGGCGTTCTCCGGGCCAGGTTCCGACCGGCAACAAGGCCTGCCCCTACCTGACAACCTGAGCGTCATCTGCGCGGACGCGCGTGACTGGCCTTTCCCCACCGACGTGACTGCGGGCGTGCTGTTGATGCGCCACTGCCGCCACTTCGGCCTGTACGTGGCCAAGCTGCGTGCGGCAGGGGCGCGCAAACTGATCACCAATGCCCGTTGGGGCATGGGCGTAGAGGTCATGGACCTGCGACCCGGCCTGGCCTGGGAGGTGGCCCGCCGCACGCCAGGCTGGTATGCCTGCGTGTGCGGCGCAGTGGGGTTCATTGAGGGGCCAGCCGACCAGGTGCCCGACTGGGACGAGGTGAGGCAGGTGGAAACGTGTGAGCGTTGTCACCCCTCGGCGGATTTGGGCTTATCAGACATACTGAGGCATAATTCTCTAAAATAGCTACACCTAAGGAGGAGTAAAATTGCGTCTACAGGGGAAAAAAGTTGCGGTTCTCTTGGAAGAAGGCTTTGAGGACCTGGAATTTTGGGTGACTGTGATGCGGCTGCGCGAAGAAGGCGCCAGCGTCACCATTGTCGCCCCCAAGGCCGGGCATGAATATCGGGGAAAACACTGCCTGCCTGCCCGGAGCGAAGTGGCCGCTGATCAGGTGCGCGCCGACGATTTTGCTGCGGTGGTCGTCCCCGGCGGCTGGGCGCCGGATAAACTGCGGCGCTACCCGGCGGTGACCGGGCTGGTGCGGGCGGCCTACGACCAGGGCAAGATCGTCGGCCTGATCTGTCATGCCGGCCTGGTGGGCATCTCGGCCCGCATCGTCAAAGGGCATCGGGCCACTGGCTCGCTGGGTATTAAGGACGACCTGATTAACGCCGGCGCCGAGTGGGTGGATGCCCCGGCATTCCGCGACGGCCAGATCGTCTGGGGGCGCGTGGTGGAAGACATCCCCGATTTCTGCCGCGAATTGGTGCGTGCCATCGCAGGGGAGGCCGCGTGATCGGCATCGTCATTGTGGCGCACAGCGCCAAACTGGCCGAAGGCGTCAAGGAGATGGCCGACCAGATGGCCAAAGGGCTGGTGCCCATCGCCGCCGCAGGGGGCGTGGATGACCACACGCTGGGCACGAACGCCGACCGCATCTATGAGGCCATTCAGCAGGTCTATCGGGATGAAGGGGTACTGGTCCTGTTTGACCTGGGCAGCGCTCTGTTCAGCACCCAGATCGCCCTGGAACGCCTGGACCCAGAACGCCAAGCCCGCGTTCTTCTGAGCGAGGCCCCCCTGGTAGAGGGAGCTATTGTGGCCGCTGTGGAAGCCTCGCTAGGGCATGACTTGGCGACGGTCAACGCGGCAGCGGTGGCGGCCAAAGACATGCAGAAGATTCTCTAAGGGCTGCCAGCGCGCCGCTTCCGGCCAAAAAGCATCAATCACTGTGGCACCGCCGAAAGCGGATAGCTGAAAGCTGATGGCTGCTATGGCTGAGACCACACTCGTTGTCCGGCACCCGGTTGGTTTACACGCCCGCCCCGCCGCGCTGTTTGTGCAGACGGCTGCTCGCTTCAAAGCGGCTATCCAGGTGACCAATGTGACACGCGGCAGCAAACCGGTAAACGCCAAGAGCATCTTAAGCGTGTTGACGTTGGGCGTGTCCCAGGGGCATGAAATTCACATCCGGGCGGAAGGGGAAGATGCAGAGGCGGCGGTCCAGGCAATTACGGACCTGGTGGAGAGCAACTTTGGGGAATGATAGAAGACCGCCGGCATTTGCTGGCCGAAGTGGCTTCCCTATATTACGAGCAGAATTTGAGCCAGGCTGAGATCGCCGAACGGCTTGGCCTGTCGCGTTCCAATGTCTCGCGGCTGCTGGCCGAGGCCCGCCAGGAAGGGATCGTGGAGATCACCATCCACTACCCCTGGCAGGGGAGGCCCGACCTGGAGAGGCGGCTGGTAGAGCGATTCAGGCTTAAAGACGCGCGTGTGCTGCAGACCGGCTCCTACGGCTATACCCAGATGGTTCAGGGGCTGGGTGTGCTGGCGGCGCGCTACCTGGAAAGCCACCTGCGCGATCGGATGGTGCTGGGCATCTCCTGGAGCACCGGCGTCTATCAGGTGGTGAACGCGCTGCGGGCGGCGCGGCGGCTGGGCGTAACGGTGGTGCAACTCACCGGCGCGGTCGGCTCAGTGTCCCCTGTCCTGGATGGCCCCGATCTGGCCCGCTGGCTGGCGCAAACCCTGGGTGGGCAGTACCGCTACCTGCACGCGCCTCTCCTGGTGGAGAGCGCCGAGGTGCGCCAGGCATTGGAGCAGGAACGGGCCATCCGCGAGACGCTGGACCTGGCCCGACGAGCCGACATTGCCCTGGTGGGCATCGGCTCCATCCAGCCCGCTTTATCCACATTGCTCCAGGCGGGCCTGGTGGACGAGGACGGGCTGGCAGCGATAGCCGCCATGGGCGCAGTGGGCGATATTTGCACGTACCATTACGACATCTATGGCCGGATTGTGCCACTGGAGCTTCACCAGCGTATCATCGGCATTGATCTCGCGTCGCTTTCCCGCATCCCGCTGGTGATCGGCGTGGCCGGCGGGCGCGAGAAGGCCGAGGCTATCCTGGGGGCATTACGCGGCGGCTACATCAACTGCCTGGTGACGGACGAGATCGCAGCCCACGAGGTGCTGCGCCTGGCGGATCAGACGCCGGACGACGGACGACGGACGACGGAGACTAAGGGGGGCTGAAGCCTGGGTTCAGCACACCAGGCCAGGGAACATGAAGGCATTCCAGGGGATCCCGGCTTCTGATGGGATCGCTATCGGTCCCATCTTTTATCTCAAGCGGGTGGAGGTAGAGGTCAAAGCCACAACCGTAGAGGACCCGGCGGCGGAATGGGCACGGCTGGAGGCCGCACTGGCAGCAGCCCGATCTGAGATTGAAGCACTGACGGCCAGCGCGCAGCAGGTGGGGACGAGCGAAGCCGCCATTTTTGAGGCCCATCGCATGTTCCTGGACGACCCGGCACTATTGGACGCCGTGCGCGCCCGCATTCAGGAGGAGAAGCAAAACGCCGAAGCTGCCTGGAACGCGGCGATCCAGGACTATGCCGCCATGCTGGAGAGCCTGGATGACCCCCTCTTCCGCGCCCGCGCCGCCGACCTGCGCGACGTCGGCGAGCGTGTCTTGCGACGCCTGGCCGGAGTCGCCGAGAGTGCCGCCAGGCCGACCGTCCCCTCGGTCATCCTGGCCGCCGAACTCACCCCCTCCGACACGATTCAGCTTGACCGGGAGCTTGTCCTGGCCTTCTGCACGGCCGGCGGCGGGCCAACCTCCCACGCAGCCATCCTGGCGCGGGCTTTGGGCCGCCCGGCGGTCGTGGGCCTGGGGCCAGCGGTGCTGGCCCTGGAGCCGGGGACAACCGTGATCGTAGATGGTCGGGCCGGACAGGTGGTGGCCGACCCAGACGCGACGACGCTGGCAGAGGCCCTTCAGCGCCAGGCCGCCAGCGCCGCCGCGCTGACCCAGGCCCAGGCACGGGCCAGCGCGCCCGCCATCACCCGCGATGGTCACCGGATTGAGGTCGTGGCCAACCTGGGCGCGGCCAGCGAAGTGGGGGAAGCCCTGGCGCACGGCGCGGAGGGGGTGGGCCTGCTCCGCACCGAATTCCTGTTCCTGGACCGGCACACGCCGCCGGATG
Organism: Anaerolineae bacterium; assembly: GCA_034432795.1. Lineage (GTDB taxonomy): Bacteria > Chloroflexota > Anaerolineae > DSLN01 > DSLN01 > DAOUBF01. The sequence goes on from DAOUBF010000009.1 coordinate 10,382, forward strand.
AAAACGAACAGGTCGCCGCCTATCAGGCTATCCTCTCCGCGCTCAAAGCGGATGGGCGCACAGACCGCCCGCTCATCATCCGCACGTTGGACATCGGCGGCGACAAGCCCGTGCCCTACATTAACCTGGGGGCGGAGATGAACCCTTTCCTGGGTGTGCGCGGCCTGCGCCTGGGCCTGGTCTATCGTGACCTGCTCAAGACGCAGCTTCGCGCCATCCTCCGCGCCGGCGTCGCCGGGCGCACCCTGGTCATGTTTCCCATGGTGACAACGCTAGAGGAGGTCCGCGCCGCGAAAGCACTCCTGGAAGAGGCTCGCGCTGAGTTAGAGGCATCGGGCCTCTCCCATCACCTGGATGGGGTGGGGATTATGGTGGAAGTGCCAGCGGCGGCATTGCTGGCCGACAAACTGGCGCCTGAACTTAACTTCTTCAGCCTGGGGACGAATGACCTCACCCAGTACACTATGGCTGCTGACCGCACCAACGCTAGCGTCGCGCCGCTGGCCGACGGGCTACATCCGGCGGTGCTGCGGCTGATTGAGCGCACCGCCCAGGCGGCGCACGCAGCGGGCGGCTGGTGCGGCGTGTGCGGCGAGTTGGCCGGCGACCCGGTGGCCGTGCCCATCCTGGTTGGCCTGGGAGTGGATGAGTTGAGTATGGCCCCGGCGGCGATCCCCCAGGTCAAGGAGATCATCCGCAGCCTGTCCCTCCCTGAGGCACGTGAACTGGCTCAGAAGGCGCTTGACCTGACCTCGGCGGATGAGGTGCGCCAGTTGGTGCTCAGCCGCCCGACCGCATAGCGACTACGCCCCTATCCAGCCGCGATTTCAATCATCCGCCTTGACAGGACACGACGGGGCTGGTAGAATGTGGCTATCACATAGAGTGAGCGCAATGGTCCTTTCGTCTAGAGGCCCAGGACAGCGCCCTCTCAAGGCGCAGACACGGGTTCGAATCCCGTAAGGACCACACATTGACATGACCGCCTCACGGGGATATGTTGGCCGTGAGGCGGCTTGCTTCAGAGTCACACCTAAACGACATCAACGATCACGCCATAACTCAACCTTGGAGCAGATCCTCCCGCCCGACGACTTCTACAACCGGCTGGCGCCTTTCTACGACACGATGAACGATTGGGGGGCGCGGCTGGCCTTTGAATTGCCCTTCTTTCGCCGCCTGTTCGCGCAGCGGAATGTACGCTCGGTACTGGATGTGGCCTGCGGCAGCGGGCGGCACGCTGTCGCCTTCGCCCAATGGGGCCTGCGCGTCGCCGGGGCCGACATCAGCCCGGCGATGATCGCCCTGGCGCGGCAACACGCCGCCGACATGGGGGTAGAGGTGCGCTTTGAGGTGGCCGGTTTCGGCGACCTGGCGGAGCACTTCCCACAGCCATTTGATGCCCTGGTGTGCCTGGGCAACTCCCTGGTTCACATCTTAAGCGATGAGGAGATGGCCACGACGCTGCGGGCATTCCGCCACCGGCTGCGCCCAGGCGGCCTGCTCGTGCTGCACAACCTGAACTATGATCGCCGCTGGCGTGAGAAACCGCGCTTCTTCGCGCCCAATGGTGGCACAATCGGCGGGCGCGAGGTGCTGATCTGGCGTTTCGCGGATTACGGTGAGCGGCTGATCACCTTCCACACCGCGCTCTTCACCAAACAGGACGGCGGCTGGCAGGTGGAGGTCCACAGCACCCGCCAGCGCCCCTGGCAGCGCGGCGAGCTATTCAGCCAGCTCACCTTTGCGGGCTTCACCCATGTCCAGTTCTACGGCGACCTGAGCGGTGCGCCTTTTGATAAAGCCGCTTCAGAGGACTTGGTGATCGTGGCTGAGAGCCTGGCGGACATCCGGGCAGACGAAGCGCCCCCACATCCATTATGCTGAGCACAACGCCAGCAGGTTGTCCGTCATCCGTCGGCAGCCGCCGCAGCCGTCGGACGCGCTCAATCAAAGCCACTTCCACGGCGAGCGTTGGGCCACACCCCCAACGACAGGCCGGGCAACCCTCATCCCGGCAGATGGCGCAGGAATACATGTCACTTTCCTGGGGGAAAGCGGGCAGGTTATCGCTCACACCGCCACCGCTCATGGCCGCCGCCCCCCCAGCAGCGGCCATGAGTGGCTGTATTTTCATTCTATCGGGGTGACCGTGTAATGTGAATCGCTCGCTTAACGTATTTGGGCTACGTTATTTTGCGTACCCAGCAGACCTTGCATAAAGGCGGGGATCAGGGCACAAGCGACCAGGACAATGCAGATAGGAGAGGCGACTTACCCCATTGAGGCGATCCTGTTTGACCTGGATGGGACATTGATTGATACTGATGACACGCTGATTGCGCGTTGGGAGCAGTGGCTGGGGCGACTGGCCTGGCTGTTCCCCCAGCGCGACCCGCGCCCGTTCCTGCGCCGGGCGCTCCAATGGGCCGAGACGCCCGGCAATGCCTTCGTCAGCGCGTTGGATGCCCTTTACCTGGACAGGGTGCTACACGGATTCAGTGAATGGCTCTACCGTGCTCGCGGCCTGGCAACGCCCAGCACGGTCGCACCCATTGCAGGCGTGGACAGGCTATTGAGTGCGCTGGCGAGCACATATCCGCTGGCCCTCGTCACCACGCGCGTTCGCCGCCAGGCCGAGGCGCTTCTGGCTGCCGCCAATCTCCCACCCGTCTTTCAGTTCATCATTGGCGGCCTGGACACGACGCGGATGAAACCCCACCCGGCGCCGATCCTGCGGGCGGCGGAGCTTCTGGGCGTCCCCCCGGAACGCTGCCTGATGGTTGGAGATACAACAGTGGACATCCGCGCAGCGCGAGCGGCAGGTGCCTGGGCCGTCGGTGTGCTGTGCGGCTTCGGCCAGCGGGATGAGCTAGAACGCGCAGGGGCGCATCTCATTCTGGAGACGACGCCCCTGCTGATCCAGTATTTGCCCAGGCCGAAAGGTGGGTAAATTCAACTCATCTAAGCCAGTTATCCACGCGTAAGCCGACAACACGTCGGAAATGCTCCTCGTTATTCGTAACCAATATAAGCCCATTAATCAGCGCAGATGCAGCGATCAAAATATCGGCATCTCCGATCAGAGCGCCACGCTGAAACAGATCAGCATAGATCGTGGCAGCACGCACCACAATTTCATCGGTAAGGGGCACAATCTGACTTGCAGCACATAGACGATCAAAGGCTGCCACTTGCGCCGTCGCTGCCTTCGCCTTCAGCCCCCGTAATACTTCATAGCGCGTGATAATGGAGAAGGTAAATTGGCTATGCGCAGCCAAGTATTCCTGTGCCCGTTGAACGGCAACCGGATGCCGCCGCATCACCGCCGAAAGCACATCGGTATCTAGAAGAGCTGGTGGTGAGATCATACAGATGGCCTATCTCTGAAGAAGTTGTCTCGATCCAGGACGATCTGTTCAATCTCTTGAATCTGCTCCTCGGAAAGGCCATTGTACACATGGGTAGCCAATGACAGCACATCCACTGAAGGCTCAATCGTCTCCACGACCAACCGCACCCGCTGCCCCTCAGGAATAGCGATATCAATAGGGGTCAGTGGCCGGAACACTCCGTTCTCAAAGACTGCGTCAAGCGCCTTCGTTGTCATCGTTGGTTCTCCAATCTACCCCTATTGTAGGATAGAAACCACGGTATGTAAAGGCTACTCGTGTAGCTCCTCACGCATTAAGTTGTCTCATTCCAGCGACACCGGATGCACCTCCGGCTGGTGTGCCTCTGGCAGCCAGCTATAGGGGTACTTCTCGTCCTCGTAACGCAACGCCGCCCTGGTCACGCGCAGCGGGTGAAACGTGTCGCACATGACGGCCAGTTCTTCCGTCTTCTCCTTGCCAATACTGGCTTCCACCGTCCCCGGATGCGGGCCGTGCGGGATGCCGCTGGGATGCAGCGTGAACGAAGCATAGTCAATGCCCCGCCGACTCATGAAGTTGCCGTCCACATAGTAGATCACCTCATCGGAATCCACGTTGCTGTGGTTATAGGGCGCAGGGATCGCCAGCGGGTGATAGTCAAACTTGCGCGGCACAAACGAGCAAATGACGAAATTGTTCCCCTCAAACGTTTGGTGCACCGGCGGCGGCTGGTGCACCCGCCCGGTGATCGGCTCAAAGTCGGCAATGTTGAAAATCCAGGGATAGAGGAAGCCATCCCAGCCTACCACATCCAGCGGATGGAAGTCAAAATAGAAGGCGGTGAGTTCATTGCGGGCCTTGACGCGCACCTCAAACTCGCCCGTCTCGGTGTGCGTTTCCAGCGTCTGCGGCACGCGGATGTCGCGTTCACAATAGGGCGAGTGCTCTAAAAGCTGGCCGTACTCGTTGCGGTAACGGCGCGGCGGCTCAATGGGTGAGGGCGACTCAAACACCAGCCAGCGATGCTCCACCCCCGTATCCAGGATGAAACGGTGCGTACAGCCGATAGGAATAATGATGTAATCCCCCGGCATCCAATCCAGCGTGCCGAAGACCGTCTCCAACCGCCCCCGCCCCTCGTGGACGAAGATGCACTCAAACGCCTGGCCGTTGCGGTAGAAATAGTCCATCGGCTCTGTAGGCCGGGCGATGCCGATGGCGATGTCATTGTTGGCCATCAGCCACTGGCGCGACGTCAGCGGATCGCCCCCCTTGACCGCCTCTTTTGTGCGGAAGTGACGGTGGCGCAACGGCCCCGGCTCCTCAAACTCGTACGCAAAGTCGGCCAGCTTCTCAATCCGCCGCACCTGTGTCGGCGGGTGATGGTGATACAGGATAGACTGAATGCCGGAGAAGCCCCGTGTCCCCATGACTTGCTCGGCATACAGCGACCCATCCGGCTTACGGAACTGCGTATGGCGCTTATGCGGGATCTCCCCCAACCTGTGATAGAACGGCATCGCAACCCCTCCTTAGTCGCATAGGAACTCAGCGGGACCTGCGAGTTCCCCCCCAGCCTATCTTCGCTCAACCACGCGATTCCTCAGCACACCCAGACGCTCCACCTCCAATTCCACCACGTCGCCGGGCTTGAGCCAGCCGCCGGTCGTCTCTGGGCCTAGCTCCAGGATACAGCCCGTGCCCACCGTGCCGCTGCCCAGCACATCGCCGGGGTAGAGCATGGTGTCCTGCGAGGCGTAGGCGATCATCTGAGCGAAGGTATAGTAAATGTCCTTAAAGTTGCCCCGTGAGAACTCGCGACCGTTAATGCGCGCCGTCATGGCCAGATCGTACACGCTCCCCTGGCCTTCGCGCACGATGCGCCGGTCTTCAAGTTCGTCGGGCGTGACCAGCGCCGGGCCGAAGCTGGTGGCGAAGTCCTTCCCCTTGGCCGGCCCCAGATTCAGCTTCATCTCCTTGCGCTGGATGTCGCGAGCGCTCCAGTCATTCATGATCATATAGCCCGCGATATAGCTCTCAGCCTCCTCCACCGGGATGTCCCGCCCCGGCTTACCGATGACGCAGGCGATCTCCAGTTCATAGTCCAACTCCTGCGTGGCGCGGGGCTTGGGGATGTCATCGTCAGGGCCAAAGATGGCATTGTGGTTGCTGAAATAAAACACCGGGATCTCGTACCACTCTGGGACCATCTCCAGGCCGCGCCGCGCCCGCGCCGCTTTGACGTGCTGCTCAAAGGCGTAAAAGTCGCGCACGCTGCGGGGGAAAGGCAACGGCGCGAACAGGCGCACGCGGCTGAGCGGAAACGCCACCGGTGCCCGCCCCTTGCCCTTCAACGCCAGAATATCCTGGCCTTCCAGCGCGGCCAGCACCTCGCGGATGTGGTCAAAGTAAGGCTGGCGGTTGTTGCCCACCAGCAACAACTCTATATCGGAGGGCAACTCCAGTGGGCGCAGGCCGCGCGTGCCTTGCGCCCAGGATTGGGCAGTCACGATGTCCACAACCGCGTCGCCAACCAGCGCGCCAATCGCCGGCCCACGCCGCGCATCCCAGTTAGGACCAAGGCCCATAAACGTGACCAGCTTCATCAGACCCTCACGGCTGATCGGAGTTTCGGCTGTAGGGCAGGTTTCCATACCTGCCGCAGCAGCGGCTTCATTAGACCCTCTCCCCCACCCACCCCGGCCCTCCCCCGCCAGTACCGGGCTTACCCAGAGAGGGAGCTATTTCCCTCCCCGTGAATAGGGAGGTCAGGGAAAGGGATAGTTCTGTGATTGACTGAATTTAGAGATTACCTCGTAACGCCTGCTCGCGTTCCAACGCCTCAAACAACGCCTTAAAGTTCCCCTTACCGAAGCCCCGGCTGCCATGGCGCTCAATGACCTCAAAGAAGAGTGTGGGCCGATCCTGGACCGGCCGGGTGAAAATCTGCAACAGATAGCCCTCGTCATCCCGGTCCGCCAGGATGCCCAACTCCTCCAGCGCGTCAATCGGCTCCTCAATCGCCCCGATGCGCTCCGGCAGGGCCTCATAGTAGGTGTGCGGCACGCGCAGGAACTCCACGCCGCTATCGCGCAGCTTGCGCACAGACGTGATGATGTCATCGGTGCGCAGGGCGATATGCTGCACGCCCGGCCCGTGATAGTAGTCCAGATACTCCTCAATCTGAGACTTCTTGCGGCCCTCCGCCGGTTCGTTGATGGGGAACTTCACCCGCCCATCCCCGTTCTGCATCACCTTGGACATCAGCGCCGAATATTCAGTGGAGATGTCTTTGTCATCAAAGTGGATGAGTTGGCGAAAGCCCATCACTTGATGGAAGAAGTTCACCCAATAGTTCATTTTACCGAGCTGGACATTGCCGACGATATGGTCAATCTCAATCAGACCCATCGGCTCCGTCCGAAACTCGCTGCGCGGTTTGGCGTAGCCTGGCGCGAACAGGCCCGTGTAGTCGTCGCGGTCCACAAACTTGATCAGCGTGTCCCCATAGATGCGGATCGCGGCCGTGTGCAGGACGCCATAGTCATCCTTGAACTCCAGCGGCGGCTGTGCGCTGACCGCACCCCGCGCCGTCGTCTCGCGCCAGGCCGCCTCTGCGTCATCCACCTGCAGGGCGATAACCTTCACGCCATCGCCGTGGATCAGGTGATGGGCCGCCATTTCGCTATCCGGGTGGTACGGTGCGCTGACCACGAAGCGGATTTTGCCCTGCTCCAGGACGTAACTCGCCCGGTCGCGCACGCCCGTCTCCAGCCCACTGTAGGCCACCGGCTGCATCCCAAAGGCCGTGCGGTAGAAATGGGCCGCCTGTTTGGCGTTCCCCACCCAAAACTCCACATGGTCAATCGCCCGGATCTGCAGGAAGTCAGCTTCCTCGGTCAGCGGGCGTGTCTCCGTTTGAGAGATGTCCTTGACAGCCATCGCAATTCCTCCTTGGCAATATTCATCATGCGCATGGTGTTCATGCGCCTCCCTCATGGCTCATTATACGCAGCAGCGGATGAGATGCGCAACCCCAACGCGAACACCCTTACCCTCTTCCTCTTGCGAGAGGGGTAAAATATCACCCCCTCCCCATCCCTCCCCCATCCAGGGGGAGGGTACTCACTTGAGAGGCTTCGCCACCCTCAGCATAGCGACCTGCCCCATTCAACCGCTTGCAGTACACCACCAGCGCGTCGCCAGGGGCATAGTAGTCGTCAATCTGGGCGACCCGGCTGTAGCCGTGACGCTCATAAAAGCAACGGCTACGCGTGTAATCGGGGCGGCCCGAGGTCTGCACCACGATCATGCGACCGCCCCGTGCCTGCACGTCGGCCTCAACGCGCCCCAACAGAAGCGACCCAATGCCCCGCCCCTGCATCTGGGGATCCACGGCGATCCAGTATAGATCGTACACCCCCCGCGTGAGAGGCGTCGGCCCATAGCAGGCAAAGCCCAACAGGCGCGCCCCCTCCCGGTAGGTCAGGAAGAAGTAACCGCCATGGTCGGGCCGACCCAGGTAAACGTCAAACAACTCCGCCACCGTAGCGACTTCCTCCGACGAGAACACACCCGTGCGGGCGGAGAGCGCCAGAAGCGCCGCCCGGTCGCCCGCTGCAGGTGCAACGAGGCTGCACTTCTCCTCAGAATTGTCCCCTATCCACCGGCTACCGCCTGTTGTCTCTTGTAGTCAGGTGCCTTCTTCCCAAGAGGCCAGGTACTTCTCCTGCTCCGGGGTAAGCGTGTCAATGGCCACATGCATGGCCTGGAGCTTGAGGCGCGCCACCTGCCGGTCAATCTCCTCCGGCACAGGATAGACGCGCGGCTCCAGTTCGGCGGCATGTCGGGCGATCCATTCAGCGCTAAGCGCCTGGTTGGCGAAGGACATGTCCATCACCGAGGCCGGATGCCCTTCCGCGGCGGCCAGGTTGACCAGGCGGCCCTCACCCAGCAGGTTGAGCCTGCGCCCATCGGGCAGGACGAACTGGTCCACAAACTCACGCACCCGGCGCACTTCGGTCGCCATGGCTCGCAACGCCGGGATATTGATCTCCACATTGAAATGGCCGGAGTTCGCCAGGATAGCGCCATCCTTCATCACCTCAAAGTGCGGACGGTCAATCACGTTGATGTTGCCGGTGGAGGTGACGAAGATGTCGCCCTCAGCCGCGGCCTGGGCCATCGGCATGACGCGGAAGCCGTCCATGACCGCCTCCAACGCCCGCAGCGGGTTGACCTCGGTGACGATCACGTTCGCGCCCATGCCACGCGCCCGCATGGCGATGCCCTTGCTGCACCAGCCATAACCGGCCACGACAAAGGTTTTACCGGCCAGCAGGATATTCGTGGCCCGGATGATGCCGTCAATCGTGGACTGGCCGGTGCCATAGCGGTTATCAAAGAAGTGCTTGGTCTCGGCGTCGTTGACTGCCACGATGGGATAGCGCAGCACGCCTTCGCGGGCCATCGCCCGCAGCCGGATGACGCCTGTGGTCGTCTCCTCGGTGCCGCCGATGACGTTTCCGATCAGTTCACTGCGCTGCTTGTGCAGCGTGCTCACCAGATCGGCCCCATCGTCCATCGTCAGATGCGGCCTGTGGTCCAGTGCGGCCTGGATATGTGCGTAATACGTCTTCTCATCCTCGCCCTTAATGGCAAAGACCGGGATTTCATAATACGTGACCAGTGCCGCCGCCACATCGTCCTGCGTGCTCAGCGGGTTGGACGCGCACAGGACCACATCGGCGCCGCCCACCTGGAGCGTATGCACCAGGTTCGCGGTCTCGGTGGTGACGTGCAGGCAGGCGCTCAGACGCAGGCCCTTAAGCGGCTGCTCCTGGGCGAAGCGCTCGCGGATCAGCCGCAGCACTGGCATCTCCTGCGCCGCCCATTCAATCCGCGAACGCCCGGCAGGTGCCAGGCTCAGGTCTTTCACATCGTATTTGACAGTCATGAGTAGTCTCCTCTCCAGAAGTCCTAGGAACCCACCAGGAACTCTAAGATGCTCTGTTGCAAAGACAGTCGTAAACGGTGGGCACTGGATCACCGCACCGTAACGGTGGAGTCCTATCCTTTTCTAATAGCCACCCCCTCCACAAATGGACAGTAGCGGCGATACCCCAGCCGCTCGTAGATACGGATAGCTGTCTCGTTCGTCTGACCTACGTTGAGCACAATATCATGGATGCCCATCTCCAGCAACGTCGCGGTGACGGCACTGGTGCAGGCGGTGGCGTAACCGCGCCCGCGCCAGGCCGGGTGTGTGAAAACATTGCCCACCGCGGCGATACGTTCGGCCAGCGCGACTAAGTGGGTGCCCGCTGTGGACACCAGCCGCCCCTCCCGCTCCACGCCGTAGAACACGCCTTGGGCCAGTTGCAACGGTGTAAACGCATCCGGCCGCTCCCCCGGCGCCATCCCCATCGTGTACAACCGCTCCAACTCCCCCCGATAGTTCGGCGTCAGCCGGATCAGCCCGGCATGGGACACAGGCCGGAAATCTTCGGGCCGCAGCCACATGCGCAGCATGGGGATCGGCTGGGGCAGACGATAATAGGCGCGGAACGCCTCCAGGTGCGCCTCCTGCGCCAGGAGCATGACGCGCTGCGGGCGCAGCCCCAGCCCCAGGATCGGCTTCAGCCCCTCTGCCTCGCCCATAATAAACAACGCAGGCGGCTGCAGCCCGCGATACACCAGCGCCAGTGTGCGCAATCGGCCCTCGCGCTCCGCCCCCCACCACTCGCAGTCCACAAAAAAGGCCGGGTCCAGATCGCCCAGCGCGTAGGCGGCGTAAGGCCGATCCTGCGCCAGGAAAGCGCGAATCTCGGCTTTGTCGGTGAGGCGGCGGGCGTGCCACATGGCTCAGGAGCTTAGCAGGATGTCCAGCGCACCTTCATCGTCAAAGTGCTGGCGGAAGCGGGTGACGAATTCCGGCCGGGTGTAATAGTGGTTCTGCGGGCCATACTCCTCCAGCGCATAGGTTGCAGCCAGGCTGCCCACGCGCCCGGTGAGCGGCCAGGGCAGGCCCAGGGCCAGGCCACACAGGAGGCCGCCGCGATAGGCATCGCCCACGCCGGTGGGGTCAACCTCGCATTGAGGTGGGACAGCTTCAATCTCATAGACCCGGCCATCGGCCAGGATAGTTGAGCCTTCCGGGCCTTTGGTAATGATCAGGCCGCCCGCACGTTCCAATACCCCCTCAACCGAGAGGCCGGTCTTGTTCTGGATCATACCGAACTCGTAATCGTTGACCACCACCAGGCGCGCGCCGGTGATGCCCTCCACCAACTCTTCCGCGCTCAGGCGGATGATCTGCTGGCTGGGATCGTAAATATAGGGGATGCCCAACTCCTTACATTCGCGCACGTAATTGACCATCGCACGTGGGTCATTGGGCGAAATCACGGCCAGGTCCACCGGGCCGTTGACGTGCTGGCGGAAGGAGAGGGTGTGCGCGTGGGCCATCGCACCGGCGTAGAAGCTGGCGATCTGGTTGCCCGCCTGATCGGTGCTGACGAAGAACGAGGCAGTGGATTCGCCGGGGACCTCCACCACGCCGGAGGTGTCTACGCCGTGTTTCTCCAGCCAGGCGCGGTACTCGGCAAAATCCTCGCCAGCGGTGGCCATCAGCCTGGGCCGCCCCCCCAGAAGGGCCAGATTGTAGGCAATATTGGAGGCCGTACCGCCGCGCTGCAGGCGCATGGAGTCCACCAGGAAGCTCAGGCTGATGCGCTCAAGCTGGTCAGGCAGGATATGCTCCCGAAACCTGCCAGGGAACGACATGATGTAATCGTAAGCGATAGAGCCGGTGATGACGATGTTCATCGCAATCCCCTCGCTCCGCCAGGCGGCCTAAACCGCCGCCTGGCCCCCCCACCACCCGCCTCAGGTTCTTCTGAAATGGCGGGTACACAATGCCGTTCTCCGTCACAATGCCGGTCACGTAGCGGTAGGGCGTGACATCAAAGGCCGGGTTGCGCACCGAGACCCCTTCTGGGGCAATGAGAACGCCCTCTATCTCGGTGATCTCGGTCGCGGCCCGCTCCTCAATAGGGATATGATCGCCGCTGGGAAGCGACAGGTCTATGGTTGAGGTCGGCGCGACGGTGTAAAAGGGCACGCCGTTCTCCCTGGCGACGACGGCCAGTTGGTAAGTGCCGATCTTGTTAGCCACGTCGCCGTTAGCGGCGATACGGTCGGCGCCGACGAGTACGAGATTAACCTGGCCGGTGCGCATGAAATAGCCTGCGGCGTTATCCGCGATCAGGTCAAAGGAAATGCCCAGTTGCTTTAACTCCCAAGCAGTCAGGCGCGCCCCCTGCAAGCGCGGGCGGGTCTCATCCACCAGCACGTGGACGCGCTTGCCCTGCTCGTGCGCTGCGCGGATCACGCCCAGGGCCGTGCCATAGTCCACCGTCGCCAATGCGCCCGTATTGCAATGATGCAGAACGGTATCACCATCCTCAATCAGGGCGGCACCATACTGGCCCATGCGCCGGTTGATGGCCACATCCTCATCGGCCAGGGCCTGTGCCTCGGCGATCAGCGCCTGGCGCACCTCGTCGGCGGTCTCCAGGGCCTCGCTGGTCGCCACACGCATCAACCGGTCCAGTGCCCAGCCCAGGTTGGCCGCAGTGGGGCGGGCGCGGCGCAGGGTCAGGGCCGCCTCTTCCAGGTCGCGCAACAGGCCCAGCCGGTCAGGGGCACGGCTGTTCAGCCCGGCGAGGGCCAGCCCGAAGGCAGCAGCCGCGCCAATCGCGGGCGCGCCCCGCACGACCATATCGCGGATCGCCTGGGCCACCTGGCGGTGATCGCGGTACTCTACCACCACGAATTGGTGAGGCAGCAGGCGCTGGTCAATCATGCGCACAGCGCCGTCCGCCCAATCTACAGTCCTCATGGCAAACGGGGATTTTAACCGGGGGCGCAGCAAGTGTCAAACAGCCCGGCGAAGCCAGCCCGGCCGGTTACCCTCCTCCCCAGCCCTCCCCCACAAGAGGGGAGGGGTTGTGCCTACACCCTCCCCCTGGACGGGGGAGGGTGAGGGAGGGGGTGATCCTGCCCCCCCCCAGCCCTCCCCCACAGAGGGGGGAGGAGGGAGAGGAGGGGGCAGGGATAGGACCTGCCCGATAGGCCGCAGTTCACACAGAACGGGGGTTGTCTAATCGCGCCAACCGCATTATAATGTACCCTATCATTCATACATAGTGATTCATCATGGTTCATCAGGAGGGTTCCACCATCCAACGCCAGACGCAAGCGTCCACCTACTGGGCAGAGGCTTTCGTCATTGACGAAAGCGACCTGGAATACCTGGCCAACGTCTTCCTGGAGCGCGAAACGCCGCTGGGCCTGGATGAACTCACCCGGCTGGTCGTTGAGCACCGCCTGCAGCAGCAAGAGCAGGCCCTTCAGCGCCTGCTGGCTCGCGGCACCCTGTACCAGCCCAAGGGGGATTACACCGTCGGCCAGGAACTGGTCTTCCCGGCGCTGGGCTTTGCCGTTGGCACAGTCGTGGGCGTGCGCCCCGGCAACAACCCGGAATACGGCGAGTTCCAGGTCATTCAGGTGGAGTTTGAGGGTGGCAAGCGCCGCGAATTCGCCAGCCATTTCCACAGGCCACACCGCCTGAACACCGAGGACGGGCTGCCTATCCCCTCACAGGATAGCGAACAACTCTCGGCGGATGAGATTCTGGCGCGCTACGGCGCGGGGATCCGCGAGAAGCTGGCGGCAGCGTTGGAGGCCCACGACAAGTTCGCCACCTTCGCCGATAAGTGGTTCCTGAAGGCCCTGCTGCCAGAGGTCAATATCGGCCACCTGAACCTGGCCGAGGCCGTCCTGGATGTGCACGGCGGCGGCCCATTGCCCACCGAGGCCCTCCTGAAGGACGTGGGGCTGCCGGAGGAGATCCCCCTGGAGCTGCGCATCTTCGCGCTGGACTATGCCCTGCAGCGCGACGAGCGCTTTGACGAGGTCGGCCCCACCGGCGAAGTGCTGTGGTTCCTGCGGCGGCTGGAACCGCCGGGCGTCATCACAGCGCCCAGGCAACTACATTACAAGCCCATCCCTTACGATCCGCGTTTGCTGTCCTCGGAAGAGCAACGCCTGGAACAGGAGATCGGCGACGAACTTTCGGCTTTACCGCCGCCCCCGGCGCCAGAAGACGAGGTCATCATCACACTGACCTACCCGCACCGCAGGAACGGCACGTTGCCCCTTTCGGCGCGGCTGGCCCCCATCTTCCCCACGGCCCGCATCGCCCCCCGTGTGCGCTTCACCCTGATTGACGCCCGCACCGGCAAGGAGATGCCCGGCTGGGTGGTACGCCCCCACCGCTATGTCTATGGACTGGAGGAGTGGTATCGCCGCTACGATCTGCCTGTTGGCGCTTATGTGCGTATCAGGCGCGGCGATGCCCCCGGCACGGTGATCGTGGACTATCAAGGCGCCCGCCCGAAAAGCGAATGGGTGCGCGTGGCCACGCCGCTGGGCAACCGCCTGACCTTTGAACTGCAAAAGCGCAAGGTCACGCCGGAGTTTGATGACCTGATGATGATCTGGGTGGACGACCCAGAACCTATTGACGCGCTGGCCCAACGGCTGGAAGAGCAGGGCCGGTCTCTGGCGCGCCTGCTGGCCGACCTGGTGCCCGAACTGGCCAAGCTCAATCCCCAGGGCACCGTCCATACCAAAACGATCTACAGCGCGGTCAACCTGCTGCGGCGTTGCCCGCCCGGCCCCATCCTGGCCGAACTGATCTCGCGGCCAGCGTTCATCTCCGTCGGTGGCGGCTACTGGCGCTTTGATGAGAGCCGCTGGGATGGTGCATAAGGCGTAAGACGCGAAACGTCAAACGTCACGCCTGAAGGAGTCATCGGGTGTTTCCTGCCAAAATCCGTCAAATCAAGCCAACCCTGGATACGCCCTGGCATATTGACTACAAGTGGTGGGAAAAGGAGGGGCGCGACCTGCGCGTCTACCTGCGCAGCCATCTGTGTCCGGAACACCAGGCCATCTTCCAAAGCCATCTGAACCTGCAACAGATGGACTGGGTAGACCCGGATACCGGCGAAGTGCGGCGCGTGGATGGCTTCCAGCATACCCTGCGTACCCACTGCAGCCAACAACCTGATTATATCACCAGCTACACCCCCCTGGTGGATGCCATTTTCCGTATCTTCCTGGCCAATGGGAACACACCGCTGAGCGCCCGCGAACTGGCTGATCGCCTGGGCCGCAACCCAGAGACCATCCTTCAAACCCTCGCCGGTGCACGCATCTACAAGGGGCTGCGCCCGGTTGAAGAGAGCAGGAGTTGAATGTCCAGGTCCGCCTTTACGGGCTGTTGCGCCACTACCACCCTGGCCCGAACACGGTCACCCCGCTGACGCTGGAACTGCCAGAAGACGCCACCATCGCCGACATCGTCGTTCGCCTGGGCTTGCCTGAGGGGCTGGTACACGCAGTCTCCGTGAACGGCATCGCCTGTGAAATCGGACAGCACCTCCGCGATGGCGATCAGGTGGGATTGTTCCCGCCTGCAGCAGGCGGGGACATCTCAATTTTGGGGCACCTGTCACCCAAACCGCCATCCAACGGGTAAGGTAGACCTTGTACCTGTCCACCCCCGTCCTCCCCCACAGAGGGGGGCGGGGGAAACTCCCTCCCCCTGGATGGGGGAGGGTGAGGGCAGGGGTGGGGGGGTAATTCGTAGAGGCGAGGCATGCCTCGCCCCCTACCGGGCGGAGGAGGCTTGACGGAATAGAGCGCCTGGGTTAGAATACGCCTGGGCGGTCGGCCTGAACACATCGCCAGGCCGCACTCTGACACCGCCCGTTTCTTGTTGAGGAGAACGCCCATGAGCACAGAGACACCTCAAGGCCCTTCCCAGGAAGAGGCCGAGGCGATGGCGCCTGGCCAGGCTCCTACCGAGTATAACGTGGAGACGGTAGAGGGAAAGGTCGTCCAACTGAACCAGGTCACCGTTGGCAGCATTGAGGCCGAAGAGGTCCAGGCGAAGATGAGCCTGCTCCAGGACGTTCAGGCCGACAGCGTAGAGATGCAGCAAAGCGCGGCCCAGCAAATAGATGCCGAGACGATCAGCATGGACCAGAGCGCCGCGTTGTCCGTCCAAGCGCAGGTCGTCGGCCTGGAGCAGGGCGCATCCGCTGGCCTGGTTATCAGCCAGGAGGCCAGCCTGCAGAACAGCAACGCCATCGCGGTCATCGGCCAACAGGTGACGGCCAGCCGGGTGCGGTCCGTGCTTCTGCTGGCCCGTCAGGTCAGCGGCGATATGCAAACCATGTTTGACCAGCGGGCCGCGCTCTTGTTCGGCCTGGGCGTCGGCGGCGTGCTTGGTGCCATTTCCCTTCTGCGCTCATGGGCCCGACGACGCTACATAGGGTAAAGACCATACCAAGGAGAACACATGGAAGAAGTCGTACTTAATGCCTGGCCACGCACCGTGGTGGGCAAGCAAGTGAAAGCGCTGCGCCGCCAGGGGAAGGTGCCGGCGACAGTGTACGGGCCGGGGCGCGAGCCGATGAACATTGAACTGGACGCCCGTGAACTGGCGCGTATGATCCCCCATATCGCGGGCGAAGCCCAGTTGATTTCGCTGCGCATGGGCGGCAACGGCCAGACCATCCCCGTGCTGGCCCGCGAGGTGCAGCGCCACCCTATCCGGGGCGATATCCTGCACGTGGACTTTTACGCCGTCGCCATGGACCGGCCCATTCGCACGGAGGTGCCCCTGCATCTGGTGGGCGAAGCGCAGCCGGTGGAACGCGGTGAGGGCGTGCTGCTCCACCCCCTCACCCACGTAGAGATTGAGTGCCTGCCCCGCGACCTGGTCCCGGCGATTGAGGTGGACATCAGCCGTTTGACCCAGGTGGACGATGCGATTTATGTCAAGGACCTGGTGTCCCCACCTGGCATCACCATTTTGACTGACCCGGATGAACTGGTAGTGCGCGTCAACCCGGTCGCGGCTGAAGAGGTGATTGAAGAGGTGGCCCCGGCGGCTGCGGCGGAGCCGGAGATCATCGCCAAGGGCAAGGCGGCGGCTGAGGAAGAGGAGGAGGAAGAATAACCTCCTGATCACTATGAGCGACCAGCCCGCCGGGCGCCCCCATTACCGTATCTATAGCCAGGTGACGCCATCGGCCTTCCTGCATGTGGAGGACGCCCTGGCGATAGGGAAGCTACGGCTGTTCGCCGGCAAATATGAAAAGGGCCAAGGCGCTTCGGCTACCGCCCACCACTACCTGGACCTGGACGACGCGCGCCTGCTGTTCACCGACCTGGCTGCGGGAAAAGTGCCGGTCACCGACGAGAAGGCCCAGGCCTACGTGGAGTACAAGGGCAGCGGCGAAGGCATCCCGGTCAGCCGCATCCTCAAAGTCCAAGCCCGGCAGGACCGCGTCTTCTTTGAGCTTTCTTACGGCCCCGGCGAGTATTCCGGCGAGGGCCTGGGCGCAGGCGCGGTCCGCCCCGTGCGCGGCGCGCAGCGGCAAAGCGTCACAGTAGCCCTAAGCTGGCTGGAAGCGCGCAAGATGGCGCTGGCCGTGCTGGCGCACCTGACCGCCTGGGAGGTTGCCACCTTCCCCGCCCGCATCGCCACCCGGCTGGCGCAGCAGGCGGAGGAAATGGCCGAACGCCGCGCTCTGGCCGCAGCGCCACAAGCCGAAGAAGAGACCCCGCCTGCGTCCGCACACCCCGCCGCTCGCCCCCCTGCCGCCCCAGCGCCGCCCCCGGCGATACAACCCATGCCAGAGGTAGAAACCGCCCCGCCCTCCCCAGAGCCGGAGCGGGCTGATGCCACCGCCTACTGGCAACTGGCGAACAGCGAGGCGGCACGCAAAGCGGTGGACCCGGCCCAGATCAAAGACTGGGCGCTCAAGGCTCAGCAATACAACCGTTGGGATCTAGCGATCCGACGTCTCAAAGAGGCGATTGCCCGTAGCCAATAAGCCGGGTCTCTCCGCCCGGCGCGTGATTTACGCCTACAAACTGCTCGGTTTCGGTCGAGCCGCTTAGGGCAGCGGTAGCAGTCAGCCCACCCGTCACAGCCAGCAACACCTGGTCGAAATACCCTGTCCCGACCTCGCGCTGGTGCCTGGTTGCGGTATAGCCATAGGCTTCCGCCGCGAATTCGCGTTCCTGCAGCTCGACATAGGCGCTCATGCCCCGCTCCCTGTACTCGCAGGCCAACTGGTAGGTGTGGTAATTATTCACGTGCCAGCCAGCGAGCGTGACAAACTGGAACTTGTACCCCAGCGTGCCCAACTCGCGCTGGAACGCAGCGATCGTCGCATGGTCCAGGTAGCGCTTCCAATTGAATGAAGGCGAGCAGTTATACGCCAGGAGCTTGCCCGGAAACCGGGCGTGGATGGCTGCAGCGAAGCGGCTGGCCTGCTCCAGATCGGGCTTCGCGGTCTCAAACCAAAGCAGGTCCGCATAAGGCGCATACGCCAGGCCACGGGCGATCGCAGCCTCCATGCCGCCGCGCATGACGAAGTAGCCCTCGGCGGTGCGTTCGCCCGTCAGGAAGGCATGGTCGCGCGGATCGATGTCGGAGGTCAGGAGCGTCGCGCTCAGCGCATCGGTCCGGGCGATCACCAGAGTAGGCACATCCAGCACATCTGCCGCTAGGCGGGCGGCAGTTAGTGTGCGTATAAACTGTGAGATAGGCACAAGCACCTTACCACCCAGGTGGCCGCACTTCTTTTCCGCAGCGAGCTGGTCCTCAAAGTGTACGCCGCTGGCGCCAGCTTCGATCAGCGCTTTCATCAGCTCGAAGGCATGCAACGGCCCACCGAAGCCTGCCTCGGCGTCGGCGACAATGGGTGCATACCAGTAGCAATCGTTCTTCCCATCCACGCGGTCATTCTGGTCGGCCCGCATCAGTGCATTATTCAGCCGCCTGACAAGCATCGGCACGCTGTTGGACGGGTATAGGCTCTGGTCGGGATAGGTCTGCCCGGCCAGGTTGGCATCCGCCGCGACTTGCCAGCCACTCACATACAGGGCTTTCAGCCCGGCCCGAACCATTTGTACGGCCTGAGCGCCAGTGAGTGCGCCCAGGGCGGGTACATACGCCTCGTTATGCAGCAGATGCCATAGCCGCTCCGCCCCTAGCTTCGCCAGCGTGTATTCGATCCGGACCGAGGGGCGCAGGCGCACCACCTCCTCAGCCGAGTAGTTACGCCAGATGCCGCGCCAGCGCGGATCACCGGCCCAGCACTGCTTCAACTCCTCGGCCAGAGAGACGCTCAACGGATCAGCGAAAGCCTCAGGGCAACTCAGGTCAGTGTGCGTTTTCACCTCTTGTCATCTCCTCTCAATCCAGATAGGCATAGGCGAGGAAGGTCAAGAACTGGACAAATGCCTCGGATAAGGTCAACTGATCCAGGATCTCAGCGGCCCGGCGGTAGTGGTCTGCGTTAACGCCCGCGAGCCGCTTCAATTCTTGATCGCGAATATGCAGATACAATGCCCTCGTGATCGGGGTGCCATCCTCGCACCTGGCAGCGTGGCGTAGCCATTGCCACAGTTGCGCCCGCGCGATCTCAGCGGTGGCGGTGTCTTCCATCAGGTTGAAGATCGCCACGGCGCCGTTGCCACCCAGCCAGGCCCCCAGGTATTGCAGTGCAACGCTCACGTTGTTGCGCAGGCCCGCTTCCGTGATCCGCCCGCCGGGCACGCGAATGTCTAACAAGTCGTGCGCCGTGACCTGGACCGTTTCGCGCAGGCGGTCTTTCTGGTGTGGCTTCTCACCGGGGGGCAGCACCCGGTCAAAGACCTCCATCGCTACCGGCACCAGGTCAGGATGGGCAACCCAGGTGCCGTCGAAGCCAGCGTCGGCCTCGCGCTGCTTATCCTCGCGTACCTTCACCAGCGCGATCTCATTGGTCTGGGGGTCTTTGCGGCTGGGGATATACGCGGCCATGCCGCCGATGGCATGGGCGCCACGGCGGTGGCAGGTCTTGACCAGGAGTTCGGTGTAGGCCCGCATGAAGGGCACGGTCATTGTTACCTGGGCCCGATCAGGCAGGACACGATCGGGATGATGACAGAATTTCTTGATCAGGCTGAAGATATAGTCCCAGCGCCCGGCGTTAAGGCCAGAGGCGTGCTCACGCAACTCGTAAAGGATCTCCTCCATCTCAAAGGCCGCCAGGATCGTCTCAATGAGTACAGTCGCGCGAATGCTGCCACGCGGGATGCCAAGTGCGTCCTGGGCAGCATTGAACACGTCGTTCCACAGTCGGGCCTCCAGATGGCTTTCGAGCTTGGGGAGGTAAAAGTACGGCCCCGTGCCGCGTTGGAGCAGTTCATGGGCATTGTGGAAGAAGTACAGTCCGAAGTCAAACAGACTGGCGGAGACCGGCTGGCCGTCGACCAAGACGTGCTTTTCGACCAGGTGCCAACCTCGAGGGCGGACGAGGAGTGTAGCTATAGTGTCGTTCAAGCGGTAGACTTTACCTTCCGGGTTGGTGAATGTGAGAGAACGGCGCACGGCGTCAAGCAAATTGATCTGCCCGCGCATAACGTTATCCCAGGTGGGTGAGAGCGCATCCTCAAAGTCGGCCATAAAGACCCTGGCACCCGAGTTGAGCGCGTTGATCATCATTTTGCGGTCCACCGGCCCGGTGATCTCAACACGCCGGTCTTCCAGGTCCGCCGGTGCTGGCGCGACCCGCCAGTTCGCTTGGCGAATCCATGCCGTGGTGGGGAGAAAGTCGGGGAGAACGCCGGCATCGAGCGCAGCCTGGCGTTCTTCCCGGCGTTGGAGTAGCGCCTGGCGCATTGGGTTGAATTCCCGATGCAGCCAGGCGACGAAGTCCAATGCCTGGGGCGAGAGCACGCGTTTGAATTCGGGCCGGACCCGTCCGATCACCTCCACGTGCTCCAGTAAACCGGAAGCGAATGTTGCCATCGTCACTTTAGCCCCCTAAAAGGCCCCCTCCCTCCGCGAAAAAGCAACTTCGTTCCACGCATCACAACATATCCATAGTATAACAGGGGCTGATCCAAAACACACAGCCAGATCAGGCTGTTTTTGAGGCCATGATCGGGTGGGACTAACCTACCCAATTGGGGGGAGCAGCTTAGCGGATTGGGCGCGAACCGCGCATGCGGAAGTAAGCGCCTGCGGCCTCTGTTCGGTTGCTTACGCCCAGCTTCTGAAAGATGTTCTGTAAGTGGAACTTGACCGTATTTTCGGAGAGCGACAGCGCTACCGCGATCTGGGGATTTGTCAGGCCCCTGGCAACGTGTTCAAGCACCTCCCATTCACGCTCGGAAAGCGCGGAGGCGGTCTGCGGCTGATGCCCGCGCAGCCACTTGCGGGCAGCAGGCGGGAAGACCAGGTTGCCCAACCCAACCTGGCGGATGGCCTCAATCGTCTGGCGCGGCGGCGCGGTCTTGAGCGCAATACCGTCAGCACCGCCCTCCAGCGCCGACTGGATAGATTCACCGTCGCCGAAGGCGGTGAGCACGAGTACACGCACGGGCAGACCGCGCCGCCGGATCTCGCTCAGGCAATTAATGCCGTCACAGACGGGCATCTGCAGGTCCATGACCACGATATCTGGCTGCTGGCGATCCAGGATGGCGAGCAGATCGGCGCCGTTTGTCGCTGTAGCGATAACCTCGATATCTGGCTCGTTCGCCAGCAGGCCGCGCAGGCCTTCCAGCACCAGTTCGTGATCGTCGGCGAGCACAACCTGGAAGTGACTTCCTCCCCCAATCCGCTGCGCTTGCAGGGCAGAGGGAGTGGACGGAGGCCAGGGGTCAGTCATGGCTCGGCACCTCCACAATGATCCGCGTCCCGGCGCCGGGCGCAGACTCAATCGCAAACGTTCCGCCAACCAAGCTGACCCGTTCGCGCATGCCACGCAAGCCGATGTGCTCACCGCGCTCCGTCGCCTCTGGGCCGGTCAGCGGGGGTGGCGTGAAGCCGCGCCCCTGATCGATCACCTCAAGCCGCACCCAGCCATGATGGTTGGAAAGCCGCACCGTTGCCCGTTGCACGCCTGCGTGGCGGTACACATTGGAGAGCGCCTCCTGTAAGATGCGATAGAGCGCGATCTTCACAGGCAGGTCGACCGGGGGGATCTCGCCTTGGACATCAAAATCCACACGACATGTTGTCAACTCCTCATGCTGAATGATTAGACCTTCAATGACGGAAAGTAAATCGCGTCGGGCAAACTCAGGCGGGCGAAAGGTGCCCAGGGATGTTTTGATCTCAGCGAGCGAGATTTCAAGCAGTTCCGACACCCGGTTCAGGCACGCCAGCCAGTCTTGGTCAGGGACCCCGTCTTGGCTGGCGCGCGCCTGTAACAGGTTAACCTGCGATAGGGCGGCAAAGAGCTTCTGCACCGGTCCATCGTGGATATTCAGGATAATCCGTTGCAACTCTTCTTCAGTGACTGCAAGAATGCGGCGGGCTGCAAGATGTTCATCCACCGGCCATATCCGGCCATCGTACTCAGCCATGTATGACTTGCATCAACCTCCATGAGTCTGATGCTGTGTTGATCGGGTGGACTAATTATACAACGTCTATGTTCTCATGCAAACGATCAAAGTAGAGGTACGGCATACCGTATCTCTACTCCTCTCCCCTCACCCCTCTCCCTTAAGGCAGGGGAAGGGGTAGAGGTGGGGAGGACCTGGAGGAGAGGTCAAGGATGCGCCGGACGACCCCCTCCCCGCCCCGGTCATCCCACGCCCGGCATAAGATCACATAGCGGCCCGGCTGGCTGAACCGGCAGCGCGCCTTCCGGCCCATCACCTCCTCTAGTTCCACCTCCGCCCTGCCACCGCCCAGGGGCTTCACCTCCCACGCAATGCGCTCAAGCCGTGCACCGGGGGTCAGCGCGGCGGAATCGGCAGCGCTCAAGGCATAGGTCAATGCCCCCACCCGCCGGATGCGCAGGCGGATGCGCGGCGGCAGCGCCAACGTCAGCAGCGGGCCGCATGGCCCTGGGGTAAATGTCACTTTGACACAGGCCAGATGGACTTCTCCCCCGCCCCCTCTCTCCTCAAGGAGGTCGTCCATCGTCCGTCGTCCATCGTCCGTCCGGCCTGATTCTACCGCCAGGATCGTCCCCCGCTTCCATCCCCCCTCGCGCAGCGCCTGGGCAAACGCCGCCATTTCAGCCGCGCTCACGGGATGCTGCGCTACATACAGGGCTTCGCGCCCCTTCACGCCATGAACCGGCCCCTCCCCCCGCACCTGGCCGCCATAAGCCCGGATCACCGCCTCGCGGAAGGCCACAGGAGTGGATTCCGGCGCAGGCGCCAGTCCGGCATACATGACCACGACATCGGGCATGGCAACGGGCTGCTTCGCCAGCCGCGCCAGCGTCACGCGGACGGCCTCCAGCGCGATGTCGCAGCCGATCCAGCGCCGCCCCAGCCGCGACGCCACTACCAGCGCCGTGCCGGAACCGCAGAAGAAATCGGCGACAACATCGCCGGGGTTGGAGCTGGCCCGGATGATGCGCTCCAGCAGCGCCTCTGGCTTCTGCGTGGGGTAGCCGGTGCGCTCGCGGCGGTCATTTTGCGAGATGATAGGGATACGCCACACATCATCGGCCACCTTGCCTTCCGGGTGGTAATAGTGCGCTTTGGACGCGGGCACGTGGATGTCCGGGCTGTACGGCTCGCGCACCGCGTCAGCGTTGAAGATGGGCATGTCGGAGAGCGAGTAGCGCAGGATCACGTTGTGGCGCGGGCCGAAGGCATGGGGCCGCCGCTGGCCGCTGTTCATGTACCAGATGATCTCGTTCAACATGCGGCCATAGCCGAAGAGCTTATCCAGTTCCACCTTGACGTAGTGCGCTGCGTGGTAATCCAGGTGGACATACAGCGTGCCGTTGGGCTTGAGCAGGCGCTTCATTTCATACAGGCGGGCATTGAGCCAGGCCAGGTACTCCGCCAGCCCGCCCTCCCACACATCGGAAAAGCCCGCGTCTCCCCCCAGCCCGGCCCGCGAAGATCGGCGTGGAGCGTAATCGTTACCGGAGAAGAACGGCGGGTCAATGGTGATCAGGTCAATGCTCGCATCGGGCAGGCTGCGCATTACCAGGAGATTGTCCCCCAGGTAGAGGCGATTGGGCGGCTCATCAGGCTGGCCAAATGAGATGCGCTCGCCTGGGATGAGCGGCAGAGCCGGCGTGGGGAAGCGCCAGGTGAAGCCGTAGCGCGCATGCCAGCCCACAGGCGGCCCTAAGGCGAGGGAGAAGGCGTCGGAGTAGGTGTTTCCCACGGCAGAGAGGTCTGTGGCAGTCGGTAATACACTTCAACCAGCCGCCGGAACACAGGCGCGGCCACCTCTGCACCCTCACCGGCGTTCTCCACCAGGACCGCGATGGCGATCTGCGGGTCGGTCGCCGGGGCATAGCCCGCGAACCAGGCGTGGGGCGTCTCGCCGGGGTTCTCGGCGGTGCCGGTCTTGCCCGCGACCGGGAGGCTCAGGTCGCTGAAGCGATAGCGCGCTGTCCCACCCTGTTCCGAGGTGACGCCGCGCAAGGCATCCTGGATCACAGCCAGGTGCTCCGGACTGACGGGCAACGTGCCCAGCGGTTGAGGCTGGATGAAACTCTCGCTCTCCCCACCCGGCGCGGCCACATGGTGGACGAGCAAGGGCTTGAGGCGCGTCCCACCGTTCGCCACGGCGGCCAGCATATCGGCCACCTGCAGCGGCGTGACCAAGAGATAGCCTTGCCCAATGGACAGGTTAACGCTATCACCCGGCGTCCAGGCCTCACCCAGCCGATCACGCTTCCAGGCTGGGTCGGGCATCAGCCCGGCCTCTTCAGAGAGGCCCTCCACCCCCAAGGGTGCGCCGAACCCGAACCGGTGGCCGTAAGAGGGGAGGAGATTAGGGTCAATGCGATCCAGGTTCAGGCCGATCTCGTAGAAGTACGGGTCACAGGAAACCACCAGCGCCTGGCGCAGCGAGATCGTGCCGTGGCCGCCGGGCTTCCAATCGCGCTTGACCCAGTTTGGCCCCAGGCCGGTCCAGATGCCCGTGCAGGTATAGGGCGTCTGCGGCGTATAGCCGCCGGCCTCCAACGCCGCTGCCATAGAGACGATCTTGAAGACCGAGCCGGGCGGGTAGACCCCTTGGCTGGCGCGGTTCAACAAGGGCCTGTCGGGATGATTCAGCAGTTCATCCAGCGCCTCGGTGGGCGCGCCGGGCTTCACCAGCGTGTTGGGGTCAAAGCCAGGGCTGGAGGCCAGCGCCAGCACTTCCCCTGTGTGCACGTCCATCACCACGATGGCGCCGCGCCGGTCTTTGAGCAGGGCCTGGGCAGCGATCTGCAAATCGTAGTCCAGCGTGCTGTACACATTCCGGGCGGGCTGCGGCTCGCGCTTCGCCAGCGTCGTGCTGATCTGTCCCTGCGGCGTCACCACAACCAGGGTTGCCCCCCGCGTCCCGGCCAGATACGGCTCACCCCAGGCCTCCAGGCCGGTGATGCCCACCTGCTCATCGCCGCTATAGCCCTTCGCCCGGTACTCTGCCAGGCGTTCCGGCGGGATCGGGCCGACCACGCCGACAACGTGTGGCGCCACCCCCTCGCGGTAGCCGCGCACGAAGGATTCGCGCAACTGCACGCCAGGGAGCGCAGTCAGGGCCTGATAATTCGCCTGGGCGGTCTCCTGGGTGACCACGCCGAGCGGCACGAACCAGTCAGGCACGGCGGCCTCAATTTTGGCCGCCAGGTCTGCCTGAGACCTGCCCACGAGCGGGCTGACAGTGGCCAGGACGGTCGCCAGGTCTTCAATGGCACGTGGCACCACACCAATCGTGACCGCAGGCTCATCGGCGGCCAGCACGCGCCCATTGCGGTCATAAATGTTGGCCCGCGCCGGTGCGCGTACGTCCAGCCGCAGGCGGTTGCCCCCGGCCAGTTCCGGCATGATCAGCCCATCCGACCAGAGGATGCCCCAACGCCCCCCTTCATACACCAGGGGCATGGTCATCTGCTTGGGGCCGATGCTGCCCAACACAATCACCTCATAGGTCACCTGATACGCCACCGTCGCCCGGTCCCCGTCCTGGAGGGCCGAGAGCACCTGGGGATGGACTGCTGTCACGCCGCCCTGCTGGGCGAAGGTCTGATAGCGGGCCAGGAACGCCTGGCGCTCAATCAACGCCTGGCTGGTGGGTGAGAGCAAGCTATACATCCCCTCAAGGTCGCCGCGCTCCCACGCCGAGAGGAAAGCCGCAGCCACCAGGTCAGCTCCGCCGGGCACAGGCGTCCCGGTGGGTGTAGGCGCCAGCTTCAGAGAGGGTGCACCTGTACAGGCGGTCAACAGGAGCAAAAGCACAACGAGCAGCCTGCGCATGAGAGGGATTATAGCGGCCAGGAAATCCCCTGTCCAATCGGTTCCTGCCGTGCCACGCCAATCTAAACTTAAAATGTCTGCGAACGCGTGGGAACTCCAGGCACTCCAGGGCCTTATCAAGGCTCTCCCGCGTTTCTACGCACATCTGAGGCCGACGGCTGAATATACCGCCAGCGTTGCCCGCGCCGTCTTCTCCCAACTGAAACGGGCGGCCTGGGCCAGCCCCCGCTGGCGCAGCACCTCGGCCAGTTCCGGCTGCACCAGGATGCCCAGGATGGCCCCGGCCATCTTCACCGCATCATCCGGGTCCACCAGAAATCCCGCGTCGCCCACCACCTCTGGCAGCGAGGAGGTCTCGGCGGCGACCACCGGCGTGCCGCAGGCCATGGCCTCTAGCGGCGGCAGGCCGAAGCCCTCATAGCGCGACGGAAACACAAAGCAGGCCGCACCCCGATACAGCGCGGGCTTGTCGTCTTCCTCCACCGGCCCGATGAAGCGCACGGTGTCCTCCAGCCCCAGTTGCCTGACATAGCTGCGCAAATCGGGGAACAGGTGCGAATGGCCTTCTGGCAGCTTCCCGGCCAGCACCAGCGGATAGCGCTCACCGACCGCCTGGGCGACGTAGGTGTAGGCCAGGAGAAGCGTGGTCACATTCTTGCGCTGGTCAAAGCCGCCCAGATAGAGCACGTACTGCTCCGGCAGGTCATACTTGCGCCGCACAGCCTGGTCCACAAGCGCACCAACGCGGGGGGTGTAGCGCTCCCCCACCGCCAGAGGGATCGCATAGACGCGTTCCTCTGGCACGCCCAGGTGGGCGATGATGTCGCGGCGCGAGGCCTCAGAGTCGGTGATAATCGCCTGCGCGCCGCGTGCGCCGGCCTTCACCAGGCCGGTGTAAAGCCGCACTAGCGCCGAACCGCGATAGTCACGTAGAAGCAGCGGGATCAGATCGTGGACGGTGACAACCGTCGGCACCGGCGAGCGCAACGGCGCGCCCCAATAGGGCACATGGGCGATGTCGGCCTGCTGCTGCCGCGCCAGCCGGGGGAAACCCACCTGCTCAAACCAAACCTTGCGCCAGTCCGAGCGCGAGACAGGCGGCGAGGCGACGATAAATTCATGCTCCGGTGCAATGCGCTGGAGATGCGCCACAAGCTGGCGCGTGTATTGCCCGCTGCCTGTGTCCAGGTGATCCCAGAACCAACCGTTGATCAGGACGCGCATGGCTACCCTGCCAGAGCAGCGTGAAACATGAGACCTCAAACGCAACTATGGTTCACGTTTCACGCATACCCATCCGGGTGTGTCCGGTGCCAGGCCCAGGCGCTGGCGATGATGTCGCGCAAGGCGGGAGTGCGCGGCGCCCAGCCGAGTTCGCGCCTGGCCTTCTCGGCGCTGGCCACCAGACGAGGCGCGTCACCAGGGCGACGCGGCATCTCCACTGCCGGGATGGGATGGCCGGTGACCTCGCGGGCGACTTCAATCACCTGGCGCACGGAATAGCCCGCCCCATTGCCCAGGTTGTAGATAAGTTCGCCACGCTCATCAAGCGCCTCCAACGCCAGCAGATGCGCCTGAGCCAGGTCCACTATATGGATGTAGTCGCGGATGCAGGTGCCGTCGGGTGTGGGGTAGTCCGTACCGTAGATGCCCACATAGGGCAACTGGCCGAGCGCCACCTTGAGCACGCGGGGGATCAGGTGGATTTCCGGCTCATGCGCTTCGCCCCGCTCGGCAGTGGCACCAGCGGCATTGAAGTAGCGCAGCGCGGCGTAACGCAGGCCCTTGAGCCGATGAAACCAGGCCAGCATCTCCTCAATCATGCGCTTGGTGTGACCGTAGACGTTCGCCGGGGCGATGGGGGCATCCTCACGAATAGGCGCATCCTGGCTGGCGTAGACGGCGCAGGTGGAGGAGAAGACGAAGCGCGACACCCCAGCGGCAATGGCGGCCTCAATCAACGTCAGGCTGTTGGCGACATTATTACGGAAGTACTTGCCCGGCTCCTTCATGGACTCGCCCGGCTCAATCAGCGCAGCGAAGTGCATCACGGCATCAAAGCGCTCGCGTCTGAGCGCGGCATCCAGCGCGGTGCGGTCGCCGATGTCACCCTGAATGAACGCCGCGTCGGGGGGCACGGCCTGGCGGTGGCCCCTGGACAGGTTGTCATAGACTGTAACCCGATGGCCGGCCTTGAGCAGTTCTTCTACGGTGATGCTACCGATGTAGCCGGCGCCGCCGGTGACGAAAACATTCATGAGAGACTCCTCTTCTCAAAGCGAAGGGATCGCAAAGGGGAAAACGCAGAAATCCCTGCGCGATCCGGGCGTCCTTTGCGGCTGAATCTGGTTTCACCTTTTCAGATACTCGCCGATAAGCGCAATGCTGCGCTCCAATCCCTCCTGGCGGAAAGCCGCAAGTTGTTCGGGCGCAAGGCGGCTGAAGATGCGCTCGGCGATGACCTCGGGCGCCAGGAGCGCGGCGAACTCCTCCGTTGGGATGCCCATCCGCCGGGCGAAGACTTCAACGGTACGCACAGGCGCGCCGGGGGCGAGTTGCGCGGCGATCTCGTCGCGCCAGAGGATAAGATAGCGGTCTTCGGTGAAGGGCAGCCAGCGATACGGCCTGGCGCTCTGGAGCAGACGGCCCGTGCCATTGTTCAGGGCAGGCAGGTCTTCAAAATCCAGGTGGGTGCGCAGGACATTGTGCAGCACTAGCCGCTCGCGCAGGTCCTGGCCCCAGGTAGCGTTGCGGCCAAAGTAGGGGTAGAAGATGCGCTGCATCCACAGGTCATCCAGCAGCAGATGGGCAATGTAGCCGGCCAGGAAGGCGGCGCGGGCTTCGGGCATGGCCTCAGGCCGGGCCAGTTCCGGGTAAGCCGCGAACATCACCTCATAAGACGGACGCGGGTCGGTGGGCGGGAGCGCGCTGAAGTGCGTGGCTTCACGTGGCTGGCCGCTGACCACCTGGACGTCCGGCGCGGTGTTGCCGAAATAGAACGGCCCGGCCTGGCGGGTCAGCAACTCGCGCAGTTCCGCGTCCAGCCCCGGCTCGGCCAGAATCTTCTGCGCGACCGTGAGATGCATAAATGGCGTTGGCATGCCTTAATTTTACCGAAGGTTGAGGAGAGGAACAAGGGGAAAAGCACGCCAGACAGGAACGAAAGCCCCCATCCAGGGGGAATCGCTCCCTACCCCCTTGCAGGGGAGGGTTGGGGTGGGGGGCAGAGCCTCCCCTCCCTCCCCCCCCGCATGGGGAAGGGGAACCCTCTGGGAAGCCTGGCTGGAGCAACCCTACCAGGCGAACTCGGCCAGCGTGGGCTGGGCCAGGCGCATGTAATCGTCAAAGGCCATGCGGATCGTGTCGCGGTGCGTGCAGGCGCGAAAGACGATCTCGCCGGCATCCGCCAGTGACCGCTCCACCAGCACCGGCACCTGATAAAAGTGGCCAAACGGCGGCATGGCCCCCACCTCACAATCGGGGAACGCCTCAGCGAATTCGCTCTCACTCGCCAGCCGCACGTCCTGCGCCCCCAGTATCTGCTTGACCCGACTGATGTCCACCCGCGCCGGCGCCGGGAGCACCAGCATCACCAGGCGGTCATCCGCCTTGGCCATCACCACCTTGGCAAAGCGCCGGCCCGGCACGTGCTCCACAGCAGCCACTTCCTGCGCGGTGAACACCTGAGGGTGGGTCGTGCTGTGGAAGGCGACCCCCTGCTCCCGCAGATAGGCTTCTAACCGTTCCTTGCCTTTCATCTGGGCACCTCCTCTTCCAGGGATGCACCCCACTATCCTGGTCAATGCACAAAAACGTCAAATATGAAACATGTTAAAGTGTTAAGGAAAGTGTACCCCCACACGGCCAGGGGCACAAGCGGAGGTTAAGGGGCCTTCAAACTGCGCGTCTCGTAGGCCCGCACAATGTCCGCATGGACTTTGACGCGGGTGAGGAAGTCATGCCGCAGATGGGGGTCCAGGATGCGGTCCGCCTGGGCCATCAGTCCCTTGTAGGCACGGTCAAGCGCATCCAGGGCCTCATCCGGTGCGCCATAGGCGGCCAGCACCTGAGCGCAGCGGAAATACAACTCCGGCAATCCCTCCACACCGTGCGACCCAATCGCCACCTCGGCCAGCGCGGCCTGCGCCGCCCCCCAGGCCTCCGCCTGCTGCCCCAGCGCCAGATATGCCGAGGCCAGCCCGGCATTCACCCGTGCCGCCCATGACCGCTGCTCCAACTCCTCAAAGATCGCCAACGCCTCTGTAAACGCAGCCACCGCCGCCCCCAGCATCCCCCAGTCCAGGAGGGTATAGCCGCGATACATCAGCGTGGCCGCCTCGCTTTGCCGGTCGCCCACCTCATGGAACAGCGCCCGCGCCTGCGCATAGAATGTTTCCGCCTGATCGTACGCTCCCAGACAGCCGTGAACGATACCCAGGTTCAGCAGGTCAATGGCCTGGCCGTGCCGGTCGCCGACCCCACGCAGCAGGTCCAGGGCCTGTTGATAGCAGGCGCGGGCCTCCTCATACTGGCCAAGTTCGCCAGCGATCTGCCCCAGGTTGCCCAACGCGATCCCCTGGCCTTGCTTATCCTGCAGATCACGCCAGATAGCGAGGGCCTGGTTAAACTGCCTGCGGGCGGAGACGTAATCCCCCATCCCCCAATAGACGATCCCCAGGTTATTCAGCGTGCGCACCTCGCCCTGGCGGTCGCCGCAGGCACGGAAACGGGTCAGCGCAGCCTGGTAACGCTGCCCGGCCTCCACGTACTCCCCGCGAATGGCGGCGACATCCCCCTGGCGGCGCAAGGCTACCCCTTCGCCCGCCGCGTCCCCGATCTCGTGATAGACCGCTTCCGCCTCGCGGGCACTGGCCTCGGCCTGCGCGTACTCGCCCAGCATCCATTCCAGGGTGGCGCGGGCGATCAGCGCGCGGGCATACCAGGCGCGGTTGCCTGTGGCCCTGGCAAGGGCGAACATCGTCTCCAGTTCCGCCCGTTGCTCCTCGCGCCGCCCTTCCAGCCCGAATGCCTCAAAGCGAGCGATAGCCTGGTCAAAGTCCTGCTGCGTCGCTCCCTGAGCCATGCATCCCTCATGCGTGAAACGTGTTTTACGTTTCACGAATCCCGATCACTGCCCATCCCCGTAGCTCAACCCCCAGGCCACGATCTCATCCAGCAGGTCGGCGCCGGTTTTGCGCGTCGTGATGCTCCTGGCCTTCTCCAGGTCGCTGCGGAAGGGGGGCATCAGGTCCACCCCCATCGTGCGCTGCGCGATCTGGATGGCGCGGACAGCGTTAGCAATGGCGTATCGGGGTTCAGGCCGGGTCAACTCCTCAAAGAAGAACGTGCAACTCGCGTACATGCGCTGGCGCAGAAGCTGCATGCGCAACAGGCTGAGGACCCGGCCCGTTTGCGCGGTGGTCAGGGCACGCAGCGCATACCGGTTGACGAACTGCGGGCCATGCACGATGCCCAGCACAACCTGGATGTAATCGTCGCGCACCTGCCAGGGATCGCGCACCAGGCCGGTCAGTCCCTCCTCAAACACCCCGTCAAGCTGGTCGGCCAGTGTCGTCAGCGCTGTCCGCAACGCGCCCTTCCAGGCCCCCGCGCCCTCAGTACAGGCACAGCCCGTGCTCCAGCGGGCCAGGCCATGCCAGCAACTCCACGAGGTCCCCTCAATCACCTCCACATCGGCGTGAGGCGCGTGCTCGCTCAAATACGCGTTCAAGTGGGTCACCTGATAGCCCGCACGCGGCAACTCGCGGGTGAGCAGCGACCACAGGAATTCCACACCATTGCGATGGTGATGGCCGAACGTCTCGCCATCGGTGGCCACCAGCGTCAGGCTGCCCGGCGGATCGCCCAGCAGCCGCTCGCGCACCCAGGCCGAGGCGTTCGCATAGCGCCCCATGTCAAACGAGAGCGAGTTGGACAGGGGCGCATCCCGCACAAAGACGGCGATAGACCGCCGGGTATCCAGCCGGACGCGATACGGCCCGGCGCCGCGCACCGGCGTGCGCAATTGCTCCGGCGAGAGGATCGTATATTTGATCCCGTGATCGACCAGCACCTGTAACGTGGCCAGGTCCACTGCCATCTCTGGCAGCCACATGCCGAGGGGATCATGCCCAAAGCGATAGCGGAAGCTGGCGATCCCCCAGCGCACCTGGGTGCGCTTATCCCGCTCATTCGCCAGCGGCAAGATGGTGTGATGCACGGACTGAGCCACCGCGTTGCCCAGACCAGACATGACCAGGTTGGCGCGGTCAGCCGCCACAATGCGTTGATAGGTATCTGGAGCATAACGGGCCAGCCAGGCCGCCAGCGTCCCGCCCAGGTTAAAGCTGATGCGCTCAAAGTTGCCCACCTGGGCATTCGGCCCATAGCACTCGGCGGTGATCTTCTCGTTGAAATTGCTGTACGGCTCGGCGCCCAACTCCAGCGGCACCTGGCCAGTAAAGGGGTCCTCGCGTGGCGGTTGGTAGAAATGCCCGTGAACGCAGAAGTAACGTGGCATAATGACGGATGACGAATGACGGACGACGGAGGATAGGGGACGAATGCCCTTCGTCAGTTTCCTTGATCCCTGTAGATAATCCGTTGAGTGCCCCCTCCTCGCCTATGAGACCTCCGGCGTCAGGCCGACGAGCTTGCCCCGCCCGATGACCTTGTGGGGGAAGTCGCTTTCGCGCAGGTCCGGGCCGATGATCGCGCCTGGGTGGACGATGATGCCGGGCGGCAGGCGCGTGTTCTTGCCGATCAGCGTGATCCCGCTCTCCAGGGGAATGTCCTGGATGGCGCCGACCCGCGCCCCCTGGCCGATGACACAGTTCTTGTCAATGATCGCCCGCTCCACCACCGCCCCCGGCTCAATGACCGTATCATCCATAATAATGGACTGGCGCACCACTGCTCCAGCCATCACGCGCACCCCCGGCGAAAAGATGCTATCCTCCACGTTGCCCGCGATAATGGAGCCATCGGTCAGCAAGCAATTGGACACACGCGCCCCAGCCCGGATGTCCACCGGGGGCCGCTGCTGCGAGCGCGTATAGATGATCCAGTCACGGTCGTGCAGGTTCAGCGGCGGCGAATCCTGCAGCAGGTCCATATGCGCCTCCCAATACGCCTGCACCGTCCCCACATCCACCCAGTAGCCGCCAAAGGGGAAGGCGTACACGCGGTGCGTGTGGATCATCTTGGGGATGATATTGCGCCCAAAATCGTGCTTGGACTCCTTATTGCGCCGGTCCTCCTCCAGGACCTGGTTCAGCACATCGGTGCGGAAGACGTAAATGCCCATAGAGGCCAGATTGCTCTTGGGCTGCGCGGGCTTCTCCTCAAAGTCAATGATGCGGTAATCGCTGTCCACCGCCAGGATGCCCATACGCGGCGCCTCGTCCATAGGCACGCGCAGCACCGGGATGGTCACATCGGCCTGGTGGTCCTCATGGAAGTGGATCAGGATGCGGTAGTCCATCTTATAGATATGGTCCCCGGCCAGGATCAGCACATGCTCCGGGTTGTGGCGGTTCACAAAGTCAATGTTCTGCGCCACCGCATCCGCCGTCCCCGCGTACCAATCCGAATCCCGCCGGCCCAGATAGGGCTGCAACAGCGTGATCCCCCCCTCAATCTCGCGGTCCAGGTCCCAGGGGCGGCCCTGGCGAATGTGCTCCTCTAACGAGCGCGGGCGGTACTGCGTGAGGACACCGACCGTGTAGATACCGGAATTGACGATGTTGCTCAGGATGAAGTCAATCATGCGGTAACGACCGGCGAAGGGCACCGCAGGCTTGGCG
This sequence comes from Anaerolineae bacterium, assembly GCA_034432795.1. Lineage (GTDB taxonomy): Bacteria > Chloroflexota > Anaerolineae > DSLN01 > DSLN01 > DAOUBF01. Next base: position 43,935 of record DAOUBF010000009.1, read on the forward strand.
CGCTTGGCCGTGAGCACGCTCAAGCGCGTCCCTTCGCCGCCTGCCAGAATGAGCGCAACCACGCGAGCCATACCTCAATTTCCTTGATTCCTGTCGCCGAAGGCGACGTTGTTAGATAATCCGTTGAGTACCAAGTCTCTCCTAACGTCAAACCTCACGATGCATCACGTTTGACGTCTGATGCGCCACCCATTATTTCAAGGATAGCGCTTTCTCATACAGCGCCTGATACTGGCGCGCTGATTTCTCCCAGGAAAAGTCTACACGCATTCCGCGAATCTGCAAGCCGCGCCAGGGATTCCCCGCCTCGCCAGTCTCCTTGACCCCTGTAGATAATCCGTTGAGTACCTCTTCCTGAGGGCGAGAGGCCAGAAGGGCAGATCGGTACACGCCCAGCGCCCACTCCAACGTCCCCCATAGGGCGGCCGGCGTGTAATCGTCAAAGACAAAGCCCGTTCCCGTCTGCCCTACCGGATCGTAATTCTGCACCGTATCCGCCAGGCCGCCCACCCGACGCACCAGCGGCACACTGCCATAACGCATGGCGATCATCTGGCTCAGCCCACACGGCTCCCACAGCGAGGGCATCACGAAAATGTCACTGCCCGCGTAGATGCGCGAGGCCAGCCGCCCGCTGAACTCCAACGAGACAGCCATCTTGGTGGGATGGCGCCGCGCCAGGTGCGAGAGCATCTCCTCATAATAAGGGTCGCCGCTCCCCAGGATGACCACCTGCGCATCCCCCTGCATCAGCCGTTCTAAGGTCGGTATCAGGATATCCAGCCCCTTTTGTGCCGAGAGCCGCCCCACATTGGCGAGGAGCGGCACATCGTCGCGCACAGGCAGCCCAAGTTCGTCCTGGAGTGCCCGCTTATTCTCAATGCGCTTCTCCAGCGTTTCAACGTCAAAGTTCACCGCCAGGTTGGGGTCAGTCGCCGGGTTCCACACCTCGGTGTCAATCCCATTGAGGATACCCACCAGCCGGTCGCCCTTGCTGCGCAGCAGCCCATCCAGCCCTGCGCCCCCCTCCGGCGTGGTGATCTCCCAGGCGAAGCGCGGGCTGACCGCGTTGACCACATGCGCGTGGTAAATCCCCCGCGCCATCCAATTGATGATGCCGGGCGGCTCTTCATACAATTGCGGCTCCACCAACCCTCTTAAGCCCACATAGTCCAGCAGGCCGCTGCCACCATGCCCTTGATAGGCGATGTTGTGGATGGTGAAGACCGTCGCTGCCCTGGCAAAGACCGGATCAAGCCAGCCGATGCCCGCCATCCAGGTGGGGACGACGCCCGTGTGCCAGTCATGGCTATGCACGATGTCCGGGCGCCAGTCCAGTGTTTTAATCAGCCAGAGCGCCGCCAGGCCGAAGAAGGCAAAGCGGGTGGGGTCATCGTAGTAGCCGTACACCCGATTGCGCCCGAAGAAGTGCTCGTCCCAGATGAAATAGAATGGCACGCCGCTGGATTCAGCCATGAAGACGTCCACCGGGCGCGGGCCGGCGCTGGTCGGCACCCAGATGTGCGAGAGGGGGCTGAGGCCATACTTCCCCGCGTCAATCTGCGCATAGCGCGGGACGACCACGCGCACGTCGTGCCCCAACTGTTTAAGCGCCTTGGGCAGCGAGCCGACCACATCGCCCAGCCCGCCGACCTTCACGAACGGTGCGGCCTCCGCCGCCACCATAAGGACGTTCATAGATTGTGCTCACCCGAAAGGATGATTATATGCATTCCTGGCGATCAGGCCAGGATGCATGTATTACAGAGCAACTGAATCGGCTCTATGAGGTGGAAGGTTCTTCCCTGGATGATGTGCTCCAGCAACTCTAGCTCCTGTCACTGCCACAGGAGGAATGGTAATGCAACGGGGCGAGACTTGGTGGGCCTCACATTGCCTGCGCCCGCCGGTTCAATGCCTGGTTATCGCCGGCCCGTGCATGATGGGCTGCGGTGAGTGCCGTCGCTCTAAACCGCCGCCAGCAGCTTCTCCACCTGATAACCGCTCTTGCGCCCGGCCCGGCGCAATTGCACAATGGCCTCAAACGCCTCCGCCGTCTGCTTGCCCACCTCAGTTTCCTTGATTCCTGTAGATAATCCGTTGAGTACCGTATCAGGCGGCTGATCAGGTTCAGCCATGATCTGCACCACCGCCACGAGCAATAGCCACCAGAGCAACTGGTCAAAGGCCTCCTTATTGAACCACAGCACCCCCTGGTAGCGGTTGACCTGGAGGAATTGGCGCACATCGCTGTCCTCAATCAGCGCGTGCATAAGAACGTCAACCCGCCGCAGTTTCCTTGATTCCTGTAGATAATCCGTTGAGTACCATTCCCAACGCTGGTGGCTGGTGAGCACCTTGATCAGCAGCACCGCCCGCTCGGCCTCCGGCGCCGCCACCCCCAGCTCTTGCAGCACGGCGGCGATCACCTTGCCCAGCCGCCATTCGTCTATCCAGCTCCGGCTCTGTGGCGCAAATTGCGTCTCAGTGGCCAGTTTGCCCAGGGCATGCACGCTCCACCAGCCCAGCAGCGTGCCCCAGACGCAGGGATCGGCACCCTGGGCCACCATCCGCAGATACTGGGCTGCGCTCCGGCAGGATCGGTCGGAAGTGAGGCCCTCGCCCCCGGCCCCTCTCCCCAGCGCAGGCAATTGCAGGATCGCCTCCAGTTCGCGCCGTAACGCCTGGGCCAGCGCAACCTCGTCCCCGGTTGCCCCGCTGAACTGTTTGGCCTCCCGCAACAAATGAACCAGCTTCCCCTCCACCTCATCCAGCAATGCCTGGTCCAATAGCCCGCCGGCCAACTTCCTTGATTCCTGTAAATAATCCGTTGAGTACCTTATCAACCGGGCAGCGATCAGCCGCCGGAACATGGCCGCGTTGACCAACTCGCGGAAAGGCTGCTGGATAGGCTGTACCAGCAGGTCGTGCAGGGCCTCCTCAATGCTCGGCACCCCGCGCCCATCCAGGGTAGCCGTCAATTGGGCATAATGCCCCCAGGCGTCGTCCTGCACCTCGCGGAAATCCAGGAACACGTGGTATTTGAACGCGCCCAGTTCCACATATAGCCCCTGGTCACACAATTGCTTACTGTTGCGAATATATTCCAGGCCCGTGACGTGATCGCGGAAAATACAGAAAGTGTTCGCCTCCGCATGCAGCCCCAGGCCCTCCCCCAGGGTCTTCTGCACCAACATGCGCCCATCCCCCTGCCCGGTCTTCACCGCGAAGGCCACTGAGGTGCGGATCCAGCCCCGCGCCTGCTCATACTTGTTGTTATACACCACCAGCGCCCGCTCCTCGCCGGCGCGGTTAGAATAGGCGAAGACGTTCTCATTTACAGTGCCTTCAGGCGTGAAGAAATCATAGAGCAGGAAGTTCTGGACGTCGGCAAACAGGTAACGGCGCTTCATCAACGGGAAGATCTCGCGCTCGTGGCGCTGGATCAAAGTGGGGTCCGGCTGCTCGTCCCAGTAAGCCCGCCGGTATTCCATGCCGTACTTCTCGGCGAAGCCCTCAATCTGGCCATGACCGAACATAGGCAGGCCGGGCATGGTTACCATCAGCGTGCACACGCCGAAGTACTTGTCGTCCTTGCCGAACTGGGCCACCGCCGTCTCTTCGTCCGGGTTGTTCATGAAGTTGACGAAGCGCTTGAGGATCTCCGGGTCAAATTCCAGCACGTTCTTAATAGAGGCGCGATACTTGGCGTTCTCCTCGTTCTTGAGCATGTTCATGAAGGCGCTGTTGTACACGCGGTGCATGCCCAGCGTGCGCACAAAGTAGCCCTCCATCAGCCAGAAGGCCTCTGCCAGGAGCAAGGTATCCGGCGCCTCCTGCGCCACGCGGTCCACCACCTGGCGCCAAAACTCCTCCGGCATGGCGGCGTCAAACTGCGCCTTGGTCATGCCGTGCTCCGCCCGTGAGGGGATGGCGCCGCCCGTGCCCGGCTCAGGGAACCACAGGCGCTGATAATGGCGCTTGGTGAGCGTCATGGCCGCATCAAAGCGGATGATGGGGAATTTGCGGGCGACGTGCAGAATCGTCTGGATCACCGCCTCGCGCACCTCAGGCTTGAGAAAATTCAACTGGGCGGTGTCGTTCCAGGGCATACTCGTGCCGTCGTTGCCATGATAAATGTATTTCTCGCTGCCCGTCCAGCGGTCCACCCGCTTGAAGACGACGGCGGCATCGGTGCGCGTATAATAGTGATCCTCCAGGAAGATACCCACGCGCGGGTCCCAGGAGAGGTCCGGCCCATTGAAGGTATAGGAGGGGAAGGGGCTGTAATCCAGGGAAATGAACCAGTCGGGATGCTCCATAACCCATTTAGAATCAATCCCCATATGGTTGGGGACCATATCGCTCGCCAGGCGGATGCCGCGCCGCCAGGCCCGATCCCTTAGGTTCTGATAGGCCTCCTCGCCCCCCAGGTCCGCCGCGATCTGGTAATCCAACAGGGAGTAAGCGGAGGCTACCGCTTCAGGATTGCCCATAAGCTGCTTGATGCGTTGCGAGGCCCTGCTGCGCTCCCACACGCCAATCAGCCAGAGCGCAGTGAAGCCCCAGCGGGCCAGCCTATCCAACTCCTCGTCGGGGATCTGGTCCAGGCGCGTGATAGGGCGCCCATACATCTTGGAAAGCTGGTCCAGCCACACGTAGGTGCTCTTGGCGATCATCACCACGCGGGGCATCCAATCCAGGTCGGGGCTGTAGCGTTCCGGCTCCGCCTCCAGGCCCAGGCCCACAAACTCCAACACCGGCGCCGGGCCAGGACCTGGGAAAGTGATCTTCTGCTCCTCCCTGAGCAGGTCCAGGGAACTGAGCAGGCGTTGGAGATAAGGCCCTAAAAGCGGGCCCCAGCGTTCACGGATATAGCTCAACTGGCCGAAGAGCGAATCGGGCACGGCGGTCGCGGGGGCGCGGAGCATGTCCACCAGGTTTTGATTTTCAGGGCCAAAGCGCGGCTGGGTCTCAAAGAACTGGTACAGGTTCACCAGAAGTTGGAGATAAGCGGTTTCCCGCTCCAGCGGGGCATCGTCAAACAACTCCAGGAAGGGAGAGAAGGCCGGGTTCAGGTTGTCCAGCCAGAGCATGAGCATCTCTTCCAGGGCGATCTCGCGGTTGGGCGTCCCCGCCGTCTCTCCCCGAAGGTAGGCATCAGCATCCATCTCGCCCCGATACACGGCCAGCGGAGGGAATGCGTCCACGAAATAGCGCAAGGCGCGGTCTACCGCTTCCCCTCCCAGCTTATCCACCAGCCAATCCAATGCCTGGCGCATGACCGCTGGATTCCTCTGCTGGCGGTACAGCCCGACGATGTAATGCAAAATCTCATCTATCAGGCCCATCGCGTTCAATTCGCCCGCCTTAACGGCCTGTTCAGGGAAATTGATCAGGTCGCGCTTCTGATTGATTTTCTGGGCGAAGGCGCGTGCGGCGTGAAAATTAGCGAAGATCACATTCCCGCTGAGCGCGAACAGGGCCTCATCAAACTGATAACGGTCGCGCGCCCGACGGGAAACATGGAATTCCATCACGATGGTTTTCCCCAACCTCAAGCCGCACCACTTACAGGGCGGCACCCATATCCTCAGAGGTCCCCTCACCTCTGTCCTCCGTCTTCCGTCTTTCGTCCGCTGTTCTGGCGCGTATCTCGGTGGAGGAGATGTCCACGCGGAACATCGCCTCCGGGATCGCCTGGAATAAGTCCGCAAATTCCGCCGGGATGTCCAGGTCGGCCAGCGTGTGATAGGCACCCTCCACCAGCCGCCCGGCCACCAGCAGACGGCAGCCCGCCGCCCGGATGGTGGCTAGGGCCAGGCGCACACCCTCCTCTTCGCCTTCATAATACACCGGATTCAACAATCGCGCCGCCGTGTCATAGCCGATCACGAACGTGCAGCCAGGGAACAACCGCGCTTTCTGGGCGATCAACGGTGCATCGGTGAGGACGACGCGGGCGAGGAAGCTCACCTCTCCCCCTGCCCCTCCCCTATTGGGGGAGGGGGGTTGGGGGGCCTCATGTGCAAACTGCGCCAGCCGCCGCCGGATCTCCTCTTCGTGCAGTGGCTGTTTATCCACATTGCGCACGGAGATCTCAAATACAACTTCCGCGCCGAGCAGCGCGCCCGCCACCTGGGCCAGCCTGATATGGCCGATATGCAGCGGGTTGAACGACCCCGGCAGAATCCCGACCCCGGCGGGGAGCGGTTCGTCCTCGGCCAAGCGACCATCGGGATAAACGGTAACGGTCCCCACCTCGCCGAGTAGCAGGCGCTGAATGGGATCGTGGTGCGCGATCTCCAGCACATCAGAGGGCTGTAGCCGCAGGTCCACCTGCCCATCTAGGCCGCAGGCTTCGGCCAGTGCGCGCAACACCAGGCGGCTGACCACCTCCTCTTCCCCCTCCCGGTCGCGCAGCCCTTTCGTCAACGTAAGCGAATAAGTGGTTGTCCCGACAGAGGTTTGAGCGGCGATGTGGGCGCGGTGCTCGCCGCGCTTGGGCCGGTCGGTGATAATGGTCGCCGTGCAGCCCAGGCCGACGACCCGGACATCCTCTTCGCGCAAGGCGAGTGCGCGGCGGTACGCCTGCGCGGCCAGGGCACGCGCCGTCTCTGCCGAGACGTACTGTTCCGGCTCATGCCCCAGGAATCCGATCAGAGAGCGGCGGTTATAGGGGATCAGGACCTCCAGCACGGTCCGCGACGCGCCCGGCACGCCCAACAGCCAGGCGACCGCCTGGCTGCCCGCGCCGGTCACGACAATCACCGCCATCGTGTGTGCCGCATGAATTTGCGCTACCAGGTCACGGGTGGCTTCATCCATACCCCCTGCCGCTATCCTTTCACCCCGCCCACTGTCAACCCACTGATGAGATAGCGCTGAAGGGCAAAGAACACCAGCACAATAGGGATGGACACGATAATGGACATGGCGGCGAACTGTGACCAGGGGGTGTTGCTGGCGTACTGGCCTTGCATACCGTAGAGGGCCATCGCCAGCGTGAACCACTGTGGCCGGGTGATGAACTGCCAGGAGAGGACGAACTCGGTCCAGCCGGTCATGAAGCCGAACAGCGCGGTGATCGCCAGGCCGGGCACCGCCAACGGCAGCATGATGCGGAAGAACGTCTGGTTAGGCGAGGCGCCATCAATAAGCGCGGCCTCCTCCAACTCTTTCGGGATCGTGTCAATAAAGCCCTTCATATTCCAGATGCTGAAAGGCAAGGCGCTAGCCGTCATGGCAATGGCCACGCCCACAATGGAATTGCGCAGGTCCGGGCCGATCAGGGTGTTCAACAGAACGAACAAAGCCGTCACCGTCCCCACCGCAGGCAACATCAGGACGATAACAAAGCCCAACATGCCGATCTGCCTGCCGGGGAAGCGGAAGCGCGAGAAGGCATAGGCCGCCGTTGTCCCCAGCAACACTGTCAAGAGGGAGACGCCCAAGGCCAGGATGGCACTATTGCGGGCCAGTTCCGCGAAGGTCACCGGGTTGGGCGTCGGTTTGTCCAGCACCTTCTGAAACGCCTTAAGCGAAGCCCCCGGTGGGACGAGCGATGTCGGGCGCGCCAAATCGCGGGGGTCAATCGCCATAGAGACGATCCACAGCACTGGAAACAGCACAATGGCCAGGATCAACAGGCACAAGAACTGATAAAGCAATTGTTGAGCCAGCGTCGGCTTCCGGCTAAGCATAGTAGGCCTCCGTCGCCCGCGACACACGGTTCGTGATCAACGTAATCGTCGCCAGGATAGCGAAGACGATATAGGCGAATGCGGCTGCGATCCCATAGGGCCGCACATTGCCGATCTCCGGCCCAAGGTTGATCGTCGTCTCGTTCACAAAGCGATAGGCCTGGGTCACCAGGATCTCTGTCTGGTGGAGCGGGCCACCGCCGGTGATAAAGTACATGACGTTGAAGTTATTAAAGGTCCACATCATGCCGATGATGATCGCCGGAACCATAGCCGGGCGTAGCAATGGCACCGTGATCGCCCAGAAGGATTGCCATTTGCTGGCCCCATCCACGGTCGCCGCCTCATAGAGTTCGCTAGGGATGCCCTGAAGCGCGCCCGTCGCAATCGCCATCATGAACGGCCACCCCAGCCAGATATTGGCGATCAGCACAGCATAGAATGACAGCGGGAACAACTGCCCCAGGCTGGCCGTCTCCACCGGCCCCGACGTCAGCGTGCCGGGGAGCACAAACAGGATTTGGAGCACGACTGCCCAGGGGAGGATCAATTGCCAGCGCTGACGAAACGCTTTCAAGGCAAACGGTGCCAAGAGCAGGACGAACCACAGGAATAACCCCATCCAGGGGTTCCAGCCAGCAGGCAGGCGCACAAAGGGTGGCAACCAGGGGAGCGGCGGATCAATCTGCTGCAACCACCGCAGCCCCGTTCCCCCCAATGCTTTAATCACTATATTAACTGAACCGGCCTGGTCATCAAACATGTTACGCCAGACCATCGTCGCCACCAGGTTGGGTAGCGCCCAGGGGATGACATACATGGCGCGATAAAAGCGCTTGAACCACAGCCCATTGACATTGAGCAGGACTGCAATGGCGACGCCGATGGTCACGTGAAAGAACACATTGATGAACGTCCAGGCCAGGTTGAAAGTCAGAATTCGCCAGAAATCGTAGCCGGAAAGCACCTGCCCCAGTTCATTGGTCAAAATGCTGATGTAATTGGCAGCGCCTACAATATCGGGGGCATTGAACTGCGCTTTGAGCGCAGGATTAAACGACCCCACAATCTGTCCTAACAGACCTGTCAGGCCGGTGGCTCCTTCCGGTAATCTCAGGTTTCGTGTGTTGTAATTTGTGATGGAGATCCAGATCTGGTAAACCAGGGGGAAAAAGGTGATCAACGCCATCACTAGCGCCGCCGGCGCAATATAAGCGTAGGCCGTCCGTATAACCCGCGCTTCCTGCTCCTCCATAATCCGAGGGCGCACGCGTGTGACGGGCTTGGCTGGGGCTGCTGTCGTTGTCATAAGTTACTTTACCTATGTCACCTTCGGTGACATTGTGAAATAATCCGTTGAGTACCTTGATCGTCTCCACTGGATAGCGGAGGACGGCGGACAGGAGGCCTCCGCCCTCCGCCATCCATCCCGGTTTTACTTCTTATTTGCCTGGTTAATCGTGGCGCACGCCTCCTTCACCGCATCAGCGGCAGCGGCCTTGCCCTCAATCACCTTGGTGATCATGTCGCCGGCCGGCGTCCAGACAGCGCCCATCTCCGGCTCATTGGGGAAGTAGCTGGCGTTCTCCGCTTGCTTGAGGAAGCCCTGGACAACGGGATCATCCACCGTAACGTCCTTGTTCGCCGGCAGATGGCCCGCCTTCTCCGCCAACAGCTTCTGCATCTCCGGGCTGAGCATGTGCTTAACGAACGCCAGGGCGACAGCCTGGCTATCGCCCTTGCTATTCGCGCTCAGGAAGATGTTCTTGGTGCCCAGGAAGGGCGCGCCAGCCTTACCGGTCTCCTTCACCACCGGCAACGGCGCCACGCCGATGTTCTCCTTGCCCAACGCCTTGGCGTAGTCGCCGGTGGCCCAGGGGCCGTTCACGATCATGGCCACTTTCCCATCTTTGAACAGCGCGTCCAGCTTACCACCATCCGAGTCAGCCGTGACACCCGGCGACTCCTTCACTCTCTTCATGAACTCCAGATACTTGTCTGTGCCACCCTGATCAAGGATGCACTTCTGGTTAGCGTCAAACAACTGGCCGCCAAACGCCGGGATCCAGCCGAACGAGTGGTAGAAGCCCGTGTTCCAGGCCAGGCCATGATCCTTCGCCAGGGCCAGCATTGCATCCGTATCTGCGGGTGGGGTCTGGATCATGGACTTATTGTAGAACAGGGCCACCGCCTCAAAGGATTCGGGGAAAGCCCACACCTGGCCCTTGAACTTATTGGCCTCCACTGTTGAAGGGCGCAGCATCGCCAGGATGTCCTTGCCCACCTCATCCAGCGGCGCGATCAGGCCCGCGTTCGCCAGTTCGCCGATCCAGTCCTTGGGGCCAATCATCAGGTCAGGCCCCCCGCCCGTCGCGGCCTCGGTCGTGAACTTGTTCTTAAGCTGGTCAAAGGGCACGGCCAACACGTCAATCTTGGCCTCCGGGTTGGCCTGCTGGAAACTGGCAATCACCTCCTTTAACGTTTCCTCTTCCGCACCCGTCCAGCCATGCCATAGCACGGCTGTGCCTTTCACGCCCATGGGCGCTGCAGTGGGCTGGGCGGCAGGCGGCTGGGTCGGCTGGGCCGCCGGCGGCGCACCACAGGCCGCCAGCACCATCCCAGCTATGATCATGACGCTCACGATGAGCATAGATCGTTTGGACATCTCTCTTCTCTCCTTTCTCTGGTTCACACGAAATGATTTTGCTCATACCGGATAAATGGTGTATCCGGTGAGTCCGTTTGTGGCCTTAAGGTGAGCAAAGTATAATCAAAGGCTCTTCCGAACTAAAGGAGCACCCCTTCGCGGGGGAATATAGCATGAATAGCGGGCAGGCGCAAATCTTACAAGGATAGCGTGCTCCTCTTGCATTTCAGGCATGAGGTCAAAGGAGGAGAGGAGGTGCCACGATGACCGCCAGGCCATCATTGACCATCGGAATAGAGGAAGAATATCAGATCATTGACCCGCAAACGCGGGAGTTGCGCTCCTACATCACCCAATTCCTGGAAGAGGACCGGCTGGTGCTGCGCGAACAACTCAAGCCGGAGTTGCATCAGTCCATCATTGAGGTGGGCACGAAAATCTGCCACACCGTGCAGGAAGCCCGCGAGGAGATCATCAAGCTGCGCCGCACGGTGCTTGACCTGGCCGCCCGCAAGGGCCTGGCCATCGCCGCTGCCGGCACTCACCCGTTCTCCTCCTGGCTGGCCCAGGACATTACCCCTCTGGACCGCTACCTGGGCGTGCTCAAGGACATGGGCGTGCTCGCTCAGCAACTACTCATCTTCGGCACGCATGTGCACATCGGCATTGAGGACCGCGAGTTCCTCATTGATACCATGAACGTGCTCCGCTACATGCTGCCGCACGTCCTGTGCCTGTCCACCAGTTCCCCCTTCTGGATGGGGCGCGACACCCGCCTCAAATCCTACCGCAGCGTCATCTTCAAGAGCTTCCCCCGCACCGGCATCCCGCCCCATTTCACCTCCTGGGCCGACTTCCAAAGCTATGTGGAGACGTTGGTGCGCACCGGCTCCATTGAGGATGGCACCAAAATCTGGTGGGACGCCCGGCCCAACGCCAAATACCCCACGCTGGAGTTCCGTATTTGCGACTGCTGCACCAAAGTGGACGAGGCCATTTGCGTCGCCGCCCTCTTCCAGGCGCTGGTCGCCAAGCACTACAAGATGCGCCGCGACAACACCACCTTCCGTGTGTACCGCAGCGCCCTGGTGGAGGAGAACAAGTGGCGGGCCGTGCGCTATGGCCTGGACGGCAACCTGATTGACTTCGGCAAGCAGCAGGAACTCCCCGCCCGCAGCCTGCTGCACGAGCTGGTGGATTTTGTGGACGACGTGGTGGACGAACTGGGCAGCCGCAAAGAAGTAGAATACGCCTACACCATCCTGCAAGAGGGCAGCAGCGCCGACCGCCAACTGCGAACCTACGCCGAGACCGAGGACCTCAATGCGGTGGTGGACCGGCTGATCGCAGAGACGAAAGAGGGCGTCATATCTGAGGCCTGACGCCTCACGCCTCCTGCATCTGGATCGCCGCGATCTCCTGGCGCAATTGCTCAATGGCCGCCGGATGGAGCGCAGCTTCACCCAGGCGGGCCTGCTGATATTTCTTAAACGCCAGCCGCGTACACAGATGATAAAGGCGACCTAAGCGGCGATAGCGCCGGAGGCCGCCGTGCCGCAACGCCGCCCAACCGGCCAGCATCCGCCGCCACGCAGAACAGGCGGTCTCATAGTGCTGCTGGCTGAGCAGCCCGTTCTCAACCTCCTCGCGCAAATACTCCGCAATCCAACTTTGCTCGCGTCGCAGCGCCAGAACAATGGTGATCAGCAGCCCCAGGACGCCCATCCAATCGGCCAGAAGGGCAATGCCCAGCGCCGCTAGGCCTGGCCCACCCTCAGCCGCCGTCAGCAGCACCAGGGTGTTATGCAGGCTATGCGCCGTTATCCCCAGCATCAGCCCCGCAGGCAACGCCAGCAGCTTGATCGCCTGGCTGCGCGCCAGCCGAAGGACGGCCAGCCCTACTCCGATCAGGCTGGTGAAAAAAGCGTGATTCAGGCCGAACAGGCCCGCCCGTAAAATGAACAGGATGATCAGGGCCTCAATCCCCTCCTCTGCGTAGGCGCCGAACAGGTAAAGCACATTCTCAATGGCGCCAAAGCCAAATCCCACCAACGAACCGTACACGATGCCGTCCAGCACGCTATCAAACTCACGTCGGAAGATGAGGAAAACCAGGAATACCGCAAATCCCTTGGCGATCTCCTCTGTCATCGGGGCGACCAGCCCGGTTTGAAGCCACTCGGCGGCCAGGCCCTCACCGATCATGCTTCGGATGAGCATATCCAGGATCAGTTGGGAGACCAGCGCAGCGATGGCCGCAGGGACAAGGCCCCACAGGAAGGCACCCACAATGAGCAGCCAGGGCTCGCGCTCGTAGCGGTCCACCCAGGCGATGACCAGTGCATATCCGGCCATCGGCAACAGGCCGCCCACCAGCGCCAGCAAGCAGCCCATGTACTACACGCCTCCCAGCCGCTTGCGCCAGGCCGCCCAGCGCGAGGCCAGATGGATCAGGCGCGTCGTCGGGCGGGCCACGATCTGCGCCCCGGCCAGCGCCGCCAGGAAGTCCTGCGGGCCTGTGAAGGGGGGCATACGCATCGTCGCCCGGCCCAGTTCGTAGATCGTGTGCGCGTCGCTACCGGCGATCTTCAGCTTCCCATGCGCCCCGGCCAGCGCCAACGCCCCGGCGTTATCCGCATGAAACACGCTGCGGGCATTGAACACCTCAATCATATCCACCTGGTCTATGATGGACAGGGCCGCCTCTCGCCCCATCGCCTCGCGCCGGACGCGGTCCAGCGGATGGGAAATGCCCACCAGGCCCCCCTGAGCACGAATGCGAGCAATGGTCTCCTCCGGCGACAGGTCCGGTGGGATGGTCTCACTGAGGAAATAGGCCAGAAGCTCCCCCCGGCTCGTGCGGACCTCCTCACCCACGATGATCAGGTCGGGCGCCATCTGCTGCAGCATCAGCGCGCCTCGCGCCGTGTTATGGTCGGTCACAGCGAGTTTATCAATACGCTTGCGACGACAGGCAGCGATGAGGTCCTCCAGCCGCGTCAGACAGTCGGGCGAATACAGGGTATGGCAATGCAGTTCAACCGTCCACATAAAACGGGTAGTCAATCAACGCCAGATGGTGTATTGGAAGTCGGGGCGACTGGGCCGGGCCGTGTCGCCTCTCAGGCCATGCAGTGTACACCTTCTCCGATGTTCGCGCCAGGCGCAGTGCCCGAACGGGTGCATTTCAATTTCGGGGCAACTGTCAGCGGTCACCCCCTCCCTGCCCCTCCCCCATCCAGGGGGAGGGAATTCACCACCTCCCCCCTTGCGGGGGAGGGTGAGAGTGGGGGGTAACCAATCGGGTCATCTGTCCCAAATCTGATATACACCCTATCCGAACTGGCATTTGCGACCCGATTCGGATAAAATAGCCCCGTCGCATGTCCCACCTCATGCGCTGAGATCATGCTACGCCAAAGAGAGGAACCGCTATGGTCAACCGCATCCCTGCCACCCGCCTTTATCTGGTGATCGCCCTGATCGCGTTCAGCATTCTTCTGGCCGCGCTTTCAGCCGCCGCCGGCAGCAGCGCCCCCACCTCCCAGCCCACGCCCACCCCCACCGGCAATTATCCCGATAAACCCGACGTGAGCGACCCTGGGCCGCCTGACCACCTGCGCCCTGGCACGGTGACACCCTGCGTGAACGGCATGGCCGATGTCTATCCCTGCTTTGGCATTGACCTGTATGCCCGCGTCCCTTTCACCCTGTTCAGCTTCAACCCCACCCGCGCCTCCAGCATCTGGGGCTACGTGGACCTGGACGACATGCGTGAGTATGCTATCATCGGGCTGAACACCGGCACCGGCGTGGTGGACATCACCGACCCGGCCAACCCGGCCGTCGTGGGCACGATCCAGGGGCCGACCTCAAACTGGCGTGAGGTCAAAGTGCTCCAGTTCTTCAACTCCCCTGCCAATCGCTGGGACGCCTACGCCTATATCTCCAACGAAACCGGCGGGGGCATCCAGATCATTGACCTGACCAATCTACCTAACAGCGTCTCGCTGGCTGGGACGTACACAGGTGGCGGGTTATCCACCGCGCACTCCCTGTTCATCTCCAACATTGACTTCAGCACCAACGTGGCCAACCAGCCGGGCCTGCCCCCCTACCTCTACCTCAACGGCTCCAACCTGGGCGGCCTGCGCATCATCAGCCTGGCGAACCCCACCAATCTGCAGGAAGTGGGCTTCTGGACCGGCACCTACGTCCACGAGATTTACACGCACGTGTTCACCGACACCCGCGCCAGCCAGTGCCTGCCCGGGCATAATCCCTGCGAGGTTGCCTTCAACTTCGCCGGCTACAGCGGCATTCGGGTCATTGATGTCACCAATAAAAGCGCCCCCACCACGATTGGCTCGTTCACCTATTCGCAACTCGGCTATACCCATTCCGGCTGGATCTCACGGGACAACCAGCACCTGTTCATCAACGACGAGTTGGACGAATCAAACTTTGGGCTGAACACGCGCATCCGCACGGTGAATATCTCCAGCCTCACCTCGCTCTTCACCAGCGGCCTGTACACAGGCACGACACGGGCCATTGACCACAACGCCTTTACCCTCGGCGATAAGGTGATCTTCTCCAACTACACGCGCGGCGTGGCCGTCCTCAACGCGGCGAACCCCAACGCGCTCTACGAAGTGGCCTTCTTTGACACCTATCCGGCAAACAACAGCGCCAACTTCGCCGGCGCCTGGGGCGTCTATCCCTATCTACCCAGCGGCACGATCATCGTCAGCGACATCAACCGGGGCCTGTTCGTGCTGCGCGAGCAGCCGGGGCCATTGCCAACGTATACGCCCACGCCTCCACCCACGCCCACACCGACGCGCACACCGACCAACACACCTGCGCCAACGTCCACACCCACCCCCACGCCAACGCCTACACC